>CAMNRO010000011.1 GCA_946553045.1 uncultured Porphyromonadaceae bacterium | reverse complement strand
CCCCTGAGGAGGAGTGAGAAAATGCCCGTTGCACTTCTTATCGGAATTTTTCGAATGAACATTTCATAGTTTTATTATGTTGAGATTTTGTAGTTTGGACAAATATTCCTATATTTGCACTATAAAAAAGGGGTCTTAGTTTCCCCCTTGTCAAAGAAATACTTCGGGGCTCAAGCAACGATTTTAGAAATCGGGGTATACCGATTGGAAGGGAGGTCAGACGGCTTCCCTTTTTACTTTCAGTGGGGTATTATTTTCAAACCTAAAACGGCTCCCTTATAAGAGTATATCTTATCGCGAATTACCTCATAAGCCGGATTTGCAGCGTTAGGGTCAAGGACATGTCGTGTTATGGGGTATGCTATCAAATCAGCAAGTTGCAAGCCAATAATATTATCTTTCTTGTAGCTGAAAATAAATCTGCCCATTCTTGAAACCAATCGCTCGGCAGTTACCCATTTTGTTCCGGTGGCTCTTAAACGGTTATAATAACTTAGTAGAGCCCGGTCTTGTCTAACTCCTCGGCGCTCAATATAAATATCAAGAATTCCGTTATCAACCATATCATCCATACAGAATACAGCTCGCTCAATCAGGTATTTGAGGGATAGACCATATACATCTTCACCTCTGCTGAATTTTTCTACAAAAGGCTCTTTTAATATCGAACAGCAAACGATAACATAAACGTCAGATTGGCCAAGTATAAGATTGATATTTTTATAGAAGCTGTTTCGTATTTCTGGATATTGTAAAATTGAATAATTCTTTTCTTGTTTTCGAATGTCACGTGAATGGATTATTACACTTTCATCATTGAAAAACTCGCGTTTTAAACAGTTGACAGCGCTTTCCAACGGTTCAAGTTTACATTCAGGAACCAAAACGCCACATAATGTAAATATTGGAAAATTAGGATTGAATTTTTCCAACTGATGATCTCCACATTCATCTATATAGAGATAATATTTTGGTTTATCCTTGTTCATTTCTATTGCCGACACAGAGCTAAAGAATTTATTTATAATGTCGATTCGTCCTATTTAGTATTTCCGTAACAAATTATCCATGAAAATTATGGAATAGAAATCTACTGCGACTGCCGGCTAATCAATATTCCAATAAGCATCAGGGTCTCCATCGAATGCATCATTTATAGTCTGATCACTGAGCCCGGCGACGTCTTGTGCATAAGTGCCATTGAATTGCTCATAGGTCTGGTTCTCATGATATTCACGACATGCATGATAGTTCTCCATTTCTCGCTCAAATTCTAATTCCTTTTGATGTGCATATCCGGCTGGTCTGAGTTCTTGATCGAACAAATGGAATTCATACGTTTCTTCATCTTTTTCTACTCGAGTAAATTGACGGCATTTGTCATAGAAATTCCAGATATTACTATAAATCGGTGGTAAAACTTCATTTCCGGCCTCATCTATAATACCCCATTTGCAATCTGCGTTCCTGAGGCCGTTTGAAGAATTGCCTATCTTGATCCGGGCAACACCGGAATCAAAACCGTCGATATAGCCATATTTTCCAAAAGGAACTATTATATTTCCGTTACAATCCATAACTGCATAGCCTTTGGATTGAGAGCGGACAGTGTATCTGCTTGAGAAAATCGGTGCTGAGATTCCTTCATACTCAACTGGAATAATTAATTCGCCTTTTGAATTTATTAATCCGAAAATTTTACGCGTGTAAACTTTTGGATCACCGGTTTTTCTTTCAAATACGGCGTACGAGTAGAGGCCGACCCTTATGAGTGATGATTCAAATAGGAATTCATCAATATAAAAATCATACACCGGATTAATAACAATATTGCCCTCTCTATCGGCAAAGCCTATTTTCCCGTTTCTAATAAATGGAATTAATACACGTTTGTCAGTATCGCTTGAATAATACGTAAACGGAACGATTACTTTGTTTTTCTTATCTATTGATTCCAAAATTATAATTGCTTTAAGGTTTTGAGATGTAGGGACCTTCGATTTTGAGTTGGCCGCGGGTTGCGAGGAGGCGTACGCGGGCGGCTACTTCGGCTGTGTGGCGGGGATAGTAGGGCTTTATGGAGCGGAGGTCGAGGCGTGTTTCGGGGGCAATCATGGCGAAAAAATCGTCGAGTCTGCTGTCGAACTCCTCGGGATTGAATGGTGCTGGCGGTGTCGAGGCCCGGCAGACGTCGCATTTTCCGCAGGGTTCAGCCGGCGTTTCGCCAAAATAGCGGAGCATGCGGTTTACGCGGCACGACCCGCTCTCGAATACGAAATCCTTCATGGCTTCGAGGCGTCGGGCCATTGCTTCGCGCCGATAAGCGTAGACCTCGCGGGGAAGAGTTATCTCGCTCGATTTGCGGCGGTTCATGCTCATGTAGAGATATGGCGTGCGCTTTTTCGGTATGAAGTTTACCACATGCTGCCGGCGAAGCTGTATCAGAGTCTGATATACGTCGTCGGGTGTGACGGAGCATTTGCGGGCTATGGCAACTTCGTCGATAAAGACGAAATCGGCGAAAAGTCCGGGGTATGTGCGCATTACGGTCTGTAGTATCTCGTCGGTGCGGGCGTCGGTGTCGAGGTCGTATAGCTCATGGCGGCTGCATGTGAACATCAGGCGGCTGGCGGTGTCGGTTTCCTCGATATATTCGAAATAGCCAGCTCGGCTGAGAATGGAGATGGCTCCGAGAGTGTGGCGCAGAGGCAGTTTATAGCGCTCGCACATCACCTCGGGGTTGAAATCGAACATCAGGCCGAAACCTTCGCCCATCGTGATGTCGAGGAAGCGGCAGATTTCGTCGTAGACGTGGTTTATGAATTCGCGCTCGGGGAATGCCTCGTTCAGACGTTTTGCAAATACGCCTTTGTCGCGTGGCGACGCAAGGATGACGGCTATTGAGTGCTCTCCGTCGCGGCCGGCACGTCCGGCCTCCTGATAGTATTCCTCCAGGGTAGAAGGAATGTCGATATGCACCACCAGCCTGACGTCGGGTTTGTCGATGCCCATGCCGAAGGCTGTGGTTGCGACAATGACGCGTGTCTCGCCGCGTTGCCATGACTCCTGGCGCTCGTTTTTCTCGTGCATTTCGAGTCCGGCGTGGTAGAACGAGGCTTTGATACCGGCGTTGCAAAGTATTTCGGCTGTCTCGCGGGCGCGTTTGCGCGAGCGGACGTAGACGATGGCTGAACCCCTGGTGCTGTTGAGTATGGTGATGAGTTTTGAATTTTTTTCGTCGGTCATGCGCACCAGAAACGATATGTTGTGGCGCGAGAAGCTTTTCGAGAATATGGCCGGCGAGCGCATGCCGAGTTTATCGGCTATGTCTTTTACGACGTCCGGTGTGGCCGAGGCCGTGAGGGCGAGAGTCGGCACTCCGGGAAATACTTCGCGGAGCGCGCTGAGATTCAGATATGACGGTCGGAAGTCGTAGCCCCACTGCGATATGCAATGTGCTTCATCGACCACGAGCAGACGCACATCCCACCCCCGCATGCGCGATACAAAACTTTCGCGGGCAAGGCGTTCGGGAGCGAGATAGAGCAGTTTCAGCTTGCCCTGGCGCAGGCGTTCGTAGGTATAATCGGCTTCGGAACGCGACATGCCGGCGCCGAGGTATGCGGCCGGTATGCGGCGCTGACGCAGGTTGTCGACCTGGTCTTTCATCAGCGAAATCAGTGGTGAGACCACTACCGTCAGGCCGTCGAGCGCCATTGCCGGCACCTGAAATGTCAACGATTTGCCGCCTCCGGTCGGCAGCAGGCCGATGGTGTCGTTGCCGTCGAGCACGCTCTGCGATATTTCGAGCTGGAGGGGGCGGAAATTGTCGTAACCCCAGTATCGGCGCAATATGTCGTGAAGGTCGGGTTCGCCGTAGCCGTCGTCGGGCTCAAAAGCGGCAAGAGCTTCGTCGAAGTATTCTTCGTCGGAGAAATCGTAGTAGCCGTAAGGTTCCATGATGGCCTATTCGAGGTCGGCGCGTATTTGTTTGACGAGCAACTGTACGCACGAAGTGGCGTTCTGATGCTGGTTTTCCTCGATTGTATAGCAGATGTTGAATGGCTTGCCCGAGTGGATATGGTCGAAGTATGATGCCATATTGAAGGCTATGCCATTGACAACCCGGCCCGAAGTGTCGTCGACGAGTTCGAGCTTGATGTGCTCGAGATTGCGGCCTACAAGTTTGCTTGTGCCGAAGTCTTTGACGCGGCGCGTGCAGAATGTCGGCTTTCGGTTGCCTGGACCGTAGGGGTTGAAGAGGCGAAGAGTGGACACGAGTTCTGGCGTGATGTCCGAGAACGTGAGGAATGCGTCGATGTCTATCTGGGGCGTGAGCTGCTCGGGCAGTATGTTTGCCGCCACATATTCCTCGAAGCGCCGTGTAAACTCCGGTATGTTTTCCTCTTTCATAGAGAGGCCGACGGCATATGCATGGCCTCCGAAGTTTTCGAGGAGGTCGCGCGTGGATTCGACGGCTTTGTAGATGTCGAAGCCCTGCACAGAGCGCGACGAGCCCGTCGCCAGGCCGTTAGAGAAAGTAAGGACAACCGAAGGTTTGTAGTATAGCTCGGTGAGGCGTGAGGCTACAATTCCGATAATGCCCTTGTGCCAGTCCTTGTTGTAGATGACAATAGACTTCTTGGGCGAGTGCGTTTCGCCGCGGGAGTCGAGGATAGTGTTGGCCTCTTCGGTGATTCGTTTGTCGAGCTCCTTGCGGTCTTTATTATACTGGTCTATCTCAAGGCTTTTGCGGGCGGCTTCCTTGGTGTCGCGGGCAACAAGAAGCTCGACGGCTTCGCTGCCGCTCTGCATGCGCCCCGATGCGTTGATACGCGGGCCTATTTTGAATACCACATCGCTGATGCTGATTTCTTTGCCGCCGAGGCCGCAGGTTCGGATAATGGCGCGCAACCCGAGGTTGGGGTTGGTGTTCAGACGCTTAAGACCCATGTATGCCATGGTGCGGTTTTCGTCGATCATCGGCACGATGTCGGCGGCAATGCTCACGGCCACAAGGTCGAGCATGCTCTCGAGTTCGGCTGTAGGTATGCCGTTGCTTATCGAGAAGGCCTGCATGAATTTATAGCCCACACCGCAGCCCGACAGATGAGGGCAGGGGTAGGTTGAACTTTCGAGCTTGGGGTTGAGAATTGCTACGGCCGGCGGCAGTTCATCGTCAGGCACATGGTGGTCGCAGATAATGAAGTCGATGCCTCGTTCTGCTGCATATTTGATTTCGTCGATAGCCTTGATTCCGCAGTCGAGTATTATGACGAGTGTCACACCCTGCTCGGCTACATAGTCAATGCTTTTGCGTGATATGCCGTAGCCTTCGTCGTATCGAGTCGGGATATAATAATCGAGCTCGGAGTAGAAATTCTGGAGATAGCGGTAGACAAGAGCGACGGCTGTTGTGCCGTCGACGTCGTAGTCGCCATAGACCATTATTTTTTCCTTAGATCCCATCGCGCGGTTTAGGCGCTCCACGGCTTTATCCATATCCTGCATCAGGAAGGGGTCGTGAAGGTCGCGAAGCGAGGGGTGGAAGAACTGTTCGGCGGCAGCGATGGTAGTAATGCCACGTTGCACCAGGAGGTCGGCTATAGGCGCACAGTTTGCAAAGCGCCGTGCAAGTTCGGCGCCGAGTCGCTGCTCTTCAGACGACATCGTGGGATAGTTCCATTTGCGGGTCATAATATGCGCATGTTTTGCGCAAAATTACTAAAAAAATACCATACTTCCAATTTGCCGGAATGTCAAAAAACGTTATTGTGCTCTTTGAGGGTGCTGGAAGCTGTCTCATAATGTGCTTTTAATACAGAAAAATCCTAACTTTGCAGGACGATGGTGATAAAGCAAGTTATAAGATATATAATAGCAGCAGTTGTTGTGCTTTTGCCTTGTGGCGCTTATGCGTACGAGCCAGACAGCGTGTCGCAAAAAGAGCGGAAGCCGTCGGAGATTGTTGCGGCAGCAGCTTCGTCGATGGCTGTGAATGCGGCATTTACCGAGTTGCTGAAGGGTGCGGTGCATGAAATGCGCCCCGACTGGAGCGGTAACAACTCTTTTCCGTCGCGGCACACTTCATGGGCTTTTGCCGCCTCATCGGTCGTGTCGCGCGAATTATACCGATATTCTCCGTGGTGGAGTGTCGGCGCTCAGACTCTTGCCTCGGCAGTCGGATTGCAGCGCATAAGGGCGAGGCGTCATTATGGCTCCGATGTCGTATGGGGCGCTGCAGTCGGCATAGCTTCCGCCGAGATGTGTTATTGGCTTACCCGCCGTATTTTTCATAGAAACGGTCGCCCTCTTTCCTGCTATAATAATTTCAGGCCTGGTTTTGCCGTGATGAGTGAAGCTATCTACACTCCCGGCGAAGAGGTGTGCACCGGCTTCGGTATTGTTTTTCGCGGTCAGCTGCCTATAGCAGAACATTGGGGCGCCGTTATGTCGCTGAGGACATCGTCGTCGCCCGTAAAGAATCAAGGAATGATGGCAGAGCCGTTTAATACCTATGGCGCCACAGCCGGAGTGATGGGTCATTTTGTATTGCCTGTTGATTGTCTTGCCCTTGAGCCATCTGCGCAGTTTGGTGCAGTGCGCCTTCAGAGAACACCTGGCTACTGCGCCGGACGGTATGCGTTCGAAGCGGACTGCGACATTGCTCTCAGCTGGCGTCTGACCAATCGATTTGCTGTCAGAGGTAGCATCGGCTATCGTTTCCAGAGTCAGCCGCGATCCGTATCGGCATTTACAGCCGGGCTCGGTTCTGTCGCCTATTTTTGATTTAGGTGCTCGTCAAAGAATGTTTCTATGGCGGCAAAGGGGATTATGTCGGTTCGGTCGTAGAGGTCAGTGTGATTGGCTCCCGGTATGACCATGAATAATTTATTGTTGCACGCTCCCGGTGTTATGGTGAGTTTTTTGTATGCGTCGCTGCCGAAGTAAAAGGAATGTGCCTTTTCGCCGTGTATTATCATGACTGCATTCTCGATTTCGGAAGCGCGGCTCATCAGTGGAAAGTTTATCCATGGAATGGCCGAGGTTGCATTGCGTCCTCCGTTTGAATTGAGTGAACGCGGGTGATAGCCCCGTTCGGTTTTGTAATAATCGAAGTAATCTTTGAGGAACTGAGGTGCATCCGACGGCAATTCATCGGGAACACCTCCTCCGAGTGCGGGCGTTCCGATACGGAAATCTTCTGTGCGCCTGGCTGCGAGTGAGCGCCGCATTTCGTTGCGGGCCTCGGGGCTGTCAGCGGCGTCGAAATATCCGTTGGCAGTAACTCGGCTCATGTCGTACATCGTAGACGCTACTGTGGCTTTGATTCTTGGGTCGGCGGCTGCTGCGTTGATGGCGAGGCCTCCCCAGCCGCATATGCCTATGATGCCGACAGCTTCGGGATTCACATCAGGGCGTGTGACAAGAAAGTCTACGGCGGCACAGAAATCTTCTGTGTTTATGTCGGGCGAAGTCATATAGCGGGGCTGGCCTCCGCTCTCTCCCGTAAACGACGGGTCAAATGCCAGTGTTATGAAGCCGCGTTCGGCCATCTTTTGCGCATAGAGGCCCGCAGCCTGCTCCTTGACAGCTCCGAAAGGTCCGCAAACGGCTATAGCCGGAAGTGGTTTTCCCGTTTCTTTCGGTCTGTACATGTCGGCTGCCAGTGTTATACCGTAGCGGTTGGGAAATGTCACTTTGCAGTGTTCCACGCTGTCGCTTTTAGGGAATGTCTTATCCCATTTGGTTGTAAGAGTGAGTTTTTCCATATTTTCAATAGGCGATTTTCTTGATGGTTCGTGCCGGAACGCCGCCGGCGATGGTGTCGGGTTCTACATTCTTATTGACGACGGCTCCGGCGGCTATTATCGCGCCGTCACCTACAGATACTCCGGGCAGAATGGTGACATTGGCGCCAATCCATACGCGGTTACCGATTTTGACGGGAGAGCATGCCATGTCGCCTCTGTTGTAGGGATTCTGTGAGTGGTTGACTGTGCATATCGTGCAGTTATGACCTATCAGGCAGTCGTCGCCGATTTCTATGCCGCCCCAGTCCTGGAATGTGCACCCCATATTTATGAAAGTGCGTTTTCCGATTGATATGTTGCGGCCGCAGTCGGTGTAGAATGGCGGGAACATGCCGAAGCTGTCATCAAGTTGGCGGCCTGTAAGTTCCGACATGAGTTGGCGGATTTCGTCGGGTTTATGATAGGAGCCGTTTATCCGAGTTGTTATCATCAAGGCCTGTTGGCTGAGAGCGTGCATCACGGCATGTTCGGCAGAGCCGGCCTTAATAGTGTTCCCGCCCGAGGCGTATTGTAAAAATTCTTTTTCAGTCATAATTTATACCTTAGAGCTATCAGCTTTTCTTCATATTCTCGACGGTCGGACGCAATGGCTCGGAGTATTTTGGTCCGAGTGTGTTCTCGACTATGTTCAGCAGGGCAGTAAGTTGGTCTGTTGTCAGGCCTTGATGGAGGCATATGGCCATATGTGAGGCTGCCATTGGTTCGACACCGCCGACACCGACGATAATCGATACTGTGGCCAGCTCCCTGTCTTGCCATGAAAGCAGGTCGCGGGCGAATATATCGGCGAAGAGGTGCTCTTTCAGGAATTTTTCAATCACGGGGGCGAATTTTGCAAATCCGACTGCGGGGGCGTCTGCCGGAATACCTGAAAGTTCGGCCAGATTCTTTCGGCCAAGGGCGTATTTGGCTGCATCTGTCATATCGTTTACTGCGGTGGACTCGGGGCCGGGAGTGTCTTCGATTCCGGCTTCACGGCGCCGGTCGAGTACGGACATGAATGTCTCCAACGCACGCAGCGAGCGTGGAAATCCGGCATAGGCGTAGGTCTGTATGAGAATTTCCTTTATCTCGTTCACTGTCATTCCGGCTGCGAGCCCTTCCTCAAGAGCATTTCCCAGAAGAGCAAGGTCGCCGCGTCCGGCGCATGAGCCGATAGCGACTATGGCCTGCTGTCGCGGAGACAGCACCTTGTTGTCCAGGGCATATTTTTCGGAGGCAGCCTCGGTGGACTGGATATATTCATTGTCTTCGACAGGCGTCAGCCATGTTACTTCGTTGTTTCCCGGATTGCATTCAATGGTTATATGAGCGAACCAGCTGTCGGGAGCCGCTCCATGCCAGTGCTCGACGTCTGGTGCGATTTCAACGATGTCGCCCGGGAAAAGACGGCGTGCCGGTTTGCCTTTTTCCTGATAATAGCCTGTTCCGGCGGTCGCGATAAGTATCTGCCCTCCCGAATGGCGATGCCAGAAGTTGCGGCATGCCGGTTCGAATGTGACGTTGAACATCGGCACATTGAGTCCTTCTGCTTCCGAAAGCGGACTGAGATAGGCGGTTCCTGTGAAATTGGGATTGCCGGTCATGGCGTCGCCGATTGGATACGGTTGTTCGAATTGCTGTGCCGTTGTAGTGAATGAAGCTGTTAAAGCCATTATTGCAATTATTGAGTATTTTAATTTCACATTATATAGTTTGGTTAGACGCTGCAAAATTAAAATGGTATATTCCCTGATTAAATAGACAAATCAACGATGTTATAACCATAATCCACTATCATTGCAGTAGTATCTCGCGATGTGGATTATAATGATTATATTTGCAGAATATGGAAAAGAAATACAATCTTGAGAGCGTGGCGGATTACTGTCGGTTTTTCGGTGTCGATGTTATGCATCCGCTGGTGAGTATAGCTGATTTTGCCGATTATGGCCCATATCCAGGAGGTCTTATACAGACCAATCTTTATTGTGTTATGTATAAGGAACTTGAATGTGGTGAAATGAAATACGGCCGCAGCAGATACGATTATCAGGCCGGCACGTTGCTGTTTGTATCGCCGGGACAGGTAATAGGTATTGGCGGTCGTGATATGGATACCCCTTTATATAAAGGTCAGATTCTTCTGATACACCCCGATTTTATGTATGGCACTCCATTGGCGCGGCTGATAGGCGGATATTCCTTTTTCTCATACGACTCAAATGAGGCGCTCCATATGTCGGACAAGGAAAAAAGCATTATTCTTGGCTGTTTCAGAGATATCAAGGCCGAACTCGAGTTGTGCATAGACAAGCATACCAAGAAAATTGTATGTTCGCGTATAGAAACGATGCTCGATCATTGCGAAAGGTTCTATGAACGCCAGTTTATTACTCGCGAGGTGTATAACCACAGTGTTATAAGCCGTCTGGACTCATATCTGCGAGATTATTTCGACAATGACCGCCAGAGCGAATGCGGAATCCCGACCGTGCAGTCGTGCGCAAGCGAAATGTGTCTGTCGGCCAATTATTTCAGTGACCTCATCAAGCGTGAGACCGGAAAGACAGCCCAGGAGTATATTCAGAGCCATGTGATTGAGCTTGCCAAAATTCTTCTTTCCGAAAAAGACAAGAACATAACAGCGATAGCCTATGAGCTTGGTTTCAGATACCCGCATCATCTCACGCGGGTATTCAAGAAAATGACAGGTGTAACGCCTCAGGAATATCGCACAGTGTCGAATTAGGCAAGAGCCGGGTCGCAGATTTTATGTGAATTGCTTGTATAGTATAACCAAAGTGACGGCAGAGGCTATGACGAGGGCGTAGAGCAGCCATTTTTCTTTCTTTGTAAAGATAGTGTGAGACTGGTCTGTGACACTCTTGCGGGCTTTTATATAGAACCCGATTCCGGTAAGATAAAATACGGAGGTCATGAACATACCGAGCAGCCCTCCGGCATAGGCCATCCACAGGCAAAAAGCGGTGGTGATGGCCGCTATGGTTTTAATTCGCAGGCTGTCGGCTTTCTTGAGAAGGAAGAGGCCGGTGAAAAGATAACACGGTATTACCATAAGCCCTGTGATATGGAGGGCGGCAAGATATACGTCGTCGGCCGTTACAACCAGAAGCAGGAATAGCTCCATCACAATGCTTGAGGCGACAAGCCCGAATGTCGGCATGCCTTTGTCGTTGGTCTTTTTGAATGACGGAGGCAGGATACCGACCAGGGCCGCTTCGTAAGGCACCTGCGCGACAACGAGCGTCCATGCAACCCAGCCGCCGAGGAGGGAGACAATCACGGCGCCTATCACAAACCAGTATGCCCATGCTCCACATGTTTCTTTGAGAATGTATGCTATCGAGGGGTCGGGAAGCTCTGCGAGGGCAGCTCTGCTCAGCAAACCGTAGCACAGCAGAGATACAGCCATATACAGAACCAGAGATATGCCGAATCCGGCAATTCCGGCTTTTCCGACATCTGAAGCTTTTTTTGCTCTGGCCGACATCATTACAGCACCTTCTACTCCGAAAAAGCAGAATAGTGTGACCATCATGGTCGACTTTATCTGCTCGCCGACGGGCCCGGCCGATTCGGAGAACTCAGAGAGGTCGTAGCAGAACGTATCGATTTTGAACAGGAGAACGAAGGCTATGATTATAAATATGAGCATAACCACTTTCACCACTGCCAGAAGCGTGTTGATGACTTTGGCTGTCTTAAGTCCTCGGGCGACGATAAAATACATCAGCCAGATCAGAGCGGAGCCAAAGACGACGGTCTCCCAGCCGTGATTGAGCAGGGCAGGAAAAAATGCGCCGAACGAGTCGTTGAGCATTACGCCGTAGGCAACATTCGAGAATGCAGTGCAGAGCCAGTAGCCCCATGCGATGTTGAATCCTATATAATTTCCGAATCCCGCCTGTGCATACTGGTAGATGCCGGCATTGTATTGCGGATATCTGTCGCTGAGCCATTTGAAGGCCAGAACCAGCGGCAGAATGCCGGCGGCTGTAATTATCCATGCGAGAAATACGGATACTGGCGAGGCGGCAGCTGCCATGTTCTGGGGAAGATTGTAGATTCCGACACCTACCATAAGCCCGAAAACGAGGGCTGTAAGACCCCAGAATCCAAGTTTTCCTGTTGTTAGCATATATCTTGTGTTTTGATTTTATGAGTTTTCGCAGTTGCGTCGCTATGACTGCCCTGCGCAGTGAACCCTGCGCAGGATTGAGAGTGATTAATATGTAAAAGTTTTAAAAAGCTCGTTAGAGCAGGATGATACTACATGTGTAAAAGTCTTGTCAAGTGAATCTTATGTGTGGAAACCTATGTGGATATTAAACAAACTCCAAGAACGGATTCGACAGAAGATGTAAGCATACTAATGCTCTGCAGAATTATTTTTTACAACTTCTTGCGCCGTATTTGCATGCAAAGTTACAATTTTTCTGCGACTTTGCAGTAAGCGGTAAATCGCTATCTTTGCAAAAAAATGTCTGATGAGAAAAGTTTTTGTCACATTATTGGCCTCTATGGTAAATATTATTGCCCTTGGGCAGTCCATGAGGCAGGAGGCCGACGAATTCATTGCAAAAATGCCTGAAAACCTTCAGGCACAGCAGGAATATGCCGTTCGGGAGGCTATCTTGGGGAATACCTCTCTGCTTGAAGGGGTAAGAGCTTCGCGCAATGCGGCTCCGATACTTCCGGAGGGGGTTGCCGCTATAGATATAGATGGAAAATACCGCTTATATAGTCCTGAGATTTGTGGAACCGGTCATATGCCTGTGCTGGTCTACCTGCATGGGGGAGGGTGGTGCTTCGGAAGTATCAACAGCTGTTCTTCCTTTTGCGCCGCTCTTGCATTGGAGGCCGGTATGGCAGTTCTTGCTGTTGAATATCCCCTTGCGCCGGAATATCCCTACCCGGCAGCCCTTGACTGTTGCCTGGACGCACTGTCGTTCATATGCGACAATGCCGACAGATATCGGCTGGATACGGCGGCTGTATCAATTGGCGGTGATAGCGCCGGTGGCAATCTTGCAATAGCCACGGCTCTGAAACTTACAGAAGTGCCTGGCCCTGTCTCGCTCAAGTCGCTTGTTCTGTTTTACCCGGTTCTGAGGGCGTGGAATGACGGTAGCCCTTCATGGAAAGAATATAGCGTAGGTTATGGTCTTGACGGCACGATTATGGAGGCTTTCAACCGTGCCTATGTGGGGAATCGCAATCCTGAAACACCTCTGATATCGCCTTTGTGCGCAGATGAGGCCAGGCTGGCTCTGTTGCCTCCGACCCTTATTATAAACGCAGAGCGCGACATTCTTTGTGCTCAGGGCGAGGATATGTTTCAAATCCTCAAAAAGTCAGGCGTGCATGTGCGTCGGGAGGTGTTTGACGGTGCTGTCCATCTGTTTATTACTGTAAAAGGTCAACCGACGGCGTTCAGCCGGGCCATAGAATCTACAGCCGGCTTTCTAAAAACAAACTGAGCTACTCCCTCAAAAATATTTGGCGGTGCGCTTAATTCTGATTAATTTTGCATTCGGAAAGCGAAGGCCATGGACAAAGGAGAACATAAAAAATACCGTCTTGGCGTAGCCCTCAGCGGGGGCGGCGCGCGCGGTTTCGCCCATGCCGGAGCCTTGATGGCCATTGAGGAATCAGGGCTTCATCCTGATGTCATTGCCGGGGTGAGCGCCGGTTCGGTAGCAGCCGTGCTGTATGCCGGAGGGCTGACACCCATGAATATTGCAACACTTTTTGCCAAAACAAGTTTTCGGGATTTTACCGAACTCAGCATAGGGCAGTGTGGCATTTTCAAGCTTGATAAATTCGCCCGTTTTATTGTGCGCGCTCTCGGAGGCCCCAAACGCCTCGAGGATTTGCGTATTCCTGTATATATCGGAGCCACCGACCTCGATTCTGCATGTCCGGTGGCTTTCCATACCGGTGAAATCGGACCCCGTCTGGTTGCCTCATGCTCTATTCCAATTGTGTTCAAACCAGTGGAGATAGACGGCGTGAACTACGTGGACGGAGGGGTGCTTCGCAATCATCCGGCATGGATGCTCCGTGATAAATGCGATACGCTGATAGGCATAAATGTGAGCCCGCTGAGACCGAAGAAGCGGTTTACGTCTATTGTCGATGTGGCGTTGCGCACATACAACCTTATGGCCAAGGCCAATCAGGCCGAAGATATGGCGATGTGCGATGTGTCGGTGCAGACACCCGAAATTGCCGATTATGCCGTCTTCGATCTGAAACATGTAAAAAATCTTTTCGTGAGCGGATATATCCATACGCGCGCAGAACTTAAAAAAGCAGGGTTGTGGAATCCGGCCGGACAAGCTCCGTCAATCAGTGGCCTGCCATCCTGAAAATACTATTTATGACACATCAGAAGCCGATAATCTATCAGTTGTTACCCCGGTTGTTCACCAATTATTGTGCCACCCCTGTTGTCGGCGGAACGCTGGAGCAGAACGGTTCCGGAAAACTCAACGATATTGATTCTACGATTCTCGGCGCAATAAAGAACCTCGGCGCCACACATGTGTGGTACACCGGTATTATCGAACATGCGCACGATGCTGACTATACTGCCTATGGCATTCCGGGGCAGAATCCGCATATAGTAAAAGGAAAGGCCGGAAGCCCCTATGCGATATGCGATTATTATGATATAGACCCCGACCTTGCGGTCGATGTGCCGCAGCGCATGGCCGAATTCGAGGCTCTTGTAGACCGTACACATGAGGCCGGCCTGAAGGTGATAATCGATTTTGTGCCGAATCATGTGGCGCGTCAGTATCACTCCGACGCAAAGCCTGCCGGTATCGAAGATTTCGGCACGGGCGACAATCATGAGATGTTTTTTGCGCCGAATAATAACTTCTACTATATCACCCGTCAGCAGTTTGCCCCGCATATAGATTTGGGAACCGGGGCCGACGCCTATGTCGAGTTTCCGGCAAAAGCGTCGGGTAATGACTGTTTTACGGCATTTCCCGGTTCGTGCGACTGGTATGAGACGGTGAAACTGAACTATGGCATCGATTATGGCGATGGCTCGTGCCATTTCGACCCTGTGCCCGATACATGGTTCAAGATGCTCCATATACTGCGGTTCTGGGCCTCGAAGGGTATCGACGGCTTCCGTTGCGATATGGCGCATATGGTTCCTGCTGAATTCTGGCACTGGGCGATTCCGCAGGTGAAGCAGCATTGGCCGGAGATAGTGTTCATCGCTGAAATCTACGACGTCAATCTTTACCGCCCTTATCTCGATTATGCCGGTTTCGACTATCTATACGATAAAGTGAATCTTTACGATACGCTGCGCGCGGTCGAAACGTCCAACCATTCGGCAGCCCGCCTCACCGGTTGCTGGCAGACTGTGGAAGGAATAGGCGATAAGATGCTCAACTTCCTTGAGAACCACGACGAACAGCGTTTTGCGTCGCCTTTCTATGCCGGCGATGCCGCCCGTGTGGTGCCGTCGCTGGTGGTAAGCGCGTTTTTCTCCACCGGCCCGTTCATGATTTATTTCGGTCAGGAACTTGGCGAACCAGGCATGGATGCCGAAGGCTTCAGCGGACTCGACGGCCGTACTACTATTTTCGATTACTGGAGCGTGGCAACCGTACGCCGCTGGCTTAAAAACGGCACATGCCGAGGAACTCTCTCTCCTCAGCAGAAGTCGCTGCGTTCGATTTATCGCCGCGTACTCACCCTCGCCAACAGCGAGGCTGCATTGCGGGAGGGCTCGTTTTTCGATCTGATGTATGTAAACCTTGAGAATCCGGGCCTTAATCCTCATCGTCATTTTGCGTTCCTGCGTCATAAAGACAACGAGACGATAGTCGTTGTGGTTAATTTCGGCGATTCCAACGACGATATAGACCTGATTATTCCCCGTCATGCGTTTGCAACTCTTGGTTTGCCCGAAGGCGTCGACCCCAAGGCCCGCAATCTGCTTGAAGGCGGTTCTGCCGCCATGGCTTTTGCTTCGACAGAGCCTTTCAGGGTGCATGTGCCCGCTCATGGAGCCGCTGTGTGGAAAATAGCCTCTGACCGTATCAAGCCCTTGAGGCCTGAACTGATGCGTGCGGCACGTCCGGCAACAGATAAAAAGAAATAAAATTCCATCATATCATATAAATCACAATGGATACTTCCCTTTCACCTTTCAAGATTTTCTCCGGCACTAAGTCGAGATATATGGCCGAAGAAATCTGCAAAGAACTCGGTGTAGAATTAGGCTCGATGAAGATTGAACATTTCGCCGACGGCGAGTTCGAGGTTTCATTCGAAGAGTCGGTGCGTGGCTGCGAAGTCTATATAGTGCAGTCTACATTCCCCAACTGCGACAACCTCATGGAGCTGCTTCTGATGATTGATGCCGCCAAACGCGCCTCCGCGAAATCTGTCATTGCCGTAATGCCGTATTTCGGCTGGGCACGCCAGGACCGCAAGGACAAGCCTCGTGTGTCTATTGCCGCCAAGCTCGTTTCCGATTTGCTTGTCACAGCAGGCGCTACACGTGTGATTACAATGGACCTCCACGCCGACCAGATTCAGGGCTTCTTCAATATCCCCGTAGACCACCTCTATGCCTCTTCGGTATTCATTCCCTATATCCAGAGTCTCAAGCTGCCCGATATGGTAATCGCTACACCCGACGTAGGCGGAGCCAAGCGTGCAAACAATTATGCCAAGTACCTCGATGTGCCTCTGGTGCTCTGCCACAAGCAGCGTGCAAAGGCTAATGTGGTTGCCAAAATGACCGTTATCGGCGATGTAAAGGATAAGAACGTGATTCTCGTAGACGATATGGTAGACACCGCCGGCACCATCACCAAGGCTGCTGACCTGATGATGGAAAACGGTGCCAAATCAGTGCGCGCCCTGGCATCGCATGCCATCATGAGCGACCCGGCTACACAGCGTGTCAAAGACAGCGCTCTTACTGAGATGATTTTCACCAATTCGATTCCCTATACGAAAGATTGCAGCAAATGCACCATCATATCTGTGGCACGTCTGTTTGCCGATACGATTCGTCGTGTGCACTGCAACCAGTCTATTTCGTCGCAGTATCTGATTAAATAATCAGTATAAAATATCCGCACCGCACGGCTCTCTTTTGCGAGGCGTGCGGTGTGTGTGCTTATATGAAAGGATTACATAACGACATGAAACTTGTATGCCTTGACGGCGCCACACTATATCAGGTAGAACCTGCTGCCGATGCCCGGTGGAACGCGCTTTCGGCCATTTGCGATTGTACTATATGGGAGCGGACTGCACCGGAAGATGTGGTGGCGCGTCTCGGCGGCGCGCAGATGGCTCTTACAAACAAGACCGTGATAGATGCCGCTGCAATTGCGCAGCTGCCGGATTTGAAATATATCGGTGTCCTTGCAACGGGATACAATGTCGTGGATATTGAGGCGGCAAGAGCTGCGAGAATAACGGTTACCAATATTCCGGCCTATAGCACGGCGTCTGTCGCTCAGCATGCCATAGCGCTGTTGCTTGCAATTGTGAACCGTGTGGAGACATATGCTTCAGCCGTGAGCCGCGGGCAGTGGACTGCGTGCCGCGACTTCACATTCCGCATACAGGACTGGCAAGAGCTTGCCGGAAAGACATTCGGAGTGGTCGGATTCGGTAATACAGGACGGGCGACAGCCGCGATTGCCTCCGCCCTGGGCATGAAGATTGCCGTATATACCTCAAAAGAGCAGGCTGAGTTGCCCGACGGATATGTGAAGGCCGACCTCGATACTCTTTTTGCTGAAAGCGACGTGGTGAGTCTGCATTGTCCCCTCACACCCGATACGGCAGGGCTCGTCGATGCTCGTCGTCTCGGCATGATGAAGCCGTCGTCGATTCTCATAAATACAGGCCGCGGTCCTCTTGTGAATGCCCGCGATCTTGCCGAAGCGCTGGTGCAGGGCCGCATTTTTGCGGCCGGTGTCGATGTGCTCGATAATGAACCCCCGCATTTCGACAATCCGCTGCTTGCCGCGCCTCGCTGCTTCATAACGCCGCATATCGCATGGTCGTCGGTCGAGGCCCGCGAACGTCTCCTTGGCATTGCTATTGAAAACATCAAGGCTTACCTCGGTGGTAAACCTATAAATATAGTTAGATAAAATATGACTGTTTCAAGAATTATTACGGCAGGAGTACTGTCGGTTGCCGCTTTCGCCGCTTCGGCTGAAGGCTATCAGATAAATACATTAAGCGCCCGCCAAAATGGTATGGGCCATACCGGAACCGCCATGAAGCTTGGTGCCGAGAGCATGATATTCAACCCTGCCGGACTTGGCTTCCTCGACAAGACCCTCGATTTCCAGGGTAGTGTGACGGGTATTTTTGCCCACGGTTCGGCTGAGATCGGAGACAAGACATACAAAACTGCCAACGACCCTTCTACGCCAATGGCTTTCAATCTGGGTATGAGCGTGTATGATAACTTCAAGGCCGGTGTGAGCTTCTACACACCCTATGGCAGCGGCATTAACTGGGGCGACAACTGGCCCGGTGCGGTGCTTAACCAGCGAGTGGCATTGAAGGCGTTTACCATACAGCCCACACTGGCGTGGCGTATTCTTCCTTCGCTTTCTGTAGGTGCCGGCGCAATGATTACATTCGGCAATGTCGACCTCGACAAGGGTCTCGTGTCGGAAAATTCGATGAATGCCATGCTTGCGCTGCTCGGAAATGACTACCGCTTCTCCGATACCCCCGCTTCAATCAATCTCAAAGGCAAGGCTGCCGTTACTGTAGGCGTGAACGTCGGTGCGATGTGGGATATAAGCGACAAGTGGACGGTAGGCGCCTCTTTCCGCAGCAAGATGAATTTGAAAGTGAAATGTGGCGATGCTTCGGTGCGTTTTGCCAACGAAATGGCCCGTCAGATTCTCGAATCCAAGCTTGGTATTCTTGACAAAGCCAATTTCACGGCCTCTATGCCGGCTGCGGCTGTTCTCAATCTCGGAGTGGCATACAAGCCGCTCGAGAAGCTTGTCCTTGCGTTCGACGCACAGTGGACCGGCTGGAGCGCATACAAGAGCCTCGACATCGAATTCCTTAGCGAGACTCTGGCGCCGTACAACCAGTATATAGAAAAGAATTACAGCAATTCATGGACTTTCCATCTCGGCGCACAGTACGACCTCACCAACCGTTTCCAGGTCCGTGCCGGTATGATGGTCGATACCACACCCGTGAGCAAGACACACTATAATCCCGAAACTCCGGGTATGACGAAAATCGAGCCCTCTGTCGGCTTTTCGTTCTCTCCCGTGCGTAATTTCAGCATCGATGCATCGCTCCTCTATGTGGCCGGTCTTGGCGAAGACGGGGCTTCATGCACATACAAGGACCTTTTGCTTGATAAGGATATGACCTTTACTGCAAACTATAAGGTCCATGCATGGAACCCTTCGATTGGATTCCGTCTTAATTTCTAAACAGCGCTTATGATTCTCTTCCCAAATGCAAAGATAAATATCGGTCTGTGTGTGACCGGCAGACGCCCCGACGGCTATCATAATCTTTCAACGGTTATGGTGCCGGCAGGCTGGTGCGATATTCTCGAGCTTATTCCCGGCAGCGGAGAGGGCATAGTGTTTCACTCCGAAGACGATTTTGGCGATTGCCCTGCGGAGAATAACCTCGTTCTGAAAGCACTCAGAGCGCTTGAGGCTTATATTGGGCGTGCCCTTCCGCCACTGGAAGTATATCTGAAAAAGATTATCCCCATGGGTGCCGGTCTGGGAGGAGGGTCGTCAGATGCCTCATTCGCAATCAAAGGTGCCAATGAATTGTTCAGCCTCGGTCTGACGGAGGCTGAAATGGCCGAGGTTGCATTGAAAGTCGGAGCAGACTGTCCTTTCTTTATCTATAACCGCCCGGCTCTTGCCACAGGCATAGGTGAAATACTCGAGCCTGTCGATATAAGCGGTCTCAAAGGATATGGTCTGCTTATAGCGAAGCCTCGTTCGGAAGCCGTTTCTACGCGAGAGGCCTATGCCGGTGTGGCAGTGACACCTCTGGCGCCAGGTTTATCTCTGGCTACGGCTATGAGCGGGCCGGTAGAGAACTGGCGTATGTCGCCGCTTCTTGTCAATGGCTTCGAGGCGTCGGTTTTCCCCTTGCGGCCGGAAATCGGAGCTGTAAAGGACCGTATGTATGCAGCCGGTGCTCTTTTTGCATCCATGTCGGGCTCGGGCGCTGCTGTCTATGGAATATTCGGAAGTGCCAAAATGGCAGAAGAGGCTGCCGCGTCTTTCGCGGACTGCGAAGTTTTTGCAGACACCCTCTGAGCTTGAACGATATGCAGCCAAAATTTGTTATTCTTTTTGAGAAAGCGGCTTTTTAACAAATTTTGGCCGCATTTTTGTATAGGGATTAATGAATAACTACCAACGAATATGTGCAACAAAGACCAACATAAGAAAGGCGAGCCCCAGTCGGCTCCCAAGACAGAAGAAATAAAGGACGAGCCCGAAGTTTTCGATGTGCTCGACGAAGACGAGACCGACGATAACGTGGCCGAAGCCGAACTCGATGAAAATGCCCGTTTGCAGAACGAGCTTGACGAAGCCCGTGCAGCCATAGAGAAAGAAAAGAAAGACTATCTTTTCCTTATGGCTGATTTCGACAACTACCGCAAGCGTGTGACCCGCGAGAAAGCCGATCTTCTCAAGAATGCAGCCGAGCGAGTGCTTCTTGGCTTTCTGCCCATAGTCGATGATTTCGAACGCGGTCTCGACGCAGCTGCTTCCGACACGTCGGCCGAGGCCGTGCGCGAGGGCATGGTGCTGATATACAACAAGCTCATGAAGTACCTCGAAAGCCAGGGCGTAAAGGTAATGGAGAGCAACGGAGCCGATTTCAACCCAGATCTTCACGAGGCCATTGCCACTATTCCGGCACCCTCCGAAGAGCTCAAGGGCAAAGTTATCGATACAACCCAGAAGGGCTATATGCTCAACGATAAAGTCCTGCGCCACGCCAAGGTGGCCGTAGGCGAATAAGCGATTGTTATGGCTGAAAAACGAGATTATTATGAAGTGCTGGGTGTGAGCCGCGATGCGACACCCGACCAGATAAAAAAAGCATACCGCAAGCTTGCCCTCCAGTATCATCCCGACCGTAATCCGGGCGACAAGGCTGCCGAAGAAAAATTCAAGGAAGCAGCCGAGGCGTACGATATACTGAGCGATGAGAAAAAACGCGAGATGTACAATCAGTACGGCCACTCGATGGGTCCGCAGGGCTTCCCCGGCGGAGGTGCCGGAGGGTTCTACAGCGCCGGAGGCATGGATATCAACGATATTCTGCGTCGATTTGCCGAGGAATTCGGCGGTTTCGGCGGCTTTGGCGGAGCAACGGGCGGACGTCGCCAGCAGCGTCGTCAGCGTCGCGGCTCCGATCTTCGTATCCGTGTTAAACTGACGCTCGAGGATATTGCCAAGGGCGTAGACAAGACTCTGCGAGTGCCTACATTTGTGGCCTGCGACCATTGCAAGGGTACCGGTGCCAAAGATGGTGTGGCATTTGCCACTTGTTCGACCTGTCACGGCCAGGGCCATGTTCAGGATAATCAGTTTGCCCAATTCGGTTTTGGCGGAGCTACAGTGGTATGTCCTACTTGCGACGGTACCGGCAAGGTCATTTCCGAGCGCTGCTCTTATTGCAACGGCGAAGGCGTGCAGAGACGCGACGTCGAAGTCAGCTTCACTATTCCCGGCGGCGCCCAGGAAGGCCAGACTTTCGCGCTGCGCGGCAAAGGCAACTATCCCAAGGGTGGCGGCGTGCCCGGCGACCTCCTTGTGGTGATAGAGGAGATAAAACACCCCGAGCTTATCCGCGACGGAGCCGACGTGATATATAACCTAATGCTTGATATTCCGACGGCTGCCCTCGGCGGCGCTGTCGAAGTGCCCACTATCACCGGCCGTGCCCGTCTGAATGTTCCGGCCGGAACACAGCCCGGCAAGGTGCTGCGTTTGCGTGGCAAAGGTCTTCCCGACCAGGAAAACGGTGGTAACGGCGATGAGCTTATCAATATAATGGTATATATCCCCGAAAACCTCACCGATGCCCAGAAGGCAGAGTTTGAAGCTATGCGTAGTCAGTCGGGTATCAAGCCCAGCGCCGACGACAGCCGACGAATCTTCTCCAAACTCAAACACATCTTCGACTGATTCCACGTCATATATAAACCGAGGAGCGCGTCCCGATGAAGGGGCGCGCTCCTTGTTGTCTTGTGGCATATTGCAGGTGATGCCGGTGTTATTTCCGATACAGAATTTCGCGCATTGCCGCGTGAATATGAGGATTTGAGGCGAGAATGGAGTGGTTTCTGTCGGTGCGTATGGATTCGACGATGACGCCTGCTTCTTTAGCAATAAGTTGTCCTGCCGATATGTCCCATAGATTCAGGTTGAGTTCCCAATAGGCGTCGAAGAATCTGGCTCCGGTATAGCATAGGTCTATTGCAGCAGAGCCCATGCGGCGGATACCACGGACGCATAGAGCCATTCTGCATATTTCAGAAAGATTGTTGTCGGGATTGTCGTTGCGGTCATAGGGCATGCCTGTGGCTACAACGGCCTTCGACACCTGTGCCTTGTCGGAACATCTTATTGCCTTGCCGTTGAGCCATGCTCCGATTCCTCTGACAGCATAGAAGCATTCTCCCAGATAGGGTGCAAACACAACGCCAAGCACTGTTTCCCTGTTGTGCTCCAGGCCTATTGAAACGCAAAAAGCCGGTAGCCCCATGGCAAAGTTTGTGGTTCCGTCAAGAGGATCGATAATCCAGCGCCATTCACTGTCTTCATGGTCCATGCCAGATTCTTCTGAGATAATGCCATGCCGGGGGAATTGCCGGCGGATATAATCGAGGATAAAGGCTTCAGATTCCTTGTCGGCAACCGTTACGACATCGCTGTCATTTAGCTTGGTCGATTCTTCGAGACCGGCCTTCCTGAAATATGTCATATGTATGTTTCCTGCGTTTTCCGCCATTTCGAAAGCCGCGGCCAGCAGGTGGCGATATTCGCCTGCGTTATCGGGAAGAAAGCTGCTTAAGTTCATGCTCGTTATAAGGATAATGGAGTGATTGGAGGTTTTCTGACATACAATATAACGGCAGAAATAGGCGTTGTATTATTAAAAATTTTATATAAATGGAAAATGGACAGTGTGTAGCCGAAACCGCGCGCCTGCGTCTGCGTATGTGGCGTCATGAGGATTTGGCTTTATTTGCTGATATGAACCGTGATGAGAGAGTAATGCGCTACTTTCCATCGCTATTGAGTTTCGCCGAAACAGAAGAATTTTATGGGCGCATTGTGTCGGAGTTCGATAGAAATGGCTGGGGGCTTTATGCTGTGGAGCTTAAAGCGACAGGCGATTTCATTGGTTATGTCGGGTTGCACGAAATTGGTTTTGAGGCTGATTTTACTCCCGGAGTTGAAATAGGCTGGCGTCTTGCAGCCGATTATCACAATCAGGGCTATGCTTCCGAAGCTGCCGTAAAGGTGCTGGAAATAGCAAAAAGCAGAGGTCTCCGACGGCTTTATTCTTTTACAGCTGAAATTAATCGTCCGTCGGAGAGGGTTATGCAGAAAATCGGCATGGAAAGGGTCGGCGTATTCAGTCATCCGAAACTTTCCGTTGATTCTCCCTTGTCGAGCCATGTCCTTTATTGTATTGAATTATAATATAAGTTTTCATAATGAGAAACTATGCCCTGCTGCTATGTTGTCTGGTGATGGTATTGTCGGTATCGTGCACCGAAGACATGAAAGAGGAGCCTGGCGGAACGCCGTCTGCCAGCTTATCTAATACAATCCCGGTATTATATATAGAAACGGAAGACAGACAGCCGGTAACTTCAAAGACCGAATATATCGGTGCGATGTATTGGCTCGATCCGCTCGGCAACGAAGATGTGGAGCCTCTTGGCTCTGAAGCCGAACCTCTGCCTATGCAGATACGTGGCAGAGGTCATTCTTCGTGGAAGGGCCCGAAAAAACCGTATAAAATCAAACTCGGCAAGAAGACAGCAGTTATGGGCATGCCATCGAACAAACACTGGGCCTTGTTGAAGCCATCGGAAAATACTGTGGCCGGGCTGGAACTCGGAAAGCTGATGGGCATGGCCTGGACGCCTGATTTCCGGCCGGTTGAAGTGATGCTCAACGGTGATTACATAGGGTTGTATTTTCTTACTGAAACAATACGAATAGGTGAGAACCGGGTCGATATTTATGAGCAAAACGACCAGGAGACCGACCCCGCGCTTATAAAAGGTGGCTGGCTTGTAGAGGTCGATAATTACAGAGATGAATGCCAGATTGTGATTCCAGAGAACAGCCGGTGGAATCTGACAATAAGATATCATTCGCCGGAGGACCTTTCGGGCGCACAGCTAAAATGGCTCACCGATGAGTTCAAGGCTCTTAATGCTGCCATATATTCAGCCGACAAAACTTCGGCCGTATGGGAGGAATATCTTGATGCGGAAAGTATTGCCAGATTTTTTATTCTTCAGGAGGTGATGGATAACCCCGACGGTTTTCACGGCAGTTTCTATCTGCATAAGGATTTGGGCGACAATGCGCGGTGGATAGCAGGCCCGGTCTGGGATCTGGTGTGCTATAACAGGGTGAAAACCGACTATACTTTCAGAATGAAGGTGCATTATGGCTTTATTCCCCACTGGATTGGCGAACTTGTGCAATATGATTCGTTCTGTTCGCATGTGAAGACGGCATGGACATCGGTTTATCCTGGAGAACTGTCTCAGATATATGCCCGGATAGACGATATTGTGTTGCCGCTGGAGCAGGCTTGGAGAAACGATTGTGCAAGATGGAACGACGACCAGTCGCAGACAGCCCGCGTTAGAGCCGAAAGAATCAAGACGGCTTTAAAGCGGAATATGGAGTGGTTTGATGCCCATCTGCCCGTATGCAAATAGCCCGGACCGGGCGCATGTCGGCGCGCCTGGCCCGGGCCTTGTCCGTGCTATTTATTGTTTATCAGAATGAACTGATGTGCTTTGTTTCGCCAGGGGCGAGAGAGAGTAGTGTGGTATTGCCGTTGGCGTTGAGGCTTGTGTTGCCGCCTTTGGGCGCGAAAATTCGGGCCGAGCATACTTTGCCGTCTTTCCATTCGAATGATATTTCCATTCCGGCGCGGGTGCGTATGCCGCTGATTTTTCCAGTAGGCCATTGCGAGGGCAGCGCCGGCAGAAGTGTTATGCAGTCGGGTGTCGACTGTACCAGCATCTCAACGATTCCGGCGCTTCCTCCGAAGTTGCCGTCAATCTGGAATGGCGAATGGGCGTCGAGCAGGTTCGGATATGTGCCTCCGCCTCGCCTGCGGTCTGGTCCTTTATATTTATCGGGCGATACGTATCGCAGCAGGCGGCGCAACATGGCATAGGCGCCTGCTTTGTCTGCGAGACGCGCAAGCAGATTGATACGCCAGCCGGCGCTCCAGCCGGTGGTCTCTTTGCCTTTTATTTCAAGTGTTCTTGCGGCCGCTTTGGCAATAGCCGGAGTATATTTGGTCGATACGAGATGACCGGGATAGAGGCCAAAAAGATGCGACTGGTGGCGGTGCTGCGGGTCGCAGTCGGGGAAATTGTGCGACCATTCCTTGAGGCTTCCGTCGTGATTGATGGCATATGGCTGAAGACGGGGCAAAACTGAGTCGATTTCTGCAATAAGCTCATCGTCGATGCCAAGAGTAGCGGCTGCGTCGCGTGTGTTGACCAGACATTCGCGGATAATCGCAATATCGGCAGTTGTGCCTATGCTTGTGTCGCAGGCCTTGTTGCCTCCAATCAGAAAGTTGTTTTCGGGAGATGTCGAGGGCCAGGTGGTAAGAACGCCGTCGCGTTCGACGAGCCATGCCAAAGCGAATTCGGCAGCGCCTTTAAGAGTGGGGTAGCGTCGCGCGAGTGCCTTGCCGTCGCGGGTGAAGAGATAGTTCTCCCAGATGTGGGTCGCGAGCCATGCTCCGCCCATGTTCCAGTTTGCCCACTGGGGTTTGTCGTTTTCGAGCCCGACAGGATTTGTCATGGCCCATATGTCGGTGTTGTGCCCGAGGCACCAGCCGCGGTCTACAGCCCAATGGTTGTGAGCGGTCACGGCACCGCTTACTGTCAGATTGTCGATATAATCGAGCAGAGTGTTGTGCAGTTCCGTGAGGTTGCCGGTTTCCGCGCCCCAGTAGTTTTCCTCCAGATTGATGTTGGTGGTATAGTTGCTGCTCCATGGAGGGGTAAGGCTCTCGTTCCACAGGCCTTGCAGATTTGCCGGCACGCCGGGGGTGCGGGAGCATGCTATGAGGAGGTAGCGGCCGTACTGGTAGTAAAGTTCTTCCAGGTCGGGATTCACCTGAGCTGAATCGGTATATAGCAGGAGCTGACGGTCGGTGCTCATGGCGCTTATTTCGGGTGCTGTGGAGCCGAGGTCTATGCTTACGCGGCCAAATAGCTTCCGGTGGTCTTTGAGAGCGTCGTTGGCTAATGCCGCGTAACCTTTTTTAGCCGCTTTGTCGATGCGGCTACGCACGAGGGTGCGGTAGTTGCGCCCTTCTTTCGCCGGGTTGCGGTCGAAGCCGTTGAAGCTCGATACGTTGCTTACAATCAGAGTAGCTTCCTTGCAATTATCGATGACAAGACTGTCGGACGAGGCTGTTACACTTCCTTGCGGGGCTATGACTTTGAGAATAGTCCTGAAATGAATGCCTCTGTCGGGGTCATAGCGGAAGCCGCCGTCATTGACTGCATAGCCCGGATACGACATGTATGCGCAGTAGCCGTCCATGGCTATTTCATTGTCTCCGGCTGATATTTCGACCGGGAGCAGCGAATTAAGTTTCACCGATGCCGATATTCCTTTAGGATCTGAAATCTGTATGACTATTGCCGAGTCGGGAGCAGAGGCAAAAACCGTCTGAGTGCGCGAGCCGTTGTTTACGGTTGATGTGGCCGACGAGATGTCGAGGTTGCGGTGATATGTCTCTGATAGTTTTTCGTTGTTGTACCTGATGAACAGGTTGCCGAGAGGCTGGTAATTCTGTGCGTAATGCCCCTGGATAAAATGCTGTAGAGAGTCGGCTGCAGCGTAGTCGCCTCGGTCGAGGGCTTCGCGTATAGCTGCGATTTTCTGTGCCGCGCCTTCGGTCCTTTCGTTTTTTTCGGGTTCGCCGGTCCAGAGGGTTATGTCGTTGAGCGATATGCGTTCAAGACCGGTGCGGCCGTAAATCAAGGCTCCGAGGTTGCCGTTGCCTATAGGGAGCGCTTCTTCAAAAAAATCGGCAGGACGATTGTATTTCAATACAAGACTGTCGGCAAAAGCCGGAGGCGCTAAAAGCGCAAAAGCGCACATGGCAATCCATGTACGCTTTTGTGTGATTGGTTTTAGGTTCATATAATGTATGTATTATTTTGCATAGAGCAGGTAGGACGCGAGAGGTGCTGCCTGTCCTTCGATAGTACCGTTTTTCACTTTGAATATGGTGCTGTGAACGGCGTCGGTATATTCGCCGTCGGGGAGTGTGGTAGCCATCTTGATTTTGGCTTTCTTGTTGCTGAAGTTTACGAGGGCCACACCTTTGCCGTCGCGGTCTACCTGAGCGACATTCATCTTGGCATCGATGCTGATTTTTTCGCCATAAGGGGCCATCGCGTGACGGAATTTATTGACAGCGACCACTTCGGGGCTGAAAAAATCGTCGTTGCCACGGTTTCCGATACGGTTGGTACCCCAATAGTTTTCGCGAGTGCTGCCTTCAGGGCGGCTGAAGAAGAGCGGACGACCGCCTTCGCGTGCGGTAAGGAATGTCCAGGCGGCGCGTATCTGGTCGTCGGTGAGGCCGGCGGATTCGTGCTGGTTGCAGTATGTGTCGTGGCTTTCCACCCATGTGACAATGCGGTCGCCTCCGGCGGGGTTGCGCCAGTCGATGAGGCCGCCTTCAACGTTTCCGAGGCCTTTTTCGAGGGCTTCGCGCAGGGCGTGGCCGTAGTTGCTGGCCGTTACGTCGACATATTCGGCATATTCGGCCTCTTTTACGTTTTTATCCTGAAGGACTTCGCCGTATATATAGAGACTGTCGGGCATGAGGAGCGAGAGCCCCTTCACGCCTTCGCGTCCGGTTGCTATATCCCAGAAATTATTGCGTTCGGCCTTCGGGTCGCAAGGGTCGGAGGGCAGACCGATGTGTTTGGCGGTGTCGTAGCGGAAGCCTCTTGCACCGAGGTTTATGAGGTCGTTGACGTATTGGAGATAGTAGTACTGGAAATCGGGGTTTTCTGTATTGACATCGGGGAGGCCGCCCATTTCGCCTGTGGTGCATTCGAGGCGGTCGTTCCACTGGGTGATAGGTTTGAATCCGTTTGCGTGGAAGAGATTGGCATGTCCGCCCACGGCGGCATCGAGGGAGGGGAGTACGGCAGTGTGGTCTACGGCAGTATGGTTGGGGAGTACGTCGACGAGCACACGGACGCCATATTTATAAGCGCTGTCGCACATGGCTTTGAAATCGTCGCGGTCGCCGAGCATGTAGTTGCCGATCTGCCAGTCGGTGGGCTGATAATAGTAGTACCATTTGCCTTTCACGCTGTCGCCGGGCTGGGAGTAGAGGGCCATTCCTCCGTCTTCGCCCACAAAGCAGCGCTGCACGGGCGATGTCTGCACATAGTCGTATCCGGCATCGGCGATACGTTTCATATTGTTTGCAATAGTGTCGAGGCTCCACGACCATGCGTGGAGAATGACTTCGCCCTTGTTATGAGCCGGGCGTACGGCATTGGCGGCAGCCGGAGCGATTGCGGCGGCGCCGAGAATTAGAAAAATCGGTAGTTTGGTCATGGTTGCAGTAAGTATGAATTGGTGTTTTGTGATGTAAAATTAGCTAAAATTTTGCAATGGCGCAAATTGGAGCCTGCAATTCTATATCTTTGAAAAAAATTGGAGAAAAAAGAGCCCGATATTTTGGATTAGTATTGAAAAAGCCGTAAATTTGCGGCATATTTCTAAGGCAATGGAACACGTCTGCTTCAGTAGTCCTGCGGGATTCGATTTTAAAATCTCCATACCGGCCAAACCTCATCGTAAGATGAATGGTTTCGAGTCGGAATCCAATCACCCCCGCACCTTGTCAGCACCCATTGCCGCCCCTGCCGCCCGATTGAGCCTTCTGCCCGACCGGGTTTTTTATTTTGATTCGAAATATCTCATATTATACTGATATATGTCTACCTCACTTAGATTTAAAATGGTGGAAGAGGCTTTCGACCGCAAGGCCGTGGCTGTAGATACCCCCGATGCGCGCCCTGAGGCTTACTATGGCGAACTCGTGTTCAACCGCAAGAAAATGTTCGAGTATCTGCCTCTTGATGTTTACAATGCTCTTATCGACGCTATCAAAAACAAGAAGCCGCTCGGCCGCGACCTTGCCGACAGTATTGCCGACGGCATGCGCCGCTGGGCCATCGACAATGGCGCACGCCATTATTCGCACTGGTTTCACCCCCTGACCGACGGAACTGCCGAGAAGCACGATTCTTTTATAGACCACAACGGCAAGGGCGGAGTAGTAGAGGAGTTTTCGGGAAAGCTGCTTGTGCAGCAGGAGCCTGATGCGTCGAGCTTCCCCAACGGCGGTATCCGCAATACATTCGAGGCACGCGGATATTCGGCCTGGGATATTTCATCGCCGGCGTTTATCCTCGATAAGACGCTCTGTATTCCTACCATTTTCATTTCATATACTGGAGAGAGTCTTGACTACAAGACACCTCTTCTGCGTGCGCTCAACAGTGTCGACAAGGCCGCCACTGCCGTAGCCCGATATTTCGACCCCGAAGTGAACCATGTGGTGTCTTATCTGGGCTGGGAGCAGGAGTATTTTCTCGTTGACGAGAGCCTCTACAGCGCTCGCCCCGACCTGATGTTGACTGGCCGCACTCTCATGGGCCATGAGAGTGCCAAGAATCAGCAGCTCGAAGACCATTATTTCGGTTCGATACCTTCGCGAGTCGAAGCTTTCATGCTTGACCTCGAACTGCGTTGCCACAGACTGGGCATTCCCTTGAAAACCCGCCATAACGAGGTTGCTCCCAATCAGTTTGAATGCGCTCCTATATATGAGGAGACCAATCTTGCCAATGACCATAATCTCCTTCTGATGTCGGTGATGTCGGAGGTAGCACGCAAGCATAATTTCCGTGTTCTGCTTCACGAAAAACCGTTTGCGGGTGTAAATGGCTCGGGCAAGCACAATAACTGGAGTCTTGGCACCGACCGCGGTGCCCAACTGTTTGCTCCCGGCAAGACCCCACGCGACAATTTCCAGTTCATTACATTTGTCGTCAATGTTATGGCCGCCGTGCACAAGCACAATGCGCTGCTCAAGGCATCTATTATGTCGGCAACCAATGCTCATCGTCTTGGAGCGAACGAGGCACCGCCTGCCATTATATCTATCTTCACTGGCAGCCAGCTGTCGCAGGCTCTCGAAGCTATTCTTGCAAGCGACAGTGCTGATTTCTCGGTGCTGAAAGGCAAAGCCGGCTATTCGACAGGTCTGTCTCAGATTCCTGAAATTCTGATAGATAATACCGATCGCAACCGTACATCGCCATTCGCGTTTACCGGTAATCGTTTCGAATTCCGTGCTGTGGGTTCGTCGGCCAACTGTGCTTCCGCCATGATTGCTCTCAACGCGGCTGTGGCCGACCAGCTTGCAGATTTCCATGCCAAGGTTGAGAAACGTCGAGCCGAGGGTACTGCTCTTGATGATGCCATTCTTGCCGAGGTGAAGATTCTCATAGAGCAGTCGAGGGCAATCCATTTCGACGGTAACGGCTATAGCGACGAATGGAAAGAGGAAGCGGCTCGCCGCGGCCTTGACTGCGAGACGTCGGCTCCGAAAATTTTCGATGCTTATCTGCTGCCTGAGTCTGTGGCTATGTTTGGCCGTACAGGCGTTTTCACCGAAGTGGAACTCGAGGCCCGCAATGAGGTGAAGTGGGAAATGTTTACAAAAAAGATACAGATAGAGGCCCGTGTGCTCGGTGACCTTGCTCTCAATCATATCATACCTGTTGCCACACGCTATCAGAGCATGCTCATTGAGAATGCCTGCAAGCTTAAGGAACTATTCGGCGACTCTGCTGCGTCTTTGAGCGAGGGTAATCTTGAAGTAATAGAGAAAATAGCCCGCCATATAGCAAAGATACGTACGGCTGTTCATGCCATGGTCGATGCCCGCAAAAAAGCAAACACTATAATGGACGAGCGTCATAAAGCTATTGCCTATCACGATACCGTGTTGCCTCAGATGGAGACAATACGCTATAGCATAGACAAACTCGAACTGCTGGTAGACAATGAGATGTGGCCTCTGCCAAAATATCGCGAATTGCTTTTTATCCGATAGATGGAAGTTCTGAAACATGAATGCGGGGTGGCGATGATACGCCTGCGCAAGCCGCTTTCTTATTATAGGGAGAAGTATGGCTCCTTCACTTATGGGCTCGACCGGCTTTATCTCCTTATGGAGAAACAGCATAACCGCGGGCAGGAAGCTGCCGGCATCGGTGTTGTCAAATTGTCGACACCGCCGGGATATGACTATGTGTTCCGTGAGAGAGCTCTGGGGACAGGCGCCATCGATGAAATATTCGCTACTGTCGGCAATGCCATAGACAAAAATCTGAACAGCAAGGACGCTGCTGAAGTGGCTGCTTTCGAGCCTTTTGTGGGCGACATCTATATGGGTCATCTGCGCTACAGCACCACAGGCCGCAGCGGCCTCCAGTACACGCACCCCTTTTTGCGTCGCAATAACTGGCGGTCGCGGGCCCTCATGCTCTGCGGAAATTTCAATATGACTAACGTCGATGAAATTTTCGAGAGTATTGTGGCTACAGGGCAGCATCCGCGCATATATAGTGATACGGTGCTTCTGCTGGAGCAGATTGGCAACGCTCTTGATAAGGAAAACCATAGGCTCTACCGCCTTTACCGCGACCAGTATCGCGATCCTGAGCTTGCTTCGCGCATAGAAGCCGGAATAAATCTCGGTCGTGTGCTTGAGGCTGTCGCTCCTTCCTGGGACGGTGGCTATGCAATATGCGGTACCACCGGATCGGGCTCTTCTTTTGTGGTCCGCGACGCGCATGGAATCCGTCCGGCATTCTACTATGCCGACGATGAGGTGATTGTGGTCGCTTCGGAACGACCGGTGATTCAGACGGTGTTCAATGTGCTTCGTGAAGATGTGAAAGAACTTTCTCCGGGAAGCGCAATCCTTATCAATCCCGCCGGTGAGTTTGAAATCCGCCAGGTTCTTGAGCCCGAGCTTAATGCAAGGTGTTCGTTTGAGCGCATTTATTTCTCTCGCGGGAGCGATGCCGATATTTATCGCGAGCGCAAATGTCTTGGAGCCAATATAGTGGAGCCGCTTCTGGAGATGGTCGGCAACCGATTTGATTCTACCGTGTTTTCGTTTATTCCCAATACTGCCGAAGTGGCGTTTTTAGGAATGGTCGAAGAGCTCAATCGACATCTCGACCGCGGCCGTCGCACAGAAATCGCGCGGCTGGTTGAAAACGGTTCTCTTTCGGACGTCGTTCTCGATGAAATTCTTGAGCGGAAGGTGAGGGTAGAGAAGATTGCAATCAAGGATATAAAATTGCGCACATTTATTGCCGAGGGTAGTTCGCGTAATGACCTGGCGACACATGTATATGATGTGACATATGGCTGTCTGCACCCGGGCAAAGACACGCTAGTGATTATTGACGACAGTATTGTGCGCGGTACGACGCTTCGCCAGTCGATTCTGCGTATTCTTGACCGTCTTATGCCGGAACGCATAATCGTGGTGTCTTCGTCGCCTCAGGTGCGCTATCCCGATTATTATGGCATAGATATGCCCCATCTCGAGGAACTGGCCGCTTTCCGCGCAATGATTTCATTGCTTGAGACAAGCGGGCAAGCCGGGCTGATTGCCGAAGCCTGTGCCGAAGCAGAGCGCTGTCTTGCCCTTCCGGCCGCCCGACAGACAAATGTGGTAAAGAAACTTTATGCACCTTTCTCTGACGAGGAAATTTCCGTGCGTATGGCCGAGATGCTTACTCCGCCCGATATACACGCCCGTGTAGACCTCTTGTTCCAGAGTCTTGAAGGCCTTCATGCCGCTGTGCCCGATTGTCCGGGCGATTGGTATTTCTCAGGTGACTATCCAACTCCGGGAGGAGTGAGAATGGTCAACAAGGCTTTCGTCGACTACTGCCGCCGCTGTCATAAATCATAGAATAATGGTGCCGATAGCCTGATTGCAGAGATAGGGCTATCGGCACTATTTCTTTTGCAGATATTTTTTTATCGCTAATTTAGCCTCGGCGATATTTGGATTCGATAGTATTGGAATCAACTCATCGACCTCTTCGATGGGCAGGTTCCACCATTGGAGACACTCCAGAAGATGTATCATCTCATCGTCAAATCTCTGGCGAATAACTCTGGCGGGATTGCCGACAGCGACTGAGAAAGGCGGAATATCGGAAGCTACGGTGGCGTTAGTGCCGATTATAGCGCCATCACCGATATGTACGCCGGGCATAATGGTAACATTTTGTCCAATCCATACGTCGTTGCCGATTACCGTATCTCCTTTGAGAGGCAACTCGTCCATCACAGGCGCAATTGCGCCACCCCAGTCACCTCCCATTATATAGAAAGGATAAGTCGTGGCGCAGTCCATACGATGGTTTGCGCCATTCATGATAAAAGTAATCCCCTTGGCAATGGCACAAAAGTTGCCGATTATCAGCTTGTCGCCGATGAATTCATAGAAATGCGTGACATGGTCCTCAAACTTATCGGCACCATCTACATCATCGTAATATGTGTAATCACCGACAATAATTCTCGGATTCTTCACCACATTTTTTATGTAGCAAAGGCTCGGGATTGCTGGATTCGGAAAAGCCTTGTTTTTGTCAGGATATATTTTCATATTGAAGATTAATCTCGTCGCTTTGATTTATCACGCCGAATATAGTAAAAACCGCAAGAAATCGCAAAAATTTGTCGCGATTTCTTACGGTTTGATGCAGAATGAGACTGTCTTATTGCTGTTTGCTTAACGTATTGTTTTAAGCTTGGTTTCGGCTTATTTTATAAATTTCTTTGACGTAATGGCGCCTCTTTTCTCGATGTAGAAGCCGGAGGTCGGTTTATCTGCAATCCGCAGACCGGTGACGGTATAATATTCAGGAGAGTGTTGTTCATCGGTAGCCACTGTCTCAACTCCGGTGTTCAGAGGAGCATCGCGTTTTATCGTGTAGGCTGCCATACCGCTATTGTTTCCCATGACGTAAATATTTGCGGTGTTTTCATCTTTTTTCTCTACGAACACGCTTGTTTTCTGGCGGTCGTCCTCTGCCGGGTCAATTGAAAGACCAGTCGATTTCGGTGTCAGAATGCATATTTGTTTGGCGTTTGCCAGTGATTCAGGATAATCCGGCAAGGCCATCAGTTTGAATTCGGCCGGGAGACCGCTTGAGGCATATACCATGAAATGCCTGTCTTCTCCCAGTGTGAAAATCGCCATTCCGTTTCCTAAATTGTCGTCATCGTCAGTGGGTTCGATAGCGGAGTGCTGATTCATTCCGTTTTCGTCGATTGTGAAAAGTGTAGGGTTGGCTGCTATCGCATTGGCGCAGTGTTCCGGCTGACCATATACATGGTGCCGGTCGTGTACAACGATTTTATTGTCAGAAATCAATGAGATATCACACACGGTAATAGGCTGTACGTATTCATTTTTTGCAGTCAGCTTGTATTGTGAATATTGCCATAGGCAGATACTTGTGCGGAATTTGTCGCCTAAAGTTATTTTCATCTTGTTCCATATGGACGAGGCTACCGTGAAATTGCCAGACAACAGACTGCCATGCACGTCAACAGATTTTATCCACCAGTCAGTATCCATTTCAAACTGGTATCTGCCGACTACTTTCGGCGTTCCGGCTGCTGTGAACTCAAGAGGATATATGATGAAAGGGTATTGTCCCGACGTCGATGTTCCGTATGAAGCGACGTAGCATGTTCCTTCGCTGTCGACTCCACAATATACAGCCGCCACAGAATTAGGCTCGAACGAGCCCCAGTCAATCGGAACAATTTCTTTGAAAGCTCCGTTTTGACCGTCGATTGCCATCAGACTTGTGGATTTAGTCGGCGAGAGATCTTTTGTCATATATATTATGTCGTCTTTTGCGAAGAAGAACGGTGAATATCCCCAATTTCTGCCGTCATACATCTGTTGTTGATAATCTGATCTTGCCTTAAGGTTTATCCATAGATTGTTTATGGAATAATCTTCGTTGTCGAGTGAGAACGTTCTGGTCTCATCTGCGCTCATATGGTTGGTTGCCAAAAATGCTACAGCCGATACGAGCATCAGTCTTTTCATGTTTTTCATAGGAATTGGAATATAAGGTTTGTCCAATCAGGTTAATTTCCGAATTTAAGGTGTGCTGAGTGATACATATCTGTAGCAAAAGTACGACATAAATGTGAAAAATCAAAATCTCAACGCTAATTAAATGCAGAATATAGGTTCGATAAGCAAGTGCAAAATTATTTCTATAGCCAGAAAAGTTAAAAACAATGAGAGGAAAATCCTATTTTTGGCGTGGTTTTGATAGTGCGTTGCTTTAGTTTATAATATTTTAAATGCTGGTTTAGTTTCTGTTGTTTTTTAACAGTTGGAAATTTTGTTAGCTTTATTTATGTAAATGAGTCTCTTTTTGTGTATTTTTCAAAAGTTCAAAGTTGGTAGTTTTTTACAAGATTGAGCGTTAAAATAAAATACGAGAAAAATAAAAAACTCATTACATATTATTCCCGTTCATATCAGCAAAAGATACTCCATCATTAAATCTCCATGTGCATAGAATCAGATGTTCTGTTTCAATATATATGGTAGCAATAGGCAGTGTTAAGGCATAATAATACTATTAAACCAGTTACTTCGCACCATTGTGTGAAACCTGTTTTCATATAAATTGATTAACTTTGCAATCTCTAAAAACAATATAGTATGGCTGATTCGACTCTTCGCAAATATATCTGGCTTATAAACACAATCCTTGACGCAGGCCGAATAACTTTCAAAGAAATCAGCGATAAATGGGACAACTCTACTCTAAATTATAAAGGGACAGAGTTGTCGAAGCGCACATTCCACAATCACCGTCAGGCTATTCTTACTGAGTTGGGTGTTGATATTCAGTGCACTTCAATGAGAGAAAACAGTCAGTATTTTATAGCCAATCAGGACGAAATCAAAAATAATGAAGTTCTGAACTGGCTCACAGACAGTATGGCTACGGAGTCATTGTTGCTTGAGAATAAAGCCATATCCGATAAAATCGTGCTTGAGCCTGTTCCCGGTGGTCGTGAATGGCTACCTATTTTATCGCAGGCTTTAAGAGACAATTTGCGGATTATCTTTCAGTACACATCATTCCATTCAACCAAGAATAATTTAGCGGACAGGATATTAGAACCTCTATGCCTGAAACTTTTCAAGAGGAGATGGTATATGCTCGGACAAACTGTGGATAGCGGAAAACGATTGATATTTGCACTAGACCGTATTACCAAACTCGAACTTTTATCAGAACAATTCACCTATCCCGAAGAATTTTCTGCAAAAGATTTCTTCGCAAACTTTTATGGAATATGTTCTGACGGATATTCCCAGCCGACCAGGGTTATACTGAAATGCTATCGTGAATTCCCTAAATATGTAGAATCTCTTCCGTTGCATCCGACGCAGGAAGAACTCGAACATGGCGATGATTTCACTACATTTGGATACTATATGTCGCCGGCATACGACTTTGTTCAGGAAATAATGAGTCATGGCGATGATATAGAGGTTCTTACACCCGTTTGGCTTCGTAATCTGATAAAAGAAAAGTCCGACTCACTGGCTGCTCTATATAAATAATTCAATTTTTTCTGCAATTCGTTTTCATATATGAAATGATTTTTCACATGTCCTCTTTAACTTTGCCGGTGAAAAGGAACAAGAGGACATTGAAAACATCGGTCAGACCTTTGCCATCTGTCTGCTGAATCCGGCAGACTTCGATCCGAATTAACGGAACGCCTCCAATGTTTATTACTCGGCATCGGCCCTGCACGCCGTTCTCTCCGGTCGTGCATGTACCATCACCTTCGCTCCGCTCTCGGTGATGTGGAATGCACTCCCTCGTTCACAACGCACATTGCCGAAGCCTCGATCATCCGGCGCACACGAAAGTAAGACTGATGTTTTCTCTGCTCTCGCAAACTTCAAAACTATGCGAGACCAAATTGCAGAATATCTCAAGGACATGACCATCAGTAACCGCAAGGAGTTATTTGATGTGTTGAATTTCATAGCACCGCTTATTGACGGTTGGAGTCTGGTCGAATCCAAGTCCGGCAGACAGATAATGCGATTTGCGTCTGCCAACGCAAGAAAAACCGCCTATATTGATTTTACAATACCTAAGAAATCAGGCGGACAAAGAAAAATTAGTGCTCCGGTTAAACCGCTAAAGGCTATACAATCAGCCATAAACATCCTTCTTCAATCGATATTTGTTCCCGATGAACACGCCACAGGTTTTGTATTAGGCAGAAGCGTCAAGGATAATGCTTTGATTCATGTGGGTCAAACCTGCATATTTAATACAGACCTTGAAAATTTTTTTCCGAGCATAAGCAAACTGATGGTGCGTCGGGCTCTTCATCGGGAACTTGGTGACAAGTTGCTCAGCAACGAAGTAATCAATATAATATGCAGAATCTGCACCGTGCCAGACAACTCAGGCATAGAGGTATTGCCACAGGGAGCCCCGACTTCACCAATCCTATCTAATATCGTTTTGAAGAGTCTGGACAAGGAAATGGCAAAACTTGCGGAACGAATGGGTTGTAAGTATTCGCGTTATGCCGATGATATAACTTTCAGCCATAGTAAATCGATTCGCAGAATAAGTCCTTTTTGGAAATCGAAGATTTATGAAATCATTGCAAAGTATGGACTTAATGTTAACGAGAAGAAAACAAAGACGTTTGTTAAGGGTACAAGGCAAGAAGTCACAGGAGTTGTCGTAAGCGATAAAACCAATGCCTCGCGCTCATACATAAAACAGCTGCGAGTGCTTCTGCACTTGTGGGATAAATATGGTTATGATCAGGCACAAATCATCTTTACAAGGGATTTCTGCAATGGTATGGTAAAGAATCTGACCAATGTAATAGACGGGAAAATAAACTATCTTGAAATGATCAAGGGCAAAGAAGACACAACATATAAAAAGTTCAAAAGTCGATTCAACCGTCTTCAGTGGATAGAACAGCAATTAAACCAAATACAAAAAGTAATATGAATATAATTTATCTCCATGGACTCGCCTCATCTGGTAAGTCCAACACAGCAAAAAAACTTAGGGAGTTGTTTCCTGAAGACAATGTTGTCACTCCGGACATACCGGTCAATCCGATAGAGGCTCTCCAACTATTGCTGAGCCTTACCGGAGAGTATCAGGCTGATAATACAATAGTAATCGGCACCTCTATGGGGGCAATGTATGCCTCGCAGATGAAAGGATTTCGTCGCATTCTCGTCAATCCGGCTTTTCACGTGTCTGACATTCTTGAAGAGAACAAGGGTAAAAGACTGCAATTCTTTTCTGAAAGAGAGGATGGAGCAGAGACCTTTACGGTTTCAGAAGCTCTATGTCGTGAGTTCAAGTTAATGGAGTCAAACCTCGTGTCTGTCAGTGATGTAGCAGAGGAATTGGTTGTCGGACTATTTGGCGATACGGACGATGTATGCGATTGTCAGGACGAGTATCGCGAACGCTTTTTCTATTGGGCAACGTTTTCTGGAGGTCACCGCATGACGGAAGAGGTTATTGAAAACTTTCTACTTCCGACAATCAACTGGATGAGAATACCTGACTTTATTTCGAGTAGAGTTTTTGTGCCGTTTGAGGATATAGCCTCCGGCGATACCGGCTTCATCGGCGACATGAATGGCATAGACTATTATGTGAATGCCTTCAAAATCTACAAGAAAGGTATGGGCCGCAAGTGGTATGAAGAAATTGTGCGTCAGTATCATGGCACAAAGCATTATGACGGCCGAGATATCAACTTACACTTTCCTGTATTGCCTGAAGGAGCTGACGCCGAGACTGTCCAACTGGTATATGGTAATCGCTATGGTCAGCCTGCATCAGTTGAGGTGTACGGCGAAGGGGGAGTCCAGGTTACTGATGGCGATTTTTATATCAACGACAAAATACTTGTTCACCGAGCCAGATGACCAATATCAAAGAAAGAATCACGGCAATACTATCGGGTGGGAGGGCGTATTTTGCTTTCGATGTAAATTCTCTACTCCTGTACCGCGATATGCGCCATGTCGATATTTACTTTGCAGCAAAAATATCGACATATGATTTATCAGGACTATTTTCGCAATTCAGACTTTGAGGATATATGGGTAGTCCTCAATGGCTTCTATCTTGAACACGAGGGAATGAAACCCTTGTATTCTTCTCTGGTCGAAACAATCAAATCTTTGCCAGTTGACCCAGAGTATTCCTCTCCGGTAATTCAAATGCGTCTTGACTCCGATAATGAGATTATGGTCAAAGGTGCTCCGGACCCTCAGGAATGGCTCCTTGGAAGAGAGGTGGAGATTGACTTTTCATCATGGAAAGACAATTTTGAGGAATCAGGTACTGAATTTTGCGGTATCAAGACTTTCGATATGCTTTCCGCTAAAGAGAAACGTCAGTTAGCCCGGGAGAGCGATACAGCAACTCTTGCCGCCCATCTGCTTTACTGGTCAACTCTGTATGCTATAGAAACGAATGAACAACACAGAAAAGAGTTTTCCGAATGGCTTGATTCTCTCGAAAAGGAGCATCCCGTCAAATATGAAATGGAAGAAGAGTATATCTCGGAAAGTTTCCGGAGAAAACAGCGCAAATATTGGCGCGATACTATAGCTCATGACTCCGCTATATGCTGGTCTGCGAATATGAATATTATAAGAAAGAAGCTCGAATACAATATCGGATATTGGCGTTATGTGCAGCGTTATGTTGGTTGGCAGGAAGACGTCAATCGAATGAAGATTGCCATACGTCTCATTAAAATAGCAATAACTAACTGGCCCGAAATAAAAGGCAAGCACATAAATTTGCGGACAGCCCATAGATATACTCACGAACGTGACAATGGAGGTGACTTACACGATTTATATCTCGGAAAGTTATATAGCGACAAAGCATTTCATATTCTTTGGAAATGGCTTGACCATAATATGAAAAAATGGTGGGATTGATAAAATTTTCTATCCTGTATCGCACTTTGATACATCGCAGCTCTACCTTTGCATCGTAAACATTAAAACTTCACTATATGGAACCTATCACAAACAATGAGTTTCTGAACTCAGTCCTCGAAGCCGAGGCTTGGAAGGAAATTTCCGACAACGAATCACTCAGCATGGACATACTTGACAAGTACGCTGACAAACTCGACTGGGAAGAGATAAGCGAAAACCGCAACATCATCTGGACCCTCGACGGTATCAACAAGTTTGCCAACAGACTTAACTGGAGCGACTTCTCTCGGTACTGTGCTGACCACATCATCAACGAGGTCACCCTTCAGAAGTTTGCCAGCCGCTGGGATTGGAAGGCAATCTCAAATCGAGACTGTTTCTACAACGACTGGACTCTCCTTGAAAAGTTTGCAGACAAGGCAGACTGGAGTGAAGTCATCACAAACTGGAATATCGAAAAACCTCTAGAGTTTTTCGCCCGCTTTCAGCAATATATCCCTATGGCAAAACTTCAGGATTCCCGCATTTGGAACTCAATGGTAGAGGCTCGCGCAAAACGAATCATGCAAGAAGCGGTTGGCATCTGCTGAAAAAATCGAACCTGTCATAATTTTTGAGAAACTAAGGCGCTACCTTTGCGCCACAATAAACCATCAAATATTAAAAATTATGCCTATCTGGAAATTCACAACCTAGATGAAGCGCAACTGCAATGGCGTCTTCATCGAGAAAGGAATGACTGTGGAAGTTGTCACTCCTACAACCTCAAATCCTCTAAACAACCCTCAGGGTCGAGATCTGATCGCTGCCGCTTTCATGGCAGAATATGGAGTGGACATGAAGAAAGCCCAAAGCCTTACAAGTGGCTATCTCGATTATGTGATGAGCAAATAATCCAAATTGACCCGCTACGCAAATATATTGCGTAGCGGTGTCTTACCTTTGCGCCCGGATTTCAAGAGTCATTTGGCTATTTTCTTAAAAACAAGAAACTTTGCATTCGCTTTCAAGCGTATAAAAACTCAGACTATGCAAGCCAACATATCGTTAACATCATTTCGCCATAGCTATCGCAGCTTCGACAGCAACCTCTATCGCATCAGTTATAGAGGCTATCGAAGTGTACCCGGTGGATTGCTCCGACGATATACTAATATGGTCTGTATGAGTTGACACAATCACAGACAATAAGATATAAATCCGTCGGAAAGTCCACAATGCTTTCCGACTTTTTTGTGCCTTGTTATGGCTTATCCTATTGTCACGGCATGGCACCCAAAAACAATTCAATCATGAACAAAGAAGACTATTATCGCAGCCATGCCAGTAAACAAAAATGCTCTTATAAGATACAAAACCATAGACAGATGCCTGAGGAACAAGTACCGGCGGTGGACTTTGGATGATCTCGTCGAGGCTTGCTCGGATGCCTTGTATGATATGGAAGGTATAACCCGGGGGGTGTCAGTTAGGACAGTTCAAGCCGATTTGCAGGTAATGAGGTCTGATAAACTCGGATTCGAAGCTCCAATCGAGGTTTACGAAGGCAAGTTCTACAGATACGCCGATGAAGATTACTCAATCTCCAACTTTCCGCTGGATTCAGATATGTGTGACCTCATATCAGACGCAATCGACAAGTTGAGGCAATTCGAAACCGCTATGCCGGCTCATGAACTTGGAGATGTTCTTGCCAAAATAAAACATAAACTTGAACTTCTTTTATAGAATGTATATAAAGAAAGACTTTGACAATCTTGCCAATGAGCAGTTTGTCAAAGCCTTTGTTCCATTAGTACTTCCGGCAAGATTCGAACTTGCGACCCTCACGTTCGTAGCGTGACGCTCTAATCCACTGAGCTACGGAAGCATATATTTGTTGGGGCGGTAGGACTCGAACCTACGATGTCCGAAGACGGGAGATTTACAGTCTCCTGCAATAGCCGCTATGCGACACCCCAATGTATTGCGGAAGCAGAAAGATTGGTTGGTTTCTTTCTTACGAAAGCGGCAAGCCGATAACGACCGCTCACCCATGCTTCCTTTTGTTTATCTCTCTTCGGTCGATGTGCTGAAGGTTGACACTGCAAAGTTAGATAGGCCTGGTGCAGCCTATCTGCGTAGCAAGAAAAAAAACTCAAAAAACTTACTTTTTTGTTTAGATAAATGAAATTTATGGCTTCAAAACTTATGGGAGATGTTTTTACTGCATTTAGTAGCAATGAATTGCGGTTTTTTGCTAACTTTGTGGTGGTTGACTTTGCCTTCGGCATCGCGCACCGTCTAAAGCCGACATGTACTAAGTATCCATTCACGATTAAATAATTGCACTCTCTTTTGAGCGCATGAACAAACCTGTCTAAACTTGTTCAATGGCTAACGACAACATACATAAGCTTAAAATAGTGCCAATCCATAAATTGGATGGAACGTTTCATATCCCCGATTACCAGAGAGGTTATAGGTGGCAACGTCGTCAGGTGGAGCAACTTATAGAGGACATAATGCATAACCCTGATGGACAATCATATTATCTTCAACCTATCACTGTTATAAAGAGGGCTAATGGAGGTAATAAGGTTTACGACCTTATTGATGGCCAGCAGAGATTGACCACGCTCCTGCTTATATATAAGGCTTTGCAACAAAAGGCTGAAGAATGGGCAACACTTAACTTCTTGAAGAAGGAGCTGGTGACGGAGCACTATAGCATTTGTTATGATACGCGTAAGGAAAGTGAGAATTTCATCAAGGATGTAGCTACTAAATCAGGAGAGGAGGCGAGTAAATTCCCCGACTATCTTTATATGTGGCATGCCTATCAAAAAATTAGAATTTGGCTTGATACGCATGAGGCAGAAGACTGTAAGAGTCTTGCAAACAAGCTGGCTAAAGATGTAAAAGTGATCTGGTATGAAATAGGCACTCGCGATGAAAACGCATGGACCGTATTTGCAAATCTCAATAGCGGTAAAATACCCCTGACAAATTCAGAACTTGTCAAGGCTCTGTTTCTCAGTTCGTCTAATAATGTGGAGCAGATTGAGGATGAAGAAACGGAAAAACGCTACTATGTGGGACTGACACCATATGAGAAATCCATAATAGTGGAGCAATGGGATGGAATCGAGCGCGAATTGGCAGCTCCTTCATTCTGGAAATTCATGTCAAATGAGGATATGGAGAAATATCCGACTAAAATCGATCTGTTGTTGGATATTGTGGCGAATAAGCCTGATAATGATAGAAATGAATACTATACTTTTGCTTATTTTGAGAAAAAATATTCTCACGGAAAAATCAGTCATACCGAATGGCAAAATATCTATGACCAATATCTTAAAATTAGAGATTGGTATGAGGACAATTCGCTATTCCATAAAATCGGATATCTGATTGACATCAGATACAAATCTTTGTCTGACATTTATACTGAGGGCAAGGACAAATCGGATAGTGATTTTGAGATGGTGTTAGATGGATGGATAAAGGAGTCTATCTCTGTAAAGAATGGCGTCACATTCGAATCGCTGGACTACAATGAAAGCGAGGATTATGAAATGATAAAACGGCTGCTGACGCTAACCAATGTCCTTTCAACACTCCAATTAAAGGACAATACACTTAGGTACCCCTTCCACCTTCATAAAGATTCTGAGCGCAACCGCGGTGGGTGGAGCCTTGAACACATCCATGCGCAAAAATCTGAACAAATCAAAAAAGAAGGGAAGCGTAAATGGCTTGAATTACACCTTAAGTCTTTGGACAGATTCGAATCATTCTGCAAGAATGAGTATCTCAAACGTAAGGATTTAGCTCAAGATGACAATGCAAAGAATAGCATAGAAAAACGATTCCGGTCAATCTTGGATTCTGTCGCTGAATTAAGACGCCGGATGGAGGCTGCTTCAAACGCAAAAGAGCTCGGCAACATTCAACCTATAATGGTTGATTTCTCAAAAATCGTTGTTCCCCCATTTGATGAACATAGTGAACAAATATATCGCGACGGTTTAGCCAATATGGCACTTCTTACTAAAGACGATAATGCTGTACTCAACAATTCAAGCTTTGACGTAAAGCGATATATTATTCTCGATGAAATGTCGGATAGATATATTCCGCCATTTACTCAAAGGGTATTTTCAAAATCGTTTGCAGGGAGCGACATCGAGCAGTTGTATTTCTGGAGCGACAATGACAGGAATTCGTATCTTAAGCAAATAAAGGAAATTCTAAAGGAGTATCTGGAAGACAAAAAATTACCCACAAAAGCATCGTCAAAATGAGCAATAACGAAGAATCGAATCAGATAGAGAGCTATGAGGTCTCATTGGCCGATTTGTTTTGCTCGGATAATAAGAAAATCCGGGTAGACAAGATAAAGATACCAATGATACAGCGCGACTATGCCCAGGGGCGACTTGATAAAGCCCGGCTTCGCAGGCAATTCCTTGAGGCATTGTTCGGTGCTATTGACAAGGACTATTCCAAACCAATTGTTCTGGATTTTGTGTATGGCCGACAGGTTAGGGACGAAGATACTGATGAGATATATTTTGAACCGATTGACGGACAGCAACGTCTCACCACTCTTTTCTTATTGCACCTCTATATAGCCAAGCATCTTAATGAGGCATTGATGGCTGAAGCGTTGAAATGGCTCGGGGGATTCAGTTATGAAACCCGGCAAAGTAGCTTGAGGTTCTGCAAAGAACTGATCGATATGCCGACAACGGCTTTCGATGACCTTGAAACATATCTGAAGGGACAATCTTGGTTCTCTAAAAGATATAAACAAGATCCTACTGTAACGGGAATGATTTGCACGCTCAATGATATTGCAAATCATTACGAATCAGTAAAGGATGATTCCGTCAGGATAGAATCTATCTGGTTCCGGCTTATTAAGAATGTAACATTCATGCTTCTATATCTGAAGAAACTTAATGCTACAGATGATCTCTACATAAAGATGAATTCAAGAGGCCTGCATCTTACTGAATTTGAGAAGTTCAAAGCTGAGCTTGAGGGCTACTTCAAGGATATAGAGAAGAGTCAGGATATGGATTTCGGAGTCATGATTGACACAAAATGGACCAATTTACTATGGGACTATCGCGATAAATGGCGTGATGGCACAGACGTTGATTTAGGTATCTATGACCCTGACAATACCTCCCCGTATACTCAAAACGGACTTGACAACATGTTTCATCATATCTTCCGCAGATATATGAGCATCGAGGGTTGTAAAGCCGACCTATTTGTAAAAAAGAAGCTTAATGAAGCCGACGGAGTAGAAGTATATGAAATTATGCCTTTTTCCGACTCCCCAAATTCGGATTTGACCTATCTGGCTGAGACATTGTTCAAGAATGCTTTAACTTCCGACAAAAAATCGAGAATGCTTCGCATATGTAAGTTTCTTAACAAGATCTATGACGAAAGCAATAAGAATGGATCCTGCGAAATGAATCTTGTTACCGGATTCTTTAACCGATTCATTTATGTTGGAAACACAAGCGAGGAGTCAACTTGCAAAATAAGATTATTTGGTGCTTCCGCTTCATTCGGTTGTGATCTTTTGAGTGCCTTTGCATCTAACAGGGCTATCAACGCGGGCCTTACTTTGATTATCGAAGCATTTATTGAGTATGCCAACGTAGATATAAAAGAGGACGAGTTCAGAGAACGTCTTAGAATCGTCAGAAATCTTATTGCGAATAGTGATACCAGAAATGAAAATTTGTCAGCTCAGCTAAAAAGAGTTGATAAAATCATTCGTACAGGCGATATAGGTATCGAGGTGGCAGATTTTAATAAGGGTCAGAAACAGCAGGAGCAGGATAAACTTCGGTGGATTCATGCAGATAGCACAGATCCGGAACATGTAAAGCTATTGTATAGCATTGAAAATCATGACGCGATATGGGGAGATTTATCTGCTTTCTTTAGTGCCGAAGAAAAAGACACCGATGGGTCTGTCATAAAAAAAGAATATTTCTCAAAGTTCTTAAATTATTTCAAGGATAGAGATGATTCATCATATTGGCTCCTAAGGCACAGGGCATTGATGGCCATAGGCGATTATGCACGTGTAGAAAACGGCCTTGCGCTTTACGCCTCAGATAAGAAAGGATATTGGAGAGAAAGAGTGTTCAAAAGCGGTAACTCTTCGGTTTTCCCTTATCTTTTCAAACTGCTTGATCAGGTTCCAGAAAAAGGTGATGCCGACACCATCCTTAATGAAATTATAAAGCAGTTTATTGAAGAATGTTCTGTGGAGGGACAAGAAAGTTTCCCATGGAGATACTATGCAGCTAAGTATCGTGGGATTCAACGGGGTGAAGAACGTAAAGTTTACAAATATGAAGGTTGCAAATATGCCATAGTCGCATACAACAGAACGGCAGGAAACAGCAAACGATGGAATGTGTTCTTAAACAGAATTTTCAATGATTCCGAATTTACAGGGCTGTTCAATCTCGAAAATTACGAGAACAGGCTTGAATTATCCAAGTTAAATTTACGGCTTGAATCAAACGACAATGAATACCGTATCCGACCCATGCATGTTGATAGCCCCGTCTTCATGTTGCCTATAAAGAAAAACAAGGACGGATTTGATGCTGTAGATAGAATTCAATTCTTCTTATCTTTCTATAAAGACCTTGAAAAGCCCTTTATTAATCATGACAGGGAGATGTTAGCGGATATTGTAAATCATTATAATATCACGGCAGAAGATGGTGAATCTGTTTTTTCTTGTCTTTTTAATGTAGAGAATGACAATGAGATAAGTGCAGGTAAAAGGCAAAACTAAAAAAACGACTTTTTGAATCAATAGTCCTGGCAAATTGAAGATGATTTGCCAGGGCTACTTGCCGGATTGGGCTTATATCAATGAGTCCGTCTCTGTTTGTGTATGAAGTGATATAATCACACCGATACCGGCTTTAATGAGTCCGGAGTGTGGAGACCCAAAGATGCAATCCCTCAAATAACGCCCATGAAAGCGGCATACTTCATTAGTCGGAGATACAATTTGGATAATTAGCTTTTCATAGTTCCTTTCCGGACAAGGTGATTGTAAATTTGATTAGATCTTCCGGCAATATGTCGTCAAAATTCACTGACCAAATTACGTTGATTGACTCCGGCAAACTGGAAATCAAGTTGGAAAGATGGGCCATATCTTTCACCTTTATACTATCCTGTCTTCTGCGGTTGAAGTAGATATGTGCAGAAAGGGATTCAATATGTTGAAGGGATACATTCTCCAGTTCCTTCCGCATATTCGCGACAGCCTCTTCAACGCTTCTCCCGTTGGTAGTTTGAGTTCGGAATGAACGGGAGTCCTTGAGAATCGTACAAAGGTCATTAAAGTCATAGAAGATATAGCCTGCTGAGACAACCGGCTGAAGCAGGTTTCTTATTATTTCCGGGAAATCCGCCGGGCTTGCTTCTGTTGCAACGCTATCGTAGCAAGAATAGTCTGCATTAGGAACCAGCCCAATCGTAAGTACGCCTGCATCATGATATGTTTTGGCAATTTCATTAGCAGCCTCTACATTATCTTTGGCTATAATAATTGCCATTTTATCTTCATCAGTGGGGACACAATCGGCGGAGCCATTGACGACCAAGCTGCCAACACAGTCATAATCAAACGATTTTACTTTCTCGATTATATCAGTTGTCTCTGGACCAATCCCAATTACTCTGAAACTCACAGGGAGCGGCTGTAGATAATTATCAAGAATTTCTGAATCATTCATATTCGTCATCATTTATTTGAGGGAGATAAACCCAATGATTGTTTCGTCTCTATTATGGGTTAAAGTATTTTCAATGCTATGGCAGCACAAGCCTCGGCGTCGCAGAGGGCGTGATGGTGGTTCTCCATATCATAGCCACAGGCTGCGGCGGAAAGGTGTAGCTGATGACTTGGTATGTCGAGACAGCGCCGCGATGCGGCGAGGGTGCAATGAAATTCGTAATCGGGATATTCCATATCATATTCCTCAAATACTGCTTTCAGGCAACTTTCGTCAAATGGGCGATTGTGGGCAACCAGTGGAAGTCCCTTGATTTTATCTGCAATCTTAGCCCATACTTCCGGGAAGGTCGGCTGTCCGTCAGTGTCACGCCTTGTAAGACCGTGTACTTCTGTTGTCCAGTATGTGTAATAATTTGGGGCAGGCTGTATGAGGCTGAAAAATTTATCAACAATTTCACCTCCTCGCACTATGACAATTCCGACACTGCATACGCTGGAACGACGGCCATTCGCTGTTTCAAAATCTATTGCCGCAAAGTCCTGCATATCAATCGTTCGTATAAAGTTCGTACATGTCTGAAATCCAACCTTTCATAGTCTTGCGAAGGGAGGCCGGGCTGATAACCTCAATCATGGAGCCTACCTGAAGCAACTTCATGACAAAATCATAAGTCGGAGACAGATATAACTCAAAATCGGCATACTCGCCATAGTCCTCAATAAGTCGCTGGCTATGATGAAGTGGAAGTGATTTCAGGTAATGTTTATGGTCTTCGTTGGCACGAATTACTATTCTTTCGGGTTTGACATCATAACCCAATACAATGCCGTATGCAGTTGAAAAATAATCAGCAGCATCAAAGTCTTTGGGAAGCTTATACGTCTGGTCTGTAGTCTCGGCCGTTTCGACGCGGTCAAGTGCGTAAAGTCTTATGTCATCATAATGGACATTATGCGCCAAGACATACCACCGGTTCTCAAACAGCTTTACACAATAAGGTTCAATCGGGAATGTGTATCCATGCGACTTCTTGAACGGACGGTATGAGATATTTACGACTCGGTTTTCTTTCATCGCCTCCAGTATGGTTGTCAGATGATCGCGCCCGGAAGGAATCTCGTCCACTAATATGCGACCTTTCAAAGAAAGGTTCTCTCCAATAATATTGCCGACTGCAAACGAATCGAGCATCCACTTTTTGAGCTTGTCCTCGTCAATATCCTCCGGATTGGAGATATAATATAGATAGCCGCCAACTTTTTGGCAGTCAATCATTATCCCGAATTGCTCATAGATCGCATCTCGCCAGCGATTGAAAGTGGCGCGATGAAGCTCGTTTCCGTCGCTGAAATCTTTGTTTCGCGACCAGCGGTCAGAAAGATCCTTATGAGAAATCTTTCCGGCTCGGCGAATTGTGTCAATCAGCCAAGTATATTTTTGCAGCTGGTTCATTTGAATCTCTCTTTTATATCATCAATCAATTCATCGAAATTAAGATTTAGCGTTTCGTTACTTTTTCGCGAAGGGTGAATGGTTCTGGCTGCGTATTTTACTCCTGGTATATCAATTCGATGCAAAAAAACATCCGAATTGGTGTTTGCCGAAACAAAATTGTCACTATTGATATTAAACGTTCTCATTATAGCAGAGTCTGCACTACTGCCGGTAAGAAATATTACAATATCCGGTTTGAGGATTTCGATTTCATCGGGCACTATGTTAAACCGACTTCTGACAATATTCTGAATCTCGGCCGTAGGCTGACCACAGCAACGACCGTTACCGGCTGTACCATTTCCAACTTTGTGAATATTGTTCCAAACGAACTCAATGGACTTATCGGGCATTGCCTGTCTTAATTTTTCAATTAAGTCCAACATCCTTTTTGAGAACTGAGTTTTACGTTCTTCGGAATCAGGTTTGCAGTAATTGTCATACGTATCACAGATGCCACAAATCTCACCATTACCCATAATCTCGCTTATTATATCATCATTAGTTTGAAGATTGAAGTTATATGTGCCATTGGGTAAATATTTGCGGTTTCCGTCATTCCAGTTATTGGTTTCCCTGCCGAAGATCATCACTTTGATATCGGCTTTCTCATATGCCTCACAGTCGTTAAGCCACAACAAAAGAGGTAATGCAGGTTTAACACCTTCCTTGCGCCCAAACAGAGGTTCAAAGTCGGTATACAATCCGACAAGTTTCGAACCATACAAGTTTACAAGTCGGTCGTTTAAATCGATTTCTTCTTTAGGTTTAAATAATATTTGTTTCATATTTTTACAAGATTATTAAATGATGTCGTCATTTATGTGTTAGGTATTTCAATCTGAATATCATTTACGGTGCTGATAATCTGTCTAATTGTATGTTCAGAGTCCTTTTTAATTAAAGAGTGAACATCAAATTTATGTCCGTCATTGTTACATTGCAAAGATATGCATTGCAAATATAATTGAAGTCTGTTGAATAATCAAGAATGATAGTAAAAAATATTCCTTATCGACTCCAAAATCCTTAATTGCTTTAAAATGATTGACGTATGTTAGCGCAGCACTCGTCGTGCCATATCATGGATTAGGAAATACGCATTTTATTCCCCATTGTCTAACCAAATATAAATACTGGCATATTTATTGTCATCTTCTTTAGTCAGATTAATGCCTCGCAAAGCAAACAGTTCTGTTTTATGGAGTTGCCAAAGATTTTCCATCAGGAGAGCCATTAGATTGTATCGTTTTCATTATGATGCCTTGAAATTAAAAATTGGACGAATTATTGTGTCGATGTTGACGGTGTCGCCGATGTTGGCTATGATTTCTTCCGCCGGTTTATAGACCATAGGCGACTCGTCGCGGGTGAACTCGTTGACCGACTCCGAATAGATACCCTGCATGGAAGTCTCGAAGTCCTCTATCGTGATTTTCTCGTAAGCCTGAGTGCGGCTCAACACTCTTCCGGCACCATGGGGGGCGGAGCAATTCCAGTCGGGATTGCCCTTGCCTGTGCAAAGCAACGAGCCGTCACGCATATTCAACGGAATGATGCAACGTTCGCCCTCTTCAGCCGAGATGGCGCCTTTGCGGATGATGTTCTCATCGCTGATATAGTTGTGAACGGATTCAAACTCCTCCATCACTTCTACACCAGGGAAGAACCGCATGAGCAATAGCGATATGAGTTTGCGGTTGAGCACTGCCCATCGCTGACAGAGGCGCATATCGTGGAGATAATGCTCCCGAGCTTCGCCCTCGACATAGCAGAGAGCGGCAGGGAGATTTGGCTCAGCGTCCTGATGCTCCTTGCGCATTTTCTTTATGACACTCTGCAGCTCTGAACGACGACCAGCCGCCTTATATTCCTCTATGGTGCGTTTGATTGTCTCTTCAAACTCGTCGGCTCCATCGGTGAGATGTTTCACGGCTTTTGCCTGATAGATGTCTGCAACCTGCTTGCCGAGGTTACGCGAACCGGTATGTATCACAAGGTAAACGTTTTCATCATCGTCCTTGTCGAGTTCAATGAAGTGGTTGCCACCACCGAGCGATCCGATAGCCTTATTGATGCGCCCTGAGTCTTTAATCTCACGGTAACAGTAAAGCTCGGTAACAAGTTGTTTTGCCTCACGATAGATTTCCATCTCTTCGCCTACAAGTGGCTTGAAACCGAAACGGTCTTCACGAACAATCTTGCCGGAAGGGATATTACCGCATATATGCTTGTGGAAAGCGTGAAAGTCAATCTCGGAAAGTTTGCCGAGATTGAGAATGCGCATACCGCAGCCTATGTCAACACCCACTATATTTGGTATGACCTTGTCGCCAAGATTGCCGGTAAAACCTATGACGCAACCAGCCCCGGCGTGAACGTCAGGCATGATGCGTATCTTCTTGTCCGAGAACACATCAATCGAAAGTAGTTCCTTAATCTGCTCCAAAGCGTTTTCTTCGATGTTGTCAGTGAATATCTTCACGTCATATCCTTCTATTGTCTTCATATTCTGCTGTTTTAATGATTCCGCGGCAAAGTTAGAAACCATGTGCGCAATCATTTTGCGCAATAAAAACTAATTTCAAACTTCTTTCACGAACGCAAAATTATACCAAGGGTGGCGCACTTTCCGGTACAGCTCAAGTTTTTTTGTGTGTTGATTGTTGTTAATGTGTAAATGACTGTAAGACACGTTGTGATGTAACTTAATTGGATAATATGAAATGGAAATCGTGCTTGATTTAACGCTTGTTTGCGTTTGATAAAAATCCTACATCGTATTAAAGAAGAGTACCAACACTAAAGAAGAAGTATGAAATTAGCAATCGTTGGCACTCGAAATCCGGGTGTATCATATCAGGAGTGGGAAAAACTTCTGCTTGGCAAAATCAATCCTGACGAGATTCAGATGATAATCTCCGGCGGTGCAAAAGGTGTTGACACCTACGCCAAATTATTCGCGGCTCGCCACCACAAATCTTATATGGAGTTCGCTCCACAATACTCCATCTATGGACGATATGCAACCTTGAAGAGAAACACACAGATAGTCAAAGAGGCTTCGACAGTTATCGCGTTCCCTTCGGCTGAGTCAAAGGGCACTTACCATTCCATCAAGGAGGCTCTACGCCTCGGTCGTCGAGTTATAGTCATAAATCTCTAAAAAAATATGATGTCTCGAAAAATGAGACACTGCATGATTAACTTTGCATTGTGATTATGGAAGACCAATACAGAAAAGAAATAACATGGTGGTTCGCTGAGATTGGATCAGAGAGCGAAGTGGACAACTACCTCGTATTGTTCCCGGAACTTAATAGCCGGCTATCGAAGTTTGCTATCGGCATTTTGAAATGGAACATTACGGGACTTATTGACATCAACAATCCCGATGATGTAAGTCGTGTACGACTTATTCTAAAAGTTATAGACCAGACACCCGGTTTTGACTTCTTCGATAACACTTTCAATGAGTGTGCTCCCGAGATTGTCTGTGAAATTATTGGTATGGCCCCAATGATTCCAGTTGAAGAGCCAAAGATTGAATTTGACTACTCAGTCGAATATATTGGTAGTTATGCGGAAGCTCGACAATATCTCGATATGACCTCTTGGTGTATTGTTATCTCAGAAGAATCATTCAAGGCATATACCGCCAATGGCAACCGTTTTTACTTCTGTGGTAACGGAGAATGGTGGGACACACCATGTATTCCCGGAATGTGTTTCCCACGCGATTGCTTCGGTTATTCTCTCATCGCTGTTGAGGTCACACCGGATAATCAAATTGCGTCAATCACTTCGCGATGGAACACCTACGCAGGTGACACGGGCAACTTTATTACCGAGGATGAACTAAAATCAATTCTCGGTATCGAGAATTACAACAAATTGCTTTGTAAACCCGCTGAAAATCACTAAACTTGTAATTGATAAATATCCTTTATCAAAGATATGGACAAATACCAAATTTCAGAATACCTCAAAACAATCTTGCCTTCGGCAAAACTGCCAGAGCGCATATATTTTGAGACAGCGGATGATTGTCTCTTTATCAAATTATGCGGTCGCGGTGTGGTTGCAAATATGCAAACAGACGAATCTGCATTTGAAGGTTGGACCATAGTGTTGAAATCAGCATTGCCAGGCCTTAACAAAGTTTGTCTCGATTGGGAAAGACCAGTATTCAATGCGTCTAAACGAAATGCCCAACAAGCTCATTATAGAAGATTTTTGATGAGAGTGGCCAATTTCAAGCAGGCTTACTCTTGGTTTTATATATCAAAAGAGCAAGTTGCGGAAGTAAATAATATGCAGGAACTAATTGAAAGTAATACCATTGCAGTTAATTTCCCTAAAAATGAATGTGGCGATGTAGCATATCCGGATAAAAAACAGGAAGCTGTACTGGAACGAAAACTTGTTGAGTCATGGCGAAAAAACTGTCCTATTACTGACGAGCAACTCCCGGTGGGTCTTTTCCGCAATGGGAAAGTGTCAATGGATAACACTTTGACGCCGGGGCGTCTAAGCCAAATTGACTTATGGCAACTAGACAACGATACGATGCGTATATATGAGTTGAAGGTCAAGGGGAATGAAGCGATTGGTATTATCTCTGAACTTATGTTCTATGTTTGCACAATTAAAAACATTGTAGATGGTCACATCAAATATCCCAATGTAAGAAAAGTCAAATCATACCGTCATTTTAAGGATTTTGCCGATGCGGTGGCGAATGGGAAAATCAAAAATATAATCGGTTATTTCACAGCACCACGTCTGCACTCCTTACTTGAGTCTCCAAAATTGAAAGATAAGATTATAGAGATGTTAAATGCCAATAATTTGGGTATTAAGTTTGAATATAAAAACATCTCAGATACAACAGAATGAAAATCACAGTTCATCGCGGCTCCAATCAGATAGGAGGATGCGTAACCGAATACGAGTCGAACGGATGGAAACTGTTTGTCGATTACGGCGAACAGTTGCCGGGTGCACCTATGTCTGACAAAAAGTTGGAGATAGATGGACTGACCTGTGGCGACATACGAAAAAGTGCTCTGCTAATCACTCACTATCATGGCGATCATATCGGTAGAATTACCGAATTGCCGACAGAACTTCCCATATATATGGGTAAGATTGCCAAGGAAATAGTTTCAGGACTCGCAAATCATTTAAGCGTAGTCAGTGAAGAACATCGTAAGATGGCCGAGCGTCTTAATACTGTCAACACCTTTACACCCAGAAGAAGATTCAAATTCGGCGAATTTGAAATTACACCGATAGTTATTGACCACTCGGCATTTGATGCGTATGCGTTCTGCATTGAAGCTAAAGAGCTGAAGGTTTTTCATACTGGAGATTTCCGCAAACATGGTTTCCGAAGCGGAAAGTTGTCAACGGTTATTGAAAGATATGTAGAGAGGGCTGATTACATTGTATGTGAAGCCACAAATGTCAATAGACCTGAAGCTACTCTGGTGCCGGAGCATGAACTTCAAAAGGAGTTTGAAAAAGCTTTCACAGAGAACAAATACAATGTGGTATATGTATCGTCAACAAACATAGACCGTTTGTTTGGACTATATCATGCGGCCATTAGAGCAAATCGTCCGTTCTTTGTGGATGCCTATCAGAAGAAGATTATGGATATAGTGGCCGGACGAGATAAACTTTGGGGTAAATCGTCTCTCTATAATTACGTAGAAGGACACAAACCACAAACGCTTATACAGCGAGGTGCTGAATTTATTGCAAATGATAAATTTATAGATTTTGTTACTGATCACGGATATGTTCTTGTTGCACGTCAGGGAGGGCGTTTTGACAATCTACTGAATCAACTTCCGGATGAGGGTAGAGTTAAATACCTTTCCATGTGGGATGGCTACCTTGATAAGTCGATGGCTGCATATAATCTGGCTCTTGCAAAATCCGTTGGAAATGTCTATCGGTATATGCACACGAGCGGGCACTGCGACATGACGAGCCTATATGAGTTGTTTTCAGAACTTGATCCTAAAGCCATTATCCCTATTCACACTGACAATCCAAGAGCCTTTGCTGAATTATTCTGCGACAAGTGGCCTGTGATTCTTCTTAAAGACGGAGAGTCTTTCTCGGCGATAAGAGATTCCTGGTTTGACATCACAGAAGCTAAAATTTTTGCATTCAAAAAGCCCAGCAATTCAGACAAGGTTATTGACAATTCCGAAGGATTGCAATATTGGGCGCTTGATGAACGTAGCCTTGGCGAGTTTCAATGTTGGGATGATGCAGATTTCGCATTACATCATGTTGTGTATGCTCCAAATCGTCTGCTTGCATATTCCATTGAAACAGACGATGATATGGCTCCAGACCTATATGTTGTTTACAATCCTGATTTCACTGAATACTCCAAATATTCAGAGGGTGAACATGAACCGGGTGGAAATAATTATCAAGAAAGATGTGCCTTTTCTGCGGGAGATAAAGTCTTTGCCTTTATTGAAAATGAGCTTCTTATGCCATGTACATTTGTTGGTCCTGCATCAGAGGAGTTCTTCAAGGGAAAATATCGCAAGCGGGGCGTAGTAGAAGAGAATATTGATGAACTCGTTTCTAAACTTTGGGATTGGGACTGGGATTCTGTTATAGTCAGACCCCTTGTTAAAGTCAAGTCCGGATTTATAGATACATCTTCAGATACCACAGCTCAGAGGATTTACGTCTTCCCATATCGCGAATTGAAACTATAATAACATGAAAATACTCCACCTTTCCGATACGCATAACTGCCACCATCGCCTCCGGGATTTGCCCGAGGCCGATGTGGTGGTACATTCCGGTGACTTCTGTATGGTCGGAACCGAGCAGGAAGCCATTGATTTCCTCAACTGGTTCTGCGACCTGCCATATAAACACAAAATATTCATCTGCGGCAACCATGACGATTGCCTCTATGGAGCCAACATCAACGGATTACCGGACAATGTGCATCACCTTAGTAACTCCAGCGTTGAAATTGATGGTGTGATGTTCTATGGCATTCCGATGTTCATGGGCGATTGCGTAACAGAACGCCAGAGCCGATATTATACGAAAATCCCCGACGACACAGATGTTTTGATAACTCATTCACCTGCATTCGGAATCCTCGATTTTGACGATGGCATTAACTATGGTTCGGAAGAAATCCTTATGAAGTTATCCGACCTTCATCTAAGAGCCCATCTCTTCGGTCATATCCACGCTCAACACGGAATTATAGAGCAAAACGGAGTTATCTTTTCTAATGGAGCTGTTATGAACGCAGACTACTCGGTTCTTAATGTACCAAATCAAATTTCAATCTAATCGGTACGAATGTTACCGATTCATTTTTTACTTTGAAGCACAATATCTGCGAAAGCGTAAAACGTCGTGAACAGATAATATCATACCTAAATGAACTATTAGCTCGAAAATGGACCCGACTCTAATTAGAGATATCATAAACTCCTATATTCCAGTTCAGGGAAATTCTACCGATAAATCCATAATGTCAATAGCCGGCATAGAGCATTTAGAAAATGTCTGGTCGAATATCTACGCCTATTATCTTGATGATACTGGCGTTCATGGTCTCGGCCCGGTATTCATAAGGTGTCTTGAGCGGTTGATTCACAAGAAGTCAGGACGTATGGTTAATCTTACTGGCGCGGTCGTCAAACGTGAAGTGTCGACAATTAAAGGTAATAGAATAGACCTGTTGATTCAAGCTCCCGAACAATCCGTTATAATTGAGAATAAAATATACCACAGACTCAATAATGATCTCGAAGATTACTGGCTGTCAGTCAATGGAAATGATGCATCGAAAACAGGTATAGTATTGACCCTTTCTCATATTCTGACCAATAATCCACACTACGTTAATATAACCCATCTCGAATGGATGACAGAAGTTGAGAAAGAAATAATTCTCAATAGCGTTATCTTAAATTCGGCAACGTCAATTCTGCTTAATGATTTCATCTTCACAATAAAACGGGTATCAGGCACAATGAATGATTATGACGTCAACTTCTATCTTGGAAATAGAGTAGTAATAAATGAGTTAAATCAAGTTGTGGTCAAGTATAGACAATGGCTACAATCAATTTTTACCGACAGATCCTTTATTCGCAGCCTTGGCGATTTCACTCTCGTGCATAATGATTGGGTTGGAGCTAAAGAAAGATTCGCTATGTATCAGTTGAATGCAACTGATGAACTGGTCATAACGGTTTTTTATGAACCGCTATGGAACTCTGCTCCAGGAGATGCTCATTTATGGCTTTTTCTTCAGCCGTTAGGCGATTGGTTGGACAAAGCTATTTCTAATGAAACAGTTATCCGTTCAATTGCCAATAAATGTGGAGTCCCTTCAATGGACCGGCACAAAGACTTTTGGCATTGTGCAAGCGTTGATATTCCGATTAATGAGGAACAATTGAAAAGTGAAGCAGCTCTTAAAGGTTGTATCTCACGACATATTGCGGATTCAGATTCGGGACTTATGTCAGCCGCAAGGCAAATTTCTGAGCTTCTTTCGCAGGCACACAACCCAACCTATCAGTGGAAGGACGCATTGTATATGCTTAAAAGGCTTGTGCCCGAAGATAACGAAGACAACACTTGCTTCTGGTGCTCGCCGATAGAATTTAAGTCGTACGACAGTATAAACCATATAGTCGTTCTGGAGGTGATCGATAACCGGTTCCGTGGTGAGATTGAGCGAAATTATGGTGACGCGCTTATTCGTTCTATAAGGTATGCCTATGGCGAGGAAGCAAGATTTTCAATATGTTGCCGGCAATTTATGTTTTAATAGGAACGGATGTTCCTGTTTGGCAAGTTAACTTTGCAGTCGAACTACCGGGCTATCTCCGCTCGTTGCCCATTCTTCATAGTCAGAGTGAATTGGAATCTTTATAGTGCGACGAAGCTATGCTGACACTTTTTGCTATGCGTGCGCGGAACTCAGGCGGAGCTATGACTTCGGCATGACCGCCATAGCCCAGGATAAGTCGCTCCAGTTCGTTGTTTATAACCACCTTTAGTGATAGTTGGATTGAGCCGTCACGGAAGCGTTGCTCCACTTTCTGCGACTTGTGGAATGGCTTTGATTCAACGTATGGTGCCTGTTGACGGTCAATTTTTATGACTACACGCCGCGCCTTGTCATGTATGCCTTTAGTCACACCGACTGTGTCGTCAAAGAAATGCTCAGGATCAAAATCAACACATTTTTTGAATGGATGCTCTTTGTCTATGGCGACAGAGTGAATACGGTCGAGGGCGAAGATATTTACTTGAGGAACACGGTTAGTCGATTTCTCCCCGATAAGAAACCATCGGTTGCGATACTCTTTTAATAAATATGGATACACCACCAAGGCCTCTGACTGACGGGCCTTGAACGATTGGTATTCTATAATGATTGTCTGCTGCTTGCGCACTGCATCATATATGTCTCCGATATATTTTGCCCCTTTGTAACCTGCCACATGTTCCATATCCATTGCCGGAATAGAAGACCCCGTATGGCGCGAAATCTGCTCGTTGAGTTTGCTTATTGTGTCGATTGAAGAGGCTAACTGCGGAAAGCCCTGAAGCTGCCGAAGTATGTCGAGTGCCGAGTTGAGGGCATCAAGACCCTCATCGTTCAGCGGAAGATGAGTGATACTGAAATCAGGGTCTTCGTACTCATAGTATTTGTTTTCACGCACTACTATCGGAGCATTATAACCAAGACGTTCGCTGCGCATAAGCGAAAGGTCGTTCTGAAACGTTCGGCGACTTACCGGATTGCTTCTCCCTTCGAATTCCGCCAACGCATTGGTGCAGGCGTCAATCAGGTCGTTGATAGTCCAGCGGCGATAATGATTCTGAAGACATTTATCAATGGTGGATATTCGGATAAGAGTGGCGCGATTAAGGGGCATAATAAGATTGTTTTTTTGCAAAAATAGAACTTTCTCCTTAAGTGCGCAAATCAGTTGCGCACTGACATCTCAATTTTGCGACAAAATCAGAAAAATATGAATATTAAAGGAGATTTTACATCGGCTGATATTTTTACAGATAATATTGAGCCGTCAGCTCTCGACTGGATAACAGAACTTTGCAATCATCCGGCAATGGAGGGTGTGCCAATCGTGCAGATGCCCGATGTTCACGCCGGGAACTTATGTAATGTAGGTACGGCCTATCCGGTCGGAATGTATATCAATCCCGACCATGTGGGCGTTGACATTGGCTGCACCATCTCCATGCACCGGCTTTCGTGCGCCGTCAATCCCGAGGATTTACCGCTGCTTGATCATCGCATCCGTGAAGTGATTCCAACCGGCACGAATATTTGTCATAAAAACTCTCTCAATGAGAAAGAGCTGTTTCGTTTCATAAACTCTCAATATCAAAAGGCTCGCTCGGCAGCTCCTGAACTTATCAATGAAGCTCCACGCATAGACGCACGTTTCATCACCGAGTTCTGTCGCCGCATTAAGCTTCAGGAAGGTGTCTTTTACAAAAGCCTTGGTACACTTGGCGGTGGCAACCATTTTATTGAGTATGGTGAAGATCCCGAAGCAGGAGATGGTTGGCTGACAATACACTGCGGGTCGCGCAATCTTGGAGTGAAGGTGGCAAATCATTGGCGCAATATCGCACAGAATCCCAAACGAGCCAAATACGTCGGCTATCTCTGGGGCGACGCCCTTTGCGGTTATCTCTCCGACATGATTATTGCCCAAGCATATGCGCTATACAATCATTATATTATCCGCGACCGGATATTCGCGATTCTCAGAAAGTTGTGTAGAGCCAAATGTTTGGAGTCAATATTTACCACCCATAATTATATATCCGTCACTGATGATCAACCGATGCTCCGCAAAGGCGCAATTGATGCTTCCGAAGGCCTAAAGGTAGCAATACCTTTCAATATGCGCGACGGCATTGCCATCTGTGTCGGGAAAGGAAAAGAACAATGGCTCAACACCGCACCACATGGCGCTGGACGCATCATGAGCCGGGCTCAGGCCAAAAAGCAAATATCAATGAGCGAATTTGAAAATTCAATGACAGGAGTTTACTCGACATCTATTTGCCAAGGCACACTTGATGAATCTCCAATGGCATACAAACCCACCGAGGAAATCCTTGAACTTATCCGGCCGACAGTAGATGTCGTCGCCATGATAAAGCCGAAACTCAACATCAAAGACAACGGAGAATGAAACATTATATACAAATTACTGCCGGTCGAGGTCCTGTAGAATGTGCAAGAGCAGTCACTCTGGTGGCACGCGAACTTCTCAAAACTATCCCGACATTGCAACTTGCTGATTGTGAGCCTCACAATCAAGTTGATGGCTGTTTCATGTCGATGACATTCGCTACCGAAGAAACAATTCCAAAGTCTGTAGTAGCTGAATGGCATGGTACTATACTTTGGCGTTCAACCCGAAATCCTTATCGTCCGGGACACAAGCGCTGCAACTGGTTTGTAGGCGTCAACTTCTTCGATGAGGTTGAACTGCCGCAGATTGATGAATCAGACATCATTTATGAAACCTGCCGCTCAGGAGGCAAAGGAGGCCAGAACGTCAATAAAGTAGAGACCGCCGTCCGAGCAATCCATACTCCTTCAGGACTGTCGGTGAAATGCTCTGACGAACGCTCTCAGCTGCAAAATAAAGCTCTTGCCCGCGAAAGACTTTTGCTGAAATTACGTCAACAAAACGACAAAGCCGTAGCAGAATCGCAAGCGAGTCAATGGTGTAACCACGACAATCTCGAACGAGGGAACCCCGTCAAAAAATTCAAGGGGCCATTATAAATACGAATATAACAGCTTGGATTTATGGTCATTTCCAGCAGCGATTGATTATTTCAATCCGGATATATGGCGGTTTTGATGACACCGTCGGCGCGTTTGGCAAAAAGGTCGTAGGCTTCCTGGATGCGGCTGAGAGGGTAGTGGTGGGTTATCAGATGGGTTGTGTCAATCTTGCCTTCGGAAATCAGCTTTATGATTTTGTCGCAATCGCAGGCATCAACGCCGCCGGTCTTGAACGTGAGATTCTTGCCATACATCCACGGTAAGGGCAATATCTGCTCTTTCTCGTATAGCGCGACAATCGTAACTATGGCATTAGGTCGGGCACAACGCCATGCCAGTTCGAATGTATCTTCTCCTCCGGCAACCTCAATGACACGGTCGGCGCCGCGCCCATCTGTCAATGTATCAAGGATTTTACGACATTCTACCGGTTCGACTACCTCGACATTCGGATAATGCTGACGCACAAATCCGTGGCGCTTTTCGTCAGCCTCGCAAACTACAATCCGTTGAGGGTTAGACAGCTTCGCACCCTCGTTTGCAGTAGAAACACTCGCCGCAGAACGTCTCGACATTCACAGCCACCCTGTCGCCAGGCTTGACCTTAGTGACTTCCGAGCCGACAGCCTCAACGAGACCCACGAGTTCATGCCCCACAGTAATGCCAACATTTGCCAGAGGCACCGCCCCATGCAGAATATGTAGGTCAGACGAGCAGATACTCGCAAGAGTAACCTTCACCACGGCATCTTTCGATTCAACAATTTCCGGCTTCGGTTTTTCTATCAGCTCAAACCGTCCCGGCGCAGTATATGTCAATGCTTTCATCTTAAATACTTTGTCATTAGTTAGCGTGAAATTAGTGAATGCTAATGAATTTTCAATATCCATTTCGGCAAAAAAAGATGTCTTTCTCAGCCAACTTGGTTTCATACGGAAATTCGATAATATGTCGAAAACCTCATGTAAATCCATTTTCAGGAGAATTTGGTTGCTCGATTCCTTAAAAAAAACTTTTCTACCCGCAAATTCTCCGTGAAGCGGCTTGCGAAATTATGATTTTGAAAAGGTTATTTATCAGATCACATAGGGTTGATGTAGTGATTATTATGTAAAAATAGTGTTAAAGATTTGTCTATTTATACTTTGACACTACATAATTCTTACGGGAATGAGACATATGTATGGGCTGAGTGACAAGGTGTTATTCTAAGATTAGGGAGGAGAGTTTATCTATGAGGGTTTGAATCTTCTCTTTCTTAGAAAGATGTGATTCGGCATCTCTGAATTTTGTGAGTTTTTTAATATCCTCTTGGACGAAAGGAATAACTTTTGGAGATTCCTTTATGGCCAGTTCATATAAATGACCCATAAACTCGTAGTATACATTATCGGGTATCACCGGATACATTCTTAGACAATATGGAATACAAAGAAATAGTATTTAATAACAGATTTGAGGCTTCTGGTTTTATACAGAAACTCAAAGAGAGGGCTTATTCGCCATTAGATTGGGTTAATAGTGAAACTATTCAATTCTACGGATGCATTTTCCCCAATGTTACATTAGATTGTCTCTTTGTATATGGCGAAACTATAACTCCTGCTCAAATTGAGAAACTTCCCAAAATTGGCGTTTTTGCCAATTTTAGTGCCTACGGTTCAAGTAAAAAATATAAGGGCCTACGTAATATAAAAGGTGAGACAATCTTAAATACTATCTATGATGAGTTGACACTATTCTACCAAACAAATAATGCTATTTTCATAAAAACACAGAAAGATGGCCTATTTGGTTTAGTTTGTTATGTCCCTTTGAGCAATAAAGTTAACATAATTATTCAACCAAAGTATGATGATATTTTCGATGCCGGGGAGTTTACTTTTGGATTTATCACAAATGGCAAAGTAGGCTTCGCTTCATTATCAGGTCAGGAAATTATAGAAGCGAAATATAAAGAGGAAGATAAATATAATCATTTCTTTGATGGTAAGGCACTTGTTTGCAAAGATAGTAAGTTCGCTGTATCGTGCTATATAAATCATTATGGGGAAGTTGTGGGATTAGAGGAAGATTATGATAACAGTTTATTCAGCGGAAATGGTACTGGCTATTATCCTTATGGAGAATTACCAGATTCATTAGACGCATACGAAGGAGACGAATCTAATCTTTGGAATACAGATTAAACCAAACTGATCTGTCCTGGGGAGCGACCCTGCAAAGAGAGGAGGTGAGATTTCGGCCGAATACGACTGAATATGAGATCGCGGACGCGAGTTTTGTAGCCCAACTTGAATAGGTTGCATCTTAAGGTCTCGTAGTTATAATAGCGTGATAGGTCGCCTACGTTTTTTAGTGGTCGTGGCACTACTCAACAATGTGCGGCGAAGTCTTCTTCGCTGTAAGGGACAACTTCAATGGAAATATAGTTTTTTATAAAAAAGAATGTCCATGACTTGCGGATGGAAGCCGTCAAGTTACGGACGTTAAAAAGGGTTTCCTGAATTAAATCGGATTGTCTTATGGAATGGGTCTATTGTCTGAAGAGTTCCGAATGAGACCCGAGACGGACAAGGTCTATTTGGTCGGTGTCCGGGTCAAACCATATCAGCAGAAAGTCACCTTCAATATGGCATTCCATATATCCGGCATAGTTTCCTGTAAGCATATGCGGATAATATTCAGGTGGAATCTGAGTTTCCGACTGAAGCATATTGAGGACAGTCATAAGCTTTTTCAGCTTATTGGGATTGTTACGGAATCGCTTGTAATCCTTTTTGTATTGCGTCGTGGGGTGTAGCTTCTTCATAATCCCATGGAGCGTTCCATCGCTTCTACTGAGGATAAATCAAGAGGGGTGGAGTTGCGCAATGCACCACTTTGGGCTTCTTTCATAGCTGCGAGTGTGGTTTCATTAGGCTCACTGTAAGCAGCATCGAGTAGCAGAGTCTCAACATAGTTGTTGAGGCTTCTGTTCTGACGCTTGGCAAGTTGGCGCAGCCGTTCAATAAGTTCTACCGGCAGTCGGAAACTTTGATTCTTTTTGGGAAGTGCTATATCCATATCGTAATATTTTATACTGCAAAGTTAATGTATTTGTATTACAA
>CAMNRO010000010.1 GCA_946553045.1 uncultured Porphyromonadaceae bacterium | reverse complement strand
GCTATAATCTTTGGCTGTGAAAAATTTATTTCCCCACTGATTTTCTACTGAGCCAGAATTTCCATATAGCATGGAGATTCTTGCCGATGATGTGGCTGGGTTTTTAGAGAAAATTATCGGGAGAAGTGTCCGAAGGGTGTGCTGACAGAGACCCCAGTGATGTCTTGCGGCAGTTCTGAGCTTGTCTGTATCACTCCTTCGGGGCTTATTTCGAGACCGGCATAGCCGAAAATTATGCCTTGCAGCATGGCGCCTGCACCTGTGAGGAAATATGTGCGGTTATTGGAGGCTGTTTCGGCGAGCACCATGAACGGACCGCGTAGATTTGGCTTGTATGCTCTGTCGAGGGCTTTGGCGGCATCTTCCGGGCGCCCGTGGCGGGCAAGTGTCACGGCCATAACTCCGTGGCTCATGGCGGGTCCGTGGGCAAGGTCGAGTTTGTCGTTGTAATAGTTTATGTTTCTGACGAGTTCGTCGGGGTCGGTCATAATGCCGAGTGGATAGCCAAGAAGAGTGACATCACTTTGTTTTATGGTTGCACCGTCGTATGTGGCGTGCTCACGCATTGTTCCGTCGTCAAAATAATGGAACGAAAGGTTGTCGGCAATCTCTTTCCAGCGTGAATCGGGTTGGAGGCCGAGCGTTTCTGCGGCTTCCGTGGTGTGGAGCAGGGCGGCTTTGGCAGCGCCGTTGGTAAACGCGTTGTCATCGACGCCTATGGCATATTCATCTGCCCCGACTACATTTTTTATCGAGTAGCTACCGTCGCTGTTTCGTTCGGCACGGCTTGTCCAGAAATCGGCGCATTCCTTCATGAGTGGATAGCCTTGTGTGCGGAGCCAGTCTTTGTCGCCCGATGTGCAGTAATATGTCCAGGCTCCGTTGGCTACGCATGCGGTGATGTGCTGTTCCATAGAGCCGGTAAGCGCAAATGTCGGGGTCGATTCTTCTCCGTACGGGTCGGCCTCCCATGGAAACATGGCGCCGGCATATCCCATGCCTTGCGCACGCTTGCGGGAGGCGGGCAGACCGTCGATGCGGAAGTCGACCATCGGGCGGGCCAGCTCGGGATGCAGGACCGCTATTACAGGAAGCATCCAGGTGTCGGCATCCCAGAAAATATGGCCGTTGTATCCTTGGCCGCTTTGCCCGAGAGGCGCTATGCTGCGTCGGCTTCCAGGCCGGATAGAACTGTAGAGATGGTAAAGAGCCGATGTGGCGGCTTTCTGCAATTCTTCATTTCCATCGATGACAATGTCGCTTTGCCAGAGGTCGCTCCATAGTTGTTCATGGCGTGCGACAAGGCGGTCGCGTCCTTCGCGGAGGGCAAACAGAATCTGGCGTTCGCTTTCCTGCCAGGGGTCGCCGTAATCGGCGCTTGAGCAGATTGCAGTGAGGATGCAGAACCAGGTTTTCTGGTTCTTTTTCAGATTCACGGCAATGGTGTCCGTGCCGATTGCCGTCGCCCCGGGTGCACAGATGACAGCACTGGTGGACACGGCAATGTCGCGTCCGTCGCTGTAACTGAGTTCTCGCCGCGTCATCAGATGGTATTTGCCTTCATTCTTGACTTTTTTCGAAGTCGATATCAGAGAATCTTTCGATGCAATGGCCGGATGGTCTATAAAATCGGTGCTGACGTCGGCCAAAGCTTCAACTTCAACTTCGAGCATGGCAATGCATGGCAGTCCGCGCAATGCCCGCTGAGTGGCCTCTAGTCGCATCCGGTTGTTTTCAAGCGTAGTTGTGAAAGAGCCACGGCCCATGTCGAGAGTGCGTCTGACGGGCTCGAGCCCGTCGGCGGAAACCGTCAGGTGAAAAGGCGACATTACCGGTCTGATTTTGCTGACACTGTTTCTGTTTCCGCGTTCATGCACGGTGGCCGAATATGTGCGCTGTGTTCCCAGCCCGTCGATGGACGGAATGAATCCCAGCAGGCCGTTCCCGGCGAGGGGCAGCTCGGAAGGAGCAATTTTCCCTTCGACGGTTATGGTGTGGCCTGCCGCGGCCGCGTCAAGGGCAAGAAACGCACAGATAATTAAGGTTAGTATTTTTCTCATGGACGTGTTTGATAGTGATGGAGCACAAAAATACGTTTAAAAGCAGACTTGGGCAAATTAATTTGGTATAGGCGAAACATTTTTTGTAACTTTGCGCATTCATTCAGAATAGTTTCTAAGCAGTTTCTACAATGGGAGGTTTCTTTGGCTCAATATCCAAAAAGCCATGTGTCGATGATATTTTCTACGGCACTGATTATCACTCGCATCTTGGCACCAAGCGTGCCGGTATGGTAACCTATGATGCTGACAAGGGTTTCAACCGTGTAATCCATAGTATCGAGCGTAATTACTTTCGTTCGAAGTTTGAAGATGAGCTCGACCGCTTTATCGGCAACCAAGGTCTTGGTGTCATAAGCGATACAGATCCGCAGCCGATAATAGTCAATTCTCACCTCGGGCGCTATGCTGTGGTGACTGTGGCTAAAATCAACAATCTTCGCGACATTGCAACCGAGCTTCTGGATCAGCGAATGCACTTCAGCGAGCTTTCGGCCAACAATATAAATCAGACCGAGCTGGTGGCTTTGCTCATCAACATGGGAGAGTCGTTTGTGGAAGGCATTAACCTTGTATATAAGAAAATCAAGGGTTCGTGCTCCATGCTCATTCTTACTGAAGACGGTATTATTGCCGCCCGCGACTACCTTGGACGCACCCCTATTGCCATCGGCAAGAAAGAGTGTGCGTATGCGGCCGCAAGCGAGACCTCGGCATTCCCTAACCTTGACTATGAAAAGGTGTATGATTTGGGCCCGGGTGAAATCGTGAAGCTGAAGGCCGACAGTATGGAAGTGCTCCAGAAACCTGCGCCGCGCGAGCAGATTTGTTCGTTCTTATGGGTTTATTACGGATTCCCTGCAAGCGATTTCGACGGAATCAATGTCGAGGACATGCGCGAGACCAGTGGACGTATTATGGGTGCGGCAGATGGCGTGCAGGCTGATTGTGTTTGTGGTATTCCTGACTCCGGTGTAGGCCATGCACTCGGATATGCCGAAGGCAAAGGCGTGCCTTATCGCCGTGCCGTGCTGAAATACACTCCGACCTGGCCTCGCAGCTTTACTCCCAGTCAGCAGTCGCGCCGCGACCTGGTTGCAAGAATGAAACTTATACCCAACCGTGCTATACTCGACGGCAACAGCATAGTCTTCTGCGACGATTCGATTGTGCGAGGCACTCAGCTCCGCGATAATGTGCGCACATTCTTCGACTGTGGCGCCCGCGAGGTCCATGCCCGTATATCGTGTCCGCCTCTGGTCTATGGCTGTCCTTTTGTAGGCTATACATCGTCCAAGAGCGATCTCGAGCTCATCAGCCGGCGTATTATCCGCGACTTCGAGGGCGACGCCGATGCAAAACTCGACAGTTACTCCACCTACGGAACCCCTGAGTATAAAAAAATGGTTGAGGAAATAGCCCGACAACTTGGGCTGACATCACTCGAATTCAGCAAGATGGATGATATGGTAAGGGCCATCGGTTTGCCTAAATGCCGGGTATGCACCCATTGTTTCGACGGATCGAGCTATCAGCCTGACGAAGCCTATGCCGAAGACCATGGTAATAATTAAGAATTGATAATTGAGAATTGATGGAGCTGACGCTGCTGATTATGCATTCTTGATTATTGATTATAAATTCAAATAAATATAATGAACGAGATACCTCAGAAATACAATCCTGCCGATGTAGAAGACAAATGGTATGCATATTGGCTGGAAAACGATTTGTTCAGCTCAAAGCCCGACCCTGAGCGTGAGCCTTATACCATAGTTATTCCGCCGCCGAATGTCACCGGAGTGCTCCATATGGGGCATATGCTCAACAATACTATTCAGGACATTCTTGTGCGCCGTGCCCGCATGCAGGGCAAGAATGCCCTCTGGGTGCCCGGCACAGACCATGCCTCTATTTCGACAGAGACCAAGGTTATTGCCAAACTTGCGTCTGAGGGTATCAAGAAAACAGACCTTACACGCGAAGAATTCCTCAAGCACGCGTGGGAGTGGACCGAAAAGCACGGAGGCATTATCCTCCAGCAGCTCCGCAAACTCGGCGCTTCGTGCGATTGGGAACGTACAGCTTTTACAATGGACGAAAGCCGAAGCGAGAGCGTGCTCAAAGTGTTCGTAGACCTCTATGACAAAGGTTTGATATATCGCGATTTGCGCATGGTCAACTGGGACCCCCAGAACCGTACCGCCATCAGCGACGACGAGGTTTTCTTCGTTCAGGAGCAGAGCAAGCTCTACTATCTCCGCTATTATCTTGCTGAGGAGCCTGCTGAGCTTGAAGCTCCCGAAGGCTCGGTAGTGCACACAGATGCAGACGGTCGCCACTATGCTCTTGTGGCAACCACACGCCCCGAGACCATTATGGGCGACACGGCGATGTGTATCAATCCCAAGGACCCCAAGAATGCCTGGCTCAAGGGCCGTAAGGTAGTAGTGCCTCTGGTCGGCCGCGTGATACCGGTGATTGAAGACCGCTATGTAGATGTCGAATTCGGCACGGGCTGTCTGAAGGTAACTCCGGCTCACGACAAGAACGACTACATGCTCGGCAAGAATCACAAACTCGATACCATCGATATCTTCAATGAAGATGCTACTGTTTCGGAGGCTGCCGGAATGTATGTGGGCATGGACCGCTTTGCCGTCCGCGAGCAGATTGCCAAGGACCTTGTCGAGGCCGGTCTTCTCGAAAAGGTAGAGGATTATGTCAACAATATCGGTCTGTCGGAGCGCACGAAGGTTCCTGTGGAGCCCCGCCTGTCGCTGCAGTGGTTCGTGAAAATGAAGCACTTCGCCGAGGAGAGTCTTGCCCCGGTGATGGACGATATAATCCGTTTCGTTCCCGAAAAATATAAGACAACGTATCGTCTGTGGCTCGAAAATATCCAGGACTGGTGCATAAGCCGTCAGCTCTGGTGGGGTCACCGCATACCTGCATATTTCTATGACGACGGCTCCGACGAAGAGCGCTATGTAGTTGCGCTTTCGGCCGAAGAAGCTCTTGAGAAAGCCCGTCGGCAGAGTGGCCTCGACCTCAAGGCCGAAGATCTCCACCAGGATCCCGATGCTCTTGACACCTGGTTCTCGTCGTGGCTGTGGCCTATAACTCTCTTCGACGGTATCAACAACCCCGGCAACGAGGAAATCAACTATTACTATCCGACCGCCACTCTCGTGACCGGCCCCGATATTATCTTCTTCTGGGTGGCACGCATGATTATGGCCGGCTATGAATATATCGGCAAGCAGCCGTTCAATAATGTGTACTTCACCGGTATCGTGCGCGACTCGCTTGGCCGAAAGATGTCGAAAATGCTCGGCAACTCGCCCGATCCGCTCGAACTGATTGCCAAGTTCGGTGCCGACGGTGTGCGTATGGGTCTTATGCTTGCAGCTCCGGCCGGCAACGATATCATGTACGACGACAAGCTTGTAGAGCAGGGCCGTAATTTCTGCAACAAGATATGGAATGCCTACCGTCTTGTGCAGGGATGGAGTTCCGAAATCGGAGCAGAGCAGCCGGAAGTCTGCAAGGTTGCCGATGCGTGGTTTAAATCCAAACTCGACAGCACTCTTGCCGAGGTTGAGGATTTGTTTGGCAAATTCCGCCTGAGCGAAGCTCTCATGGCTGTCTACAAGCTCTTCCGCGATGATTTCTCGTCGACATATCTTGAAATGATCAAGCCTGAATACGGAAAACCGGTCGACAATGCCACATATCGCAGTGCGGTCGGATTTTTCGATGCTCTTCTGCGCATGCTTCATCCTTTCATGCCGTTTATTACAGAAGAGATATGGCAGGAACTCGAGCTCCGCGCCCCCGGTGCATCCATCATGTATGCCGAAATGCCGCAGGCAGGCGCAGCCGATACAGAGCTCCTTTCGGAAGTCGACTATGCGCTTGAGATTGTAAACGGTGTCCGTGGCGTCCGTGCCCGTAAGAATATACCGGCTAAAGAAGCTGTCAGACTATTGGTTCAGGGTTCGCTCTCCGAAGCTGTGAAGGCAATCGTCGGCAAGCTTGCCAATGTCGGCGAAATTGTTGAGAATGCAGCGAAAGATCCGGCTGCCTCGGCGTTTATGGTAGGAACCACTGAATTCGCCGTACCTCAGAGCGAAAACATTGATGTGGAAGCTGAAAAGGCCCGTATCAAGAAGGATATCGATTATCTCGAAGGTTTCAAGGCTTCCGTCAATAAGAAACTGTCGAACGAACGTTTCGTATCCAATGCCCCCGAAGCCGTAGTGGCTGCCGAGCGTAAGAAACTCGCTGACGCCGACGCTAAACTCGAAGTGCTTCGTGCGGCTCTGCAGGCTCTTTCCTGAAAGAGGTTCGATAAATACTAAATAAAAAGGTATCAGCATTGCAGTTGGCAGTATGCTGATACCTTTTTTAACACTTCTGAGATATTCTTTTATGCTTATACTGATAGCAGAGTCCAAGACCATGACAGCATGCTCGGCTGCTGTGGAACACTCCGACTATATTGCCCATACACCGGTCTTCGAGGCTCGTGCCGATGACATTATGATGTCGCTGCGCGATTGTACGGCAGCCGAACTGGCAGCCTCCGTCAAAATCAGTCTCTCTCTGGCTGCACGACTGCAGCGCATGATATATGAGTTCCCGAACAAGGGTCTTGGAGGACGGGCGGTAAGTTCTTTTACAGGAGTGGTGTTCCGGGCGCTTGATTATGCGTCGTTAACAGATTCGGCCAGGAAAGACTTTTCCGAGCGCGTCAGGATAATTTCGTCGCTATATGGCTGTCTGTGCCCCGATGATATCATAAAACAGTATCGTTTTGATTTCAATACGCGTCTGGCTCCCGGAAACTGCTCGTTTTCGTCCTATTGGCGTGATTGTGTCACCGACTGCCTTGTCACAGATATAAAGCATTATGGTTTTACCGATGTTCTTGATCTGTTACCGGCCGATGCAGCCTGCTTGATAGATTGGAAAAGGATTGCTCCTTCTGCCAATGTATGGAAAGCCAATTTTCGCGAGCTGCATGGCGGCAACAGATATAAGACACCTAACGCCAATAGACTGAAGACTCTTCGCGGTCTTTTGCTTAGGCAGATAATCGCCGAAAATATACAAAGTCCGAAGGCTCTTGTCGGCATGAGCACAGACCAATATATTGTGGATAATCTCGACGATTCAGGCCGAATCGTTATCTCAACGGTATCCGATATTTGACGGGCGATAGTTTTTCTCGCCTCGTCAACGCACGAACACTTTACGGTTTCCGACGATATAGAAGCCGGCCGGAAGACCTTCGGTCGCGTTATCGCGGGAACGGGAGGTGCGTATTTTAACGCCCGAAAGGTTATAGATGTCTACAGGACCGTCGGAATCCGCATTCTCATTTCCTATGACGGAACCGATACCCGATGTGGAGCCTTCGTGGTTAAGAATCCATGCCTTAAGCTCTTTCACGGTGATTTCTGATTCTGCAAAAGCCTCTATGCCGTCTGCGTCAGCGTCGGTGGGGAATACGCGTATAGACGTGGCCCATCGGTCGTTGACGAATATATCGATTATTGAGTGGTCTATGAATAGATTAATCTTCAAATCGTTTCCGGCGGCAGGTCGCTCGGGGAGCGTGCAGGTGTATATGCCGTCGTAAATACCTGCGTCGTTTATCAGACGCGGCAATTCGGTGAAGTCGGCAATCAATTCGCCGCTTGAGGGATTATAGATTATCTTTGCAGCCCCATTGCTGTTCTTGAATATATTGAAACCAAAAGCAGAGGAGCCGACGACAAATGTGGCCGAAATTTCAGCCTCACGACCGCATACGGGTGTCATATCGAGTGTGCCGTTCAGCGTAAAAGCAGACTGGGAATATGCAGTATTCGTCCTAAGACCGGTCAGACTTTCATAGGGCCGTTGAACAAGTGAGCCGTCATCACCCAGCGACCATTCACGAGGAAGTGAATAACAGTGCGCCCAGCCAAGTTTCCAGTTTGATGTCGATGCCAGTTTGTCGGGTACGATTCCGAGAGCGATAGTCTTTCCTTCGTGTACATATACAGTCGGCGAGAGCAAGCCGAAACCTTCGCGGGAGTTCATTTCGACGAGTCGTGGCTTAGACGAGTTGGCATCAGGTGCGAAGTGGCCGTCGGCATCGATATTACCGGTCCAGTAGAGAGTTCGTACGCCCTGCAGTGTTCCCAGCGGTGTTGCTGTGAAAAGCCATTTTCCGTCGGGCATACGGGTGATGTTCGGCATTTCCCAGAAAGAGCCGTCCTGAGCAGTGGAGGTTCCCGTAAAGAAGAGGCTTCCGTCGTTGCTCCAGTTGCCGGTTGCTGAATTATATTTATGGAGTGTGGTTGTCCCGAGGCCGCCTTTTGATGAACCGACGATAATGTAGGCATTGTCGCCGTTGCGGAAGAAATATGGATCTCTGAAATCATCGGATAAGCCTGCCGGACGACCGTTTATGATGGGGTTTCGACTCGATTTGGACCATACGTCGAGAGCGTCTGTTTCCGGCTCGGCCTGCGCTATTGTTGCTTTTGCATAGTCGACCGCCGTGTACAGAATGTTGGGTTTATTGCCTGTAATGGCTTCATCGGCAAAAATACATCCGCTCCAGCATCCTTTGATGTCATAAGGGTTGCCGGGAGCTATAGCGATTCGTTCTTCGCGCCAGTTATAAAGATTGTCGCTGGAAATATGGCCCCAGTGCAGGCGCGCCATATATGGGCCGTCGGCATTTTTCTGGAAGAAAAGATGGAATCGACCGTCGGAGTGATACATGCCGTGGCATTCGTTGGTCCAGCCGGCAGCCGGCATGCCGTGGAATCGTGGGCGCAGGAGGTCATCGGCGAAGCGAGAGGCCGGTATGTCGAGATCGGGAGTCGCATCTGTATGCCAGGTCTGTATGGTAGCGGCAGATATGGCTTCGTCCCATATGGAAATATCGTCGATGAGGCCGTTGAACGACATAAGCTCGAAGGGACCGGACATGCGGCTTTCTGTTCCTTGGCCCATATAGAAAGTCGATGGAGCGAATGTCAGTTTTCCGTTTGCCCGGCTGGAGCCTACTTCGACGCCATTGTTATACAGTTTTACAAAACGGGAATCGCAGTCGATGACAGCAGTGAGATTGTTCCATTTGTATGTTGGGAGAGGGCTTTCCACGTCTATGTTCACTGGCCAGCCTCCAACATAAGTCCTGAACGAATAGCGTCCGTCGAAACCGATATAGAAACCGAAACCCGTCTTGTCGCTTGTGTTAAGGCAACTTACAATAGGCGTCTTTTCGGATGTGTCTGTGTCAATCTGGATGATAGGATAGCTGGGAGTCGCAACCCACAGAGAGACCGTCAGCTGTTTGGCTCCGGCCGGCAGGATATTTCCTAACGCAGCCTCGATATGCGATGTGTATCCGTCGAATAGCAGTGCGTTGCCGACAGCTCCGGTCACATTCTCGGGTGCGAAATTACCTTCTACGGCAAATTTTGCGCCGCTTACGCTCTCGGTTATGCTGCCGCCGCGCGCTTCCATGTCGAAGTGGGCTACGAGTTCTGCATTGGCGGCTGTGGCTGTCAGTGCAGCGATGATGGCAGTTATTGTTTTATTTTTCATAGCTGATTAACCATGTATTCCGGGCATCGGGTTTCTATGAGGAAACCCGGTGTCCGGAATACTGTGTTTGTGATATTTATTTCAGATAGTCGAGTATATTCTTTGTAAGCTGTTCGACATTGTGCTGATAGGGATTTACTCCAGAATTCTGATTCCATTCGTAGGCAGCCAGACCGTTGGCGATACAGCGGCCGTGTTCGGCGTTTGCATGGAATTCAACCAGACCGGCCACACAATGGTCGCGGACATGGCCCCATGTGGCGAGCACGAGTGAATTCGTGGTCACTTCAAAGTTGCGGATTACGTCGGGCTGATTACCACGGCCATAGATGTTGCAATCCCATAGGCAATTGTGGTCTTCGCGCTGGCCCGGACCGATAAGTGGCAGATTTGCATAGCCGTAGTTATTGGGGTCTTCGAGTGTGAGACCTTTGTATATTGCATGCGCAGTGCGATCATAGAATCCCTGGTCGCTGCCATTGCGGAAATCCCATCCGAGATATGGATTAATCACCCATACATCGGAGCCTGTGCCGCCGTCGCCGTTGCCATATACCGTCGGTGCCATATCGGCCGGAACAATTCCGAGCGGCACTGTGAGCTGGGTAGCCATGTTGGCAAGATATAGGCTGCCGCCGTTGGCTGAGTATTGTTTAAGGGCTTTTATCGTTTCGTCGTTGCTTATTTCCTGAGGGAGGTTCTGCCAGCCGAGGGGTAGGCCTACACGGTCAATCTCAATCCAGATGACAGGATAAATATCTGCGTCGAGGTCGGCGAGCTGAGAGGGTTGGAGAAGTTCGGCGTTTTCCTGGGCTACAAACCATGAGGCTGCGGCGCGTTCGTCATCGTCAGGGAGCTGCTGAATGGTGGGCGCTGTCATCAGATAGCCCATCTTAGGAGTGATATAGGGTATCAAAGTTTTCACGGAAACGCCTTTCGATGTATAGTAGGTGTCATATACAACAGATACTGTATAGCTTATTTCCTGATTCATCGGCTGGCCCTTGAGCTCGCAGCTTGTGGGGGTTCCTTCAATCAGAGTGGCGGCATCGGTGTCGCCATTGCGTATAACTTTGACACCGGTTATGCCTGAGGCTGACGGAAGTTTCCAGTCGAGGGTGACTGTACGGCCCGAAATAGAAGCTCGGAGATCTGTCGCATCAGCCAGTTCTACGTAGGGGATAGTGGCTGTCGTGGAAATGCCTTCTGACACATATCCACCGTCATACATCACTTTTACGGTGTAAAGGTATTCTTCGTCCATAGGCTGTCCTAACACTGAATAGCCGGTTGCCTGGCCTTCGAGACGAATTGGGTTTGACATGTTGCCGTTCTGTATCAGCAGAACGCCTTCGATGTCGTTGCTCTGTGGAAGAGTCCAGGACAGATTTACAGTATAGCCGTTTATTTCGGCTTTGAGATCGCTTGCCTTTTGCAGAGCGGGGACATCTGGGCAACCGGTCGGTTCGAAATCAGAGCAGGAACTGAGCGTACCGCATATCAGCATAAGAAATAAGCCCAGCGTGCAGGATAGTATTTTTTTCATGATGATGTTTTTCGGGTTGATTATTTATAGAGGTCGCCCGCGTTATCGACTTGATTTACGGGTATCGGGAAATAGATTTCGTCTTCCGACAGATTGGCGCCCTGATAATAGGAACGGAATTTGGATTCTGAAACGTAATAGGCGTTGACAGTCTCTACGGCAGTGCCCCAGCGGACGAGGTCGAACCATCTGAGTCCTTCCATGGCAAGTTCGAGGCGGCGCTCCATGCGCACGGCACGGCGGGCATACTCCTGATTCCAGGCTGTGGCCGGATATTGGCCTACGTAGTAGCTCGCTACCATTGGATTACAGTCGAGCGGTTCATAAGCAGGATCGACAGAGCGGTCGGCTTTGGAACGGATGTCGTTTATGAGCGCGCGGGCTTCTTCGAGATTTTTATTTTGTTCGATAAGAGCCTCGGCTTTCATCAGCATGACATCGGCATAGCGTATGAGAATGCAGTTGAGCGAGGATGCGCCCCAGGGAACGATACCGGGTTTGACATAAGGCGATTCAGGAGCGGGATAAGGCTTTTTGCCGGAATACTGGCCGTATAGCTCAAGATTGCGGCACCATTTTTCGTTGTACATGTGCGAGCGCCAGGGCATGCCTATGCGGCCGAGAGTGAAGTCGAGGCGTGGGTCTACATTGCCGTCGAAATCAGCGCTTTCGATATGTTTGCCGTCAGATGAGCCGTTAAGGAACGGAAGTCCGTTGGCGTCTGCCCGGAAAGCATCCACAAGGTTTTGAGAGGCAAGATAGAAATCATCGCCGTTGCCGTAAAGATTACCTTCAGACCATGTACAGTTGAGACAGTTGTTGAAGTTATACTGGTCGGGAGAGTTTGCCGAAGAGAACTGTATGGCCATCACAGATTCATACATATTGTTGTACTCCGGCTTCGACATATCGAGGAAATTCGGATAAAGTTCATATTTGTTGCTGCTGATGACGTATCCGGCATATTCTTCGGCTTCGGCCCAGTCGGAGGTGAACAGGTCTACACGGGCCAGAAGTGCAGCGGCCACATATTTGTTGAAGCGGCCTGCCTGAGTCTGGCTTTCGGGAAGAGCTGCGTAACTGTCGCGAAGGTCCTGTTTGATAAAGCCTGCCATTTCATCGCGGGTATATTGGTCGGCACGGCATTCGCTGGGATTTGTTACAGTTTCGTCGAAGTACGGGAATTTTTTGAAAATCCGAAGCATATCGAAGTAATAGTATGCTCGCAGCGTCTTCATCTCGGCAATGAATGAAGCCTTGTCGGAGTCTGAAATCGACGCAGAGGCAGCGATACCACGGATAGCGGTGTTGCAGCGGCTTATGGAGAAATAGTTGTTACGCCATTTGAAGTTGGCGACATCGTTGTCGCTCTGCACGTTTCCAACTTCGAGCTGGTGCATATATCCTTCCATGGTCACACCGTCGCCCCCTTTGAGAGCGTCGTCGGAGCGTACGTCGAATACCCAGTTGTTTATCGGGCCGGCGAATGATTCGTTGTTCCCGAAATAATGGTTAAGCAAGGTCGCGTAGGCCGCTGTCATGAGGTCTATGGCTTCTTCGCCGCTTATCTGACTGTCGGTGAACACTCCCTGCGGCTTGGTGTCGAGCAAATCGTCGCACGATACTGAGCATACACCTGCCGCGCATACTGTGGCCGCGCAGAGAGTCTTTCTAAGTATATTTTTTAGATTATTCATTGTTGTGCGTGTTGATGATGGTTAGAACTGAAGGTTGAGGCCTATTGTAAATGTGCGCGGACGGGGATAAGCACCGTTGTCGATGCGTGCGCCATATTCTGCGGGCAGCAGTTCGGGGTCAAGACCCTTGTAACCTGTTATTGTGAATACATTTTCAGCCTGGCCGTAGACGTCGAGATTAGTGGCTCCTATCTTGCTGATGATGTTTTTGGGAAGAGAGTAGGAGAGTTTGAGATACTTCATCTTCATGTACGAACCGTTTTCCACATAGTAGGTCGAGAAGCGGCTTTCGTTGTTGTCGTCGGTCAGCGAGAGTGCCGGAATATCACTGCCGGTGTTTGTGGGAGACCAGGCATTGAGGATATCGGCGCCACGGTTTGTGGCGAGGTTGCCGTAGTTCATCGACAGAAGCTGGCGTTTCATGTGGTTCTGAATATCAAATCCGAAATCGCCGGAGAAGAACATGTCGAGAGTGAAAGCCTTGTACTTGAACGCAAGATTGAGGCCAAGCGAAAGGTCGGGGTTCGGGTCGCCGATTATGCAGCGGTCATTATCATTTATCACACCGTTTCCGTCGAGGTCGCGGTATATGAGTCGTCCGGGAGCGGCGCCGGTCTGTGTGGCGTGGTTTGCTACTTCGGCGGCGTTCTGGAAGATACCGTCGCATACGTATCCGTAATAAACGCCCATTGGCTGTCCGGGAATAAGACGTTGGTCACCGCCTATGAATTTCTGGCGAGAGTTGAGATTGATAAGCTTGTTTTTGTATTGAGATACGTTGAGTGAACCGTTCCATGAAAAATCGCCGTAGTTAGGGCTGATATAGCTGAGTGATACTTCCCAGCCGGTGTTTTTCATATCGCCGGTGTTGAGCCATATGGCGGCGTTTTCGCCTGCCACATCGAGAGCTGGCGGGATAGTGAGCATGTCTTTGGTCTTTTTGATATAGTAATCAGCGCTCAGGTTGAGGGCTCCGCTGAAGAACTGAAGGTCGACACCGATATTGTTCTGGTATGTCGTTTCCCAACGGAGATCAGGATTGCCTGTGCTTGCCAGTGTTATGCCGGAAGTAGTGGAGGAATTGGTGCCGTTGATGTCGTAGGCGCCGTTGCCTGTGTTGAAGATATATGTGGAATAAGCAGGGTAGAGCGACGGAATGTTGGCATTACCGTTCTGGCCCCATGAATAGCGTATTTTAAGGTCTGTAAGCACTTCGTTGCGGGGGAAGAAATCCTCTTGCGAAGGACGCCATGCTACCGAGAATGCGGGGAAGACGCCTGCGCGGTGTCCTTTGGCGAAACGCGAGTTTTCGTCGCGGCGTATGGTGAATGAGGCAAGATAGCGGTCGGCATAGTTGTAGTCTACTTTTCCGAAGAGTGAGAATACGGCCCACTGGGTTTTGCCGCCGCCGTTGTTTCGGGTTCCTGTGCCGGAACCAATCTGCATGTAGTCGGAATCTTCGAATGCATATCCTTCGCGAGATGCCGAGAGGTCTTTGAATGTATATCCTATGGCTTCTGTGCCTAACAGGACTGTAAGATGGTGTTTGTCGGCGAAGGTCTTGTTGTAGTTGGCTGTGTTGGTCCAGGTCCAGGTATCGCCCTGTCCGTAGACACTCGACACACTGTTTACATCGCCGGGATTTACTGCGCGGCCGAGAGTGACGTTGAAGAACTGGCTGTGCTCGATGCCGATATTGGTCTTGAGGGTGAGCCCGTCTACCGGTTTCACTTCGAGGTAGGCATTGCCGAGGATACGCCAGGACGAGAGGTCATTGTCGCGGGCGTTTGATATGAGCTGAACAGGGTTGGCAAGGTCTGAGGCAATAAGAGCCAATGGACGTGTCCACTGTCCGTCGATGCCGCGCACGGGAAGCGCCGGATGCTGGCTCATGGCTGTGAAGGGGATACCACGGTCGCCTGCTACGTCAACACCGCGGTTTTTCCATCTTGCGACCATGAGATTTTCGCCGATGGTGATGTACTTGTTGAAGTCGTAGCGGGAATTGACACGGGCCGAGTATCTTTCATAGAAAGTATCGTTGATGTTGCCGTTCTGATTGATATAGTTGAGCGAAAGCATCACAGAGCCTTTCTCGGTATTGTTGGAAACGGACGCGGTAAGGTTATTGGTCCATGCGGTGCGATATACCTGATCCTGCCAGTCTGTATTGGCTGTAGGGAAATTTGTGTTGCCACCTACGAATGGTTGCAGAACCGGTGTTTCTCCCGAGCCGTAAAGCACATGCGATGGTGTGATGTTGGAGTTGCGCGAAGCTGCCCAGTATGCGACACCCCACTGCTGGGCGTCGAGCATGTCATAGCGTTTTGCTATGGTCTGTGCGCTTGCGGCATAGTTGATGTTAATCGACATGCGGTCGCCTTTACCTTGTTTGGTAGTTATGACAACGACGCCGTTGGCCGCGCGCGAGCCGTAGATCGAAGCCGAGGCTGCGTCTTTGAGCACTTGCATGGTCTCGATGTCGGAGGGATTGATGCAATTGATGTTGTCGGTAGGCACACCGTCGATTATATAGAGAGGGTCGTTGCTGGAATTGGCAGTAGACATGCCTCGGACGCGGATAGAACCGGTGCCGCCGGGAGCGGCGTCGGGCACAACATTCACGCCGGGAAGCTTGCCGGCCATGGAGTTCATGATGTTGCCGGAGTTTTCGCTCAAGGGTTCTTTCATATTCATCACAGCCACGGCTCCGGTAAGGTCGGCCTTGCGTACGGTCTGGTATCCGACTACGACAACTTCATCGAGTATTTCTGAATTTTCTTCGAGATAAACTGTCATATGGTCCTTTGCCGGAAGTTCGGTCGAGATGAAACCGACATACGATATTTTGAGAGTGGCACCTTCGGGTACGGAGATTTCAAAGTTACCGTCGATGTCTGTGGCCGCGGCGGCCTTAGGCTCTTCACAAACAACAGAGGCGCCTATCAAGGGTTCGCTGTCGTTTTTGGAGAGCACAGTCCCGTGCACGGTGATGTTCCGTGCTTGTGCAACAATTGCCAGAATCAGCAACATGATTGCACTGAGAAATGTTCTTTTCATGATGGATTACAGTTGTTAGGTATTTATGCCGCAAATTTATATCATGTAGCCTGCATGAAATATAAAGCATGTTGCGACATGTATAAAAAATCGGGCAATGCACGTTTTTTATAAGTGATAGCCCGATTTTTCATATGTCATATTCAAAGTATTACGTTATGAGCGCTTTTTTTCGCGGAACTCCGACGGTGTTTCGCCGAAGTTGTCGCGGAAACACTTGGTGAAGTAAGCCGGAGTTGAGAATCCGATTTCATATGCAATTTCGGCGATAGTGCTGTCTGTTGTTGCCAGCAATACTCGCGCATGATCAAGACGTAGTCGTCGCATCAGTTCTACAGGAGCGAAGCCGGTGAGAGCTTTTATCTTGCGGTAGAACTGAGAGCGTTCGAGGCCCATGGCGCTCGCGAGTCCGTCAACGCCGATATCGGCAGAACCCATGTGCCGGCGGAATATGTCGAGGAATCTGCGGTAAAAATCGCTGTCTATGTCAGATGTTGTCGCCGGGGTGTCGCCTTCTTTAGGACCGGCGGCAGTAGCTTGCACATGCGGATTTCCCCACAGCTCCTTTATTCGTTTGCGGTTGGCGATAAGCGACATACAGCGGGCGCGAAGCACTGCGTTGTCGAAAGGCTTGGCGATATAGCCGTCGGCGCCGCTGTCATAGCCTTGCACGCGTTGTTCGTCCATAGAGCAGGCGGTGAGCATGAGAACGGGAATGTGCGATGTCGTCATTTCCGCTTTGAGACGGCGGCAGCATTCCAAACCGTCGATTCCAGGCATCATTACATCGCAAATTATCAGGTCCGGGACATATTTCATGGCTTTGCGGATTCCGTCACTGCCGTTTGAGGCGAAGATAATGTTGTAGGAGTCTTCAAGAAGTGTTCCTACGAGCCGTTGTATGTCGCGGTTGTCGTCGATAATCAGTATGACCGGTTTATCTGAATCGAATGTGATTTCTGATTCGACGGCGCCGAGTTCGGCTTCGACATCAGAACTGTTTATGAGAGCCGGGTGCGGAGTGTCGGCATCAGCACTGACGTGCCTTACGGGGAGGGTGACAGTGAATACCGATCCTTTATTTAATGTGCTTTCTACCGTTATCGAGCCTCCGTGTAGTTCGACAAATGCCTTGGATACTGAGAGACCGATGCCGGAGCCGTTGGGGTGTATACGGTCTACCTGATAGAATCGGTCGAAAATATTGCCGAGATCACGCTCGTTGATTCCCTCGCCGTTGTCTGCTACGTGGATGACGGCGTTTTCGTTATCGGCGGAGTATGATATGGTGATTTGCCCTCCGACAGGAGTGTATTTGAACGCGTTGGATATCAGATTGAAAAATACACGTTCTATTTTCTCGACATCTACTGCCAGTGTTGAGCCTGATTTTTCGGTGTGGACATTGTTAATCAGACGGATGCCGCGTTTCGTCGCATGAGCCCTGAATGATTCCGTCCACTCTTCTACGGCATTGCATAAATCGGTTTCGGTGAGTCTGATTGCGAGTTTGTCGTTTTCATACTTCCTGAAATCGAGAATCTGATTGATAAGCCGTCGAAGTATGCGCACATTTTTGTCGGCCAGTTTGATTAGAGTATGTTGCTGAGGCGTCAGATTGGTTGCATTGGCCAATTGGGCAACCGGTTCGGATATGAGGGTGAGAGGAGTCCGGAGGTCATGAGAAACGTTGGTGAAGAACATGAGCTTCGACTGTGTGGCCTCCTGGAGTTTTTCGTTGAGCGATTTTTGTTTGTCACGCTCTTCCTCAAGTATTTTATTCTGTTCAATGAGGGTTGCCTGATGCCGTTTGTGCTGCCAGAATGCCCGCAATACCAGAAAAACTACTCCGAAAAGAAGCAATATAATGGCTATGCTTGCATAAAAAAGCGATGTCTGCGAAGAGTGCTGAGCCCAATAATCGTCTATCCGGGCTTTGAGTATCTTCATTTTGCCTGTTTCTTCTTTCAGGGTTTCATTCTGCAACAGAAGAATATCGGCATTGCTGAGGTCAACGGCTGATGAGACCGGTAATATCTGTTCTTTTTCGTACGGCTCGCCTTTGAGAATGGCAAGAGCGGTACGGATAAGACGGTGTCCTTCTGTCGGATAGAGAAATGTTGCGTCGATTATGCTGTCGGCTACCGCCTTTATACCGATGTTCGGGGCGGCATCGATTCCTATGATTCTTATATTGTCGAGTTTGCGTCTTGCTGCAACCTCTGACGCACCAATGGCCATACGGTCGTTGTGGGCGAATATAAGGTCGACATCTTTATATAAGGAAAGGAGAGAATCAGCAACCCTGATAGCATCTTCCTTGTTCCACTCTCCGTCGCCGCTTGCAAGGATTGTGCCTCCATCGGCAGCAAATTCGGTGGCGAATCCCTCATGGCGGTCTTCGGCCGGCGTGGAGCCGCGCAGACCGAAAATTTCTATTGCTTTTGCTCCCGAACCGAGGAGGTGCGATGCGTAGTGTGCGGCTGAGCTGCCAAGACCTTTGTCGTTCACGCCAATACGGGCGGTGTATGTGCTTTCGAGAATATTGCGGTCAAAGATTATAACGGGCATTCCGCTTTCATATACATCTTTTATGACCGGTGTTAATTCGGCCGCTTCGTTTGGCGACACAATTATGATATCAAATCCGTTTTCGGCAAAATACCGTATATCTTCTATCTGGCGTGCGTTGTTATCGTCGGCAGAACGAATTTCGACAACGGCGTCTTCATGGAACATTATCTCACGGTTGATTTCTTCGTTCATTTTAGCACGCCAGTCGTCCTGGCTGCATTGCGACACTCCGATTCTGTACACTTTGTCATCGGAGCAGGCGGGTAGTAGAAGAAGTAAAATAAATGGTATTAGTATGTTGAATCTTCTCATTGCAGGAAGTCCTGTTGATTAGGCATTACAAAGATAGTGATATTCCTATGAAAAATAGTGCAAAACCTATGAAATTTAGGCTTATACAACATTTTTGATAGCATATGCACGATTATTAATAGGTCGTATGTTCCTCGTTATATTAGTTTTGCAATGTTGATTCGCAGATTGAATTATGGATAGAATTATCCAAAAGGGGCAATAGCTAAGGTGAAAGGATTGTTTGGTTTTTTATTGTACAGAAAAATATTTGATATATATGACGACGATTAAAAAAAGTATGCGAACCATGGTTGCCGCTGTGACTCTGGCCCTGTCGGCCGGAGTCGTTTCGGCTACCGAAGGTGTTGAAGTCAATCATCTCGGTGTTAGCAATACATTGGTACGAGTCACCGGAGCGGGCAAGTATCTGCTGCTTCCCGTACAGGAGGCAAATGACGACGCGCGCATAAACGTGCTTGTCGACGGTAAGATTGCCGAAACCATATATGTGCGTCTTGCCAGATCCAAGACAGACTATATGGTTCCTTTTGATCTTAGCTCGTATGAAGGACATAATATGGTCCTCGATATAGTTACTCCTCAGGGCAGAGGCTCGGTCAGGGAGGCTAAGGACGATGTGTGCTGGCGAGGTATTGAACTGTCAGATACATTTGATGTCTCCGACCGTGAGAAATACCGTCCTGCCTATCACCACACTCCGCTTTACGGATGGATGAACGACCCCAACGGCATGTTTTATAAAGACGGCGAATGGCACCTCTGCTATCAGTGGAATCCATACGGCTCCAAGTGGCAGAATATGACCTGGGGCCATTCGGTATCGGATAATCTTGTCGACTGGAAGCATTTGGAACCGGCTATCCGTCCTGACGGTCTGGGCTCTATTTTCAGTGGCAGTTGTGTTATCGACCATAATAATACGGCCGGTTTCGGTAAGGATGCGGTTATAGCGCTTTATACCTCGGCCGGTACAAGCCAAATGCAGAGCCTCGCTGCAAGTTCCGACAATGGAAATACGTTTAAAGTCCATGCCGCCAATCCTGTCCTGACGCTCGAAAGTGAGGCGCGAGACCCGAACATGTTTTGGAATGATGAGACTGGCGAATGGAATATGGTACTGGCCCATGCGCTTGACCGCGAAATGCTATTTTTCAGTTCGGCCGATTTGAAGAAATGGACATTGCAGAGTGGTTTCGGCAAGGGTATCGGATGTCAGGATGGTGTGTGGGAATGCCCGGACCTTTTCGAACTGCCGGTCGAGGGCTCAGACGAAAAGAAATGGGTGCTGATATGCAATATTAATCCCGGAGGACCGTTCGGCGGTTCTGCAATACAATATTTCATTGGCGACTGGGATGGAAAAACATTTACGGCGGATACCGATAAGGACGGAAAGATTGCGGTAAAGTGGCTTGATTACGGTAAGGATAATTATGCACTCGTAAGCTGGAGCGATGCACCCGACGGTCGTCGGACGGCACTGGGCTGGATGAGCAACTGGCAGTATGCGGCCGAAGTACCGACAATGCAATATCGTAGCGCCAATACGCTTCCCAGAGAAATAGGACTGTTCCGTGCCGCCGATGGCGCTGTCTATGCTTCGAGCAAACCATCGCCCGAGCTGACCGGACTACGCGACAAACTTGTGGTTAATGCAGCTAAAGCGACTGTAGGGCGAAAAGGACGCAGCTATCAGTTGCCTGCAGCCAATGGTGGAATTTGCGAAATTCTGCTTGATATAGATGCCCAGAAAGCCGATTCTGTAATGATTACACTTGCCAATAATGCCGGTGACGAAGTAGTGATGTGCTATGATAATGCGGCACATACGGTTTCGTTCGACCGTCGTCGGAGTGGTCTGGTGGATTTCAGCGAAGGTTTCCCGGCAGTCACAGTATCGCCCACATTCGAAGAGAACGGCAAGGTATCGCTCCGCATTTTTGTAGACCGTTCGAGTATTGAGCTCTTCGGCACCGACGGCCGGTTTGTGATGACAAATCTGGTTTTCCCGACAGAGCCGTATTCCACTCTTACTCTGAATGCCGACGGAGGCAGTGCCAGAATAAGCAATCTGAAAGTATATTCATTGAAAGTTAAATAAAAATTATGGCTCAGTCTATAACTACCGACAGAAAGTCGTTTCTCTTGCAGATTATACCTGTAATGCTGTGCTTTTTCGCCATGGGTTTCGTAGACCTGGTGGGAACAGCGTCTAACTATGTCCAGAAAGATTTGGGACTTACCGATTCGCAGGCAAATCTTTTTCCCTCTCTGGTGTTTTTCTGGTTTCTTATTTTCTCTGTGCCCACGGGCATGCTGATGAATAAAATAGGACGTAAAAAAACCGTTCTTTTCAGTCTGGTCATCACGGCTGTGTCGCTTGTATTTCCTGTCTTTGGCGACAGCTATATGATAATGCTCATATCGTTCTCTCTACTTGGCATTGGCAATGCTGTAATGCAGACATCGCTCAATCCTCTCGTCGCCAACCTCATCAGCCCTGACAAACTCGCGTCGACTCTTACTTTTGGCCAGTTTGTGAAAGCAATAGCTTCCTTCCTTGCTCCCATTCTTGCCGCGTGGGGTGCAACCACATATTTCCCGACATTCGGACTTGGCTGGCGCGCGCTTTTCGTGATTTATGCTGTGATATGTGTGCTTTCCGTGTCTGCGCTTGCTGCGACGCCTATCGATGAAGAACGCCCCGACAAGGCCTCGGGCATCGGCGAATGTCTCAAATTGCTCGGGAGACCATTTATATTACTTTGTTTCATCGGTATTATGTGCCATGTCGGTATCGACGTGGGCACAAATACCACTGCTCCCAAAATCATCATGGAGCGCCTGGGCTTGCCTCTCGAAGAAGCCGGTTTCGCAACAAGTGTGTATTTTATATTCCGTACTGCCGGCTGCTTCCTCGGTGCCTTTATCCTTCGCTCGATGTCACCCAAAATCTTTTTTGGAATCAGTGTGCTTATGATGCTTGCTGCGATGTGCATGCTTTTTGTATGTGGAACTCTCAGCTCCATATATGTGGCTCTGGCGCTTATTGGTTTCGGAAACTCCAATATCTTCTCGGTCGTGTTCTCTCAGGCCATATTGTCAACCCCTGATGAGAAGAATGAGGTCTCAGGTCTTATGATTATGGGCCTTTTCGGAGGTACTGTTTTCCCTCTTGCCATGGGCTTTGCAGCCGACGCCATAGGTCAGGCCGGCGCAGTGGCCGTGATGACGGTCGGTGTCGCATATCTCATGTACTATACATTGAAAATCAAAACCATTAAATAGAATTAATCATGAAAGATGTTGTTGTCGGAATGGGCGAGGCCCTTTGGGATGTGCTGCCCGAAGGCAAGAAGATTGGTGGTGCGCCTGCAAATTTCGCATATCATGTGTCGCAGTTCGGTTTACCCAGTTGTGTGGTAAGTGCCGTCGGAAGTGACTCTCTCGGAAATGAAATAGTTGAAAATTTCACCTCAAAGGGGCTCAACCAGCTTATAGCCGAAGTTCCTTATCCCACAGGAACAGTACAGGTGGAGATAGATCAGGCAGGTATTCCGCAATATGAAATAAAAGAGAATGTGGCATGGGACAATATTCCCTATACCGCACATCTGGAGCAACTTGCCGAACGCACGCGGGCTGTATGCTTCGGTTCGCTTGCCCAGCGTAATGTTGTGTCGCGCAATACAATCAACCGCTTTTTAGACGCAATGCCTCAGGGCGATGACCGTCTGGTGGTTTTCGATGTCAATCTCAGACAGGGATTCTATAATAAAGAAATTCTCTGTAATTCCATGACTCGGTGTAATATCCTCAAAATAAACGATGAAGAACTTGTGACTGTAAGCCGCATGTTCGGTTATCCGGGCATCGACCTGCAGGACAAGTGCTGGATTCTTCTGGGCAAATATAATCTCAAGATGCTCATTCTTACGTGCGGAATCAATGGTAGCTATGTATTCACTCCTGGTTGTGTTTCGTTCCAGCCTACTCCTAAAGTAGAGGTTGCGGATACAGTCGGAGCCGGCGATTCGTTTACGGCTGCTTTCATTGCCAGTATCCTCAAGGGCAAATCGGTTGCCGAAGCTCATGCCTTGGCTGTGCAGACCTCGGCTTTCGTTTGTACCAAGAAGGGCGCAATGCCTATCTTGCCCGCTGAATTTACAGAAGCATAAATATTCATAACCAGTATATATACAAGCAGCAGGAGCACGCATCCGTCGTGCTCCTGCTTAATATTTATTCTATTCTTTCCAAAGCGAGCGGACCGCAGCCCAGGGATAGAAATATCTGTAGGCGTTTTTGATAGGCAGTACGGCCGGACGTTCGTTGTGTCGTATGTGAATCAGGGGTTCTTTCCCCTCGCATGAAGTCAGGAGTATTATCTGGAGGTTGGCCGCCATTGGTGTAAGAGCAAAATCCTGCCAATGGTCGGCGTATTCTGCCGGATTATCCACAACTTCAGCAGCCCCCTCGATTTTTGCAAGGGCCAGGAGGCGGAGCAGGGCAGTGTCGTGTCCGAAACGCAAGGTGGCGGCTCTGTGCGGGCGGCTGCCTGCGGCTGCGCTGTCTATGTCGGCAACTATATGGTTGAGGAGGCTGCGGGCGCTGCGCGGGCCTGCTGCTTTGGTTGTCGGATTGTTGCCGTGCAGATAATACATCTTGTAGTTGAGTGCCTGCCAGAGGTTGTAGAGCTCGTCGGTAGTAAATATATCGAGCATTTCAACTCCAGGGTCGACGTCCTGCACATCGACTGCCACATCATGGAGCATCCACATGAGGCGCGTAGGATTTTCAACGCCAAGAGGGTCTGTAAACAGTGCTGCCATAAGTCTTTGGGGCTTCAGCACGGAGTCGCGCCAGTCTTCCAGGTCTTTCCACCATGGCGAGTCGGGCTTGTTGACGGCCTTGATTTCCGGGTTAGACCATGAAATGAATGCCATATCGCCCGGCGAGGCATGTCTCTTTATTGTCAATCCGGGTTTAAGTTCTTTCATGCGTTCGCAGAAGGCGGCCATACTCATTATGCAGCGAGGTTCGGTCGAACTATAGGCCTCAATCTGTGCAGAGTCGTTGAGAACGTCAGGGAAACGGAGCAACAGACGTTCGGCAATTCCTCGATGCTGGGCTTCGCCTTTCGGCGAAAGCGCGCCTTCGTTTCCGCGGGCTTGAGCTTCGATGATTCTCAGGCGGCGCAGCACATCGTTGCCAAGAGGGGTCAGACCATTATGCTGCGCAGCGCTATCGAGAGCTGCGATTGATTCGTGGTATTCCCATGTCTTTATAATCCACCGGGAGCCGTGACGTCCGTAATGACTTATGAAGGCCACTTCATAGCCCTTGGGTATTTCTGGCATTATGTCGTCTTCATGGGGATACGCATAGTAAATTCCCCCCGAGCGTTCCGGAATCTCGGCAATGAGTTGGCGTGGCGTTTTCTCGGCGGCTAAAGCCGGTACTGCTGATACGGCCAAGGCTGCCCATAAAAAACAAGAGATAAAGTTCATTTCTTTATATCGCTCGCATTGATGATTTTGAATTCGCCTCCGAACTGGGAGGGTTCGAGACGGCTTGCGTTCACGCGGCAGTCGGCGAATGTGATGTCGCTGGCGCCGTCGATATAGAAGCCATAAACGGGTGCATGCACGAATCCTTCGCCGTCGCAGGGGCGTTTGTCGTAGACTCCGCCCGGCCATGAGGTGGTGCGGGCGAGACGGAGGTCTACGTTGCGGAAAGTCAGGTCGGTCACTTTATCCGGGGTTTCGCCTCCGATGAAGCAGCCGTTCTCGCTTGTGCAGGTCACATTTATGAAATTGATGCGGCTAACGACTCCGCAAGAGCCCTCTTTAGCACCTTTGGGGAATCTCCAGCCGGCGTCTTTATGATTGCCGGGAGCTCGGCGGTAAGATGTCACATAGATGGGCTCGGCTTTGCCCCACCAGACATCGCTGTGATATAGACATTCCACGCTCATGTTTGCGAAAGTGACGTCGGACACGGTGCCTTCGTCGCGGTTCTGGATACCGATACCGCGGTTGCTGTTGCGTATGATGCAGTTGTCGAACAGGACATGGTCTATGCTGTCCATGTTTTCCGAGCCTATCTTGACGGCGCAGGAGCGCGATGTCATGATGCAGTTAGTCACCACAATATCGCGGCAAGGGCCATATTGCTCGTATTCACGTCGGTTTTTGAGGCATATGCAGTCGTCGCCGCTTTCGATGAAGCAGCCGGTGATACGCACTTTTCTGGAGTGGTCCAGGTCTATGCCGTCGCCATTGCGGATTTTAAGATTGTTGAGAAGGGAAATGTCGGAGATGGCAGCGTCGTAGCAGCCTACAAGATGTACGGTCCAGTAAGCGCTTCCGGTTATGGTTATATCCGAAATATTTATTTTTTTGCAGTTTATAAGGGTCAGCACATGCGGTCGCGGGTCGAATGTGGTCACCGGCTTGAGTTCGTAGGAATCGTCGAGTTCGGCACCCATGAACGCCACGCCGTTGCCGTCGATTGTTCCGGTGCCGGTGATGGAAATATTCTCGAGGTCGCGTCCGATGAGCCACATCATACCTTCGCCTTCATTTTCGCCGAAAGCGCTTTCGTGATAGATGTTCTCGTCGGGGTTGGCGAGCAGTCGCGAGCCGGGTTCTAAATGCAGATTGACGTTGGAACGGAGATGTAACGGACCTGACATGAAGGTCTTTCCTGCGGGGAAGATTACAGTTCCGCCCCCGTTGTCGGCGCATGCATCGATGGCCTGCTGGATTGCGGCTGAGTTGTCGATGGTTTCCGAGGCTTTTGCCCCGAAGTCTGAAATGTTGTATTCAGAACGTGCCGAATGGTTTTTGCAGGCAGAAAGGAATCCTAATGCAAATATGATGAATAGATATGCGCACAAATTCTGTTTCATGGTCATAGGCTATATTATGGTTAGAAGCAGGGCAAAATTAGCAAAAAAAAGTGATATAGGTGTCGTGATGGTATGATGAATTGAAATGTGAAATAATCACAAAATTCTATTTACCTGAGGTATAATTGATTAAAAGAAATGTTTGTTAAAAAACGCTAAATGGGCAGGGCGAATAAGGCTGATAAGAGCCACGTGTTAAAAAAAATTAACTGAGCATATCATCCTTTTTTTATAAATTTGCCATGGAAAAGTGGCCCTGCCAAGTAATGATTCGCTTTAATGTGCTGAAAACCTATGCCTTGGGCCGAAAACTATGATTATGCAAAATAAACCAAGCCTGATAGGGCGGAACTATCTTCTGCCTTTTATTCTGATAACTTCACTATTCTTTATGTGGGGTTTTGCCCGTGCCATTCTTGATGTGCTCAACAAGCATTTTCAGGAATCGCTCGATATTTCGATAGTACACAGCACGATGATTCAGGCCACAACATATGTGGCTTACGCCCTTATGGCACTTCCGGCAGGTATTTTCATTACTCGCTACGGTTATCGTCGCGGAGTGGTTTTAGGCTTGCTGCTTTTCGGGCTCGGTGCGCTTGCGTTTATACCCGGCGACATGCTCGGCTCGTTTGGAGTATTTCTTACGGCTTTGTTTATAATCGGTTGCGGTCTTGCCGTACTTGAAACGGCAGCCAACCCCTATGCGACAGAACTCGGAAGCCCTGAGACAGCTGCGAGCCGCCTTAATCTTGCGCAATCGTTCAACGGTCTTGGCTGTATTCTGGGGCCTGTTCTTGTAGGCAGTTTCCTCTTTTCCGGAGACGGCGAAGGTTCGGTCGCTCTTCCATACTCTATAATGGGTGTTGTGGTCCTTGCTGTGGCTCTGATATTTACACGTGTAAAACTTCCCGAAATAAAGAGCGGAGAGCAGGCCGGAGATAATCCCGGAGTAGCCTCTTCGATAAGACAACTGTGGCGTTCGCGGCGTTTTAAAACAGGAGTTTTTGCCCTTTTCTGCTATGAAATCGCCGAAATTTCAATCAATAGTCTGTTTATCAATTATGTTACGGACGACGGCTGGATGGATAAGATGACAGCGACATGGGTACTGTCGTTCGGAGCCCTTGGTCTTTTCATGATTGCCAGAGTTGTCGGCAGTTCGGTGATGAAATATGTAAAGGCAGAGAAAGTACTTACGGTATGCGCCGTCATGACGGTGCTGGGTGCCGGTCTTGTAGCCCTCAACCTCGGTATGATATCAAAGATTGGCCTGTTCGCTTGCTATGCGTTCGAGGCCATCATGTTCCCGACCATATTTGCGATAACAATCAGCGGTAGCGGCTCATCGACAAAGATTGCCTCTTCCTTCCTGATGATGACTCCGCTTGGCGGAGCTGTCGGTACCTCTCTGATGGGTTGGATTGCCGGAATGACATCTATGTCGACCGCATTCATCGTGCCGACTGTAGCCTATGCGGCTGTATTTGTATATGCTTATATGGCACTAAATAAAAAACTTTGAAAATGAAGAAACCAGATATATGCTGTATCGGCCATATTACGCTCGATAAGATTATTACACCCAAACTTGAGGCATATATGCCCGGCGGCACGGCGTTCTATGTTGCGCATGCACTCGAAGGGCTGGACCATTCGGGCTTCCGGCTGTTGACCTCAGTCGGAGAGACTGAGATGGACGCTGTAGAGGACATTCGGGCCAAAGGAATCGATGTAGATGTGATTCCATCAAAAAAGTCTGTTTTTTTTGAAAACAAGTATGGCGAGAATCTCAACGACCGCACGCAGCGAGTCCTTGCCAAGGCCGATCCGTTTACGGTCGATAATCTTCGCGATGTAGAAGCCCGCATATTCCATCTGGGCACTCTCCTTGCCGACGATTTCTCGCTTGAGGCCATAAAGCTTCTTTCGACCAAAGGTATTGTGTCGGTAGATGCGCAGGGTTATCTCCGCGAGGTCCGCGGTGAAAAGGTATATGCCATAGACTGGGCCGATAAATTCGAGGCGTTGAAATACATAGACATTCTCAAAGCCAACGAAAAGGAGATGGAGACCCTTACAGGCTCTTCCGACCCCTACGAGGCTGCCAGGATTCTGGCCGGCTGGGGCTGCCGCGAGGTTCTGCTGACACTCGGCGACCACGGCTCGATCATTTATGCCGACGGGCAATTCTATGAGATTCCGGCGTTCCGTCTCACCGATGTTGTAGATGCCACAGGGTGTGGCGATACTTATATGGCCGGCTATCTCTATAGCCGCAGTCGCGGTGCCGGCTACGAGGATGCAGGCAAGTTTGCCGCCGCCATGTGCACGCTTAAACTTAAGCACACAGGCCCGTTCAACGGCACCGAAGCCGATGTTGTGGCTGTGATGAATCAGCAGGAAGGCGTCGCAGTCTGACAGTTGCTTTCGCGCATGTGCAATTGTGGTGTTTCTTGACCTATGAAATTACCATATAGATAGTCGCGGCTGTTAAAATATTTTTTTGTAAATTCGCGGCTATAAAACTGAAAACGCACAACAATGCTTATTATAGGAATCGCCGGTGGAACCGGTTCTGGTAAAACCACCGTGGTAAACAAAATTATAGCGAGTCTTCCTCCTGGCGAGGTTGCCGTGATGCCTCAGGACTCATATTACAAGGACTCGAGCCATATCCCGCCTGAAGAACGGTCGAAAATCAATTTCGACGAACCGGCCGCTATCGAATGGTCTCTTTTGGTCGAGCAGCTGAAACTTCTGAAGCAAGGCAAGGCTATTGAAATGCCGACGTATTCCTATCTGACATGTACCCGTCAGGAAGAGACAGTGACTGTGAAGCCGGCTGAAGTGGTGATAGTAGAGGGCATTCTTGTGCTCACCGACCCGGTGCTCCGCAGTATGCTCGATGTGAAGGTGTTTGTCGACGCTGATGCCGACGACCGCCTTATCCGTGTCATAGCCCGCGATTGTATTGAGCGAGGCCGCACGCCGCAGATTGTCATAGACAGATATGCCGATGTCCTCAAGCCTATGCACTGCCAGTATATCGAGCCGTCGAAGCGCTATGCAGATCTGATAGTGCCGCAGGGTGGCAGCAATACCGTAGCTATAAATCTCCTGACAGATTATATCGAAAGTCGTCTCCGGCATGGCAACGGCCGTCTGGAAGAATCTTGCGCAACAGAGTGATGGGACTGATTTCTAAATTCCGCAACAGCGAGCGCGAGACTTCAGAAACTCCGAATCCGTTTGAACTTCCGGTAAATGAGGCGGAGGTGCGTCAGGTCGATGCATTGCCGGAGTCTCAGGCTATGGCCGATGCCGAAAAGATTGCAGACGATATCGAGAACGGCCGATGTGTGCTCCGCACAGACAACCTGGTGAAGAAATATGGTAAGCGAACTGTCGTTAATCATGTTTCTATAGATGTCACCCAGGGCGAAATCGTAGGTCTTCTCGGGCCGAACGGCGCCGGTAAGACCACGACGTTCTATATGACCGTAGGTCTTATTCAGCCAAATGAGGGTCAGATATTTCTGAACGATCTTAATATTACCGAATATCCCGTTTATAAACGGGCACAGAACGGTATCGGCTATCTTGCGCAGGAAGCATCTGTATTCCGCAAACTAAGCGTGGAAGACAATATACGAGCCGTGTTGCAGATGACTAAAATGACCAAGGAGGAGCAGCGCGACAAGCTTGAGAGTCTTATCTCGGAATTTCGCCTGCAGAAAGTGCGCAAGAACCTCGGCGACCAGCTTTCGGGCGGCGAACGCCGTCGAACGGAGATTGCCCGTTGTCTTGCCATCAATCCGAGTTTCATCATGCTCGACGAGCCTTTTGCCGGTGTGGACCCCATTGCTGTCGAAGATATTCAGTCGATAGTATATAAGCTTAAGGATAAGAATATAGGCATTCTTATCACAGACCATAACGCGCAGGAGACTCTGCGAATCACAGACCGCGCATATCTCCTTTTCGAAGGCCGTATTCTGTTCCAGGGCACCTCGGAAGAACTTGCCGAAAATCCTGTCGTGCGCGAAAAATATCTTGGACGTGAATTCGTATTCTACCGCAAACGCCTCGGCGAAAGCTAAATGAATAATGGATTATGAGTTGATTGTCAAACAAGTGCTACATTCATAACGTTCAAACTGTACAGTGCATAATTCATAATCATTAATTCAAAAAGAAATGTTACAGGTATTGATTGAAATAAACGACAGATATTCGCTTCCCGAAATGGCGCAGATGGCTGTCGAGGCCGGCTGTGGCTGGATTGTTCTTGGCGGCGGTATTTCCGAGGCTGAGAAGCGCGAGCATTATCCGGCCATCGTCGAATTGTGCCGAGAGAGCGGCGTAATGCTCACAGCGACTGCCGACGTGGAGGCCGCGAAAGAGTATGGTCTTCATGGCGTATTCCTGCCGCTGGGCGCAGCTTCGCCTCTTAAGGTGCGCGAAGAACTCGGTGCCGAGGCTGTGATAGGAGCTGAAGCGGGCGAGGGTAGTGTTATTCTTGAACTCGAGCGGGCCGATATCGACTATGTTGCCGTCAGGCCCGATGCGAAGGCTGCCTTGATTATTGCCGATGTGAGGGGGGCTGGTTCTAATTTCCCTATTGTGGCTTATGCCGAAGATGCCTCGTTAGAGGAAGCCGCCATCCTTAAGGAGACCGGCTATTCGGGTATCTGCTGTGGGAAAGCCTTGTTCGAACTTGCCGACCCGATTGAACGCATAGTGCAGTTGAGGGAGTTTCTGATGAAATAGAAAAATGGCCAAAGAGCTGTCGAAGACTTTGTGGAAAGCTGCATTGCCTCTTCTGTTCGGAGTGGCGGTTGCGGTATGGCTCATAGAGAAAGATATAGATATGGCTACGTTGAGGAGCATTCCTCTCGATGGCCATACTTTGTTGTGTGTCGGGCTTGCTCTTCTTGCTGTATTCGGCCGCGATTTTGGCCTTGCGTGGCGCTTTCACACTATCGCAGCCGGCGACCTGACCTGGAAGCGCTCGTTTCGCACAGATATTATGTGTGCGTTCACTTCGGCCATCACGCCTTCGGTTGTCGGGGGCAGTGCGCTGGCTATATTTTATCTCAACCGCGAGGGAATCGGTATCGGACGCGCTACGGCACTTACATTGACGACATTGTTTCTCGATGAACTGTTTTTTGTGATATTCTGTCCGATAATAGTGCTTCTGATTCCTCTGTCGGATCTATTCAGTTCTGGAGGTTTCGAGAGTGAGGGTGTGAGTGCCTTTCTCGGCGGTGTCGAGATTGTATTCTGGCTTGTTTATGCCGGCATTGTCGTATGGACTGCAATATTGTATGTGGCCATTATCGCAAAGCCCGAGGCTACGAGCCGTGTGCTTCAGAGAATATCGCAGTGGCGTATTCTCCGCCGCTTTTCCGATAAAATCACGACTACGGCACGCAATATGGCCTCTACGTCGCAGTGGGTGAAAGGCCGGTCTGTGCGGTGGTGGCTTAATGTGTTTGGCTCTACGGTATTGTCGTGGTTTTCGCGCTATTTTGTGGTGTGCTTTCTTTTTCTGGCCTTTGTTCCATCTGCTTCGCAGACACTTGTGTTTGCCCGTCAGTTTGTGGTATGGGTTGTTCTTATGGTCAGCCCGACCCCGGGGGGAAGCGGTATAAGTGAATGGCTTTTCGCCACATATTACGGCGACCTTATCGGAAATGCCGGAATGGCTGCGGTGATAGCTCTGGTATGGCGCCTGCTCTGTTATTATATCTATCTTATAGCCGGATGTTCTCTTCTGCCTGGATATTTCGGCGAGAATAAAAACACAAATTCATGACATCTCTTCTTCGATTTATCGCAGTGGTATCGCTTGTCCTTGCGGCGGCTTTCAACAGCATTGCATCGGTTTTCGTCATTCCTGTCGAGACCGAGATTGACCTCAGTGCTTTTCACCATTTCAAGAAGGCACTCGGTGAAGCTCACGAAAATGAAAGCCGGTTGATTATAGTCAAATTAAACACATTTGGCGGTGCGCTCGACGCAGCCGACTCAATCAGGACCGCAATAATGCGCGAGCACCTTCCGACAGTGGCTTTTGTCGATGTTAACGCCGCTTCGGCTGGCGCTCTCATAGCTCTTGCCTGCGACAGCGTCTATATGGCGCCGGGTTCGAGCATGGGCTCGGCAACGGTGGTAAACGGAGCCGGCGAGCCAATGCCCGAGAAATATCAGTCGTATATGAGCACGATGATGCGTGCAACAGCCGAACATCATGGCAAAGTTCTTGTCGGAGATTCGCTTGAGTGGCGTCGGAATCCTGAAATAGCAGCTTCGATGGTCAATCCCGAAGTTTCTGTTTCGCTCACATCGGAGCAGGCTGTCGAATGTGGCTATGCCGATGGTGTGGCTGCAAATATTCCCGATGTGCTTGCGGCCCTTGATATGACTGATGCCGATGTGCAGTATTATAAAAGCACTCTTGGCGACGACATTCTCGGTTTTCTGTCGAATGCTGCCGTCCGTGCGGTGCTTATAATGCTCATTCTCGGTGGTATTTATATGGAAATGCATACGCCCGGGCTTGGATTTGCGGCCGCGGTATCTGTTGTGGCCGCGATATTGTATTTCCTGCCGATGCTCGTTTCGGGAGGCATGCCGGGCTGGGTGTTGCTGGCTTTCATTGCCGGTGTGATTCTGATTGCTCTTGAGATATTTGTGATTCCCGGATTCGGAGTATGCGGCATATCGGGTATCATAGCGATTCTCGTATCTATAATCGGAGCCATGGTAAACAGCGATTCTGTGACTGGTGTCGATTTCGAGGCGGTCGGAAACGCTCTTATTATAGTCGGAATCGGTGCGGCTCTCGCATTGACGGCAATTCTGCTGCTGACCTCTAAATATGGCCCGAAATTTGTGCGTAAACATTCCGAACTCATGACTGAGTTGAAGAATTCCGACGGATTCGTCGGAGTGGATATGGGCCCGGCGAAATATATAGGCCAGATTGCCACTACGGTTACGGAAATGCGCCCTGCCGGAAAAATCGAGGTGGGCTCGAATGTGTTCGACGCGGTGTCGACCGGAGCATTCATTCTTGCCCGCAGGCGTGTGAAGATAAAGAAATATGAGAATGCTCAACTCTATGTAGAAGAAAATGAAGAATAATCCTACTTTTATAGCAATAATACCGGCCCGATACGCTTCTACGCGATTCCCGGGCAAACCGCTTGCCAAGATTGGCGGTGTCGCAATGATAGAACGTGTGTACAGGCGCGCGGCGCAGTGTTTCGAGGGAATTGCCGTGGCTACCGACGACGCGAGAATAGTGTCGGCCGTGGAGGCTTTTGGCGGCCGGGCCGTGATGACCTCCGACAGCCACCGTAGCGGCACGGACCGTTGCCGCGAGGCATATGAAAAACTTGGCTCGTCGGCCGATGTTGTAGTAAATATTCAAGGCGACGAACCGTTTATAGCACTTTCCCAGCTTGAGGCTCTCAAGGCATGTTTTGCAGACGAGGCCGTCGGGATTGCTTCTCTTGCGCGTCCGTTCGATGCCGGGCGCGGTTTCGAGGCGCTCGCTAATCCGAATACTCCGAAGGTTGTGATGAGCAACGACATGTATGCTATGTATTTTTCGCGGTCTGTCGTTCCTTTTGTTCGCGGCTGTGAGGAATCTCAGTGGCCTGAAAAGGCGGCTTATTATACTCATGTCGGCCTGTACGGCTATCGGGCCGATGTTCTTAAAGAACTGGGAAATCTGCCTCAGAGCAGTCTCGAAATTGCCGAATCGCTCGAGCAGTTGCGATGGCTGCAGAATGGCTACAGGATAAAAATGGCTCTTACCGACGAACCGACCATAGGCATTGACACACCGGCCGACCTCGAGGCTGCCGAAAAATATCTGTCAACCCTATGAACCGCAGCATAGCGCCAGAAGTTAGACCCTTCGGACATCTGACGGTGCCCCCTGAAAGGGTGGAAATCCTTTCCAACGGCATTACTCTGCATAGTGTCGCCGGTGGCGACCAGCCTGTGAGCCGCCTCAGTATAGCTTTTACGGGCGGTGCAGCGGAGCTGGGCTCGGAGACTTTGTCGAGCCTGCTCATGTCGCAGTTTTCCGAGGGCACACTGACCAGAAACGCAACTCAGATAGCCGATATTCTGGACTACAACGGAGCAAGAATAAGTGTGCGGCCGCAGGCTCATCACAGTGTGACTGATATTTGGTTTCTTAACGACCGTGCCGGAGCGCTTATGCCCGTCTGGGCCGATTGTATAGCAAATGCTTCGTATCCCGACGGGCCGCTCGAGACAGCGAAACTGCGTGCCCTGTCATCATATATGTCGTCGAGGCAGGATGTGGCGGCGCTTGCCGATGAAGCATTTACAGAAATGATGTACGGCAGCGGTCATATTCTCGGAAAGCCGCTTACAGAGGAAGGAATATCTTCGATATGTGCAGAACAGTTAAGAACGATTCACAACCGTATTCTGAATCCAGCCGGCATTCATGCGTTCCTGTCGGGAAAGGAAGACGAAACAGTAAGGCGCAGTGTGGTAGCAATGCTCGAATCATTGCCGGTTTCGGGAGCGGGCTTTACCGCAGACATACAGTTGATGGATAGTCCGTCGGTTCCGGCCAGCCGATTTGTGGAGAAAGAAAATGCATTTCAGGATGCTGTCATGGCCGGCATTGCCGCTCCCGGTCGCGAGCATGTCGATTATATTCCTCTCAGACTTGCAGTGATGGCTCTGGGCGGCTACTTCGGGAGCCGTCTGATGATGAATGTGCGCGAGGAAAAAGGCCTTACATATGGAATCTCGGCATATCTGCTTGGAAGCCGCGAAGGTTCATATGTAGCTGTTGCGGCCCAGTGCGACTGCGACAGTACTGCCGTTGTCATAGATGAAATCAAGGCTGAGATGCGCCGTCTTGCCGAAAACCCTCCTCAGGGAGATGAGTTGCGGAGGCTTCAGCTTCATGCTGCCACCAGTCTTGCCGAGATTCTCGACACCCCGGCTTCAATCATGGGTTATTACGCAAATCGGCTCTATGTCGGCACCCCGGATGAATACTTTGAACGTCAGCAGGAAGTTATCAATACTTTAACGGGAGAAATCATCGCTGAAATGGCTTCAAAATATCTTTTGTCCGACAATCTGTCGGTAGTTGTCGCCGGTCGTAAAAAGAAATAGTGTAATTAAACACTTATTCACATTTCCAAGACCACAGACCAGGAAAATTTTTGTTAATTTTGCAGTCAGAACATATTCAAAACACAATAGTTACTCAAGATGAAAAAGAGCGCCTTGCAAAAAGCTCGTGCAGCCTATAAGCCCAAATTGCCCGTAGTGCTCACCAGCGCCGTTAAAGTTGTAGAAGGTCGTCCTACCGAATCGGTAGCAGACCAGGAAGCAATCCGTAATCTCTTCCCCAACACCTACGGCCTTCCCGAAATTCGCTTTGAAAAAAATCCTAATCCCGGTCAGGGCAAGCCTGTCAATGTAGGTGTTATTCTGTCGGGCGGTCAGGCTCCCGGCGGTCACAATGTGATCAGCGGCCTTTTTGACGGTATCAAGAAAATACATCGCGACAGCCGCCTCTTCGGCTTCCTCATGGGCCCCGGCGGTCTCGTTGACCACAAATATATCGAGCTGACAGCTCCTATCATTGACGAATACCGCAATACCGGCGGTTTCGACATCATTGGATCCGGTCGTACCAAACTCGAACACAAAGACCAGTTCGACAAAGGTCTTGAAATCCTCAAGGAACTCGGCATCACCGCAGTCGTAATTATCGGCGGCGACGACTCCAACACCAACGCTGCTGTTCTTGCCGAATACTACAAGGCTATCAACGCCGGTGTACAGGTAATCGGTTGCCCCAAGACAATCGACGGCGACCTCAAGAACGATGTAATCGAGACTTCGTTCGGTTTCGACACTGCCACTAAGGTATATTCCGAAGTTATCGGCAATATCCAGCGCGACTGCAACTCGGCCAAGAAATACTGGCACTTCATCAAGCTGATGGGCCGTTCTGCAAGCCACATCGCACTCGAGTGCGCTCTTCAGACTCAGCCTAACGTCTGCCTTATTTCCGAGGAAATTGAGCAGCGCGGCATGAACCTCGAAGAAATCGTAAGCTACATCGGCGACATCGTAATCGCCCGTGCCGTTGACGGCAACAACTTCGGTACAGTTCTCGTTCCCGAAGGTCTTATCGAGTTCATTCCCGAATACAAGCGCCTCATCAGCGAGCTCAACGAACTTCTCGGTGCCAACAAAGACACTGTCAAGGGCATGAACGAGGAAGAACTCACTGCCTTCATTCTCGGTAATCTTGCCGCTGAAAATGTGGCAGCACTGAAGAAACTCCCCGAGGAAGTATCGCGTCAGCTCATGCTCGACCGCGACCCCCACGGCAATGTTCAGGTATCCCTCATCGAGACAGAAAAACTGCTCAGCGGTCTTGTTGCCGAGTATGTTGCGAAATCTGACGCATTCAAGGCAGCCAAGGGTAAATTCTCTTCGCTTCACCACTTCTTCGGCTATGAAGGCCGTTGCGCCGATCCCTCCAACTTCGACGCAGACTACTGCTACTCGCTCGGCTACAATGCATCTGCTCTCATCAATGCCGGTGTGACCGGCTACATGTCGTCGGTGCGCAACCTCGTGAAGCCCGCAGTGCAGTGGATTGCCGGCGGTATTCCTATCACAATGATGATGAACGTAGAGCGCCGCAACGCCGAAGACAAGCCCGTTATCCAGAAGGCTCTTGTCCGTCTCGACGGTAAACCCTTCCAGAAATTCGCCGCTCAGCGCGACGACTGGGCGCACAATACCTGCTACATCTATCCCGGCCCCATTCAGTACTTCGGCCCGGCAGAAGTATGCGACCAGCCTTCTATGACTCTCAAATACGAGCACGAGAACAAATAATCTCAGCGCTCTGAATCGATAAAAAGCGGCATGTACATTCCGATGTGCATGCCGCTTTTATAGCTATATTCTTATAATCAGTCGATAAGGAGTTCGCGGATAATGGCGTCGGACATTAGCCAGTCCTCTTCGGAAATGTACAGTCTTGAGCCATCGTAGTGAAGCTGTCCGGCTTCTGCAAGCGGAGCAGCGTTTTTTCTTAATTCTGCCAGGTGTTCAGGCGGAATCGATGATAAGTCGAGGCCCTTTGCAGTGCGGAGAGCTGTGAAAATGACATCATTCACCTTCTCTGTTTCGGTTTCGTAGTCTGTTTTCAGACATTGACTTGGATTGGAAGTGTACTGCCTTATGTCGGGCTCGACGTAACGCCGAATGCCGTCCGCACCAAGGCTGTGAGCTCCCGGACCGAGGCCCAGATATGGCGTCGAGTTCCAATAGGCGGAATTATGGCGCGAGTAGAGGCCTGGAAGTGCGAAGTTTGATATTTCGTAGTGCTCATATCCGGCACTGGAAGCGGCTTTGCATAGGTAATCATAGAATGTGGCTATCGTTTCGTCGTCTGTTTCAGAAAATTCACCCTTCCGCAGTCTGACTCCTAAAGCTGTATGAGGTTCTATGGTGAGACTGTAGGCCGACAGATGTTCCGGCCTCAGGGCAATAAGGGTGTCGACGCTATAGCGCCACGATTCATGAGTCTGACCGGGAAGGCCGTATATCAGGTCGCAACTGATGTTGCTGAATCCGGCTTCCCTTATTTTTCTGAAAGAAGCTATGGCCTGTTCTGCCGAATGTCGGCGTCCGACGGCTTTGAGTTCTGAATCTACAAGAGACTGAATGCCCATGCTAACGCGGTTTACTCCGCTTTTTAGCCATGTTTCGAGTCGTTGGCTTTCGATGTCTTCGGGATTGGTCTCGATGGTAAATTCTTCGGGGCTGAAATCCTTGAAGATAGCTGTAAGTTCGAGGAACTGCTCAGCCGACAGAATCGAAGGTGTGCCGCCGCCGAGATATATTGTCGAGACCGCGTGTGAGCCAAGTTCGCCGATTCGCTCGGCGAATTCATTTGTAAGCGCTCTTATATAGGCATTTGCCGCCCCAAGGCCTGCGCGCGAGTAAAAATCGCAATATGCGCATTTGGAATGGCAGAAAGGAACGTGAACGTATATGCCGGCCATATCAGTATTTGGGAACAATGCGGCCGCAAAGGCTCAGGAATGGGCAGAATGCACAACGCGACGGCTCATCGCACTGTCGGAACGGCACCTCAGGATTGAAAATTTCTTTTATCATGCTTTTGAGCCGAGAAAGGAAAGCTTCGCTGATTCGTTTATAAGAATCGATAGTAACTCCGTCGATTTCGATGGGGGAGAGATGCGCTTCTTTCGACAGCTCTTTCATTGGGTGTATCATAGGCACGATGTCGGGCCGCGGGTCAATCATGGCTGCGTATGCCTCGCAATAGACGAGCAACTGAAAAATGCCGTCGGTGTCCGTAGAATCTCCGTCGAACAGTTCGTCCAGTTTCGCCGAAGTTGCCTCATTGCCAGTCTTGAAGTCTATGAAGCGTAGTGTGTCGGCCGAAATGCTGTCGACACGGTCTATCGACATGTAGAAGTTTATGGCAAGATTATTGTCTATCACCCATGGCGGGGAGTCGTATTTCTTTTCATTTTCGATGAAAGTAAAGCCCGGAGTGCAGTAGGCCTCGATTTCGGCCCGAAGGTCGCTCCTGACGATTGAATCTACAATTTCGCAGCATAACTCTCCTTCTGCCGGCAGCGGGGCATAGACATCGGCCGAAACATACTGAGGATAGCACTGTGCGGCGACGGTGCTTCGTATGGTGCGCTCTATCACGCTGTTGCCTTCTTGAAGCAGAGACTCTATGAAGGCCGAATCTATATATCCGCCTTTTCTGGCGGCGAATAGCTCCTGAATGGACTTGTGGACAATATCGCCGTAGTCTGCGGCCGAAATGAAATCGGCAAGTTCGTCGCTTCCGCGCATTCGGCCTACATATTGCAGATAGAACTGAAGAGGACAGCGTCGGTAGGATTTCAGAGCGGTTGCAGAAAAACGGTAGGGGCCACCGGCTTTAAGCTGTTCGAGGCGTGCTAGTACCTTGTCGGTTTTAGGCACACATATTGTGCTCGCTTCTTCGGGAACGGCGCCGGGCGACAGACTCCTCATATTCACATCAAGGCCTGGCATAAGGTATCTCATCTGCGATACGTAGCGTGAAATTTCGCCTCCGCCGAGAGCCTCAGACCGTGAATCGTAGTAAAGGGATATACGTCTGGCCCTGGCGAGCAGACGGTAGAAGCAATAGGCATATGTGGCCTCGAGGCTGTCGAAGTCAGGAAGACCGAAGGCTCGGCGCAGCACGCCCGGAATCATGGTTTTCGAGTATTGCTTTCGCGGGAAAATGCCTTCGTTCATCGACAGGATAGCGATATTATCGAAGTCGAGGGCTCGTGTTTCAAGCACTCCGAGCACCTGAAGACCGCGCAACGGAGTGCCATTGACGGTCAGAGCGCGGCTGCTGAACAGCCGCTCGAACAGATGCAGGAATGTGCGCTCGCTCATCGATACACCGTATTTTTCAATCAGAGCGGCAGCGGCGACAGTCTCTTCTTTGAAATATTTTATAGCCAGAGATTCAAATCGTCGCCCACGGTGATCGTCGGTGTTCTCTATTTTTTCTTTCAGCCAGTCAAGCATGTCTATGAGGTATTTCGCTACATCAGCAGCCTCGGAAAGGCCTTTGACAGATGTGAAGACGAGGGTTAATTCCGGGGCGATGGCTGAAATTGTCGAGGAGGAAAGATTGTATATTTTTTCAGACGAGATGTATTCCGACAGCTTTTGCGCGGCTTCGGGAACGATGAGCTGTATGTGTGGGTGCAGCAGTATTCCCATTACGTCCTCGAAATAAAAATGGGGGATTCCGCGTATGACCCGCGCGCGCAACTGCATGCTTACAATCGAGCGGAGAAGAGAGGCGAAATTAGTGGAGCGGTAGGGCAGTCCGAGCGATATATTTATAGAGGAAATACTTTCGGGGATAGAGAAAAGAACCGGCATGAGAAGCGACGGGTCTGGCATTACAACCGCTCCCGAAAGAGGAGAGTCGGGTTCGAGCCAGTTTTCTTCTGTCCAGTGTTGCAATGTGGAGCCAAGAGCTTTTGCCTGTCCTACATTCGACGGCATGGCCAGCACTTCGATTTGCGGGGTGGCCGAGGAGGGTGTCAGGGCGAAGTCTTCGGGCATGGGAAATTCCCTGCATAAATCGCGTATATGCTTAAGAGGTCTTGCTATGGCCGAACTTGGAGTATCAGCTCCAATCAGTTCAAGAGGCGCCGTGTCCCAGAAGAATGATGCAGCCCCGAGGTCTTTGAGGCGTTTGAATATAAGTGTTTCGGCTGTGGAGAGGTCATTGAACCCGACAAATACGAAATGTTCGTCGGGATTGACGTCTAAAACCGACATTTTTCTGAAATATTCGACTGCTTGGCGGTACTGGGCGCCTGGCGCCGACATTTTTTTTGCTTCGAGTGCTTTATGAAAAAAAGTGTAGACGTCGCCGAGTATTTCCCATAGGTAAACAAACTTTCCGGCAAGAGTCTCGGAGTTTTCGTCTTCTATGTCGGCAAGATGAAGCCAGAATTCTTCGGCGGGGCGGGCCAGTGCGCTGTCGCCCCATATGCGGCGCACTACCTCTTTCTGGTCGTCGTCGAGGTAGTTGGCCTGTATTTCTTTGACGTTTCTGAGATTTTTGAATAAATCGGCGGCATTAGCCATGGAGCGGTCAATGTCGTCGAAATCTGACAGGATAATGTCTCCCCAGAAAATGAAACTGTCGAATTCCCGGGCACTCTCCTTGCGGCCGCGGGCATGGAGGGCGGCACGGTAGGCATCGTAGAGAATAAACATCAGCTCGTCGTGCGGCGCTTCGGGATAGCGGGCATGCATGCTCACGAAAGTGCGCATGGTCATGAACCGCGGCATTACAGCCACATCTTGCAGACATGAGCGCACATGCTGTTTCAGAAACATAGCGCTTCGCTTGTTTGGAAGCACGAAGCACACAGAGGCAAGCGTCGGGCCGCTTTCTCTTGCGGAGGTGTAATATCGGGCTATGTCGGCGAGAAATCCACCTTTGTGTTCTTTCATTAGCGTCGAATGAGCATGATGGTGCGTACGGCCATGTCGAAGAAAACAATCTTGGCATTTCCGTTTCCGGCAATGTCGCGGCGCGAACGGTCGAAGAGCTCAATCAGGTCGATGACATTGCGGTTGTTTATGAACGGGAAAAATTTAACCGTAAATTCACGTTCGCCTGCGTTGAGTGTCTGAAGAGTATCGATGTTTAGATGCATCAGAAAACTTTCGCGGAAAAGGCGACAGCAGTAATCGAGAAAGTCCATGGCTGGTTCGCGGCCCATTTCGGCTACTTCTTTCGACCATTCACGCAGTTTTCCGACCTGGCGCGCGTATGCCGCGCGCATCAGTGTCTTGAAGAGTTCGAGCAGTTTCAGGCGCTCACTGCCGGCTTCGGCAAGCGATATGGCCTGATTGACGTCGCCTTCGGCTACGATAGCCGCATCGGCAGCGGTGTCGGCATCTATGCCTCTGCTTTCAAGAATGGCTGCGACTTCGGCATCGGAGTATCGAATCACGGCTATACGCTGTGTTCTCGAATATATTGTCGGAAGAATCTTGCGCGGCTCGTTGCTTACCATTATGAATTTGGTATCGGCAAATGGTTCTTCAACGAGTTTAAGGAGCTTGTTGGCGGTATCGGTCTTCAGCCTTTCCGGCAGCCAGAGAATGGCAACCTTATATTTTGAGCGACGCGACATGAACGTGAGGCGCCGCAGGAGTTCGTTGCCTTCTTCTACGTAAATCTGTGGCTGGGCGTTTATATTGTCGAGAGTAAGGACCCATTTTTTCAAATCCATAAACGGATTGGCTGTCATGTAGTCGCGGAAATCGGCGATGTAGTCGTCTGAAAGTGTAGGGCGTCCGCTCTTTTTGACAACCGGAAACGTGAAGACAGTATCGATATGGTTGAAAGACTCGTGCTGCCGGCACGAAGGGCATTGACCGCAACTGTCGCCGTCGGGGGTGCGGGCAGTGCAATGTATGTATTGAGCAAAAGCTCTTGCAAGCATGAATTTGCCTGTGCCGGCCGGTCCCTCGAGAAGCAATGCATGGGGAATACGGTCGTTGTCGGCCATTTCGCGCAGCAAAGCTTTTTCTCTTTCGTGGCCCGGTATGTCGCGGAATCTCATTTTCTTTGCTGGATAGTGCCATGCTCGGCCACATATTCGCGCACTTCCTGAAACAGGCGTGTGGCAAATACGAAGTCGTTAAGAGCCTCGTTTGTCGTATTATATATCTTGCTCATGTCTCCGACCCATTCGCGGTGACCTTTGTTGATGAATATAATATTTTCGCCTATTCCGAGCACGCTGTTCATGTCGTGGGTATTTATGACAGTCGTTATATTATATTCATGGGTGATGTCGCTAAGCAACTCGTCGATGAGAATCGATGTCTTGGGGTCGAGACCCGAGTTGGGTTCGTCGCAAAACAGATATTTGGGGTTTAGTGCTATGGCACGGGCGATAGCCACACGTTTCTGCATACCACCCGATATTTCTGCCGGATACTTGTTTTCTGCTCCTTTAAGGTTGACACGCTCCAGACAGAAAAGCGCCCGTTCGGTCATCTCTTCTTTGCTCATGTCGGTAAACATGACCAACGGGAACATGACATTGCCCAGCACCGTCTCCGAGTCGAACAGCGCAGAGCCCTGGAAGAGCATTCCGATTTCCTTACGGAGATTTTTGACCTCTTCGGTGTTCATGGACAGCAGATTGCGTCCGTCGAACAGTATCTGCCCTTTATCGGGTCGGAGCAATCCGACAAGCGATTTCATAAGCACTGTTTTGCCGGAACCGCTCTGGCCGATAATCAGATTGGTCTTGCCGGTATAGAATGTTGCATCTATGCCATGAAGCACGGTGCGGCCGTCGAAGGCCTTTACTACGTCCTTTACCTCTATCATTGCAGCAGAAGTTTAGTGAGAATGACGTCGAACAATAGAATGAAAATACTGCTGCACACGACTCCGTCGGTGCTCGCTTTACCAACCTGGAGGGCTCCACCCTTGACATAATAGCCGAAAAACGATGATGTGGAGGCTATTATGAATGCGAAGACGAGAGATTTGATAAGTCCGTACCATACATACCATTCCTGGAAGAAGGCCTGCAGGCCATAGACAAAACGCGAAACCGTGATAAGGTCGGTGAACACAGCGACGGAATAGCCGCCGACCATAGATGTGCCGATACACAGTGCGCCGAGCACGGGCATGAAGAGGACGAATGCCACTATTTTGGGGAGCACAAGGAAGTTGGCGGAATTAACACCCATAATCTCGAGGGCATCGATTTGCTCGGTGACACGCATGGTGCCGATTTCAGATGCTATATTTGACCCGACCTTGCCCGCCAGAATAAGGCAGAGAATGGAGTTGGAAAATTCGAGTAGGACGATGTCGCGGGTAGCCAGACCGACAGAGTATGCCGGAATAAGAGGCGACGCGATGTTGAGCTGCATCTGGATAGCAATCACGGCGCCGATGAACACCGAAATAATCATCACCAGCGGAATTGAGTCTACGCCGAGTTTGCTCATTTCGGCTATGGTGCGGCGAAAGAATACCCCCCATCTGTCTGGTAATGAAAAAACACGTTTTACAAACATGCAATAGCGGCCGAATGTGCCGATAGCAGATGTTATTATCATTGTTATAATATTAAACAACCTCTAATTTGATTTAAGACGGGCAATCGCTTGGCCGCCGAAGTGCAAAGATACGAAAATTCCCGTAACAGTGTAGCCTCAAAAAAACTCCTTTCCGTCTTTTTCCAATTTTCGCTCCCTTTCAGTCAACACACCATTAATCTAAATATAATAAAAGAGCCCGGCGCAAAACCGGGCTCTTCCCTATATAGTCTAATATAGTTCAAATTACTTCACTTCCTCGAAGTCGACGTCGGTTACCTGGTCGCCGTTGTCTCCGCCCTGGTTGGGGGCGCCTGCACCGGGGTTCTGGGCTGCCTGCTGTGCCTGAGCCTGGGCGTTGAGGATATCCTGCTGGGCGGCGCCAAAGGTTGTTTCGATTTCCTTGATGGCTGCGTCAATGCCGGCAATATCCTGAGCCTTGTGGGCTTCCTTAAGCTTGGCAACAGCTGCCTCGATGGCCGAACGTTTGTCGGCGGGAATCTTGTCGCCGAATTCGCCGAGCTGCTTTTCGGTCTGGAAGATGATGGCGTCGGCCTGGTTGAGTTTGTCAATGCGCTCTTTTTCGCGGGCATCAGCATCTGCGTTGGCAGCAGCCTCGTCTTTCATACGTTTGATTTCAGCGTCGGTAAGACCGCTCGAAGCTTCGATACGGATGCTCTGTTCCTTGCCGGTGGCTTTGTCTTTTGCCGATACGTTGAGGATACCGTTGGCATCGATTTCGAATGTAACTTCAATCTGAGGAATGCCACGGGGTGCGGGTGCGATTCCGTCGAGGTGGAATTTGCCGAGAAGTTTGTCGTCCTTGGCCATGGGGCGTTCACCCTGGAGAACGTTGATTTCTACCGAAGGCTGGTTGTCGGCTGCGGTTGAGAATGTTTCGCTCTTACGGGTAGGGATGGTGGTGTTCGCTTCGATAAGTTTGGTCATTACACCGCCGAGGGTTTCGATACCTACCGACAGAGGAACAACGTCGAGAAGGAGGACGTCTTTCACATCACCCGAGAGGACACCGCCCTGGATAGCTGCGCCTACGGCTACTACTTCGTCGGGGTTAACACCCTTCGAAGGTGCTTTGCCGAAGATTTTTTCTACAATCTGCTGGATTGCGGGAATACGGGTTGAACCGCCTACGAGGATAACTTCGTCGATTTCGGAAGCCTTGAGGCCGGCGTCGCGGAGGGCGTCTTCGCAGGGCTTCACGGTTGCCTGTATGAGCTTGTCGGCGAGCTGCTCGAATTTGGCGCGGGTGAGGGTGGTGACGAGGTGCTTGGGAATACCGTTGACGGGCATGATGTAGGGAAGATTGATTTCGGTGCTTGTTGCGCTCGAAAGTTCAATCTTGGCTTTTTCTGCTGCTTCTTTAAGGCGCTGGAGAGCCATGGGGTCCTGACGGAGGTCTACACCTTCCTGCTTCATGAATTCATCGGCAAGCCAGTCGATGATAACGTGGTCGAAGTCATCGCCGCCGAGGTGAGTGTCGCCGTTGGTCGATTTTACTTCGAAAACGCCGTCGCCGAGTTCGAGGATAGAGATATCGAATGTGCCGCCGCCAAGGTCGAATACGGCAATCTTCTGGTCCTTGTTGGTTTTGTCGAGACCGTATGCAAGTGCTGCCGCAGTAGGCTCGTTCACGATACGGGCTACTTTAAGGCCTGCGATTTCGCCGGCTTCTTTGGTTGCCTGGCGCTGCGAGTCGTTGAAGTAGGCGGGAACGGTGATTACGGCTTCGTTCACAGACTGGCCGAGATAGTCTTCGGCTGTTTTCTTCATTTTCTGAAGAATCATGGCCGAGATTTCCTGGGGAGTGTATTCGCGACCGTCGATGTCGATACGAGGTGTGTTGTTGGCACCGCGTACAACTTTATAAGGTACGCGTTCGATTTCGTTCTTTATCTGGTCGTATGTTTCGCCCATGAAGCGCTTTATCGAGTAGATGGTACGCTTCGGGTTTGTGATAGCCTGACGTTTTGCGGGGTCACCGACTTTACGCTCGCCTCCGTCGACGAATGCGACTACAGAGGGTGTTGTGTTGCGTCCCTCGCTGTTAGGAATTACAACAGGATTGTTGCCTTCAAGTACTGCTACGCAGGAGTTGGTGGTTCCTAAGTCAATACCGATAATTTTTCCCATAGTTGTTAGTGTTTATTTTTGTTGTTATTATTATTCTATTTAATATTACTGAGGTCTGATTGCCTCGGTTCGCTATCAAATAAACAAAAGCCGTGCCAAAAAGGTTTTGTGCCGAATATGGCGCGTGCATGTCCTTGTTCCGTCATGCCGACTGACACTTTGTCAGCCCCCGATGTCGGCTTTCATGAAAAAATAATTGCATTGAAAAAGACACGTTCCGATGTATTATGGAAAAATTTCTGTATTTTTGCAAAAAGATTTTGTGAGATGAAAACGTATGTCATTTTTGACCTTGATGGTACTCTTCTGAATACCATTGATGACCTTGCGACAGCTACTAACTATGCTCTTCGCGAGCTTGGTTTCCCGCAGCATGGCCTGTGGGTTTACCCCGACATGGTCGGAAACGGAGTGAGCCGGCTGATGGAGCGGGCTTTGCCTGAAGACGCCCGTAGCGAAAAGAATGTCAATGAAATGCTTGCCGCATTCAAGCGATATTATGACGACCATTGCTGTGATGCCACCAAACCGTATCCCGGCATTCCCGAATTGCTCGAGGAGTTAAGTGCCCGAGGCGTCAATCTGGCTGTTACGTCCAATAAGTATCAGGAGGCGGTCACTAAACTGATTCATCATTTTTTTCCTACAGCAAATTTTCGTGCTATTCTCGGGAACGAAGAGGGCATTCCGCGTAAGCCGGATCCTTCGATTGTATTCAAGGCGCTTTCCATGTGTCCGACTCCGAAGGCCGATGTCCTGTATGTTGGCGATTCTGGCGTTGACATGGAGACTGCCCGACGTGCGTGTGTGGAATCTGTGGGCGTAGGCTGGGGCTTCCGTTCTATTCATGAGCTCAAGGAAGCGTATGCCGACCATATTATATCTACACCATCGCAAATAAAGGATTTGGTAGGTTTGTAAAACATAGGAAGCAGATGGGGCGTATGAAGCATTCAGAATTGTATGCTTTGATTCATAGCGGAACGGTCGTTTCCGTAGAGTCCGGGAAGGCTCATGTCAGTGTCGATGTCGGTGCTGCCGGCCATTCATGCGCCGGGTGTGCGCTGTCGGCTTCGTGCGGGCAGGATAACAAAAAAGCACAGTCTGCATCTGTGGTATTATGCGCCAGGATTCCCTCCGGGGTTGAATTGCCGGATATTGGCGGCATTGTCTCTGTCGGTTTGCCAAAAGGGCGTTCTATGCGTGCTATTTTGACAATGCTTGTATTGCCATTGGCTGTTTTTCTTGCAATTGCCTGCATCGGTACTGTGGCAGGCCTTGATGACGGACCTCTGGCTCTATATGCCATAGCTGGTGCGTGTGTATGTTATATGATTATTTATCTGGTTTCTAAATATAGACCTTCTCCTTGGATATTGATTTCTGACAATAGATAAAATATGAGTTCTGAACACATTTTTATTTATACTCTTGTACTGATGGGGCTCCTGGGTCTTGTTGGAGCTATTGTCTTGTATCTGACTGCCAAGAAATTTAAGGTAGTTGAAGACCCGCGTATCGATCAGATTGAGGGTTTGCTGCCGGGTGCCAACTGCGGCGCATGCGGTTGTAAGGGTTGCCGTGATTTTGCATGTGAGTGTGTGAGACGTGGAAATCTCGACGGGCTGACTTGCCCGGGTGCCGGGGCTGCCGCGATGAAGAACATTGCGTCTATACTTGGAGTTGATTCTGTAGACGCAGCAAGAAATATCGCAGTTCTCAAATGCAATGGCAGCTGTGGCGCCAGACCGCTGACATATGAATATGACGGTGCGTCTTCATGTGCTGTCATGGACGCTGTCGGGTGTGGCACGAGTGCTTGCTCATACGGCTGTCTGGGGTGTGGCGACTGTGTTTCGGTGTGCCGTTTCGGCGCATTGCGGATTGATGAGTCGTCGAAATTGCCGGTAGTCGATGAAAAGACTTGCACAGGCTGTGGAGTCTGCGTCCGTGAATGTCCGCGGCATCTTATTGAGCTTCGTCCGGAAGGACGACGGAACCGTCGTGTGTGGGTGGCATGTTCGAGTCGCGATAAGGGCGCTGTCGCCCGCAAAATATGCTCGGCAGCCTGTATCGGATGCGGCAAATGCGCCAAAGTCTGCCCGTTCGGAGCTATAGAGGTTACAGACAATCTGTCGTATATAAACCCTGATTTGTGCAAGGCATGCGGTAAGTGTCTTGGAGTCTGCCCGACAGGTTCTATATGTGCTACTTTCGAAAATATAACCAAAGACAAAGCAACGGAATGAGATATTCATTTAAAATTGGCGGCATTCATCCTGCGCCGAATAAGATTGCGTCGAGGAGGATAGAGATATTTCCCTTGCCTATGCGCGCCAGTCTGCCGTTGACGCAGCATATCGGCGCGCCCTCCAAAGCTATTGTCGGCAAGGGGGATAAAGTGAAGCGCGGGCAGCTCATAGCCGAGAATTCCAGTTTTGTTTCGGCCGGTCTTCATGCACCGGTGTCGGGCACGGTCGTTGGAGTGGAAGATATTGTAATGCCCTGGGGCAAGTCGTCCAGGTCAATCGTCATATCCGCCACAGAAGAAGAGCATCTTGAAGACAGTCATGACCGCGAGAAATATTGGTGCGATATGATTCCGAGCATATGCGACCGGTCTTTGTCAGAGCGCCTTACGGCAGACGAAATCAGAACTAAAATACTTCAGGCCGGTATTGTCGGGCTCGGCGGTGCCACATTTCCATCGCATGTCAAACTTTCGATAAAGCCGGAACAGAAACCGGAGGTTCTTATAATAAATGCATGCGAGTGTGAGCCGTATCTTATGTGTGACGATGCTCTGATGTGCACATATCCGGGCCGTATTGCCGAAGGCGTCGAGCTGATGATGAAGGCGGGTGGAATACCCCGCGCTGTCATTGCAATGGAGGACAACAAGCCCGAGGCGGCTGCTGCCATGCGCGAGGCATTACAGGAAAATAAGGATATCAGTCTTAGAATATTGAAGACAAAATATCCGCAAGGCGGTGAAAAACAGCTTGTGGAGGCTGTTACCGGCCGTCGTATAGAGTCTGGCAAGTTGCCATTGTCGGTGGGCGTGGTTGTCAATAATGTCGCAACTGCGTTTGCCGTATGGCAGGCTGTGGCAACGTCGCAGGCGCTTATTGAGAGGGTTATTACTGTTACCGGAGATATTGCTGCCGGTGAACGCAAGAATTATATGGTGGCAATCGGTACACCGTTTTCTTCCTTGCCTCTGACGCTGCCAGGCGAGGCTATTGCCATTGTCGGAGGACCTATGATGGGTAGGTCGGCCGTGCGCCTTGATGCACCTGTCATGAAAGGAACGTCAGGTCTCACAGTGCTTAAGCGGCCCGAGCGTCGCCAACCGCTTGCCTGTGTGCGTTGCGGGGCGTGTGTAGACGCTTGCCCGATGGGGCTTGAACCGTATCTGCTGTCTACATACGGCCGATTGAGAATGTGGGATGAAGCTCGTGAAAACGATGTTTTCGACTGTCTCGAATGCGGAGCATGCAGCTATTCGTGCCCGTCTGATCGCCCGATTCTGGATTATATAAGAGTTGCTAAACAAAGAGCCAAACTATGACCGAGAAACTGATTTTATCTACGACTCCCCATATTCACACTTCGCGCACCGTGCGCGGAGCGATGCTGCATGTCGTTCTGGCATTGTTGCCGGCTGTTTTCTGTTCGCTTTATTTTTTCGGCTTGCCGGCATTGGCGGTTTTGTGCGTGTCTGTCGCCGTTTGTGTTTTTACAGAATGGTTCATCACTCGCTACATGCTCCGCAGGCCTTCTACGGTAGGCGATTTTTCGGCTGTTCTTACGGGCATTTTGCTTGCTCTTAATCTGCCGGCCAATCTACCGTTATGGATGGTCGCAGCCGGTGCTGTCATGGCATTAGGTATCGGTAAAATGGCATTCGGAGGTCTGGGCTGCAATATTTTTAATCCGGCTTTGGTCGGACGTGTATTCCTTCTTATTTCGTTTCCTGTCGCCATGACATGCTGGCCTTTGCCAGAGGCCGGCTTCGGCGATGCCGACGGCGCTACAGGCGCTACGGTGCTGTCGCTTGTCAAGCTTGGGCAGCTTAACCCGTCATTATTGCCTGAGAGCGATATGCTGTGGGGCTCCATGGGCGGTTCCATGGGCGAAGTAAGTGCGCTCGCCTTGCTGGCCGGATTTGTATATCTGCTGTTTTTACGTGTCATTAAATGGCAGATTCCGGTGGCAGTCGTTGCCGGTCTTGCCATAGTCGATGTTTTGGCCGGCTATCCTGTGCTTTACGATATTTTCTCAGGAGGACTGTTGCTCGGTGCTATTTTCATGGCTACCGATTATGTGACCTCACCGATGACACGTCGCGGCATGATTGTCTATGGTCTCTTCATCGGCATAATCACGGCTGCAATCCGCCGCTGGGGAGCTTATCCCGAAGGAATGTCGTTTGCAATTCTTATAATGAATGGCTTTACACCGCTTATAAACAGATATATGAAGCCACATCGATTCTCGCCTAAAAAGAAAAAGGAGGCTTTGGCATGAAATCAACATTATTGACAATGACTGCCGGACTTTGTGGTATCGCCCTTGTGGCGGGAGCGGCCTTGGCCGGTGTCAATATCCTTACGGAAGAGCCGATAGCCGAGGCTCAGGCTTCGGCACGACGTCAGGCTATAGCCGAGGTGCTGCCGCAGTTTGACAACAATCCAGCCGATGAGGCCTTCGAGCAAGACGGACTGACTCTTTTCCCTGCCAAAATGTCGGGTACGGACGTCGGCATGGCAGTAGAGACTTACAGCGACAACGGTTTCTCAGGCCGTTTCACAATTCTTGCGGGCTTCGATACGGAGGGGCGGCTTACGGGCTACCGTGTGCTGAGCCATGCCGAGACTCCGGGGCTTGGAGCGCGCATGAGCGATTGGTTCTCTGAATCGGGCACATCACATGACCTTATTGGCCATACAACTCCTTTTGGAGTACGTGCCGACGGAGGCGATATCGATGCAATTACCGGAGCAACAATTACATCGCGGGCATTTATGGAAGCTCTTAACAAGGCAGCCGAAGCCTGCGCTAATTCGACGACTGACAGATGAACGCACTCAGAATAATTTTTGACGGAATCGTAAAACGAAATCCGACTTTCGTACTGATACTCGGCATGTGTCCGACTCTGGGCACGACATCATCGGCCATGACAGGCATGTCGATGGGGCTTGCTACACTATTTGTGCTCATGTGCTCCAACATGGCTATTTCGGCAATCAAGAATATAGTTCCTGATAAAGTCCGCATTCCTGTATATATTGTTGTCATCGCATCGTTTGTCACAATATTGCAGATGCTTATGCAGGCTTATGTTCCGGCATTGTATGCCAGCCTTGGCATATTCATACCTCTTATTGTGGTAAACTGTATTCTGCTGGGCCGCGCGGAGGCTTTTGCATCGAAAAACACAGTCTTTGCCTCGCTTTGCGACGGTCTTGGCGTTGGTGTCGGTTTCACACTTGCCTTGACTCTGCTCGGGGCTGTACGCGAACTGCTCGGTACAGGTGCTGTATTTGGTCTGCAGCTTTACAGTGCTGATTTCGGAGCACTTCTTTTCGTTCTCGCCCCGGGTGCGTTTATCGTTTTGGGTCTTTTGATAGCACTTTATAACCGTCTGTATAGCCATGCTTGAATATATTGCAATCATTTTTTCGGCCATTCTGGTAAATAATATAGTTTTTTCCCAGTTTCTGGGCATATGTCCGTTTATCGGCGTCTCAAAAAATCTTGAGTCGGCATTCGGCATGGGTATGGCTGTTACTTTTGTCATGGCTGTCGCCACTGCTGTCACATGGCTTCTTCAGCACTATGTGCTGGAGCCCTTCGGCCTTGTATATGTGCAGACAATCAGTTTTATCCTTGTGATTGCTGTGTTGGTGCAGATGCTCGAGATTATGATGAAGAAAGTATCGCCGTCGCTTTATGCAGCTCTGGGCGTCTTTCTGCCGCTTATCACAACAAACTGTGCTGTTCTTGGCGTGGCAATTATCGTGGCGCAGAAGAACTTCGGATTTCTCTATTCTGTGGTCTATGCGGTGGCGACGGCAGTAGGTTTTGCTCTCGCTCTGACTATTTTTGCCGGGATCCGCACACAATTGGCTCTCGCCGATGTGCCGCGTTCGATGCGAGGTGTGCCTATAGCTCTGATTGTTGCCGGAATACTTGCAATGGCCTTCATGGGATTCTCGGGCATTAAAATCGCATGAACCGTCGGCAATAAAGCGCACGCGATTCCGTTTTTTCAATATGAATTCATTCAAAAATATTCTGCTGACAGCGACGGTGCTTGCGTCGTTTATGCTTGGTTCGTGCGGTGGCGCCAAACTGAGCACGGCTAACGAACAGATGGAACGCGGCGAGTATTTCGACGCTTCGAAGACTTATCGCAAGATATATAATAAGCTTACCAAGCGCGAAGAACGAGCTTTGCGCGGTGAAGTTGCATACAAGATGGCTGAGTGCCACAGGCGTCTTAACCAGTACGCTCGTGCGGCAGCAGCATATCAGAATGCCATACGCTACGGATATGGCGACTCGACTCTTTATCTATCTCTGGCCCGAATGCAGCATGCTCAGGGCCAGTATGCGCCTGCAGTGAAGAACTACAGCGAGTATCTTGCCTGGAAACCCGGCGATGTTCTCGCTCAGAATGGTCTGATTGGCGCCAGAATGGGGCAGGAAAAGAAAGGTGCGACGCGCTATGTGGTTAAAAACACCAAACTATTCAACAGTCGGCGAGCCGATTATTCGCCTATGTACCTCGACCGTTCTCTCGACCAGATTTATTTTACTTCAACGACAGAGAAATCGACGGGTACGAATAAAAGCGAGATAACCGGCATGAAGAAAGGCGACATCTGGTTCGCGACCAAGAATGAGCGTGGCGAATGGAAGCGCCCCGAACCTGTCGAAGGCGAACTTAACACCGAGTTCGATGAAGGCACGCCTGCATTCACACCCGATGGTTCTACAATGTATCTGAGCCGGGCGCGTCGTGAGCCGAATGCGAATACAGGAGTTGAAATATACACCTCGCAGCGGTCCGACGCAAAATGGAGCGCACCGGTTAAGTTTGAAATCACGGCCGATACACTTTCCAATTATGCCCATCCGGCTGTTTCGCCTGATGGACAGTGGTTATATTTCAGCAGTGATATGCCGGGAGGCTCTGGTGGCCGCGATATATGGCGCATAAATCTTAAGGAACGTGCGGGTTCTCTTGAAAATCTCGGGGAGTGGATTAATACTCCCGGCGATGAAATGTTTCCTACATTCCGCTCGGATTCCGTGTTTTATTTTTCGTCAAACGGGCATCCGGGTTATGGCGGCCTTGATATTTTTCGAGCAGAGCTGACTCCTTCGGGTGGCTGGAAAGTGACAAATATGGGAACGCCTGTCAACTCTCCTTCCGATGATTTCGGCATGACTTTCGGCGAAGGTGAAAGCGGATTCTTTACATCGAACCGTGGCGACAACCGTGGTTATGACCATTTGTTTTCGTTTGAATTGCCCGAACTTAAGATACTTATCAGCGGCTGGGTGCTCGACCGCGACGAAGAGCCGGTGCCGAATGCCGTGATACGTATTGTCGGTAACGACGGTTCCAATCAGAAGCAGCTGGCGAGACCAGACGGTTCTTTCTCATTTCCGCTTGACCGCGGTGTCAGCTATGTCATGATGGCAGGCGCTAAAGGCTATCTTAATGCCAAACAGGAATTTACCAGCGACATAGCTGAGGAAGACGCTGAATATGGCGTCGATTTCATACTTGCGTCCATTACAAAGCCTGTTGTTATCGACAATATATTTTATGATTTCGACAAGGCAAGTCTGAGGCCGGAATCCAAAGCAGCCCTCGACGAAATGGCACAGGTCCTCCGCGATAATCCGAACGTAACCATCGAGATGGCTTCGCATACCGACCGAAAAGGAACCGATGAATATAATATCCGTCTTTCCTCGCGACGGGCTCAATCGGTAATAGACTATCTCATTTCTGTCGGCATAGCACCGGAGCGGCTTCAAAGCCAGGGATATGGAGAATCACGCCCCAAGACAATCACAAAGAAGCTTGCGCGCGAATATCCTCAGTTTCAGGAAGGCCAGACATTGACAGAAGAGTTTATACTCACTCTCCCCGAGGCTGACCAGGAAGTGGCCGACCAGATAAACCGACGCACTGAGTTTCAGGTGTTGTCAATTGACTATCGAATGTTCTGATATGGTGAAATTAAGAACCGAAATATCCTGTGCCAACTGCGGCTGGAGAATATCGGCCGATGAAAAGTTACTTTTCATCGGCTCATGTTTTTCCGATGAGATTGGCCGTTGTCTTGCCGAGCGAGGTTTTGATATATCGGTCAATCCGTTCGGTCCGCTTTATAATCCGCTTTCAATAGCCAATTGCTTCCGGCGTGCGCTTGAAGGACGCGAATATGTTGAGACCGATCTGACGCCGGGTCCTCGCGGCTATCATTGTCTCGACTATGCTACCCGCTACAGCGGTGATGACCCCAAAGCGATTCTTGACGTAATAAACAGCCAGCTTGCCGGGCTTAAGAAAAGGATAGGGGAGGGCGCCGTAGTTTTTGTGACGCTTGGCACATCTTATATTTATGAACTTGCCGACAATGGACGTCTGGTAGGCAATTGCCATAAATTTCCGGCGTCCATGTTTCTTCGTCGCAGAATTGATGTGGCAGAAGCGTCCGATGCATTGGCCGGACTGGTTTCTCTTCTGAAAAACCATGGAGCCCGAAAAGTTGTTTTTACCGTGAGCCCCATACGCCATCTTTCCGACGGATTTCATGAGAATACGCTGAGCAAAGCGATTCTACATCTTGCCATAGAGAATGTGTGCGCCGAGAATCCCGATTTTGTAGGCTATTTTCCTTCTTACGAGATTGTTATGGACGATTTGCGCGATTATCGGGCCTATGCCGATGACCTCCTTCATATATCGTCACTGGCTGTGGCTTATATTTATGAGAAATTCGAAGAGAGTTTCTTTACAGCAGATACCCGCAATACGGCTGCCTTGGCCAGAAAAAAATATCTGTCATCGCAGCACAGACAAATTCTTGAAAAAAATGATTGATACTGTCGAAGCTATTGCCGGCGCCGTAGATGCCGACAAACTCATATATCCGGACGATTTTAAATCGAAGCCGATAAAAAATCTTGTCACCGACAGCCGTTCGGTGCTAAAGGCAGAGGAAACTGTTTTTGCGGCTATAAGAACCCGCGTCGGCGACGGACATAAGTATATAGGAGAGCTATATGCCAAAGGGGTGCGCGCATTTATAATAGACAGAGATATTGATACGTCGCTTCTGCCCGGAGCCGCTTTTATTGTTGTAAAATCGGTCAATGAGGCAATCATGAAGCTTGCAAAGGCGCGCCTCGAAGGCTATGAAAATGGAATCATTATAACCGGAAGCAAGGGCAAGACCACGGTCAAGGAGCTCCTTTATACATCGCTCTACGGTGTGTGCGATGTTCGCCGCAGTCCGCGCAGCTGGAATTCGAGTATCGGTGTTCCGCTGGCTGTCTGGAGTATGACTGATGGTGTTTTTCCAGACCACATTATAACCGAAGTCGGTATTGACGGACCCGGACAGGGTGCTTGTTTTTATGAAATGTTGGGCGAATCGCATAAGGTTGCGATAATCACCCCTATTACAGACGAGCATGACAGCGAGTTTGCTTCTCACACCGATAAGGTGCGCGAAAAACTGAGAATTGTCGAGGGGTGCAATCTGATTGTATATGCCGATTCCGACACGGTGCTTGGCGACGAAATTGCCCGGCTGAAGTCCGTGCGTCCGGGTTTGCGGGCTGTATCTGTTGCGAAGGGTACTCATCCGACGGTTTTCCATGCCCTTGTTCACACTGCTCTGCACGAACTCGGATATGATGGAATCGACTCGGACGCAAAATCTATCGTGGATACACGCCGTGAAATTCAGACTGGCATTTTTGGCAACACCATTATCAGCGATTTCTTTACGCCAGATCTTACATCATTGCGGGAGGCTCTCGATTTCATGCGACGCCAGTCTGGATCGATGGATAATTCGGTGCTTATGCTCGGACATCTCATGAGCGGAAGTGATAACTCACGCCAGGTATATGAAGAAGCGTTAGCTATGGCTGCCGAATATGGCATTACAGACGTGATGCTCATATCGGAAGAGACTCCCGAGAAGGCCTATTCGGTCCTCGACCGTTATCACTCCGGCAATCTGTATCGCGATTCCCGCATTCTTCTTTTTGGCGCAGACCGTAATTTTGCCGATGCTCTTTGTGGTGCCGGCCACGATACTGTGCTTGAAGTGAATCTCGACGCAATAATTCACAATTATAATTACTACAGGCGTCTTCTTCCGGCGGGTACAGATATTATCGGCATGGTTAAGGCGTCGGCATACGGAATGGGGGCTGTCGAAATTGGCCGTACACTCCAGAGTCAGGGCGCGGCTTATCTTGCAGTGGCTGTTGTCGATGAGGCTGTCGCTTTGAGAAATGCCGGCATCACAATGCCTGTAATGGTGCTGAATCCGGTCACAAACCAGTCGCCGGCTTTGTTTGCATACAATATTGAACCTGCCGTTTTTTCGCTTGATGAACTCAGATTGCTTGTCAATACGGCTATACGCGAAGGCGTTTCGGGCTTCCCGATTCATATCAAGCTTGACACCGGCATGCATCGTGTCGGCTTCATAGAGGAACAGCTCGACGGGCTTATCGAGTGTCTTGCTTCTCAGACATCTCTCGTTGTAGCTTCTGTTTTCTCTCATCTTGCTACTGCCGATTGTCTGGACCTTGACGATTATACACATTTACAGCTACAGCGCTTTTATGCCATGGCCGACAGGCTTGAGAAGGGGCTCGGACATGGTTTCAAGCGTCATATATTGAATACGGCGGGCATGATGCGTTTTGCCTCTTGTGGTCCGTACGATATGACGCGTCTTGGTCTCGGACTTTACGGAGTATCGCCATTGCCACCTTCTGTGTCTGTAGACCTTCAGACTGTAGCCACGTTCAAGTCGCGTATAATATCGCTGAAGCATTGGCCGGCCGGAACTCCTATAGGCTATGGCTGTCGGGGTGTCACATCGCGCGACAGCATAGTGGCTACTGTGCCCGTCGGGTATGCCGATGGTGTCAACCGGCGTCTTGGGCGTGGAAATGCTTCTTTTATGGTGCGTGGTGTGGCATGTCCTACGATAGGCAACATATGCATGGATCTATGTATGGTTGATGTTACGGACGCGAAAGATGTGACGGTCGGAGATGAGGTCGAAATTTTCGGCCCGTCGGCTTCTGTAGAGTCTCTTGCAGAAACACTTGGCACTATCCCATATGAATTGTTCACATGGGTGTCGCCACGTGTGCGCCGCATATATTACCGCAAATAAAAAAAAGCCGGGTAACCGGCTTTTTTTATTTGCGATAGCGTAGAGTAAGATCTCCGTATGCGTCAATTCTTCGGTCGCGAAGGAATGGCCACCATCGGCGCACTTGTTCGGAGCGCTGCATGTCGATTTCGACAATGGCAGTGTCTTCGGCATCGTGCGGCGACCTGTGCAGGAATTCGCCCTGAGGGCCGGCTACGAAACTTGAGCCCCAGAAGAGGATACCATTGGTGGCGCCAGAGGGATCAGGTTCGTGTCCGACGCGGTTTACTGCGACAACGGGAATGCCGTTGGCAATGGCGTGGGCACGCTGGATTGTTATCCAGGCTTCGCGCTGACGCTCTTTTTCGTCGTCGGTGTCGGTGCTTTCCCAGCCGATTGCCGTAGGGTAGACAAGCAGTTCGGCACCGGCCAGAGCCATCATACGGGCAGCCTCCGGGTACCATTGATCCCAACATACGAGTACTCCTATTCGTCCCAACGAGGTGTCGACAGGCTCAAAACCGAGGTCGCCGGGTGTAAAGTAGAATTTTTCGTAATAGGCCGGATCATCGGGTATATGCATTTTGCGATATTTGCCAGCGATGGAGCCGTCGGCGTCGAATACAACGGCGGTATTGTGGTATAGGCCCGGGGCGCGTCGTTCGAACAGTGATGTGACGATGACGGTGCCGGTTTCGCGGGCAAGTGCAGAATAAAAATCAGTAGCCTCGCCGGGAATTTCGACAGCCAGAGAGCATAAATCCACATTCTCGGTCTGACAGAAATAGAGCGAATCGTGCAGTTCCTGGTTGACGATAAGCTGAGCGCCTTCTTTGGCGAGGGCGTGTACTTTTTCGGCTATTTTCCGGCGGTTTTCGGCCGCATCTGAGCTGGCCGTCTGTTGTATGATTGCGGTTTTAATTGTTCGTTTCATAGTTGTCTGACAATACACCTAATGGCAGTTGCATGGTCGCACAGTGAAGCGAGCCGTGCTGCCGTATAAGGCTGCGGCAGTCAATGGGTATTATTTCGTATTCGGGCATTGCGGATTCAAGAATCATTGCGGCCAGTTTGTCCTTTCGAGGCTGTCCGTAGGTCGGCATTAGCACTGCTCCGTTAACAATGAGATAGTTGGCGTATGTCGCCGGAAGGCGTGTTCCGTCTTCCGGGTCATAAATAGGGTCGGGCAGGGGAAGCTCTATTAGATGGAATGGTGCGCCAATTGCATTGGTCATCTTGCTTAGTTCGTCGCGCATGGCTTCGAGTTCGGCAAAATGCTCATCGTCGGGATTGTCGCAGCCAGTATATATAATGATGTCTCCCGGAGGCGCTATTCTGGCAAGAGTGTCGATATGGCCGTCGGTGTCGTCACCGGCGAGCTGACCGTGTTTCAGCCAGAGAATTTTTTTTGCGCCAAGCTGCTCGAGAAGTTTCGACTCGATTTCATACTGGTCGAGGCAGTCGTTGCGGTTTGGAGCGAGCAGGCAGTGTTCGGTTGTGAGAATCGTGCCTTTGCCGTCGCTTTCGATAGAACCGCCTTCAAGCACTATCTGAGCCGGGCCACTATACCGGCATGTCAGCAGGCCTGACGAATGAAGGCGGCCGGCAGCGAGATTGTCGTTGTTGGCGGCAAATTTCATGCCCCAGCCGTTGAATATGAAATCCTGAAGGATTTGCGTTCCGTCCTGGTTTGTCACTATTATAGGGCCGTAATCACGAGTCCATGTGTCGTTGATTGGCATTTGCACCAAAATGAGGTTTTCGCGTCGGCATTCGGGCGGGAAAACCGTCGTTGAGGGCAGCTCCGGGCCTATAAGAACGACTTTTGCGCGTTCTGAGATAGCCGTTATGATGTCGATATAAGTCTTTCTGACATCATCGAGCATATAGGCCCAGTCGGTGTTTTCATTCGGCCATGCCATCAGAATGGCGTCTGCCGGCTCCCATTCGGCTGGCAGACGGAAATCTTGAGGTGTTTCGAATCTGTTCATTCCTGATTGTCGAAGTCACTTAGTGTGTTCCAGACTTCATCCTGTCCGGCCATATATTCGTCGCAGAAATCCATGAAGCCGTTTCGTTCGGAAGTGCCTATTTCCCGGCAGTATTCCTTGTATCGCTGCCTGAGTTCTTCGTCGTCCACGAGGCATCTTTTAAATTCAGCTTCAGCAAGATCGGCACTATGCGATTGCTTGATAATCGATATAAAAAAGTCTTCGATGTCTTCCATAGTTAGAATCGGGGAAGGATGAGGTTTATTTTTTCCAAAAATAGCAAAAAAAACCGACGCACAGCTATCTCGCAAGTCTTTTTAATCTATGTTATATGTTTTTCTTATATATAGTGTGTAGATTTAATTTTTTTTATGGATATTGATTCCGACGTTCACGAACTTTTCGATGAATCCCCGTATCAAGCCTTTCGTGCCGGTAGAATGGATATAGTGGTGATTCCGCCTTTTTTTGCGCCGATATAAGCCGGAATATGAATGTCGCCACGTTCGATATCACTTACATATATGGGATGGCTCACGCATACGGCATGCAGAGTGAAGGTGTCGCCAGGCTGCAGTTTGATGTTTTTCGAATCGTTGACACGAAATCTCATGTATGCCACACATTCTATTTCGCATGATTTACCATTGCCCCAGCCGAGCAATATCCTGTCGCCGGTTTGGAGTGTGTCAGTATTAATCAGCGTTTTTTCGATGAAAGACGAGTCGTCGGCGCTTATGGCGTTCCTGTTTACCATAAATGATTCCCAGTCTTTGAATTCATTGTACTGTGCGAGTGTGTTAAGTGTGGTGACAGAGGGAAAACCTTTGTATTCGACATATCCCCATATGCGCTTTATTGACGACAGACTGAGCGAGCGTCCGGTTTTCTTCTTTATCATAAGACTCAGCTCGTTGAATTCTGTAGGAGTGGCTGGAACATATCCAAGATTATTGTTTGTGATTTCGACAAGTGCTTCTAAAGCGATATTCTTTTCCATAAGTGTTTCAGGCGTTTGCAATCAATAAGAATGTGATAATTGCCGCAAGAGCTGCGATGACGCAGAGCAATATGCCGGTCAGCGTTTTCGACGACAGAAAACGCGAAAACCTATCAGTAACCGACGACCCGGGTATGCGGAGCATTGATACGGACTGCGGGCGCTTTCTGGGGTTCTGTTTCCGGCATTTTTCAGCGAGTTGCGACAATGGTTCGTCGCCGCATACTGCGGCAAGTTCGTCGATAACCACTCCGAATGAATATATGTCGGCCACAGCTGTCGGGCGGGCACTGGGATTGAGTTGTTCCGGGGCCATGTATTTTCTTGAGCCGGCAGGATTCTTGAGGATTATGAAATCGTTGCTGTCGGAAAGATTGAAATCTATGATTTTTACGACTCCGCCCTGGTGTGATACAAGGATATTGGAAGGCTTGAGGTCGCGGTGAAAAATCTGCTTGCTGTGTATATACCGCAACGCGTCGGCTATCTGTGTCGCGATAGATCTGGCCGCTGAAGATGTCATATATTTCGGGTCAAGCAAACTTTCGAGCATGCACCCGTCAACATATTCGAGAACGATGACCTTGCCTATGCCTTCGACACTCTCGAGGCCTATGGTTCGTCTGATGTTCGGATGGTCGAGCTGAATTCCTATCTCAAACTCCTTGGCAAGATTCATGGTATAGATTGGGTCATTGCGGTACTGCTCCTTAAGGCCCTTTAGAATAAAGCGCTTGCCGTAGCGGGTGGCGGTATATATTTCTATGGGCCCGTTTGCCGAGCTATAGATAGGCTGGATATTGGTGAATTCATTGGAGAACAGTTCGCCGAAATCCAGTTGCGGCGCAGAATCATTTGTGCCGAGGTACTCCGAATCGGTATCATCCGGGAGATGCTGTCCTGTCGTATGGTTGATGCGCTTATCCATCATGGTTTTATTTTAAAATTCTTCGATTCTGTCGAAGAGACCCCATTTCTTGTGTAGTCTGTATGTTTGCCGGCATCCGGCGGGAACGTGCAGAGTGCAGCTGCCGCAGATAGTCGAGCTGCCGTTGACGAAAGCCTGGTCGGCAACGAACGGCGGCGTTGTCGCTCCTACATAAATATCTTTGACAGAAGTGCCGTCGAAGGCATAGTTGCCGATATATCGGGTGCCTTTTCCTAAACGGACCACAGAAAGAGCCTTGCAGTTCTGGAACAGGCTTTCGGCGATGTTTGCGATATTGTCGGGAAATGATATTTCTCGGAGTGCCGAGCCTGCAAAGGCTCCACGGCTGATAGATGTTACAGACGGCGGTATTTCGAGGCTTGTGATTCCTGTGCCGTAGAAAGCATTCTCGCCTATGGAAGTAACAGTAGATGGCAGGGTGTATTGGCCGGTTTTTCCGAGAGGAAACCATATTATTTGTGTAATGTTCTGGTTGTATAACACTCCATCTATGGCTGCAAAATTGCTGTTGGCAGCTGATACCATGATATTACTGAGTGAAATACATTCCTCAGACGGATAGACAGATGCGACAGAGGCCGAAACTGTCAGCTTTTCAAGAGAACTGCAACGGGCAAAGGCGTTTCGGGCCAGGACTGTTGCTGTAGCAGGAAGTATAATTTCGCGCAGAGCCACACAGTCGGCGAACAATCCGGTAGATACTATATCGGTTTCTGTAAAGCGGCTGCCGTCGTAGCTGTTTCCTCCTTCTACGATATGTGCGTCTGTAAGGTCGAGTTCGTTCACGGCACTTTCTATTGCCGATTCTTCTCCGGGTACGCCAAGCAGACTCCGGAGGAATCGAAAGTCGTCGCCGTTGACGGGTCCGGCAATCGACAGGCGCGGAATTTCTATCCTGGAGCTTCCTTCAAAGACTGCCGCCAGAGTGCCGGCCTCTCTGAGAACGATACTGTTCGATGTCGTATATTCGAGCGGCTGTCCCTTTGCTTCGCCTATCGAGTTGGTTGCAAAGGTGGTAATGGAATAAGAGGTCATAGGTTGCAGTCCGCCGATTGTAAGCCGGTGTAAGCCTGCGGTGATATTGTTCGAAGACAGATATACACGAGTCGAAGCAGTTCCGCTGTTGACTTGTGTCACTTCGCAACCTGCTTCTGCCACCTGCTCGCCGCCGTCGCTTATAATTTCGAATTCTACGATAATACCGAGAGGCCCTGTCGACAAGGCTGTAGGCGCGGATACCGTAGGCACTTCGTTGGGTTGAGTTGTGAAAGTGATTGTATTGGATTTTAGTCTGGCGGTTGCTGTTCCGGCCTCGAGGCAGCAGAAATAGGACGTGCCGGGCTTAAGGTCGCGAAGACGAACTGTTGCGATATCTGCTGTCGGGTCTTCCGGCTCCGTCTGCAGTTCGATGCCGTCTGTTTCTCCATATCTGAATATGGCATAGGTCAGTGAGCCGGTACCGCGCTTATGGATACGGGCAGAAACGATGGCTTCGTTTCTTGTGATATCGTGTGCCGGGAGCATTTCCAGCACAGGCTCGAGATTGTCCGGCTCCACGGAACCGGAGCATCCGGTCAAAAAGGCCGAAATGATTATCCAAAGAATTATATGAAGGCGACTGTCAGTCATAGAAAGCAAACCGATTATTTTCCAAATTTTATTCCGACACCGATTGTTCCAAACCATTCGGAGCCTCTTATACTTATCACTGAAGCGGATACCGCAATTTTACCGCAGTTGAACATCATGCCGGCCTCGAATGAAATTCCGCGGATGCTGTAGTGGATGTTTTTTACATATCCGCCGCCCTCGGACGGTGCCAGTTCCCATAATAGAGTGGTTTCTGAGTAGCCTAAGCCTTCAAAGACCGTCAGTCTGTCGGTAAGACGGTGGGCCAGTCCGGCATTGGCCATCAGTGTGCTTTGCCGTGTGCGCCCGCTATAGAACGGAGTCGAGCCGGCGATGTTGCCGGTTTTGTCGCATTCGCCAATCGCAGTTCCGGCTCGGCCAAAGTCTGACGCTACATGGACGAATGCTCCGTGACGCTTCAAGGCCACGGCCATTATGCCTCCCGAAACGCTCTTTGTTCGGCCTCCATAGCCTACGGTGGCGAGCAGGGAGACATTGAGCGGAATCTGTTTCTTTACAGGAGCGACAACAAGCGTGTCAACCCGGGTCACAACAAGCGTGTCGGTCACGGTTGTCACTACAGGGGGCGCAGACGCTATGATTGCCGGAGTCACTGGTTCGTCGATGCGTATTTCATAAGTCATGTGGCTGACTATACGCTCTGGGAAGCGATAGTCGCGCATCACACCCCATTCGGGGTGCTTTATTGTTATTTTTTTTGAACCGCGAGGCAGATAGAGCCATATTTCGCCGACTTTGTCCTCGCGTTTCACAATGCCGAGTGGCGTGGAGAATGCGAAATCCTCGGACGCTATTATCTTAAGAAGGCCGCAGTCTTCGTCGTTGAGGTCGCGCACAGGATTTATGAAAGCCGACACATCGCTCGGCAGTTGCCGAAAGGAGGACACAGAGAACCGTTGGGCGAACGCGTCGGCCCCTCCGGCTAAAATTATCAGCGGCACAAGTAGAAGACGGACTAATCTGAGACTTGTCATAGCGATACAGTTGTTATTCAAGGTTAAAGTCGCCGATACCTATTATGTCGTCATCGTCGGGATTGACCGACAGCGATGGCTGCCATGTCCGCACATGAATCAGAGGCATTGACATATTTCGGAAATCCCACAGCAGGAAAAGATACCCGTCGTCGCTATATGTGCCACACGAATATTTCTGTCGCAGTGTGACGCCATATATACCTTCCATAGTAGGGTGGCGCAGGATTCTGAATTCGGAGAAGCCGACGTCTATCGGTTTGCCGGAATCAAATATACGCGACAGTTTATCGAGATATTCGCGTTTGGAGCGGAGATGGTATATGACCTTGCTGTTGTTGCCGATAGCTTCAGCCGGTCTATTGCCGGTCTTGACCATATGGCCGACTATGATGAGGGCATTGTCGCTGAATACCTGGCGTATGAAATCGATGTCGCGGGTGGTATATGATGTTCGCAGATGCTCGCAGTAGCTCAGTATCTTGTGGCGGCTCACGGAGTCGGTTTCTTCGAGCCGTCCGCTAAGCAGTTTGGCCGCTTCCTTTCTGAAAGGGTGGTCGGCTGTAATGTTGCGGGGCTCAATGTCGCTGAAAGTGCTTGTGGCGAGTTGCCGCACGGGCATTTCTTTTTCAGATGTGCCGACTGTCGGTGTTGTGTCAGATTCTGTGGCCGGTGCCTTTGGCGCGCTTTCGGGCTGTGGCTCCATGACCATTGTATCTGGCGCAGCGGTAATTGAGTCGGCCACGGTAAGCTCGGGGTCTATAATAATAGGCGGCCGCCTGTAAAGACAGGCAGCCAGCCATCCCATTAGCACGCTAATGGTCAAAAGCAAAAGATTAAGGTTCTTTCTTTTTATGGACATTAAGTTTTAGCGATTATCAATTCCAATTCGTAATCTCTCCTCCTATTTCTATCTTTATCTGGTCAGGATTCTTATCTACCACAAGGTTGACTATATGATGAATGCCGGGTTTGAAGAGGAACTTGCTCTCATAGAGGAACGAGACATCGTTCATTACCACTTCGATGAGCGGCATGCGGTTTTCGAGTCGTTGAGGCACCAGAATGGCCGAGTATGTGGTCGGGCCGTCCTGTCGGGCGACAATACTCTTGCGTTCGCCGCGTGCATTTTTGGTAGCAACGCCAACTGTGAGGTCTACTGTAGCCGATGGTACGGTGTTGTGTATATAAACAGTGGCTTTTTCGGGTATCTCGCCCTCGAAGTCCGAAAGATTCTACCTGCAAGTGCAAAATTAGGCAATAAATTTGAAGAACTCGGAG
>CAMNRO010000009.1 GCA_946553045.1 uncultured Porphyromonadaceae bacterium | reverse complement strand
CCTACAACCGCCACAACAAACCGGTGCTTATCGAGGCCGATGACGGGAGCTCGCTGTCGTTCGAATACGACGGAACCGGCACTCTCATATCGAGGACGCAGACGAGCGGAGGTATCACCACCAAGACTGAATACATCGGGCCTTATGAGTTGGTGGACGGGGAGTTTAAGGCTGCATATTTCGATGGAGGTTATTTCGACGCCGACGGCAAGGTGCATTATTACGTGCCCGACTATCAGGGCAACATCATAGCCGACGTCACGGCTGACGGAGAGATAGTGCAGACGGCATCGTACTATCCCTACGGCGAGCCGTGGCTCGAGCCAGAGGGCGACAACCGACGGCTCTACGGGGGCAAGGAGCGCCTGAACTTCGGCTCCGTCCGCCACAGCGACTTCGGCGCGCGCTTCCTCGACTCCCGCGCCGGTATTTGGACTACCCAGGATCCATGTGCCGAAGACTTCTACCAGTTCTCTCCCTACACAGTCTGCGGAGCCGACCCAATAAACTACGTAGACCGCGATGGTAATAGATTTACGGCGGCATCTATGCCTGCCGTAAATCGGTTGCTCGCAGAATCTCTTATAGGCATTATATCTTCCAGGATTCATGCGGTGGATTATGCTCAGGTAATTACCGAAACTATGATAATGCATGCTTCCGACCAATTGTTCCATATAAGTGCAATATCTCCTTTAGGCAATACAGGAGCAACTATTTATGACTCCGATATGGATGCAGTCACTTTTATAATTCCTGGCGGTGCCTTCGGACCATTAGGACTGATTGCACATGAATTCAAGCATGGGTATCAGTTTCTGACAGGCGAAATTGATTTGTCTGTAAATGGAGAAGCAAGTTATGGCGATTTATTCTATGATATTTATGACGAGTTTGCTGCATATGAGCGAGGGTCTTTGTTTGGTGCAGATTTTTTTAGTGTGAAAGAAATTACTGAAATGTATCCGAAGCTCCCAAAAACGGCCATGACAATTCAATCGCTACCTAAATACAATAAGGATTGGGAGTCATATAATTCTAAAGTTTTTATAAGAGGTCTTCAAGTAATTTCTGAGAAAAAGAATAGAGCCTTCCGTTTTAAAAATCGTACATACAGACCATAGATCAATATGAAACGACTAATTTATATTTTACTGTTATTGTCAGTCACATTCTCATTATATTCACTAACGATAATAAATCCGGAGAAATACCCTCCGGAAGAAGACCTTATTTTCACAATGGATCTATACCCTAATTACGTTTTTTTCGGAAATACACGTATGGTTGCTCCTGTTGAAGTCTCTTTCGCTCATAATCATAGAGTTTATACATATATAAATGATTCAATTGATACTTTGGGATTATGGATTATAAAGAAAGATACACTCCTTATATATCAGAATTGGAGTAGATATAAGCTTGACGAAACAGAAGAAAAGATATATAACCATAGTGAATACGACTTTCGATCATACCTAGGGGGACTTCATTGGCGTAAAAATTCAGACATGACATTTCCAAGAAATGTTAGTGCTTTTCTTATTTTTAATCGCGGGGATTCTCTATTTGCTCTGAATGACGAGGAAAACCATATCGGGATCCCTGTCTCATCAAAAGGAGTTCGTGATAGACATTACTATTTCACAGGAATTGCAACCTTGCCATATTATGATTATGAACCAACCAATTGGCTGGACACATTGTACTGGCACCCAATGTTGAATTCCAAAGATATTATTTTTACTATAAAAAAAATTGACACCACATGCTTAAGCGCGTTAAAATCTGGAATTATTTTCAATATACTTAATCCTCGGTATTATCCACAGGCTGCGGCTTTGCCTTATGCAAAGCGGAGGGAGTACTGTGAGTGGTTCGACAGAGTTAAGGTGGGTGACACGATTTCATTGGAGTTGACGCGTCCGGCATATGAGCAGGAGGTCTTCGACCGTTCTCCTTACTTGCGAGGCTATCCCGATACCATCTATGTGCTCGACAACGAGGCTTATGGCTATTGGTTCGCTAAACCGATCTACAAAAATCAATGAATTACTTTTCCATGCCATCTAATATATTTTGCGCACGCGGCGATGTGTTTGAGGGGCGCACTGGGTTAGGCTGTGTCAACGACAGTTTTGAACCTGAATACGTCACGGCCGGCGGCGAGATAGTGCAGACGGCTTCGTATTATCCCTATGGCGAGCCGTGGCTCGAGCCTGAGGGGGACAACCGGCGGCTCTACGGGGGCAAGGAGCGGCTGAACTTCGGCGCTCTCCGCCACAGCGACTTCGGCGCCCGCCTGCTGGATACCCGCTCGGGCCGCTGGAACAGCCAGGATGCCTACGGTGAGAAATACCGTCATCTTTCGCCGTATTCCTTGTGCGGGGGTGATCCGATAAACAATATCGATCCGAGCGGGAATGTCATACAGACAATGATAAACGGGATTGCCTATCAATATATTAATGGCTCAAATGGCTGGGGCTTCTATAATAATGACGAGCAATACCGAAGTGGAGATGTGTTTGCAGATGCTTTGGTTGAAGCACTGGCAACGCTCCAGAGTGGTGTCGTCGGATCCACCCTTGTTGAATCATTGGTTGACTCTGAAAAGACAGTTCATATTAAAGAAGGCAAAGAAAATGGTTGGATTGCTGATGATATGACATTGTTTTGGGATCCGTATTCGGAAACTCCGTCTATAATAGAGTTCGGTATATCAGAAAATTATATTGGCAGTTTTGATTTTAAATATGCTACAATGTCTGCACCTACGTTTATTTCACTTGCCCATGAAATGTTTCATGCGGAAAGCACACTTGCCGGCTATACTTATAGAATTGGAGGTGGTTATGGTAACTTAACCTTCTCTACAGATGAATGGTGGGCTGTTGCCGGAGAAAATTATATCAGAGGAGAACATGGAATTTATTATCGTGTGGGATATGGTATAACTAATGGAGCCGATAAGATTTATCCATATAGATGTCTTAAGGTAATGTTTCCTGACAGCTATTTCAACAATTGGTTATTTAATTATAAAGAAAGAATTATTAAAACTCTAAAATTTAGGCAGCGATATAGGAAATGAAAAAAATATTAGTATTAATTTTTCTGATGATTTCGTGTTGTTTATATGGGTACATTCAAGAAGAGAATGAATCCAGAGGAGTAGCCAATACATATAAGATGATAGGTCCGCCCTTTTATGATGTATATCCGACAACAGGAGATATTATACCCGGAAAAGAAAAACAACTGGTGAAATTCAAACAGAAGTATTCGGATGTATCCATGGAATCGCTTGAAGATACAGTGATAGCGATGTTACATCGATATATGCCGTATACAGATTTTGTACATCACAAGAGTTCGATAATAGACAGCCTTCAAATGAGAGATTTTACGCAGATAGACATCTATTTTATGACAGAGACCTACTATACGGATGATAGTGATAGTGTAAAAGTAAGACCTGTTGATTATCTGTGGCGCAATGTCGGTCGAGGTATCGATTGTCACTATCGAATAAAAAAAGACGAATTCGAAATTTACTATGGTTTCTATGGTCGGATATATGAGGCGATATATCGTAAATTGGAATCAAAGATTACAATGAGACAAAAAGCAGCCCTTATGGAAGGAGCTATGAGAGTTACAGTTCGAGACAGTTGTCTTGAATCGATTGAAGGAACAGTTCTTTACTGATGGAATCCGAAGAACAAGGATATTGTCAAAAGTATTAGCTAAGGCAGGTCGAAAATAATGTATTTCTGTCCTTGTTTGTACTTCAGTTTACGAGAAACGATGAACGTATTTTTCCGGACATATTATGGTGTTTTTTATAGGGCATTCACAAGGAGGTGGAAAATCAGCGGCAGCAAGCATGGTCACCAATCATTCAATCCGGCAGCTATTTTATTAAAACATGGAATCGATAATTTCTGATAAAAATAAAATTTTAGTTGTAATTGTATTAATTATAGGTGTGTTGTGGCATGTCTTTTTGCTAACAAGTAGTCCACTGTATTTAAAAAAATATACGTTTGATAATAATGAATTATCATGGAAAGATATATATAGTGTAGGAGATACATTAATATTCTCTGATGGTCAGAATATTGATATGTTTATAGTGCATGATAAACATTTCTATACACCTCGTAACAGATTTGGTTTTGATTGGGAAAATTGGAACATATTTTATATCATTAATGTTTCAGATGAATTACATGCCAATGTTGGATATGAATTTATTATTTATCATGATGGTCAAAGAAAACTTGGAAAGTTTAATATTTCTAAGAGAAGAAAACAAGGAATAGGATTAACATCGTCTATAGGTGGGTATCTTATAACTTCGAGTTATGAAAAGACTAATATTCTGGACACAATAACGATAATCCCCAAAAATGGTGAGCCGTTTTTTAATAAACTAGATTATCAACTTGATGGTTTGGAATATTATAAATTATCACCAAATAAAGGTATTGTGAAATATGGTTTTGACGATAACAGAATTTATAATCTTGTAGAAGTTCGTCATGTCTCTCTTTAGTGATAATTTTGGTGATACATTGCTTCGTAGCGAGGGCAAGGTTCCGCTATATAACGGTCGGATTTCGTCGCGCAAGGTCCGAGAAGGCCGTTATGACTATGGTTACGACAGCTTCGGTCGGCTCATAGAAGCCGCTTTTAGCGGCAACGACCTTGCCGACTATTCGACGGAGTACAGTTACGATGACAATGCCAATATCACCGGATTGATACGCAAGGGTGTAGTCGACCGCGCCGGAAAGAGCAAGATCTATGGCATTCTCGATGCGACGGGCGTAACTCTTGAAGGCAACCGGGCCGTAGGATACGATATCGAATACGAAGGCGATGTGTTTGAGGGTCGGACTGGATTCGGAAACCTCTCGGGATATTGCGAAGTGCAGTACGATGACAATGGTAACGTGGCTTACGATGAAACAACAATGACGGCGTATTCCTACAACCGCCACAACAAACCGGTGCTTATCGAGGCCGATGACGGGAGCTCGCTGTCGTTCGAATACGACGGAACCGGCACTCTCATATCGAGGACGCAGATGAGCGGAGGTATCACCACCAAGACTGAATACATCGGGCCGTATGAGCTGGTGGACGGGGTGTTTAAAGCTGCATATTTCGACAGAACTATTTATGACTCCGAAATGGATGCTGTCACTTTTGAGATTCCGGGTGGTGCATTCGGTCCATTAGGACTGATAGCACATGAATTCAAACATGGGTATCAGTTTCTGACAGGCGAAATTGATTTAGCTATTGATGGCATGGAGCCAAGAGGCTCTCTCTTTTACGATTTATTTGACGAAATAGACGCTTACGAACGTGGAACTTTATTTAATGCTGATAAGTTTTCAATTTCAGAGATTGTAGAACATTATTCATATTTGTCTGATTCAAAAAAAAGTGTTTATAGCTTGTTGAATAGTAAAAGCGATTGGATAATTCTGCCATGGGCTAATAAGAGTCTGGGATTAAAGAATTTGGCAACAAAAGTTAATAGAGTGTTTAGATTTAATAACATTGTTTTCAAGCCCGATCCAAAATGAAATTAAAATCAGTTATATTGTTTGTATTATCTGTTCTTGCTATGTTTTGCATAGCAAGAGAGCCTAGTGTTGTTTTGTATCCACCAATACAAAATGCGAGCTATAACTTAAATGTTTATCATAACTATTATATCTTTTCAGATAATCGGAATCCATTTGAGGAAATGGTGGAAGTGGATATGGAAATTATGTTTTTAGATGATTTCCAAGTTTATGTTCTGCATAACAATGGAAAAGAACGAATAGGACAATGGAGGGTGTCAAATGATACACTTCTAATATACCAAGACTGGAGTCAATGGCATAATAAAGATATTGAACTTGCGATAATTAATAATCCGGATATAGTGTATGATATTCGAGCAGAGTCAGGCTTCCTCCATAAACGAAATATTTACGACGATTCATTTCCTCGTAATGTCTCGGCTTTTAAGATTATCAACCATGGTGATAGTCTTATTGCATTATCTGATGAAAGGAAACGTAAAGCAATAGCGATATCTAAGAAGGCTGCTAATGAAATGCATAGATACCATTGGCTTGACAGCGTTCATTTTATACCAGAGGATTGGTTGGATACATTGGTTTGGAAACCTGAAATCATGCCGGAATCAAATCTATATAAAGTTAATGAAATAACAAAAGCTGATACGAATGTAATATCTGTCACTGTTCTAAATAGTGATATAGAGTTTAATATATTAAATCCCATTCTTTACCCACAAATGGAGGCTTTGCCTTATGCTGAGCGAAGGGAGTACTGCGATTGGATCGACAGAGTTAAGGTTGGAGATACGATATCATTGGAGTTGACGCGTCCGGCATATGAGCAGGAGGTCTTCGACCGTTCTCCTTACTTGCGAGGCTATCCTGATGCCATCTATGTGCTCGATAACGAGGCTTATGGCTATTGGTTCGCCAAACCTGTTTATAACAATCGATGAATTATCTTTACGGCATATCTAATATATATTATTACTGTCCGCTAAACTTTTTTGAGTTATTGAAAAATAAGGGCTGATTCCATTTGCAGGAGTCAGCCCAATTAGTTTAGTTTGTGTTCGCCAAAACATAAAACTAAAACTATGCTCAAAAGTAGTAATTTCTTCGGACAGCCGATATATGGTCAGCTGATAAAATCGTTTGACCGCGAAAAAATTGTTGAAATCAGCCGAAAACACGGCGGAGAGAAGTATATAAAGAGCTTCGATGGATATACGCATCTTCTCACGATGCTATATGCCGTAATCCAGCGTTTCGATTCATTGCGTGAGATTGAGACATCTATGGCAGCCGAGGTACGCAAGCTACATCATGTAGGTATTGGCACTGTACCCCGACGCAGTACCCTTTCTGACGCAAACGCCAGGAGGTCAGAGAAGTTCTTTGAAGATGTCTATCGCGATCTGTATGCCGCCAATAAAGACATTCTTTCCTCGGACAGCCGACGCAACGGCACGGAAGAGTGGATAAAACAGCTTAGAATCATTGATTCCACAACCATCACGCTGTTCTCCAATGCTATTTTCAAGGGAGTTGGGCGGCATCCTAAGACAGGAAAGAAGAAAGGCGGCATCAAGGTACACTCTGTAATATACGCCAACGAGGGAGTTCATTGCGATGTGCAGTTCACTTCGGCAGCAACCAACGATTCATTCATGCTTGCTCCGAGTCATTACAGCCACAATGACATATTGGCACTAGACCGCGCATATATCAACTATACCAAATTTGAGGAACTGACAGACAGAGGTGTGGTATATGTCACCAAAATGAAGAAAAACCTCAGTTACGAGGTTCTTGTGGACTGCATGTATCAGAGTCCGCAGGGGCTTACGGAGTATCGTGAGCAGGTAGTGGTGTTCCGTAAAGACGGCATCAACCACATTGCCAGGATAATAACATACGTTGATATTAAGAAAGGCAAGAAGACTAAGCTTATATCACTTCTGACCAATGACTTCGACATGCCTCTGGAGACAATCGTGGCGATATACCGCCGCAGGTGGCAGATTGAGTCGCTTTTCAAGCAGATAAAGCAAAACTTCCCTCTGAGATACTTCTACGGCGAAAGTGCCAACGCCATAAAGATTCAGATATGGGTAACACTAATAGCAAATCTGCTGCTCTCGGTCTTACAAAGCACCCTACAAAGGCGTTGGAGCTTCACGGGACTGGCTACAATCGTTCTGATGTATTACCTCAATCTCGAAAAGTTCCTCAACCAGCCCGATGCAGACCTGAAAATAATGCTCGCTGAAGAATCTGAATCGCCGCCTGACAATACTGAAAACTGATGAGGGGGCTTGTCTCATATAAAAAGTAAGCCCAACTTCTTCCATTCAAGAAGTTGGACTCAACTTTTTATAGTTTAGCGGACAGTAATAGATTAAAATGTATTATAATATGCCTACATAGATTCTTTTAGTTGAATTCTATTTGATTATCACTTTAATGCTCTGATTACCGGCTTTGACGATATAGATGCCAGTGGTTACAGTTATAATTGTTTCTGTTTCACAGCTGCCGGAAAATACTATCTTTCCGTCGGGAGTGCTTACAATGGCTTTGCAGCCAGAGGCATTTTTAATTATTATGTTGTTGTCTCTTGTAAATATCTTTGCCTCATTGCTAAGAGGATTCATTATGCCGCTATTATCTATCGTTGCATAGACAGGAGCTGATTCGCCACAACCGTAGATTGCAGTAACAGCATAAATCGGTTCTTTTTCAGAAACTGAAGTATCAACGAAGGAAGATGTTTCTATTATCTGGGTATTAAGTTTATCTCCATTACGATATACGTTGTAACCCAAAAGATTCAGATTGTCTGCCTTTGTTCCGGCTATGAAGCTGATGTCATCAATCATTAACATGAACAATTCCGCAGCATTATATCGTATTGCAAAATGCAAGGCTCCTTCCGGTAGTTCCACGGAATAACCAGTCCATGCATTAGGTACGTTGTCAACTTTTTCAATAGATATGAAATCGTTAGGATCAAGGCTTCCTGTAGAATACAGTATTTCGAAACTTTCCGGGTATGACGCATGATAGCTACGCGCTTTGAAAGAAATGGTCTGAGTCTGGCCTGAGAGAGTTGGAGATATGGCCCAGTCATCAGCCTGTATGTTGTTGGCCGGGTATAGAACAGCAAGATATTTGTGGCCCGAATAGGCTTTGAAGCTGTCATTATAGTCAGTATCATCAAATATGAAGAATGAAGATTTGGTCTCTCCGGTTGTCAAACCAGGCAAAGTCAAACCGTTGAAGCCACCTATCGGTGTATTGTCGCAATCGATTAAAGTCCAGTCAGTCAGCTCATGAGCGAAAGAACCGGCTTTTTCGAAGTCTTCCATTCTTTTATCTTCAATAATTAAAGAAAGGTCAGGTTCAGTCCAATTCAGTTGTATTCCGTTTTCGGACCATTGTCCTGTCAGATTCCTCACAGTAGGATAGTTTGGCAATATGAGAGATACTTCGGCTGTTTTGGAATTGTCGTCTTTATTCTCATCGTTATCATATATAACGGTTGCGGAGAATGTATTGTGTTCGTCTGAAATAATATCGAAAGAATGTCTGAATACTATTTTGTTTTTCTTACCTGTGCCCAGGGCTGAGTATGTTTTTTCATCAATTTTATGTCCATTAAGGCTAAGCTCTACTTTATAGTCAGATATGTCATTTTCACCTGTATTGGCAACTGTGACTGTTATGCCAAACGGGCTGTAAGGATTGACTTCGTTCGGAGCATCAATGCTTTCTACGGCAAGGTTGTGCTGACATAACCGGTCTATTCGTATATTGTCTATTGCAATGTTTTTGAAATTATTAAGACGACCGACGAAAGTAAGCTCGATGTCTTTTCCCACGTATTCGTCAAGAGGGATGCTTACACGATTCCATTGTGCAGGGAGAGGAAGCTCGCAGTTTCTGACAGTCCTTACAAGCTTTTTAGTTTTGTCGGCACTTATATAAACGTCAATCTCGTTTTTGTCTAAGGCTGTGTCATCTTCTCCGGTGAGCCGGAAAACATAGAAAGACAGGGCCGGATTCGAATCGTCTATATGTATGATACCGGTAAATATTGGTGCTTCATCGTCTTTGAAGTATCCAAGCATATACATGTAGCCGTTGTCTCCATCCTGAGAGGCTACGTCGGGGCTGTCGGTAGTCGTATCCCAGACGACATATGGGTCGCTTCCTGTGCCGAGTATATGTTGTAGATTACCGTCAGGAGCTGATTCTGAATACGGCATGGCATAAGGTGTGCCTACAGCCATCATTTCGGAGTCCGTGCCGCCTGATATGCCATTGTCTGTTTTCGCGAATATAGCCCATTGTTTGAATTCTTGTTCGACATCTGGCGAGATCGCCTGATATCCGAACTCGGTTCCGATAATGTTATCGGCAATTACAACATCATCGTTGCCAACAAACTCCACTATCTGATATCTTATAAGCGCGGGATTGATAGGGAATCCGTCTTTATCTGTGACGGGAGCACTCCATTCGAATGAAATCTCACCATGGTTGGCGGTACGCGACGCTGTAAATGCTGGTACCTTTTGAGGCGTATTTATGCCAATATAAGTTGATGCTACGGCTTTTTTACCTTCTCCCGAGTTGTTATGTGCAGTTGCTGAATACGTATATATGCCGGGAGATGGTACGATGTCAGATATTTTTTGTCTCAGACCTAATTCCGGGCAGTCTACTCTCTTTATGACAGTGCCGTTGCGCGAAATTTCGACATATTCAATCTTGTCCAGTTCATTGCCATTGATACTTAGGCTTGGCGGAGTGAAGAATATATATGAAGACAGCTGGCCATTCTCATCAGGAACAATCTGAAGATCTCTTATGGCCTCTGGTGCATTCGGCGATATTGCACCAGAAATAGATATTGAATGGATATAAAGATAAAGACAGTCGGGGTCGCTTATGCCATGAAATCCGATGTAAAAATTGCCGTCAGAATCGGGTGTGATATATATTTCTTCGGTAACCTTTTCAGAAGATTTATATATTGTTGCGTCCATGAGGGTTGTAGTCATATCTGTTGCCACAGGAGATTTACCCATCTTGACTTCAAGACGTTCGGGATATCGGGCATCTGACGAAACATCAAACGAAAGTTTATATATGGCACCACTCTTTAATCTGATAGGAGGAGTTATCAGCCAGTCGTCAGCCGCAAGTTCTTCGTTATAGGCGATGGTAACATTACCTCCGAAAAGGGCTCGTTTCCATGTCTGTCCGTCATTGTTATTGTCAAGTATTGTGAAACCTTCCATAGCTTCGTCCGACATGAAATCTTGGAAATATGGAGGATTTATAGCTCCAAGAGTCCAATTCTGAGATTTGCCGGGAGCAGAGACTGTATCATGGTTTTTTGCAGTTACGGTATAATAAAACACTGTAATCTGTGATGGTTCCTCCACTATGTCGGTTATGCGTGTAGTACTTATGTCGTTGGCTATTATATTGCCATCAGGATATCTGGTGACTGTATATGTGAAGTCTTTTGAGTCTATAATTCCTCCGCTTGATACTTTGTCCGGTGCTTTCCATTCGATTGTGAATTCACCATCAGAGTAATTAATTGATACTTCAGGAGCATCAGGAATTCCATATCCGACATATGACGATGTTTTAGCAGCAGGAGAAGCCCCTGTCTGATTAGACAGGATTATACAGAATTCATATTCGCCGGAATTAGGCAGTGATATCTCTGCGGATACTGTATTGCCACATTCTGCGGTAGATGCTGCCACTTTTTCGCCATTTGCTGTAATAAGATATGATACTTCTCCTTGTGCCGGAGACCCGTCGAAGAGCATGGGTGGTATAAGGAATCTGATTATACCGCTAAGTTTGCCATCTTCAAAAACAACTTCGACATTTTCTGCAGGTGCCGGTGCTTTATTTTCTGCGGGAGGAGAAGCAACGTATAGACCTGTCACCTCTTCCGCTTCAGGGAATGTACATAGCAGTGTAGCCGTACCTGTGGTTTTATCGACTTCATAAAGAGCACCATCAGTGTCTGTCGAATAAGTCCAGAACATGCGTCCGCTGGCCGGGTCTATTGTCGCGGACGCTGCGTATTGTGGTTTAAGGCCGGTATTGCCTATTAAATGAGGCTCTCCGCTGTTTTTGTCTATTTTGTAAAACTGGCCTTGTATATCTATTGCATATATTGTGCCGTCTGTATCTGCCGCAATAGCATTATAATATCCTATTTCAGACGGAATGTCTTTGATAGCCGTTCTTATGGCTGTTTTGTAATCGATTGTTCCGAATACATAACCGCCGTCAAAAGCATCGTTGTAGAAGCAGCCATATACTTTGCCTGTCACCGGGTCGACAGTCACATCGCTGGCAATTACAGATGTTTCCGGCTCTATATAATATGGAACTGGTTCCCACGTCTCTGCATTATAGGCGTCAATCTCTACCCATATTTCACCAAACATTGACAGTGATGTAACGGCGTAATAGATATTATCGACAACAGCGCCACCTTTGTTGGCAAGTACACCCGACCGGATAAGAGAGAAATCCGAGCCATCTGATGTGGGAATCTTATACATTCCACGGGGAAATACCGAAGACGGTGTGTTTGATGCTATTACAGAACCGCGGAGGTCAATATTTCCGACAGCGTCGGATAGGACTGATGTGAAAGAACGTGATATGCCTGATGTTTTTCGATGTCTGGTTATAGTTCCTCCGTCAGATTTTGACTGTAGTTTAGGCAGTCTTGATTTTGGTGATAGTGCGACAGTTCCCGTCATTTTTGCTGTAGGAGACTGTCTTTCTTTTGCTTTGTCTGCAACATTTGCAAAGGCTCCTGTGCCGATTGCTATGCCTATTGCAACGAGGAGGGTAAGAAACCTGAATAAAGAGTTTTTCATGTTATTGAATTATGTGTGGTTTATATTGCGCAAAGATAGACAATAAAGTCGCTATAAGCAATAGAATGTAGCATAATTCCATTAAATATACCTTTGTGGTTGCATTTTGTTGGGGTGTGGGTGAGGAAGAGGCCGTCAGGTTGTGCGGGGGGCACTGGCTGACGGCCTGTTATTGGGGTGTGGGGGAATCAGAGGGTGAGGGTGCGCTGGCGGCCGGAGTAGGTGATGGTGCGGGTGGGTTTGAGGGGGGTGTCGCCGGGTGTGGCGGAGGTTTCTATGAGGACGATGCGGAATTTGCGTGTTTTGAGCATTCCGGGGAAGGTGCCTTTTCGGTCTGAGATGGAGAGGGTGCGGTCGGCGTCGTTCCAGGTGAATGTGATTGTTGTGTATGCGCCGTTTTCGTAGTTGTAGTTGTCGAATTCGTCTTCGTAGAGTGTGAATGTGCCGTCGGCTCCGGGGTAGACTCGGATTTCGAGGTTGTCCCATTTTTTTTCGGTGGAGTATTGCACATCGGGGCCGAAGGGCAGGATTGTGCCTGCTCGGAGGTAGAGCGGAATTTCATCGGGGGATGTCGGACGGTGGTCGGTCTGGCCGCCCGGGAGTTTTCGGTTGTTCCAGAAATCCCACCATGCGGTGCCTTCGGGCAGATATGTGTTCCAGGTTTTAATGCCGGGTTCGGTGACAGGCGATACGAGGATATTTCGGCCGAAGAGGTATTCGGAGCCTATGTTGTAGACGGCGGTGTCGGCCGGGAAGTCGAAAAACAGGGGTCGCATGAAGGTGCCGTCGTTGGCCGATATATCCCATGATGTGCTGTAGATGTATGGCAGGAGTCGGTAGCGGAGGCGTATCATGCGTTCGATGGCGTCGTAGACGGGGGTGCCTTTTTCGCCGAACTGCCATATTTCGCGCGGCAGGTCGGTGCCGTGTGAGCGCATCATGGGCGAGAATGCGCCGAACTGGTTCCAGCGGGTGTATAGTTCCTGAAATTCGGGGCTTTTGATTCCTCCGTGGTCGTGCCATCGCCATGCGAAGAATCCGCCGATGTCGCTGTTCCAGTTGGGTATGCCCATGACGGTGAAATTGAGAGCTGCGGGTATGTGCGAGGCGAGTGTCTCCCATGTTGACTGGACGTCGCCGCTCCAGGTGTTGGAGCCGAGGCGCTGCTGACCGACGAATCCGGAGCGTGTGAGGATTACGACGCGCTTGCTTCGGTCGGCTGCTTTCTGGTGCTGGGCAATGCCGGTGTTGTGCATGAGCGAATATGTGTTTTTGGTGCTGCGGTATGATCCGCGGGCGGTCGGCGTGTCGTAGTCGGAGTCCTGGCGGTTTATGTGGTCGGGTTCGGTGGAGTCGAGCCACCATCCGTCGTTGCCTATGTAGCTGAATATGCCTTTGTCGAGGTATTTCCAGTATATGTCGCGTGCTTCTTCGCTGAAAACATCGTAGGGCCGAGCTCCGCTGTTCGGGGGCCATGTGTCGAATCCGAGAATCATTCCTTTCGAGTCGAGTTCGGCTCGCTGCTGGGTTTTGGGGCCGAAACCGGGCCATGCCACAATCATCAGTTTGCCGCCGAGGGCGTGGATGCTGTCGGCCCATTCGACCGGTTGCGGATATCGCACGGGGTCGAAGGAGTGGGAGTTCCAGGCCGAGTCGGTGTGCTGCCATTCGGGCCAGTATCGCCAGTCTTGAATGACGCAGTCGATGGGCACGCCGAGTTTGCGGTATTTTTTGAGAATGCCGAGGTGTTCGTACTGTGTGTTATAGCGTTCTTTGCTCTGGAAGAATCCGTATGCCCAGAGGGGAAGCATGGGCGCGTGCCCGGTGAGGTCGCGTATTCCGGCCACGATACCGTCGGCGTTATGGCCGTAGATGAAGTAATAGTCCGACTGGTTTCCTATGCCTTCGAAGGCCATTTCCTGTGGGGAGTCTGCGAAGTCGGATATAGAGTAGTTGTCCCAGTAGAGGGCGTAGTTTTTGGTCGGCGACATTACCAGGGGCGAGTATGTGAACATGTTTTCGTTCTGCATGTGGTATGTCGAACTGCGGCGGTTGAAACGGCCGTCCATGACCTGGCCTATGCCGTATATCGGTTCGTCGGGTTCGAGCAGGAATGAGGCTCGTACTTTGCCCGACGGTTTTCCGGCATCGAGTATGGGGGTGAAGGAGGTTCCGTATTCCTTGTCTTTGAGCAGATGGCGCCCTGAGGTGTCGAAGAAGTCGACTGAGCCGTTGGCCTTGTTGATTTTGAGGAGTAGGCTTGATGAGGCCAGGGTGGCGCTGTCGCCTTTTTCGGTTTTGATGATTTCGCAGTTTTCGGGTGTCTTGATTACGACGAGGCTGCCGGGGGCTGCCGGCGCGCCGACTGGGGCTTTGTGCACTTTGACTGTAGAAGGGCTCAGAAACTGTATTTCCACGTCCATGCCCTGAGCGGTGAAACGCAGTTGTCCGCCGGCCGCCGAACTTGTTAAAGCGGCAAGCATTGCAGCGGCTGTGATAATGTTCCGGGGTTTCATGATATGAGTGAATGTTGGTGTTTCAATGCCGCAAAGTTAGTCATAGCAGATTATTGCGCGCCAATACTCATGTTGAAACCGACAACACTCATGTTGATTTGGCTGCTTTGGCGGCATATTCCGAGGGTCGGCAGCCGTATGTCTCGACGAAGCATTTGCTCATGTAGCTGGAGCTGCTGAAGCCGGTAGCGTCGGCCACTTCGGCTACCGATAGCTTTCCTTCGGCGAGGAGGCGGGCGGCACATCGCAGGCGTATGTCGCGAATGAAGAGACTCGGCGAACGGTCGAGCAGGGCGGTCAGTTTTCGGTAGAGGCCGGTGCGCTCCATGCATAGGTCGCGGCTAAGCTGCTCGACGGAGTAGGAGGGTGTGTTGAGGTTGCGCTCTACCATTTCGACGGCGCGGGCAATGAAATCGGCATCGGCGCCGTTGAGTCCGGCTTCGGGGCCGGTGGCTGTGTCGGGCTGTCGTTCCTGTTCGTAGGTGCGGCACTGGGCTATGAGGTCGCGGATACGTTCGAGCAGATGCTCTTCGCGCAGGCGTCGCACCATGCGCCGTCTGACAGAAGAAATGTATATCCACCCGGCGGCGGCAAGCAGTATCAGAGCTGCAAGAGCGAACGAGATATATGCCGGTGCGGTCTGCCACCACGGCGGTTTTATGCGGAATGCGAAGGTGGTGTCGGACGAGCCCCGGGTTTTTACGATAAAGGTGTAGTTTCCCGGGGGCAGCGATGTGTATGTGGCTGTGAGTTTATGCGAGGGCGACTGCGATGCCTTGAATGAGTGCCATTCGTCTTCGAGGCCATCGAGCCGGTAGGTGTAGACGGTCGAATCGGGAAAGGCATATGTGGGCGACACGCATTCGAAGGCTACGAAGTTGCGGTCGTGGGGCAGAATGCGGCAGTCGGCCGGAGTGGTGGGGGCGCCGTTTACAGAAATGCCTGCAATGAGAGGTGCGTGGCGTCCTTTGTCGGTAATGGCCGGGCTGAGTCCGTCTGCGGGTACGAAGATGTGATAGCCGTCGTTTTCCCTGAAAAACAGTGAGCCTGAAATTGACACGAATGCCGCGCCCGAGGCATATTCGCCGTTGGGGCGCAGACCCGTATGGCACGGTGTGGTCTGTGTGCCGTCGGGATTAATGGCTATGATTTTGCCGTTTTCGGCAAGCAGCACGCTTCCGTCTTGATTTTCAGTGAAAAATGTTGATGATGCCGGCGATTTGTATGTCGTCGGGATAAAAATGTATCTATAAGTGTCGGGGTGATGGTAGAAGAGGCCGCGGTTGAGTGTTCCGAGCCATAGACCGCCCGAACTGTCGTGGGTGATGGTGCTGACTTCGGTGGCAAGTAGACTGCCTGTCCGGGTGCGCAGCAGGGGGTGATATGTTGTCGCGGCCGTTGAGGGGTCTATGCTGATGAGACCTCTCGGACAGCTTATAATAGCCTCTCCCGCCTCTGATAGAGACAGAGTGTTGAGCGCGAAATCTGTTTCGAGGAGTTTTTTCCAGGTTTTGGCAGATGTATTGTAGAAAAACAGGGCTGCCTTGCTGCCGTTGCGGAGCTGGAAGAATCCCTGAGGGGCTTTGACTACCAGAGAAGTGCGTGAGAACAGAGCGGAGTCTTCAGGTGCATAGGGCGCACTCTCGTATATTTTTCGTCCGGAAGGCAATTGCCGGCATTGCATGCTTCCGTCGGAGAAAAACAGATAGAGGCTGTCGCCTTCGGAGGTGATGTCCTGAAGAGTTTTGTCTCCGAGGTCTATGGTTGTGTCTGTGCCCGAAAGCTTGTGTCCGTTTACTTTCCAGAGCCTTTCTGCATGGTCTATATACAGGTCGCTTGCCGATAGCAAGCTGTCGGCTATCGGGACGAAGAGGCCTTTGTCGGGGCTGAGGCAGCGGAGCTCACGGTTGGTTTTCAGCCAGAGGAGGGAGTCTGCGTAGTAGAAATGATGGAATCCGTCGTAGGAGGGCAGTGGTGCCGACGGGCTGTCGGCGAGCGGTATGGCAGTGGTGTTTGACCCGTCAATCAGATAGATTTCCGATACTGTGGCTATGGCCATGCGGCCGTCGGGGAGTTGTATGATTGAGCGTATCCGGCTGTCGTCGGAAGGAAAGACGGGGCGGAACAGCATTTCGCCGCCCGAAGCCTTGATGATGAATAGGATTGCTGCTATAATTGCCGTGAAACGCTTCATGGCTGCAAATATACGAAAAAGCAGGGAAAGAATCGGTGCGACTCTTTCCCTGCCTTAATGCAGTGTTGTTGTGCTATTGTTTGTTTACAGAGAGGCGTTTTGTCGCCTTGCAATTTATCATTGCGGTCTGGTCGGCAATCTGGAGGCGGAACTGTCCTTTTTCGAGAATCCAGTTGCCGTCGGCGCCGACGAACGCGAGGTCCGAGGCTTTGAGCCTGAAATCAACGGTGCGTGTTTCGCCTGGCTTGAGTTCGATTTTGGTGAATGCCCGCAGGCGTCGGTTGTCGGGCACGAGCGAGGCCACCATGTCGCGGCTGAAGAGCAGCACGGCTTCCTTGCCGAGGCGGTCGCCGGTGTTTGTGACGTCGACCGATACGGTGATTTCATCGCCGGGCATGAATTCGGTTTCAGACACTCTCAGGTTGCTGTATGCGAAAGTGGTATAGCTCAAGCCGAATCCGAAGGGCCACTGAACCGATACGTCGGCCGTGTAGTCGTACGCACCTTCCATCTTGGCAGTTTCTTCGCTCACGCGGTAGTCGTAGGTTGTGAGGGAGGCCTGATGGCGGGGATATGTGTAGGGCATGCGGGCGCTGGGGTTTGCGTCGCCGGCGAGTATGTTGGCAAGGGCATCTGCGCCGAAGTTGCCCGGCAGGAGGATATTGACGATAGCCTCAGCGAGGGGTTCGATGTCGTTGATGAGGCGCGGACGGCCGCCGTTGAGAATCAGTACGAGCGGTTTGCCTGTTGCGGCGAGCGCCTTTACGAGCTGGCGCTGGTTTTCGGAGAGGGCCAGGTCGTCGAGGTTGCCGGGGGTCTCGCAGTAGGAGTTTTCGCCTATGCAGGCCACAATGACGTCGACGTCCTCGGCGGCTGCTACGGCTTTTTCGATTTCGGGCTCGTTTTCTTCGTAGTATGCGCCTTCGGCGGGGTAGGTGACGCCCTGTTCGAGGACGACGTGGTCGGCGCCGAATTTGTTGGCGACGGCTTCGTAGATAGTGTTGTATTCACCGGCGAAACGGTCGGTGAGGTGGCCCTGCCATGAATAGCTCCAGCCGCCGTTAAGACAGCGCATTGAGTTGGCGTTGGGGCCGGCGACGAGTATGCGTGTGCCTTTTTTCAGAGGCAGGATGCCGCCGTTGTTCTTGAGCAGGATTTCCGATTCTTCGGCGGCGCTGACGGCAAGCTCGCGGTGCGCCTTGCTGTCGAACTGCGGATAGTTCCTGAAGTAGGTGTCGGGAGTCTTGAAAAGACCGAGGCGGTATTTGAGACGGAGCACCCGGCGGGTTGCATCGTCGATACGCTCCATGCTCACGCGTTTTTCCTGGACGAGCTCTTTGAGGAGGGTGCAGAAATTGAGGTCGTAGGGCTCCATCGACATGTCGATGCCGGCGTTGATAGCCATTTCGATGGCTTCTTTCTTGTCGGCGGCGACGTGTTCGCGGGTGTAGAGGTTGTTGATGTCGGACCAGTCGGTTACAATCATGCCATCCCAGTTGAGGTCTTCCTTGAGCCATTTGGTGAGCCATTCGTAGCTTGCGTGCACGGGCATTCCGTTGATAGAGCCACTGTTTACCATAAGGCTCAGCGCTCCGGCCTCGATGCAAGCCCGGAAGGGCTCGAAGAATTTTTCGCGAAGCTCAGAGGGGGCTATGTATGCCGGTGTGCGGTCTTTGCCGGTGCGAGGCGCGCCGTAGCCGAAGTAGTGTTTCACGCAGGCTGCGATGTGGTCGGGGCCGACATCGTTGAGATTATTGCCCTGAAAACCGCGAATCTGCTGCGAGCCCATGACGGCGTTTACCAGCGGGTCTTCGCCGTAGTTTTCCCATACGCGTGGCCAGCGGGGGTCGCGGGTGAGGTCTACGGTGGGCGAGTACGTCCAGGGGCAGTCGGCTGCTCGTGTCTCGTATGCGGTCACGGCAGCGGCCTGTTCGGCCATTTGGGCGTTGAAAGATGCTCCTACATTGATGTTCTGCGGGAAGAGGATTCCACCGAGCGTATAGGTTGTGCCGTGGTTCTGGTCGAGGCCGTATATGCAGGGTATTCCTATTTCCTTTATGGAAACTTTCTGGAGATAGCCTATGATTTCTTCCCATTTGGCGGGAGTCTGTGCTGTGGGGCCGCCGGGTGCGTTGAGAACTGAGCCGACTTTATATACGGCGATTGCTTCGTGCACTTTCTCGGGGTCGAGGAAGAATTCGCCGTCTTTCCACGAGCCGAGCACATCGATGGAGAGTTCGGTCATCTGGCCGATTTTTTCGTCGAGGCTCATGCCTGCGAGCGTTTTTTCGACAGCGGCTTCGAGCTTGGGGTCCTGCGGGATTGCCGGGTTGCCGGCACCTGCGGCGAGTGCGCTGCCTGTTATAGCGGATATTGTCAGCATTGTTCGGATTTTCATGTGTCCTATGTATTATTTTTCATTAAGGCGTTCGAAGACTTCGAGGCACATTCGGGTGTTGTGGTAGGGGCATTTCCAGAATCCGCCTTTGTCGTCGGTGCGGTTTATGAGGCCGTTGGCGCGGCTCCAGTACCATTCGCCGTTTTCATTGTCAACGAGATTTCGGCAGATGTATTGCCACGTCAGGGCGGCTTTTTCGAGTGCAGTCGTGTCGCCGTGGTAGCAGTGGAGCCATACAAGGCCTACCATCTGCTCAGCCTGCACCCACCAGTGCTTGTCGTTGTCGAAGCGGCCGTCGGCATGGCGCTCGTAGACCATTGAGCCGTCGGTGCAACGGCCGTGCAGAGCGGCGTCGGCAATGCGTTTTGTGGCGTCGAGCGTGCGGGCGAGAAGGGCCTCGTCGGCGAGTACCTGAGCTGTTTCGAGAAGCAGCCACGAGGCTTCGATGTCGTGGCCGTATGAGATAATGCCGTCGGAACGGTGCCAGGAGTCGTCGAAGAACAGACCCATGTGTCCGCGCCACTGCGGAGCGGCGATTTTATCGAGAAAAATGCCGAGAAGTTCTTTTGTCGCCTCTTTCAACTCCGGGTCGGGCCATACGCGGAGCAGATTTGTATATGGCTCGATGATGTGGAGGTGGGTGTTCATGGTCTTGGAGGCGTTGGCGTCTTTCTCGCTCAGGCGCATGTCGGCAATCGGCTGCCAGTCGCGTGTCTGAGCTTCGAAATAACCTCCGTTCGCGCGGTCGCGGCTGTGGTTCTCTATGTCGTGGAAGAGGCGCACGGCGTAGTCGAGGGCCTCTTCATCGCCTGTTGCACGGGCATATTCGGATAGTCCGTATATTGCGAATCCGATGGCGTAGAACTGCTTCTTTGTGTCGAGAGGTTCGCCATCTGCCGTCAGCGACCAGTATATGCCGCCATGGCTGCGGTCGTAGAAACGGTCTATGATTTCGCGTTTGGCCCGTGTGGCGGTTTCGAGATAGGCCGGGTCGCCGAGCACGCGGTAAGCGGCCGAGAATGCCCATAGAATGCGGGCGTTCAGGATAGCGCCTTTCGGGGCGTCGGGGTTCAGGCGGTCGTTGCCGTCGCGTCGGCCGTAGAAACCGCCGCGGGGGTCAATCATTCTGTCGGCCCAGTAGGGTAGAATATTTGTGCGGAGATTCTCGATGACCTCCGCACAGAGTTGTTCTTTTGTCATATTACGTTGGCGAAATCAGTTGCTTCGTCTTCTTTCGGATTGGATTGGTTGAAACTCCTGCGGCGTGCTTTGAGATTGGCGACAATCTCGTTTACAGCTTCTGTCGAAAGTGGATAGAACCATGCTATCACAGCCGCTGCCGCTGCTACGGCCGCAGGAATGACTGTCATGAGATACCACAGACAGCTGATGGCCGATGCCGGCTGGCCGATTCCGGTCGCGGCTTCGTCGTAGCCGCAGCCGTTGAGCAGCCATAGCACGGCGGCACCGCCGAGTGCGCCTCCGAATTTCTGCGCCATGGACGACGACGAGAATATGAGGCCGGTAGAGGCCGAGTTGAATTTAAGCTCGGCATAGTCGCTTACGTCGGCATACATAGACCATACCAGGGGCGACATAATGCCGGTGAGCACCGATATGAGCACCTGGAAGAGGAGCATGAGCCAGTAGCCGGCGGGGCTGACGGGCAGTAGGAAGAATGCCGTGCTGAGCACAACGAGAGCGAGGTTTACGGCTATGAAGGTATGCTTTTTGCCCAGACGGCCCGAAACAGGCACCGCGAGGGCGACGCCGGCCATATTGGCAATTTCGCCAATGCCGAGGAAAAGGCCCGAATAGAAGAGAATGTTTCCGAAGGTGCCGAAAGGCAGATAGGCGTCGGAGCCGATGACGTCGGCGAAGAAATATGCCACGGTGGCACCGCGGACGGTGTTGAAGAGGTTGAAGCAAATAGCCGCGCCGATAAGCAGCCACCAGGGCCGGTTGGACAGCAGCGATCTGAAGTCGCTGCCGACCGAGCCGGTGGGTATCGTGCGGACGGTTTCGCGGGTCATGGCGAAGCAGCAAAGGAAAAGCACGAGGCAGGCGGCGGCAATGACGCACATGGCGAACTGCCAGCTTGTGGCAGGCGACGCGCCCATTGAGTTCTGGAAGAAGCGGCACAGGGGCTCCCATGAAAAGAGGGCGATGAAAGAGCCTCCATAGGCAAAGAACATGCGGAACGACGAGAACACGGTCTTTTCCTTCGGATTGTCGGAAATGACACCGAGCATGGCGCCGTATGGCACGTTAATGCCTGTGTAGACAGTCATCATCATTATATATGTGACATAGGCCCATATCAGCTTGCCGGCATAAGAGAAGTCGGGAGTGGTGAAGAGCAGAATGCCGCATATGGAGAATGGTGCCGCAATCCAGAGCAGATACGGACGGTATTTGCCCCAGCGGGTTCGGGTGCGGTCGGCTACGATGCCCATCATGGGGTCGGATATGGCATCCCAGATTCGTGTGACGAGCACAAGAAGGGCTGCGTCGACGAGCGAGAGGCCGAATATATTCGAGTAGAAGAAAGGCAGATAGTAGCTGAAGACCTTCCAGAACATCGACGACGACATGTCGCCGAAGCCGTAACCGATTTTTTCCTTTAAGTTCGTCATGGTATCGCGCGCTTGTTTATTCGGCTTTGGCTGCCGGATTGAGGATTTCGAGGTTCGAATCTATGAGACGGTTGATGGTTCTGACAGATTCGGCGGTAGTGAGGCCGTCGGCGGGCGTGTTGAGGCAGTAGTCCACGAGGCGGTCTACGGTCGATGTGGCTACATGCATGCGGGTGTCGGACGAGGCGTAATATATGAATACGCGGCCGTCTTCGTCGGCAATCCAGCCGTTGGTGAAGAGCACGTTCATCACGTCGCCGGTGTATTCTTCGCCGACGGGAGCCATGAAGTATCCTCCAGGCGAGGCAATCTTGCGCCAGGGTTCGTCGAGGGCTGTCATATACATGTAGAGCACGTAGCGGAGGCCGGAGGCGCAGTTGCGCACGCCGTGGGCCAGATGGAGCCAGCCTTTGGTGGTCTTGATGGGGTGCGGGCCTTCGCCGTTCTTCACTTCCTTGATGGTGTGGTAAATGCGTTCGTCGATGATGTGCTCGGGACGTGTGATTTCAGCTTTTGTGATGTCGTCGATGAGGGTCCAGCCAATGCCGCCGCCGCTGCCGGTGTCGATAAACGAATCCTGCGGACGGGTGTAGAGGGCATATTTGCCGTCAACGAACTCGGGGTGGAGCACGACGTTGCGCTGCTGGCTGGCGCACTTGAGGTCGGGGAGGCGCTCCCAGTTCACGAGGTCTTTGGTGCGGGCGATACCGCAGGCGGCTGTCGCGGCCGAGAGGTCGCCGGGCTGGGAATCATCGTGGCGCTCAACGCAGAAGAGTCCGTAGATATAGCCGTCTTCGTGGGCGGTGAGTCGCATGTCGTAGACATTGGTGCCGATATTGTCGGTGTCGGGCATGGTCACGGGGCGCTCCCAGAAGCGGAAGTTGTCTATGCCGTTGGGGCTTTCTGCTACGGCGAAGAACGATTTGCGGTCGTTGCCTTCGACGCGTACTATAAGGAGATACTTGCCATTCCACTTTATGGCGCCGGAGTTGAGGGTGGCATTCACGCCTATGCGCTCCATGAAAAATGGATTGGTAGCCGGATTGAAGTCGTACTTCCAGGTCGGGGGAACCATTTCGGCTGTGATGACGGGGTTCTTGTAGCGGCAGTAGATGCCGTTTCCTTCGATAGCCTCGTTAGGACGGGCGATAAGTTCCTCGTAGCGATCGAGGACAAGTTTTTTCCTATGTTCGAAAATATTCATTATTAGTGAAGCGGTAATAGTTGGTGAATGGTGGAAGGTGAAAAGTGAAGCAAATGGTTTTTGATAATCATGCTGTTGATTTCACTCTTCACCTTTCACTTTTCACTTTCATATGAGGATTATTGTTGAGTCGGATGCAAAAGTTTTGAAAGATTCTTCGGAAATCTGGCCGGGATAGGGGGCGTAGAAATGTTCGGGCCGGTCGTGGGCGTTTCGCCATACAACGACGTAGCTCACCGGATTCTCTTTCAGCAGGGGCAGGAGGACATCGGTCCACCATCCGGCCATAGGAATGCTTTCCATGCCTGTTTCGGTGAAAGCGGCTATTTTGCCGTGTTCGGCGGCCGCTTTTCTGACAATACCGAGCCCCGAGGTGACGGCGTTGCGGTATTCGTCGGTGCCGGCTTCGCCACCGAAGTGGTATATGTCCATTCCGAGGATATCGACGAGTTCATCGCCGGGGTAGCGCGACATGTAGCCTTCGAAGGTCTCGGTGCGGTCAGGCGAGTATGCGTAGAGCACATTGTCGATGCCTGCTGCGTCCATTTCCTCGCGCATGTCGGTCCACAGTTTATGGTAGTCTTCGGCCGAGCAGAGAGGCGCTCCCCAGAAGAACCAGCCGCCGCTGTTTTCGTGCCAGGGTCGGAAGATGACGCCTATACGATTGCCGTTTTCATCGGTAAGTGAACCGAGGAAGTCGGCTACGGCGCGCACCTGGGCGCGGTAGAGCTTGTTGCAGGTAGAATCGTTGGCCATTTTGGCAACGATTGTGGAGTCGGTCACCTGCCAGCTGTCGCCGCCGTTGACGGGATTCCACAGATGCCAGCTGAAGGTGTTGATGCCACCGCGGGCATTCTGGGCGCGCACCTCGCTGCGGATACGGTCGAAGGGCACGCCGTCGATGTTGAGCGAGTCGCCCAGCTCGATACGGCCCAGATCCCAGCTCATCATGGCGGGGTACCTGCCTGCAACGGCTTTGACGTCGGAGCGGCTCTGGTCGAACTTCCAGTCGTGTCCGTAGACAGGGTCGTCGTGGTGTCCGAAGAGGATTTTGCCGTCGGCCGAGCCTGCTGCGAGGCGCTCTCTCAATTCTTGTGCGGGCGTCGGGGTCTGAGGCTCATCTCCGGCCGGTTTTTGCTGCCTGCAGGCAGCAAAAACGGCTGAAGCTGCTAATAAACCTATTGCGATTCTGTTCATTAGGTTAGTGCTGAGTGGTTAGGGGTTAGAGAGGGGGCTTAACCTATTTGAGAGAGGGCATCTGGTCGCGTGTGATTACCAGCGGACTCTCCATGACTGCTCGGAGCGAGGCTGCGGTGTTGCCGAAGCCGTCGGTGTCGTCGCCTGTCTTGTGTATGTCGTAGGTGTACCAGAGGTTGAACCATGACCAGTAGGCACCGTCGGCAATGCACTTCTCGGGATTCTGCACGAGGCCGGTCTCACCGAGGACGATGAGTTTCTTGCCGTTGCATACTTCCTTGAGAGCGTTGTAGGCTGCAATCTGGGAGCCGTCGTTGTCGGCGTAGATATCGACACCGATTACGTCGACAAATTCGTTGCCGGGATAGTCAGCGGCCATGCGGTCGTAGTAGCCTTCCTCGCACTGCGCGGTCCATACCCAGATGAGGTTGTTGAGGCCGTGGTGGTTCACAAGGCGGTCGTACATGAGCTTCCATAGGTTTTTGGTGGCTTCGCCACCCTTGGCGCCCCACCAGAACCATGCGCCGTCGTATTTGTAGCTGCCGGCGGCTTCGTGGAGAGGACGCCAGATTACGGGTATGCCTGCGTCCTGAAGCTGCTTGAGGATTGCAGCGGCCTTGTCGAGGTCTTCGATGATGACCTTGTTTTCCCAAGTGCCTTCCTGAAGTGCGTTCTCGATGTTGAAGTTTGTGCCGCTGCCGCCGTTTGCGGGCTTGATTGAGCTGTCGTAGCGGTTGTAGTCCTTGTCGTTGTAAGCCTGCTCGTCGGTGGGAACGCGCCAGTGCCACATGTAGCCCACGAGGCCGTTGGCGTTCCACTGCTGGGTGGCGGGAGTGATGTCGGTGTAGTCAATCCAGTTCTGGCCCGACTCGGGGAGGTGTATGAAGTCGTAGCATGTGAAGGCCACGTCTTTGCCTGTCTTGTCCTTGATCCAGCCGGCGAAATCGTTGTTGTTGTTCACGTTTGCCATGGCGCCGGAGATAATCTTCTTGCCGTGGTTCTCGATGAGGAATTCGTGCACGTTTCTGGCTGTCTGGGTGGCCGAGGGGTTGACCAGAGGCTCGATGTCGGTGACGGGGAGTACCTTGCCTGCTGTTCTAAAGTGAATAGCGAGGGCGGGCGCGAAAGTCTTGGAGCCGATGCCGGCTACGGCGCGCTCGGGCACGTTGAGGGTATATTCGGTAGAACCTTCGAGTGCGGGCAGATCGAGCACGAGCACTGTGGGGTCTTCGGCCGAGACTGAGCCGGTCAGTTTGCCGTTGTTGAGAGTTATCTCGGCGGTCTGGCTGATGGCGATGGGGGCGGAGTAGGAGAGTTCGACAGTCTTTGTTCCTACTTCGATTTCGTCGCCTTCGGCAACGGAGGCTGCCACAAAACTGATGTCGAAAGGTGCGGTTTCGTTCCAGTCGGGCTTGTGGTCGTTGTCGCATGAAACGAGCGACATGCCGAGGGCGAGCACACCCGAGAGGGCGACACCGGTGATTATGTTGGTTTTGAATTTCATGATATGCTTATTCGAGGGTTATTTTGTTCATAATGAAACCGTCGCCGGTGATGATGAGTCCGTTTTCGCGAACAAGCTCGTCGATGGTGCTTGCTTCGAGGGTCACTTCGAGGACGCTGCCGGGCTGACCGTACTGGTCGGGTATCGGAGCGGCGAGGTTAGACCACGATGTGCCGCTGCGGAGCGATATCACCCACCAGTCGGAGGCCGGGTCGGCTACGGTCGGGGTCATATATACGCGGAGGACGGTGCCGGGCTTGACCGTGCTCCAGTCGTAGCCGCCCCAGGCGAGGTCCTGGTTGCCGTTCCAGCCGGCGCAGGTCCATGCACCTTCCCATATAACGGTTTCTGTGCTGCGTTCGTATTCGAGGCCAATCTTATTTATCACTGCGGTGTGGCCGTTTATGACGATTGCGGTAGTGCTCCAGCCGTCGTCGGTGCCGAGAATCTGGCTGAGGTTGTCGGCTGTGAGTTCGTATTCGACGGTGGTGGCGCCTGCGGGAATGTCGATCATAGCGAACTGACCCCAGTTGGCGTCGTTGAGCTGAATCTGGGCGTCGGCGGTAGCCGAAATGTAGAATACGAGCTTGGCACCGGCGGGAACGCCTTCGAACGACTCCTTGTAGAGTCGGAGACCGCCGGCATTCCAGTTGCCGAGCGAGAACATGCCTTCGTAGATTACGCTTGCCACATGGGTTGCGGGAATGACGTCGTAGGTGTAGCTGATTTCGCCGTTAGACGACACGAGGCGCACTACAGTGCCTTTGCCGCAGCTTGCGGGGAGGTTCACATAGAGCTTGTCGGCATTGAAGATGTATTGTACGGAAGCGCCGTTAACTTCGACCGATGTGAGCTTGTCGCCATTGGCAAGTGTAAATGCCATTATTTTGCCGGCTTCGGGCTCTTCGGTGTCTACCGATACCACATATGCGCACTCGGGAGCGTTTACCTCGAGTTCGGGGGTAGTGGCGGTTTCGCCGTTGGCTTTGTGGAGGGTGAGGGCGCCGGTGGCGGCGGTTGCGGGAACGGTTACGGTGATGGCGTCGGCTGTGGCGTTGCTTATTTCGACAGGTTCGAGACCGGCGAATTCAATCTTTGTCACGAGGTCGAGGTTGCGGCCGCGGAGAGTGACATCGGCGCCGGCCGATACGGGAGCGGGTTCGAATCCGGTGACTTCGGGCATGGCTGTGGCGAAGCTTACGGGCACGCTCTTGCCGCTCTTGAGGTTGAGGGCGCCTTCGCCGCTCCATGCTTCGGCCGGGAAGCTGAACTTGACTGCGGTGGCGCTTACTTCTGTAGGCTCAACGGCGCTGTCTACATGGGGAAGGGTGATGGAGACTACCTGGTCCATGTTGAGACCGTTTATGGTCACTTCCTGGCCGGGAAGGATTCCATCGGCCGGCACGACGGTGATTTCGGTGGGCACCACCATGCCGATGTTGGCCACTACCACTTTGACACCCGAGGCCGTGCAGACCACGATGGCGCCGTCGGTGGTGTTGTCGGGGAGAACGAAGGAGATGGCTTCTTCCTCGCCTTCTTCGGCGGTGTATTCGACTGTCGTGCCGTCGGGCATTTCAACCGATGTGATGAGGTCGAAGTCTTTGCCCTTGACGGTGACTTTGTCGCCACCCTTGGCATTGGTGAGGTCGAGGGGAGCCTCCACGGAGGGCACGATTACCTCGATTTCGACTTCAGATTCGATGGTGTTGGGCATTTCCTTTGCGTCGGAGAGCGTGATAGTGCCGCTGATGGCTTCGGCGGGCACGATGAGCGAGATGGTCTTGCGGTCGTGGGCGGTGAAGGCCTCTGCATAGACGTTGACGCTGTCGGTCGTGAAGGAGAAGCATACCTCCTTGATGAGGTTGAGGTATTCGCCGGAGATGGTGAGCTCGTTGCCGGGCTTCACGGTGAGGGGCGAGATTTCGTCGATGCTGATAGGCTCGGAGTAGGTGAGCATGGTCTTGGTCTCGATTGAGCCACCGGCATAGTGCAGGGTGAGGTAGCCGGGTTCGGCTGTCTGAGGCACTTTGACGCGGATTTCCTCGCTGCTGACGCGCTCGATGTCGGTGATATCGTCGCATCCCGGGATAGATATTTTTACAATCTGGTCCATGCCGCTGCCGAGGAAGCGGAGCTCGCCGCCGCGGGCAACGGGGCTGGGGCCGAAGGAGTTGAGATTGACGCCTCCGATATACTGGTTGGTGTTGAAGTCATCGTTGTCGTCGCAGGAGGTGAACGTAGTCATCGCCACCGACATACAGAGCATTGCCACACCGGCTATATTGAATATTTTTTTCATGTTGTTCGATGTGTTTCTCAGTTTTTAACCACACGGATATTGTCTATATATATTATCGGCTGACAAGCCACACCTTCGGCACCGCCTGCCCATACGAACATGGTGAAGCAGTCGAAGTCTTTGGCTGTAAGGGGAATGGAAGCCTTGCCGCCTACGGAGTTATAGATGAAGTCCTTGATGGGCACACTCACGGTAATCCATTTTCCGGCAGTGTGGAAGGCGTCGGTAGCAGACCAGGGGCGGTAGAGACCGCGGGCGAGGCCGTCGGCCTTGCCGTTGTCGTCCTGGAAGAAGCTGTTGTTACCGCCGGCCACGATATTGCCGTAGATGTCGGGAACGCCTGCGGCGCTATTGGATACGCGGTCTACACCGGCGAAGATGAGCTGCATTGCACATGCCTGCCAGGGGTTGGATTCGGGAATCATCATCTCGAATTTCAGGGTCATGTTGCTGAAGTCGGAGAAATCGACGAGGTCGGAGAGGCGGTCGCCGATACGGGCCGGGTATGTCACGGGCTCGCTCCATGTGCCGGCCCAGTGCTCGAAGGCGAAATTGTTGTCGTCCCAGGCGTCATTGTCGAGGGTGGCTTCGCCGTTGCCGAAGCGGATATATGTTCCGTCGAGGGAGTTCTCGTCGTTGCCGTAGGCAGGCTGGTGCCAGCCCTGCTTGTTTTCCTGCAGGCCGAGACCGGTCACACCGTCGGGCTCGAAGTCGAAGAGCATGCCGCGTGTGTCGCGGTAGTTGAACGAAGTCTTGCCCTGGCCATAGATGGTGGACACTGTGATAGGACCTTCGACAGCGCCTTCGGGTACTTTGAAGGTGAGGTTGTACTGGTCGTAGTCGATGATGTCGGCCACGATACCGCCGGGGAAGGTGACGGTCATGGGTACGTTGGGGTCATCGGCGAAGTATGCGCCCTTGAGGGTGGCGTTCGAGCCGGGGAGGGCCCATTCGCAGTCCATTTCGTCGAGACGGGGTGCCGGAATGGAGATAGTGAACGGATAGTCTACGGTAATGCCGGTAGATGTGATGAGGCGGCAGAGGTTGTTGACCTCGGATGGAATGACGTTGGGCACGTCGACGATGATGGAGTGCGATGTCACCATGGTCGGGTTGAGTTTCACCTTCTGGTCGTTGAACCACATCTGCTGCACGTCGCCGAGATTGTCGCCGATGAAGGCGAGCTTGGCGCCGAGCGAGGCTGCAACGATGAGCGAGTCGCCTTTGGCGGGGTCGCAATCGCGCACGTATTTCACTACCGGGGTGTTGCCGCGGTCCTGTTCGGCGTCGGTCTCGCTGCACGAAGCCATGCATCCAGCCGAAAGAACGACTGCCGACAGAGCTGTATATTTAATGAATTTTTTCATGTTAAGTCGTTGTTTTTCGGTTTTATTATTCGCCTGCATAGAAGTCTACCGGTTCGCCGGCGAAGGCGGGGCAGCTTGTGGAAACGGCTGCGGGGATAGGCACCTTGAAAGCCGAGGCGGTGAGAATGATGGGGTCGTACATGGCATACTCGTCGCGGTTCTGGACGATGATGTAGGAATTGTCATCGTTTTCCTGGCTCTGGTCCATACCTGAGACGGCGAGGTACTGAGCCACGCGGTTATAGCCCGAGCCGTAGCCGCTGTTCACATATTCGAGGGCTGCGGCGTCGCCTTCGCGGTAGCGGAGACGGAGCACATCAAACCAGGTGATGGATTCGAACGCGAACTCACGGCGGCGTTCCTGCATGATGTCCTTGAAGGTAATCGAGTTGGCCTCGCTCACGCCTGCGCGCTTGCGGATACCGTTGTATTTCTCGAGAGCCTTGGCGTCGGAGGTCGAGGTGCTCGTGCCGAGGATTGCTTCGGCATAGGTGAGATACATGTCGGCGAGGCGGATAAGGTAGATGTTGTTTGCGGCGTCCTGACCGAGGCCTACGTTGCCGTTGCAGTCGGCCGCTTTGCCAATGACATATTTCTTGATGTGGGCGTTCACTTCGTTGCGCTCCTCGATTGCAGTGCCTTCGGCGTCGCGGTTGAAGTACTTGTAGGTGTAACCGCCCTGAGCTTTTGCGAGGTTGGGATAGAAGTCGCCATTGGTCATGTATGTCCATTTGCGGCGGCGGTCGGTGGAGTCATACGATTTCTGCAGCGAGATTGTGGGGCCTTTGCCGGCACCCCAGGTCTGGTCGGCGATGACCGAGCTGCGGCTCCATGCTGCATTTTTTGCATTGCCGTATCCATAACCCTGGACAGCGCACTGGATTGCGAGGATTGATTCGGGACCATTGTTTGTCTCGACATCGAAGAGAGTTTCGAAGGGAATATCTTCAATCCACGGGCGTGACTGCATTACAGTTTCCGCATCGGCGGCAGCGCGGCTGTAGAGGTCGGCGCGGTCATAGCCGTAGTCGGTGTGCGATGCCATTGTCACAAGAAGCTTGGCGCGGATAGCGCGTGCTGTATTTTTGTTGCAGCGGAAGTTGTCGGGGTCGGTCTCGGGGAGATTTTCGACGGCGTAGTCGGCATCTTCGAGGGCGAAGCGGTATATGCTCTTCTGTGTGTTGCGGGGCACGTCGAGGTTACCGTTGGCGATATTGGAGGTGTTGTCGAAGATGATGGGAGCGTCGTGCCAGAGTTCTGCAATCTGGTAGTAGCAGAAAGCGCGTATAGCGCGTGCCTCGGCAATTGCGGCGTCGATATCGGCCTGAGCTACGCCTTTGCAGCTCTTGGGCATGTCGTTGATAACCGAGTTGGCGAAGAGAATGACGTTGTAGATGCCTTTCCAGCCTTCGCCGATGTACTGGTTTACGGGTGTGTAAGTACCGAAGAACCACTGGCCTTCCGCGTCGTAAGTGTAGAACATGTCGCCTGCGAGCATGTCGGTCTTCCACTGGAAATTGATGGTGTAGTTGGTCCAGGTCTTGGCGGCGTAGAGCGTCATGGTGTTGAGGCGTATGTGCTCGGCCGAAGTGTAGAAGTTGTCCTGCACGAGTTTGTCGGAGGGGTCGACGGTGAGGAAGTCGTTGCACGACGCCATCGAGGCCGCCAGGACAGTAGCAAGAGCTGCTTTCTTTATATATTTTTTCATTGATATATCTTATATGAGAGGTGAGAGTTTAGAAACTGAGATTGAGGCCCAGAGTGTAGGTGCGGGGGGTGGGGTAGCGGCCGCGGTCTATGTTCTGAAGGAGCGAGCTCTGGTTGTATGCGCCGATTTCGGGGTCGTAGCCGCTGTACTTTGTGAAAGTATATACGTTCTGGAGGTTGACGTATATCTTGGCCGACTGCATGAAGGCTTTCTTGACCCAGCGCTCGGGGAGGTTGTAGGCGAGCGAAATGTTCTGGATACGGAGGTATGAGCCGTCTTCGATCCAGCGGTCGCTCATGCGGTTGTTCTGGTTGCCGTCGAGGCTGGAGAAGCGGGGTATGCCGTTCTTGCCGCCGCCGATAACCTGAAGGTTGGAGATGTCGTCGCCGCCATTGGGGTCGATTTTGCCAATCTGCACGCGGTCGAGCACCGAAGCGGCCTGATTATCCCAGATGGAGGCGAGGCCTTCGATTTTGTAGCGCGACCAGTTGAGAACGTCGCCGCCGATCTGGCCGGTGAGTCCGATGTTGAGTTCCCAGCCTTTGTATGTGAAGGTGTTGGTGAAGCCGAAGGTTACATCGGGGTTGGGGTCGCCGATTACTTTCTGGTCTTTTTCGTCGATGACACCGTCGCCGTTCTGGTCGCGGAACTTGATGTCGCCTACCCATGCGCCGGATTCCTTGCTGATACGGTTGGCGTAGGGTACGTTGCCGCCGGTCTGGGTGGCGTGGCCGATAATGTCGGCTTCGTTCATGAAGAAGCCTTCGGTCTCATAGCCGTAGAAAACGCCCATGGGCTGGCCTGCCTTGAACATGGATACTGTCTGGAAGGGAGCGTACCAGTCAACTTTGCCGTAGAGCACCTGCGAGTCATCGTTGAGAGCCACCACTTTGTTGCGGTTGTGCGAGATTGTGAGGGCTGAGTTCCAGAAGAAATCTTTAGTCACCACGGGGCGGGCGTTGATCTGCAAGTCGATACCGATGTTCTGTGTCTTGCCTATGTTGGAATAGGGAGTCTGGATTGTCAGATATTCGTTGCTGGCGATGTGGTCGGGGGTGAAGATCTGCATGAGGAGGTCTTTGGTCTGCTTCTTATATACATCGACGGTGAATTCGAGGCGGTTGTTGAAGGCCGCGAAGTCGATACCGGCGTTGAACTGTTCAGACGACTCCCATTTGAGTTTGGGATTTGAGAGGTTGTCGGGGTAGTAGGCGGTTCCGTTGGGCGTGAGCATGGGCTTCATGGCGGCGGCGTAGCGGTAGGTGTCGATGTTGGAGTTACCTACGCGGCCGTAGCCGAGACGGAGCTTGAGGTTGTTGAGCCATGAGGATGCGCCTTCCATGAATTCTTCCTGGTTGATGCGCCATGCGGCTGCCGCCGAGGGGAAAGACCCCCATTTGTTGGCCGGGCCGAACTTGGAGGAACCGTCGGTACGTATGGTGGCGGTGATGAGGTAGCGGTTGTCGAAACCGTAGTTCACACGGCCGAAGACAGAGGCGTTTGTAGCGGCGTCCTGCCAGCCGGAGTTGTTGTAGTAGTCGCCGTCTTCACCGATTACGAAGATGTCGTCGGTGGTGAAGTTTTTCTTGATGAGCCATGTTCCGTTCCAGCTCGATTTCGAGGCTTCGAAACCGCCCATGACGGTCACGTCGTGTTTCTCGGCGAATGTCTGGTGATAGGTCACGTAGTCTTTCTGCATCCAGAAGAAGCCGTGGTCTTCGCGGTGCATCATCTGGTTGATGTCGTTGCTCACCTGGCCGAATTTGTAGCGGGGCACATATGCCTTGTTCTGGTTCTGCGAGGCGTCGAATGCGTATTCGGCGCGGAATGTGAAGTATTTGAGGAAGTCGACGCTGAGGTAGAAGTTACCCATCACGCGCTGGCGCAGGAGGGTGTTGTTCTTCTCGAGCGCGAGGGCCACGGGGTTCCATGTCGAAGAGCCGTTTACGGTGTTTGGTCCGGCCCAGTTGCCTTCGAAGTCGCGTACGGGCACAGAAGGCATCATTGTCATGGCCTGCATGATGACGCCGTCGCTGCCGTCGTTGAGGGTGATTTTTTCGTCGGTGCGGGTATATGCGAGCGAGCCGCCGATTTTCAACCATTTGGTGAAGTTGTGGTCGATGTTGAAGCGGGTGTTGAAGCGGGTGAAGTCGGAACCGATGATGATACCTTCCTGGCTCATCCAACCGCCCGACATGGCGTATGTGGTTTTTTCGTTACCGCCGGTGACGCTCACCTGATGGCTCTGCATGAAGGCAGTACGGAACACTTCGTCCTGCCAGTCGGTGCCGCGGCCGAGGAGGCTGGGGTCGAGGTAGGCGGGGTCCATGTTGCTGTTGTTGAGGATACCTTCGTCGAAGAGCTGCTTCTGGTAGTGTGCATATTCGCGGAGGTTCATCATGTCGAGGCGTTTGGCTGTTTCCTGCCATGCCACATATCCGTCGTAAGTGATATTGCTGCGTCCGGTGCTGCCTCGGCGGGTTGTGACGAGGATAACACCGTTTGCGCCGGCGGCACCGTAGATGGCGCAGGCCGATGCGTCTTTAAGCACGTCGATGCTCACGATGTCGCTGGGGGCGATGGCAGCGAGGGGGTTGACCTTGGTCTGGCCGTTGGAGCCGCCGGCCCAGGCGAAACCGCCGATATCGGAGCCCGAGGTTGACATGGGCACGCCGTCGATTACATAGAGAGGTTCGTTCGACGAGTTGAGCGAGCTCGCACCGCGGATACGGATAGAGGTTGCACCGCCGGGAGCACCGGAGTTCTGTGTCACCTGCACACCGGCGACCTTGCCCTGAAGCATCTGGTCGGCGTTGGTGACGATGGTCTGTTTCATCTGTTCTTCAGAGAGCTGGGCCACCGAACCGGTGATGTCGCTCTTGCGCTGTGTGCCGTAGCCCACGACCACGACTTCGCTGAGCGCCTCGCTGTTTTCCTCGAGCACGACGTCGAGCTGAGTGCGTCCGTTGAGGGGCTCTTCTTTGGTTTTCATGCCGACGTATGAGAATACGAGGGTAGCTTTGGGGTTTGATACTGAGATGGTATAGTTACCGTCGAAATCGGTGACGGCACCACCCGATTTGCCTTTCTCGACCACGGAAGCGCCTATTATAGGCTCGCCGGTGTTGTCTGTTACGACACCTTTGACGGTGGTCTGTGCCGTGAGGCTCATTGTGATGGCCGCGAAAAGGGCCAGCACGAGAGTTCTCACGTGCGTAAAATTACTTGTTTTCATGCACAGTAGGTTGGGTATTTATAATGATTTTATGATTTCCAGAGTGGTCGAGTCGGCGGCGAATACCGAGTTGAGGCCCTGAGGCTCCTGGGCGGGGTCGCCGGTATATGGTTCCCACGGCTGCCAGGTGGTGTGGCCCGGTTGGGCATATCCTCCCCAGCCCCAGAAGTTGCAGCCGTCGATGGCTCCGCTTTCTTTGATGAGAGAGAATACGTAGGCGTAGAAGCGGTCGCGGCCGACGGTCGGGGTGCCAGGTTCTGTTGCCATGCTGTCGCGCGGGTATCCGAATTCTTCAAGAACCAGAGGCTTTCCGGCTTTCTTCATCATTTCGGCATGAGGCATTATGTATTCGTATGCGCGGGCGCATGCCGTATCGACGTTTTCGACAACAGTGGCCGAGTCTATCCAGCCCCAGTTGTAAGGCCACAGGTGTATGATTCCGTAGTCGATGTCGGGATTGGTATGGATGCGTTCCCATAGGGCAATGTCGCCTTCGCAGCCGTGGCGTCCTTCGCTGCCTGTAGATACCATGTGGTTGTGGTCGAGGCTCTTGATGAGGGCTGCCTGGGTTGCAATCCAGTTTTCGAAGGCTGCCTTGGTGAGCGAGTCGCCGGCGAAGGCGCGGGGTTCGTTGGCAATCTGCCACGACATGATGGCGGGCGATTCGGTATAGGGGCGTCCGGTGTAGCGGTTTGTGCGGCTTACGATGTTTTTGACGTGCTCGGCTGCGAGAGCTTTCGCAGAATCGTTGTGCACGAATTTTGCTACATGGTTCATGTATGCCTGGTAGCCGTCTGTCGCGGGGTTGGGGGTGGGTCCTGCGCCTGCCCATTCGAGGTAGGTGCCGTAGCCGCCGCTCCATTCCCATGCGTTGTTGAGATAGACGACGGCTTTCATGTCGCGGCGTTCGAGCTCGGCCATGAGGTAGTCGAGACCGTCGAGGATAGTGTCGTTGTAGACTCCGGGAGCGGTCTGGATGACGGGCATTATGTGCGAGGGAATGTTTTCTTCGCCGTCGCCGCCTGCCAGAACGCGCAGATTGTCGACTCCGAGCGACTGAAGCAGGTCGAGCTCCCGGGTGAGGCGTCCGCGGTCGCCGCCACGGCCTTCGGAGGCAAGAATGGCGCCATACCAGAAGTTGGTGCCCACATAATTATATATGGAGTCGCCAATATGGAATTTGCCGTCGGTGCCTACGCTTACAAACTGAGTGTCGGGCGAAACCGTGCTTTCCTTTTTCGAACAGCCGAATAGGCTTGAAAGGAAAAGCGGAATCATGGTAAAAATGAAATAAGGCTTCTTCATTAAAGTGTGTTTTTACGTATGCAAAGATACGCAATATCCTATGGGTAAGAGAACACTTTTTTTATCTCTATATGATACTTTTTTGTGTTGATATTCTATTTGTCGGTGTTTTTATATCATGAGTTGTTTTATGGCCGCGTATTTAATTATGTAAAGATAAGTGTTTGTATAATAGTTGTAATTCAGCAGTACAAATATAATGAATGTATTGTTATATGAAAATAAAAAACGCACTAAAAAGTGCGTTTTTTGTATCTAATGATACTAAATTAACCCAAATCTATCTTTCTTTACCAAATATGTTATATAACATATGAAAAACTGTTTAGTCGTCCCAGTCGTCGGTGCGGAATGGCACCAGCGGAAGGCCTAAAACGTTGAATACTTTGCCGATTGCAAAATTTTTGAAATTGTATCGCACGGCCTTGATTTCGTCAACTTCGGCCGGACGCTCGACTTCTATTTTGAGTGTCTGCGGATTTTCGCGGGCAATGGCAGGGTGGAATCTGCGGTCGGAGCCGGCTACTTCGAATCCTTCGAGTTCTTTGTTGGGAGTAAAGCCTTCCCAGGCGTTTTCGAAGGAAAGAATGGCTTTGTCTCCGTTGATTTCCATGGATTTATAGCGAGGGTAGCGGGTGGGCATGCCTTTTATGCCATATGTTTTGTCGGCGGCCATGAAGGCGAGGCGTTCGCCGATTTCTTTCTTTTTGCGGGCGTGTATATCGTCTACTTCGAACGGATAGACGAGGTCGGAAGTACACACGATTTCGCAAGATGGAATCAAATCGGCAGCTTTATGCTGACATTCGCGGAAAATGGCGGCATTGGTGCCTTCGGGATTTTCGTAGTTCCAGCCAGGTATTTCGACGAAGTAGAAGGGGAGTTCGCCCAGGTTCCATTTAGAGCGCCATTCGTTTATCATGTCGCGCTTATGGTAGGGGTAGGTGGCGTGGCGTCCGACATTCGATTCGCCCTGGTTCCAGAGGAAGCCCTTGACGGTATATCCGATTATGGGATGAAGCATGGCGTTGTACATCACGTTGATGCGTTCGTACTCGGCCAGCGTTGAATCGTTCTTTTCTTTTTCTACGTTCCACTCGGGGTATTTGTCGAGCTGTTCGCGGCTTTGCCAGCCTTCGAGTTTGGAGCCGCCGTAGGTGCAATCGATTATTCCGACAGGCACGTTGAGAAGTTTGGTGAGCGATTCGGCGAAAAAGTATGCGAGGGCGCTGAAGTCGTAGGCATTTTCCGGACAACTTACTTTCCAGGGCGATGTCACGCGGTCCTGTGGTGTGTAGGCGGCAGCTTTCGGTACTTTCGCGAATCTGATACCGGGGTATTGGCCTGAGTATGCTATGGCTTCGACGGCGCCTTCGACGGGCTGCGTCCAGAATCCGCGCAGGGGCATTTCCATGTTCGACTGGCCGGAGCAGAACCAAACTTCGCCGACGGCGACATTTTTGATTTCGATATTGTCGCCATCGCCTTTTATGGTGATTGTCTGAGGAGCGAACGTGGCGCCTGGTGTGGCGAGTTCAAGCTGCCATCGGCCGTCTTTGCCTGTTTTGGTTTTTGCGGTGGCAGCGGTATTCCACGAGCCGGCCACGCTGATTTCGCTGCCGGGAGTTGCCCAGCCCCAGATACGTGCGCCGGAGTTCTGCTGCACAACCATATTGTCGCCGACAATGTCGGGGAGTATTATTTTTGCGTCCGCATTGCCGAATGCGAGCGCCGAAAAAAGTATAATTGCAAGTGATTTCTTTTTCATGGCATATGATTATGCTACAAAGCTAATGCGAAAGAATCACACTTCCAAACAAATTACATCACGGTGTCTGACACTGGCAAAAAAGTATCATTTTAGTTAGAAATTACAAGTTAGGAGTTAGGAGTTAGGAGTTAGGAGTTGCGCCGATGGCAAACTTCTAACTCCTAACTCCTAATTTCTAATTATTCTCAGATTACGATTTTGGTTTTGAGGTAGTTCTCGCGGAAGGTTTTGGGGCTGCAGCCTTTTTTCTTTTTGAAGAGGCGGTTGAAGTTTGATATGTTGTTGAACCCGCATTCGTAGCATACTTCGGCGCTGGTGAGGTTTGTGTCTACGAGCAAGCGGGCTGCATGGCCGAGCCGCATGTCTATTATATAATCGGATAGGGTACGGCCCGTTCGCGCCTTGAAGAAGCGGCTGAACGCCGTTGGCGCCATTCCGGCAAGATCGGCCATTTCGTTGAGGTAGATAGGCCTGGTATAATTTTGCGATATGTATTCTTCTACTTTCTGCACACGGCGGGAGTCGCTTTGAGTGCGAGCGTTGGCAAAACTTGTTGTGGAGAGTATTTTGCTGTCGTTTGTTGTCGACATCGCATATATAATCTCCAGAAGTTTTATAAGACGCAGGAATCCAGGTTGAGGCTGTGTGAGTTCGTCGAGTTTCGGAATAATGCTTTTTATGAAATCCTGGCCGAACGACACACCCTGCCGGGCGTTGCTGAAAAGCTCGAGAATGGGTTTGAGCTGGTTTTTGGACAGGTATGAGTCGTGATTTTCGGCGGCGAACTGCACGGTGATTTCGCGCATGTCGCCCTCGTTGACGGCGTCGCCCTGTTCCCAGCCGTGTTCGAGTCCCGGGCCGATAAGGGCGAGGTCGTAGTAGCCGAGTGTTTCGATAGAGTCGCCGACAACACGCTTGCAACCGGTGCAGTTGCTCACAAAGTTGAGCTCTATTTCATTGTGACGATGGATTGGGTAGTCGAAGCACATTTTGCGCCTGTCGATGAGATAGAAGCAATCCTTTTCGGATAGAGGAGTGATTTCGGTAATGATTTTTGACATGATATTGGTAAGGTTGCCGCAAATATACAATAAATATTTTGGTATTTACTTTCTGAGGTTGTACTTTTTTGACCATTGATGGTCTTAAATCCTATTTAATTAGATATTATGGAAAATAAAAGTTATTTTTGCCGTTGTAAATATAAATACCAATCTTTATAGCGATTAATGAACCAAAAATCCTGTACCAGACTTGCAGCCTCGGCACTTTTTGTGTTTGCAGGCTTTGCGGCCAGTGCTGAAATAGTGAATGTATCAACCGCGAACACCACTATTTTGCTCGATGCCACCGACGGCGCGCCGCTCCGATTCCTTTATTATGGTGAGAAACTGCCGGCTTCCGATGTGGCGGGTGTTGCCGAATCGGCCTCGACCCCTCTCGATGCCTATCCTGTGTATGGCATGACCTCGCATCGCGAGACCGCCATGAGCGTCACTCACCCCGACGGAAATATGACTCTCGATATGGCCGTGACCGGCGTTGAGCGGAAGAATACCGACAACGGCGAGGAGACCATAGTGAAGATGACCGATAAGCACTATCCGTTCGATGTCAATATATATTATCGTACGTATAATGGCTCCGATGTCATCGAGACATGGGCCGAAGCCGTGAACCGCGGCAAGGCTGCTGTGACTCTCAGTGAGTTTGCCTCGGCCTATCTGCCTATTCGCTACGGCAATGTGCACATGACCTCGTTCTACGGCTCGTGGGCCAACGAGAGCAAGGTGGAAGAAGCACCTCTTGTTCACGGCATGAAGGTGATAAAGAACAAGGACGGCGTGCGCAACACTCACACCGCGCAGCCTAATGTGATGTTCTCGCTCGACGGTGTGCCCTCGGAGAATAGCGGACGGACCATAGGCGCCGCTCTCTGCTACGGTGGCAACTACCGCCTGCGGGTTGATACAGACGATTCAAACTTTCATCATTTCTTTGCCGGCATCAATGAGGATAATTCGGCCTATAGGCTTGCCAAAGGCCAGGCTTTCGCTACTCCGGCTCTTGCGCTTACATATTCCGATGAAGGCAAGGGCGGCGTGAGCCGCAATTTCCACCGCTGGGCGCGAAAATATAAGATTGCTCACGGCGAGCAGCTCCGCAAGGTGCTTCTCAACAGCTGGGAGGGCGTGTATTTTGATATCAACGAGCAGGGTATGGCCGACATGATGGCCGATATCGCCTCGATGGGCGGCGAGCTCTTCGTGATGGACGACGGCTGGTTCGGCGAAAAGTATAAGCGCAACAACGATTCGTATGCTCTCGGCGACTGGACTGTAGACACTACCAAACTTCCCAAGGGTATCGGCGGTCTGCTTGATTCGGCCAAGAAGGCCGGCGTGAAGTTCGGTATATGGATTGAGCCCGAAATGACAAACTCCAAGAGCGAGCTCTACGAACAGCACCCAGAATATATAATCAAGCCCACAAACCGCCAACCGGTGCAGGGTCGCGGAGGCACACAGCTGGTGCTCGACCTCGCCAACCCGAAGGTGCAGGATATAGTGTTCCATATTGTTGACACTCTTCTTACAAACTATCCTGAAATCGATTATATCAAGTGGGATGCCAATGCGCCTGTGATGAACCACGGTTCGCAGTATCTTACGGCCGACAATCAGTCGCACCTCTTCATAGAGTACCACCGCGGTCTTGAGAAGACTCTCGAGCGTATCCGCGCCAAGTATCCCGAAGTGACTATCCAGGCATGCGCAAGCGGTGGCGGCCGCGCCAACTATGGCCTGCTGCCCTGGTTCGACGAAATCTGGGTGAGCGACAATACCGACGCTCTGCAGCGCGTGTACATGCAGTGGGGCACAAGCCACTTCTTCCCGGCCGTTATCATGGGCTCGCACATCAGCGCCGCCCCCAATCATCAGACATTCCGCACAATACCTCTCAAATATCGTATCGATGTGGCTATGAGCGGACGCCTCGGCATGGAGATTCAGCCCAAGAATATGACTGAAGATGAAAAGACGCTGTGCAAGAACGCCATAGAGCAGTATAAGTCGATCAGGCCTGTCGTGCAGCAGGGCGATATCTATCGTCTTCTGTCGCCATACGACCGCAAGGGCGCCGCATCGATGATGTATGTGTCGCCCGAAAAGGACAAGGCCGTTTACTATTGGTGGAAGACCGAGACTTTCGTTAACCAGCAGCTGCCCCGCGTGCCTATGGCCGGTCTCGACCCCGACAAAAATTACCGTGTGACCGAGCTTAACCGTATCGACAACAACCCCTTGTCGTATGAAGGCAAAGTGTTCTCGGGCCGCTATCTGATGTCTAACGGTCTCGAAATGCCCCTCGACCACAACGTTGACTACCACAAGCGCAACGACTACGCCAGCCGCGTCCTCCTCCTGGAGCAAGCACTTTGATTAGGAAGTTAGGAGGTTAAGAAATTAGGAGATTAGGAAGTAGTGTCAACTACAGGTCCTAATCTCCTATTTTATTGGGCAGTAATAAGGTTGGAAGATTATGAAGATAGGAGGTTAAGAGGCTGGAAACTGAGATGATAATTTAACCATACCTCCTAACCTCCTGATTTCTTAACCTCTTAATCTCCTAACCTCCTATTGTTGAGGTTGGGCAGGAGGCAGGCTACGAGGCCTATGAGGGGCATGTAGGCGCAGAAGCGGAAGATGGCGTCGATGCCGTAGGTGTCGGCAAATTCGCCGAGGACGGCTGAGGCGACGCCGGCCACACCGAATGCGAAGCCGAAGAAGAGACCCGACACAAGTCCGAGTTTATTGGGCAGGAGTTCCTGCGAGTAGAGGAGTATGGCCGGGAATGCCGACGAGAGCATGAAGCCGGCGCAGAAGCTCAGAACCACAGTTGCCGCCAGGCCGCAGTGCGGCAGCAGGAGGCTGAAGGGCGCAGTGCCGAGTATCGACGCCCAGATAACGGGCTTGCGGCCATAGCGGTCGCCGATGGGGCCTCCGGCAAGTGTTCCGGCCGCCGTTGCTACAAGGAACACGAAGAGCAGTATCTGCGATGTGCTGATAGACACGCCGAAGCGCTCGATGACGTAGAAGGTGTAGTAGTTCGTGAGGCTCGCCATGTAGATGTATTTCGAGAATATCAGCACCATAAGCACGCTGATGGTGAACACCGTGCGGCCTGTCGACAGGGGTGCCTTGCGGTGGGCGGCAGCCTTGCCTCTGCTGCCCGAGGTTTCGGCGAGATAGCCTGAGTACCAGCGGCAGATGGTGCGCATGGCGTAGAATGCCATGGCGGCTACAATGAGGAACAGGGCTACATAGCGGCGTCCGTTGGGCGCCACGACAATGGCTACGGCAAGCGGGCCTATCGAGGTTCCGAAGTTACCGCCGACCTGGAATATCGACTGCGCCAGACCGCGGCGCCCGTGGCTGGCGAGCGACGTTATGCGCGAAGCCTCGGGGTGAAGTGTCGACGAGCCGACGCCAACCAGAAAGACGGCCACCAGCACCATCGGCAGCGACATGGCATAGGCGAACAGCGCTATGCCGGCTGTAGTGAAGACCATGCCGAGGGGCAGACTGCCGGCAAAGGGCCTGCGGTCGAAAGCGAGACCTACGACAGGCTGGAAGACAGACGCAGCTATCTGATATACGAGGGTGATAAGGCCTATCTGGCCGAATGAAAGCGAAAGATCCTCTTTGAGCATTGGATAGACTGCCGAAACGACCGACTGCAGAAGGTCGTTGAAGCAGTGCACCGAACAAAGAGCAATCAGAACCGGGAATGTCGATTCCCGCGAAATTACCTTGAGTTTAGAAACTATACTGCTCATAATATTGAAAAACCCCGCAAAATTACAAAAATAATTTTGCAGGGAAAAACAGTGATTCTGGTACGCTGCTATGGCTCGATGTCGTCGAAAAGGCGGATTATGGTAATGTTGGTCTGTAAGTCGCCCCGGTCTTCGGCGCCGATGATATTGATGTGACTGTAATATGCTTTTGTGTCGGCATCTGTTTCAGTCTTTCTGGAGAATACTATAGTGATTTCGTTTTTAGCGTAGCTTACGCTGTATGCTCCATCGATGTCGGTGTATGTGCCGCCTGCAAGAGAGCTTTCCACAACAATTATATCGTCATGGTTTGTGCACTTTAGAACCAGTCTGCCACCTTGGGCGTTGGCTCTGATTTCGTAGGACTTAGCGCAGTGCAAAGGGTCGGGAGAAAAATAATCGACTATGATTCCTGCCGGGTTTGAATTGGTGATTTGCGTAAAACGCAGAGCGGCGTCCTCTTCTTTGCAGCCGGCAAGGGCGATGACTATGAAAAAATAAATCAGGTACTTCATATCGGTTCTTCCGGACTGCGGGTTATCAAAGTGGGGCAGCCTACGGTCTTCGAGCCTATTTTAGCGGTGAGGAGCATGGTCTCGTTCAGGGTTTCAGTGAGATTGTCGATGGCTTCGAATTCTATCAAGAGGGTGTTGTCGCCGGTTTTGCTTATGGTGTAGCCCATCTCGGAGCTGACATATCTGTCGGCAGTATATTCAATGCACACATCGCGGGCATTGGAGCTTTCGAGAGTCACACTGCCGCTTTTTGCCGATGTATTGATGATGAGCTCGGGATGGAAGCCGTGAGCATTGAGTATGTTGAATTCTTCCGGAGCAGGAGTGGTGATGCTCCAGTCGATATAGACTTGTTCGTCTTCTTTGCAGGAGTTTAAGCTTATAGCCGAGAATAGTGCGACGATGGAAAGAACTGATTTATTCATTATGGTCTATTGTTTTGTTGATTTTCTTCAAGCCAATTTTTCAGAAAATCTTTCAGATTGATTGTATATGATGTGGGTGTCTGGGCGGCGACTATTCCGGCGCCGGTAGAGACGTTGCTGTATCCCTGTATCGGGTCGGAGAGGCCGATATCGCTCATGTCGTAGATAAAACCGTCTCTCAGCTGCCATTTGTAGTTGGCGTAGTTGTAGAAGCTTTCGGAGACGCTGCTGAGCGTGAGGGTATATCCGCAGTCGAGGTAGGATTCGTCGAAATCGGGCAGGGTCATGGTATAGTCTGCGTCGGTGAACAAGATATGCATGGTGTAGTCCTTGCCTGAGAACTGGCGGTCGGTGAAAAACTCGAATCCCCATGCCGTGCATCCCATCACGGACTCGAAAACGCCTATGTGTTCGCTGAAAATTGGTTCGGACTCGTAGCTGAAATAACCGGGCGTGAAGTAATTGAATGAGCTTTCCAGGTCGCCATAATTCTCGTAGAAATTTTTGTATGAAAAGCGATAATAATTGACAGCGTCGGGCATGTCGCTGATTGTGAGGGTAAACAAAGTATTGAATCTGATAGAGAAGTTGGCCATTTCGTTACTGTCGTCAGACCAGTAAGATGAAATAGTCGGTTCGCATTTGACCGAGGAGAAGGGCACGGCTAAGGGTACCGTCACTTCGGCTTCGGCGGGGTCGAATCCCGGGCTTTCTGCCACGAGACGTATGCGGTCGCCTTCTTTCGGAATATACGAGGCGTCGCAGAGTTCTCCGTTGACATAGATGGATACTTTGGCGTCTTTGACGCTGTGGTCGCGCTCGGCGGAGATATCGGTGTAGACCCATGTGCGGGTCACGCTCACTTCTATAGGCTCGCCTGCTGTTATGAGCGAGTTCATGCACAGTACCGGTCTGGTGTCTGTTTTTGGGGTGAAATCTTCGTAGCAGGCAGTGAGCGCAAGGGCGAGGAGGCCGGGTATTATTTTTCTTAGAAGAGCCATGTGTATGCAATTGAGGGGATTATCGGTAAAAGGCTTATTTTCTGGAAAACAGGGAGGCCGGATTTGTCGGTATCGCGGCGAATGGCAATGGTATTGTGGTGGTTGTAAGCATTGTAGAGGCTGAATGTCCAGTAGCCGCGGCTGTTGGCAACGGAGCACGATAAATCGAGCCGGTGGTAGAATGGCAGCTGATAATTGTTGAGCGGAGCCCGCAGATTGTTATGGTCACTTGAAAAATCGAAGGTAAAATCGGGGTCTTCCCAGTTTTGCGGCATAAAGGTGAAGCGGTTGCCGGAATGCCCCGTCCAGGCGGCGTTCAGACTCACTTTCGAGCTGATATTCCAGTTTAGCAGTATGTTGATGGTGTGTCGGTTGTCGAAACGGGCAGGATAGGTGCGGCCGCCGTTTTTGTCTTTGAAAGTGCGGTCGGCCCATGCGAGGCTATAGGCAATGTGGCCGGTGAATCGTCCGATGGTCTTTTCGACTTTGAAATCAATACCTTTTGCCGTGCCCTTGCCTGAGCAAAGGCGTGCATTCCACATTTCGAGCGGGGGCCGGAGGTAGTATTCGTCGCGGTATTCGATGAGATTGCGCATGTCTTTGTAGTAGCCTTCGACAGAGACTTCGAATTTTCGGTCGGGCGACTGCCAGTATGCCCCGACAGATACTTTGTCGGCGGTCTGGGGCTTGAATCGACCCGTTATCGGTATCCACTGGTCGGTGGGCAGAGCGAGGTAGCTCTGGGTGAGCTGGTGCACATACTGGGTTGTGCGGCTGAATGCCGCTTTGAAAGCCCAGCTGTCGGATGCCCGGTAGCTCACCGACAAGCGGGGCGAGATGCCGAAGTGGCTTTTACCGTCGATATGAAAGAATGATGTGTGGAGTCCGCCGTTGGCACGCCAGCGGTCGCTGATTCGCCAGTCGTCTTCGATGTAAGCGTTGATTTCGCTTGCATGGTAGGTCCATGTGGAATCGCGCGCTATGACTGTTTCGTCGTTGTTGGTATTCTCGCGCGAAGTCCTTTCCGGCAGGAAAGAGTGCAGTGTATATCCGGCTCCGAAGCGCACATGCGAATTATCAGTAGCGTTCCAGTCGAAATCGGCGCGGGCAATCCAGTCGTTCACATTGTTTTTGGTTTCCATTTTCAGATACTGTTTCTCCGTTATTACATCTGAGGCATCGGAATATACGGTATATTCGTCGTGCTTCATGCTGGAGAAAAAGCGGGTATATGCGGCAGTGAATTCAGCTGTAAGATTCTGGTTTATGCGATGGTTTGCGCCTGCCTGTGCCACGAAATTGCCCCAGTGCAGACCTACGTTTTCTTCGTAGTCGCCGTCGGCGTCCTTGTCGCCGGTCTTTAGGTAGTCGTTACCGAAGTAGACGCTCAGGTAGCCCGATGTGCGGTCGGTGAACCGATGGTGCAGTTTGGCGTTTAAATCGGTGAAATAGTAGTGTAAATTTATTTTGTCGCTGTTGTTCTGAGAGTTGACTAAGGCCAGAAGAGGAATAGACAGAACATCGTACCAGGAGCGCCGCAAGGCAACCGAATAGCTTGTCTTATTGCCTATCGGGCCTTCGAGATTGACTGCGCCTGAGGTCAGGCCGAGCCTTGCAGAGCCGCCAAAGCCTTCGGTCGAGCCGTTTTTGGTGCGCACGTCGAGGAACGACGACAGGCGGCCGTCGTATTTGGCCGGAATCGACGATTTGAAGAAGTCGATATAGCGCACGGCATCGGCGTTGAATGCCGAGAAGAGTCCGGCGAAGTGATTCACCTGGTAGAGAGGCACATTGTCGAGCATGTAGAGGTTCTGGTCGGAGTCTCCGCCGTGCACATTCATGCCGGCCATGCCTTCGGTGCTTTCAGTGACGCCGGGCTGCAGATGGAGCGCTTTGATGACGTCTGTTTCGCCAAACAATACGGGCGTGTTTTTTATTTCTTTAGCTGTCAGTTTTTTGGCTCCTACTTCCGACGTCTCGACTGCCGGAGCCTCAAGGCGCGAGACAACTATTATCTCGTCGAGCATGTTTTTGTCGGGTTTTTCGCCTGTTATTTCAGCAGTAGAGTGCAGCACTTCGACCATTGTGCGGCGTTTGCGCTTGCGACGTTTCAGAATCACATCTTTCTTGCGGATTTTGAAAGTGATGTCGGTGTCGCGGAACATGTCGGCCAACACATGTTTGAGCGGGCGGTTTTTGGCCTTTACGGTGACGTTTACATTTTTGAGAATATCAGACGAGTACACGAAGTTTTTGCCAGTCTGGCCCATTATTTCGCCGAAAACCTCGGCGGCAGGGCGGTCGCTAGCGTCGATTGTCACTCTCTGGGCGGCGACGGATATGGAAATACAGATTGCAGTTATCAGTAGGGCTATGCGTATCATTCCTTAATGGCTATTTCTGTGCCGAAAATGTCGTTGATGGTTTCGACGAGGTCGTCGGCGTTTCCTTCGTAGTGAAGTGTGAGTTTAAAGGTATCGGCATTGTCGGGAATGTTGACGATTTCGACACCATATGTTTCCTTGATAGTTTCGAGAACGAGGGGGAGGGGAGCGTCTTCGAAGTCGATTGCACGGACGGCGTAGCGCGGTGCTGTCGGTCCTGAAGGTGTAATTTCGGTCGGGGCCGGTTCTTGCAGGCTGTTGTGTATGAATATTCCGGCAGTCGCGCTGACGACAACTGCTATAGCTGCTGCCGCGGCTATCTTTTTTGCCGACCACCAGGGTGCGGAGCCAAGGCCGAGACGTTGCCAGCCTTCTTTGACCGAGAATGCGCCGCTGCGGTAGCGCTGTGCTACGGCTGTTATTTCTTTGTCGTGTTCCATTGTTTAAGATGTTTTTTTACAACCTTTAAAAATCTAAGCCTAAACGGATTGTGAGGTACGACCGGTTCCGGCGTTCCATGCCGATGTATTCTAAAATATTATAGCCGTCGGGGTTCTTGATGATTTCATAGACTTCGGTCTGATATCCTTTGACGGTCAGGCCGATTCCGAGATTTATGCCGACTTTGCGACCCCAGCTGAAACGGTAGCCTACAGAGGGCGAGAAGAAGACACCGCCTCCTCCCGTGATGTTGTAGCCGAGTTTGACGTCGCCGAAGGGTGTGAATTTGCCGAATTTCCAGTCGGTGCGGGCGTTTACATAAAATGGAAGCATGCTGTCGCCTCCGAATGTGAATCCGGCACCTATATAGAGGTGCGGATTGAACTGGTAGCCGTGTGAGGTCGATAAGCTGAGGTAGAGATAGTCGGATTTGGAGTACCAGGGGGTCTTTTGGTTGAAGTAATATAGGTCGAAGTCGGCAAATCCGCGGTAACCCTGCTGAGGCTCACGCGCCTGTGCTGCAAATGAGCAAAGGGTCAGCAGTAGAATCAGAAGTTTTGTTTTCATTGCTTTTTGTGATTGATTTACCCTATAGACGCAGGTGTGTCTGAAAAGTCCTATTCTGTCCGAAAAAAAATTTTTTAAAAGATTTCTAAACCTTATGTCAGTTTGGCAATCAAAGAAAATAAACACTACGCTTATGAAAAGAATAATCAGATGTGCAGGTATTTTGCTTCTTTGCGGAGCCATGATGTGCCCCGTAGCCGAAGCCCGCGGACGCAACGAGCGCGGGCGCGAACAGCCACAAAAGACTCAGCCGGCCTCGCGGCCTGGCAATAACGGCAGGCCATCGCATGGCAACGGCGGCGGTCACAGCCGCCCTGCTACACCACAGCGTCCGCCGCAGAGCCGTCCCGACAATGGCCGCCCGGGCAATCATAGACCTGATAACAACAGACCGGGCAACAGCCGCCCCGACAATGGCCGCCCTGGCAACCATAGACCTGATAACAACAGACCGGGCAACAGTCGCCCCGACAATCATCGCCCCGGTAACAACCGGCCTGGTCATATCGGTGGTAACCATCATCGTCCGGACCATAAGCCGCCGCGTCCGCCGCATGCCGCTCATCACCCCGGGCATCACCACGGCCACATGAAGCCTATGCCTCCGCATCATGGCTGGTTTCGTCCGGCTCCGCCTCCAAAATGGCGTCCGTCGCACCACTGGCGTCCGTTCCGCTCTATTCTCGGCATTGCTCTCGGCACGACCATCAATCTGTCGATAAATGCTTTGGTGAATAACGGATATACCGTGAGCGCCTATGACAATAATACGATATTTGTCAATAATGTGCCCATGCTCAACATGATGTGGCCCGAAGCCCTGATGTTCTATAATAATCGCGGCGGTCTGTGCGGTTCGCGATTCATGTATCCGACCTCATACTACGATATGAGCCGCTATAACAGCACCTATGCTTCGCTCGTAAGCGCATATGGAGCGCCGGTGAGCGTACAGAATGTCTCCGGCGGTATGGAGGCCACATGGTGGGGATCAGGAAACCAGTTTATCCGCCTGTCGTTCGCCTCGCAGTATGACGGCTACGGCTCGCCGGGTTACGTCACCACCCTCAGTTTCGGAAACTGATTGGGCGGCGTGTCATAATTTAGCTTTTTAAGTCAGCAGGGGCGCGCGTTCGGCGGGCCCCTGCTGTGTGTAATAAAATGTATTATGACACATCTTCTCTCAGAGTAAGGGGAGGAAGAATGGCTTGTGTGCGGGGGAGAGGGCGGTGCGCAGGCGCGAGAAGGCCTTTGTCATCTGGTTTTTGACTGTTTTGACTGAAATGTCGAGTTCGGCGGCAATTTCTTCGTTGGAGAGACCGTCGCGTTTGCTCAGCAGGAAGACTTCGCGGCAGCGGTCGGGCAGTTCGTCGATAGCGCGCCATATCCTGGCGTCGCGCTCAGATGTGTCGATGTCGGTGTCTTCAACTTCGGGCACTTCCTCTATGCCGACAAATCGCTCCTGACGGCGAAGAAAAGAAATACATTCATTCCGCACACAACGATACATAAATGCTTTGAAATCGGCAATGTCGCTTCCGTTTCCGATGGCCTGCCAGGCTTTCAGAAATGCGTTCTGCACGGTATCTTCGGCGCTGTCGGTGTCGCCGACATAGCGGAGAGCATACATGCCGAGGGGCAGATATAGTTTGCGGAATTCTGTTTCGAAGCGACGTTTATTCATCATTCTGCAGTCTGTAGGCTTAGTTTGGTTGTACCGAATTCGGTAGAATCGATAATCAGTTTTACCGTGCCCGCTTGCCCGGTGCTTCGGAGTATAATGGTTGCGGCTCCACGGTAGAGGCGACGGGTGTTGCCCACTGTCAGTTCTTCGCTACAGATGTCGCCGTTTATCACGCCTGCGATTTCAGCAGGGCCTTCGATGCTGAAAGAGAGGGCGACATCGGCGCTCCGGTCTATATTGCCTTTGCGGTCTACGGCTGTTATCCTGATGTGCTGAAGGTCGGTGCCGTCGGCTTGCCAGTGCATGTTGTCGGGCTTGGCTATTAGCTTTTTCGCCTTTGTTGTGGTGCTTAAACTGTGATATGTCAATGGCTTTGCCGAGCCTTTGGCATAAGCGATGGCTTCGATTGTGCCCGGCTCCCAGGCTATGTCTTGCCATAAAATGCGGTTGCGGGTTTTGGTATCGGCGGTGTCGTTTATCCGGCGACCGAGGCTGCGGCCGTTGAGGCGGAGTTCGACCTCGTCGGCGTTGGTGTAGGTATATAGGTCGATGGTGTCGCCTGGGGTGAAGTTCCAGCTGTCGGCGAAGCGTTTGCCGCCCATTGCGACTCCGTTCCACTCTGTGGTGCCTGTGTTTTCGAATGGAGCAATGTGCACAATCGGTTCTTCGGGTTTGAAAAAGCTTTTCAGGAAATATGCCATTGGCTTGGGTTCGAGCGAAATATCGAATACACCCTGAGCCCAGCCTTTGGCCGGCCAGCCGTGAGATTCGCCCAAATAGTCGATCATGCCCCAATAGGCGAGGCCTACGACTTTGTCGAGATTCATTTCGAAGAAATTAGGCCCGAGATTGCTTGTGTTGGCCTCGCTCTGATAGAAAATCATCTGCGGGAACCGGCGTGAGTCGCCCGGGAAGTACATGTAGCGGTAATTGTAGGCAGCGATGTCGGTGACGAGGGCGAGCGGTGCGGGGAGAGAGTCGGTGTGCTCGTTGCGTCCGCGGGGGTGCATGGCTACCGTGACGGGCCTGCCGGTGCGGTCATAGCGTTTCAGAAGCTCTTTTTGGAGCCTGTAGGGCGTCACGCCCCAGTCGTTGAACGGAAGGTCGGGAATCAGCTGAAGTTCATTGCCGAGGCTCCAGAAAACAACCGAAGGGTGGTTTCGGTCGCGGCGCACCCATTCGGGAATGTCCTTTTGCCAGCGCTCGGTCCAGGGCGAGCGACCGCCGGCATACTGTGTTGTCCATTTGTCGTACAGTTCATCTACGACGAGAATGCCGTATTCGTCGCAGAGGTCGAGAAATTCCTCGCTATAAGGATTGTGCGAGGTTCGGATATGGTTGAAACCGAACTCCTTTAGAAGCTGAATGCGCTTTTCGATGGCGCGAGGGAATGCAGCCGCGCCGAGGGCGCCGAGGGTGTGGTGGTTGGCGATACCTTTGAGCAGCACTTTGCGGCCGTTGAGCTTCATGCCGAATTCGGGCGAAAAATCCACCGAACGAATGCCGAAGCGAGCCGATACGCTGTCGGCGGCGCTTCCGTCGGGGCGGTAGACGGTGGCTTTCAGTGTGTACAGTGCCGGATTGTCGCAATCCCAGAGGCTTACATTGTCGAGCGCAATGCTGTCGAGACGGAATTCGCGTATATGCTGCCGCGGATGGTTCCAATGGCGCGAACGACGACTGTATATATTGTTGCCGTAGGAATCTGAAATAGCTATACCGACGTCGATGCTGTCGGTTTTTGTGAATGTAGCCAGTTCGGCGTCGACCGTTATCGTTGAGTGCTCGGGCGATACTGTCGGAGTGGCAATGGCAAGCGAATGACGGGTGAAGTATTGGGCGGGGTCTGTGATTCTTATTTTTACATCGCGATATAGCCCTCCGCCTGTGTACCAACGCGAATTTTCGGGCGCGCCAGTGTCGGCGCGGACGGCTATGATGTTGTCTTCGCCGAATTTAAGTTTGTCGGTAATGTCGATTTCGAAGCCGAGATAGCCGTAATCGGTGCCGCCGATATGTTCGCCGTTGAGGTATATGTCGCCGACAAGCATGATTCCTCCGAAGTCGAGGAGTACGCGGCGACCGCGCCAGCTTCCGTCGGGTACAAACGATTTGCGGTACCAGCCGATGCCCATCTCTTTGAAGCCGCGGGAACTGAGTCTGCTGGCTATGTTGGCCATCTGATTTGAGGTGTCGGCCTTTTCATCGGCACCGGGGGTAGTCCATGGCTGATAGATTTGAAAATCGTGAGGAAGGTTGACTGTCTGCCAGTTGCTGTCGTCGAATCCGGGCTGGCAGGCACCGTCGGAGTCTCCATAAGCGAAATGCCAGCCCCGGTTCATGCATATGTCGGCTGCCGCAGCCGGTGATATTGCAAATATGAGAAGTATTAGATTGATAAGTGTTTTCATTCTGCAAAAATACAAAAATGGAAACGCTTGGCAATGTTTTTTCGGGCGTTGTGTCGGCAATGTGTGAAACTGCGTGATATAATAAAGGCGGGTAAGCGGCCGTTTCTGTCGCTTACCCGCCTTTGATATGGGTCCGGTTTTATACGTACATGTTTACGATAGCTTCGTAGAGCTCCTGCTTACCGCTGGTCTGGGCGGGTTCGCCGTGAGCCTTGGCATAGTTTACGAGGTCTTCGAGCGACATGGCTCCGTCTTCGAAAGCCTTTCCTTCGCCGGAGTCGAAGCTTGCGTAGCGCTCGGCGAGCATTTTGGAGTAGGGCGATTTCTCGAGGATTTCGGCGGCGCTGAGAAGAGCGCGGGCCATGGCGTCCATGCCGGCTATGTGCGCGATGAAAATATCTTCGGGGTCGGTCGAGTTGCGGCGTGTTTTGGCGTCGAAGTTAGTGCCGCCGTTTCCAAGACCACCGTTGCGGATAATCTGCATCATGGCCTGGGTGAGTTCGAAGTTGTCGATGGGGAACTGGTCGGTGTCCCAGCCGTTCTGGTAGTCGCCGCGGTTTGCGTCGATGCTTCCGAGCATACCGTTGTCGACTGCGACTGCGAGTTCATGCTCGAAGGTGTGTCCGGCAAGTGTGGCGTGGTTTACTTCGATGTTTACCTTGAAGTCCTTGTCGAGACCGTGAGCCTTGAGGAATCCGACAACGGTTTCGGTATCGACGTCGTACTGGTGTTTGGTCGGTTCCATCGGCTTTGGCTCGATGAGGAATGTGCCTGTGAAGCCCTTGGCGCGAGCGTAGTCGCGGGCAGCGGTGAGCATGCGGGCCAGGTGCTCTTTCTCGCGCTTCTGGTCGGTGTTGAGAAGGCTCATGTAGCCTTCGCGGCCGCCCCAGAACACGTAGTTCGAGCCGCCGAGTTCGATTGTGGCATCGATTGCATTTTTAATCTGCACGGCAGCGCGGGCCACGACGTTGAAGTCGGGGTTTGTGGCGGCGCCGTTCATATAGCGTGCATGGCTGAATACGTTGGCTGTGCCCCAGAGGTTCTTGATGCCTGTTTCTGCCATTTTTTCTTTGAGGTATGCGACCACGGCCTTCATGTTGGCCTCATATTCCTCGATTGAAGAGCCTTCGCTCACGAGGTCAACGTCGTGGAAACAGAAGTATTCGATACCCATTTTCTGCATGAATTCGAAGCCGGCGTCTACTTTCTGCTTTGCTATTTCGACAGCGTCGGTGCCTTCATTCCAGGGGTATGCCTTGGTGGTTCCGCCGAACTGGTCGCCGCCTTCGGCGCAGAGTGTATGCCACCACGCCATGGCGAATTTGAGCCATTCTTTCATCGGTTTGCCGAGCACAACGCGGTCGGCGTCGTAGTAGCGGTATGCAAGAGGGTTGTAGCTCTGTGTGCCCTCGAATTTGATTTTCCCTATGCCGGGAAAGTATTCTTTAGTCATTGGTATATATTTTTAGGAGTATTATTTTGGGATAATGGAGTTCAGACGTTGTTTCCACAGCGCATATGCTTCGAGATATGGGGTGCGGTCTTTTTCGGGTTCTGTCCGGCCGATTCTGGCAAGGGTGGAGAATGCTTCTTTCGGCGAGGCATATATTCCGGCTCCGATACCGGCGCCTTTGGCTGCGCCGACAGCGCCGTCGGTGTCATAAAGGTCTATCACAGCACCGGAGACCGAAGCCAGTGTCTCGCGGAAGACGGGGCTGAGGAACATGTTGGCATGCCCGGCATGGATACGCTCTATCTTCATTCCGATACTCTGCATTACCTCCATGCCATACATGAAAGCGAACACAATGCCTTCCTGGGCGGCGCGGATTATGTGGCGGCGGTCGTGGACGTTGAAGTTGATTCCATGGAACGAACAGCCTGGCTCACGGTTTTCGAGCACACGCTCGGCGCCGTTGCCGAAGGGGAGGACGGAGATGCCCTCGCTGCCGGGAGCGACACCGGCGGCAAGTTCGTTCATGCCGGCATATGATATGTCCTGAGGCGCTATGTTGCGCTTGATCCAGCTGTTGAGGATTCCTGTTCCGCTTATGCACGTCATTACGCCTATGCGGGGAGCTGCGGCGGTATGGTTGACGTGCGCGAAGTTGTTGACGCGCGACAGCGAATCGTAGTCTACGCTGCCGTTTATGCCGTAGACAACCCCCGATGTGCCGGCGGTAGAGGCCACTTCGCCCGGCTCGAACACGTTGAGCGAAAGGGCGTTGTTCGGCTGGTCGCCGGCACGGTAGGTCACCGGTGTTCCTGCTGCGAGACCGAGTTCGGCCGCGGCCGAGGCTGTGATTGCGCCCTGGTCAGAGAATGTACTGCCTACTTCAGGGAGTATATTGCTGTCGAAACCATAGTAGTCCATCAGGAAGCGCGCGGGAGAATCGTTCTTGAAATCCCAGAGCATGTACTCCGACAGACCTTCGGGATTGGTGCTGATTTTGCCGGTGAGGCGGAAGGCGATATAATCGCCCGGCAACATTATTTTATATATCTTGCCGAACAGTTCGGGCTCGTTTTCTTTTACCCATGCCAGTTTGGCGGCGGTGAAGTTGCCTGGAGAGTTCAGCAGGGAGCCGAGGCATTTTTCCGGGCCGATTTCGTCGAAAGCCTTGCGGCCGTATGGCACGCCGCGGCTGTCGCACCATATTATGGCGTCGCGGAGAGGCCTCAGGTCTTCGCCGAGAGCCACAAGGCCGTGCATCTGATAGCTTATGCCTATGGCTTTTATATCGGCAGGACTCACATGCGATTGAGCGAGGACCGAGGCTGTGGCTTCTTTCAGATAGCTCCACCACGCATCAGGATTCTGCTCTGCCCAGCCCGCTCTGAGGGCCTTGATAGGGGCTTCTGATTTCGGAAAGAAATCGGAGGCTATGCAGCGGCCGCTTTCGGCCTCGACCAAGGCGGCCTTGACCGAAGAGCTTCCTATGTCGTATCCTAATAAATACATCGCTTATATAATTTGGTAGTTATTTCTTTTTGATTAATTCGAATGAGAGTCCGGTTACACTCAATCGAAAGAGGGCGGTAAAATAGCCCCGCAACCTCCGGGCCGCCTTACGCGGTGCTTCTGCCTGAGTCCGGCAGGGCTGTATGAGGCGTTTCGTATATGTGTGCGAAAAGTGCTTTGTATGTGCTTTGTGAAAATAACAAACCCTCTATAGCTCAATGAGTTATAGAGGGTGCTTGGTGCGCATGAAGGGACTCGAACCCCCACGTCCTGAGACATTAGATCCTAAGTCTAACGCGGCTACCAATTACGCCACATGCGCGGGTTTTGTACTGCAAAATTAGTATTTTTCTTTGTATTGACCAAATTTTCTTTCTATAAGCTTGGAAACCTTGTGGGGCGAAAGTGTGTTTTTACTCAAAAACAGTTTTTTACAATTATGAAAAAAATACTTAGTTCAGATAAATCACGAGCACTTGCATATCACCGCTATCCGCGACCTGGCAAAATAGAGATAGTACCGACAAAACCATTTTCGACACCGGAGGACCTTTCGCTGGCATACTCGCCCGGAGTAGCTTTTCCGTGTCTGGAAATAGCCAATAGTATAGACAATATATATAAATATACAGACAAGGGCAATACGGTAGCTGTGATTTCCAACGGCACCGCCGTGCTCGGTCTCGGTAATATCGGCGCTTCGGCCTCGAAGCCGGTGATGGAGGGCAAAGCGCTGCTTTTCAAGATTTTTGCAGGGCTGAATGCATTCGATATAGAGATAGATGAAACAGACCCTCTGAAATTTGCGGAGATAGTGCGCTCCCTGACGCCCGGTTTCGGCGGAGTTAATCTGGAGGATATAAAGGCGCCCGAGTGCTTCGAGATTGAAAGGACTCTCAGGGAGCAATGCGATATCCCTATTATGCACGATGACCAGCACGGTACGGCTGTAATTGCCGGGGCCGCACTTATCAATGCGCTGATTGTGCAGCAGAAAGAAATCGGCGACATACGTCTTGTGGTGAACGGAGCGGGCGCCGCTGCCACGGCTTGTACGCGGCTTATGATAGCGCTCGGAGTTGACCGCGCCAAGATTGTGATGTGCGACAGCAAGGGTGTGATATACAAGGGCAGGGCAGGCGTAAATGCTTCTAAAGCCGAATTTGCCATCGAGCCTGACGGTCGCGAGACTCTTGCCGACGCTATGAAGGGAGCCGATGTGTTCCTTGGTTTATCAGTGGCCGATGTCCTCACGCCCGACATGCTTGCTTCTATGGCTGCGAGGCCGATAGTGTTTGCCCTCGCCAATCCTAAGCCGGAAATTGCGCGAGATGTCGCTTTAGGTGTGAGAACAGACCTCGTATATGCCACCGGCAGGAGCGATTATCCCAATCAGATAAATAATGTGCTCGGATTTCCGTATATATTCCGCGGTGCACTCGACTGTCGTGCCACTGAAATCAACGAGCCCATGAAACTGGCTGCGGCACATGCTATCGCCGCTCTCGCCCGAGAGCCGGTGCCTGCTTCTCTGAGAGAACTTTACGGAGTTCATAGCATGAAATTCGGTCCTGACTATATTCTGCCGAAACCTTTCGACCGCCGTCTTCTTACCACGGTTCCTCCGGCTGTCGCCGCGGCTGCCGCAGAGAGTGGTGTCGCCAAAGACCCGATAAAGGATTTAAAGCACTATGGCAATGTGCTCAAGCGCTATGTGACCGATACCGACGTCCATATGCAGCAATATCTGTCGGCCAAGGCAAGCTGAACCGGAGGGTGCTGTCTGCACCCTCTTATTTTATGAGTCCCTGTTCGCATGAACAATGGCCGATTCCTTTGGTCGAAATGGAGCGAAATATGAATCTTGAGCAAAACCCCGGTTGGTGAAATTTGTATGTACGTGGAAATTTCGTAATTTTGCCGAATATTTATATATAATACGAACCACGACTTAATTTCAAGCAATGTCGACAGAAAATCGGGAAGTGCGAGTGCGCTTCGCTCCGTCGCCTACAGGCCCCCTTCATATCGGCGGTGTACGCACCGCTCTCTACAACTATCTCTTTGCTCGCCAGAATGGCGGTAAGATGATTCTGCGAATCGAAGATACCGATTCCCAGCGCTTTGTGCCGGGAGCGGAAGATTATATAAACGAAGCCCTTGCCTGGCTTGGCATTGGCATAGACGAGGGCGTGCGCGAAGGCGGCCCTTATGGCCCCTACAAGCAGAGCGAGCGCCGCGACATCTATCGCGAGCATGTCAAAATGCTGCTCGACAACGGCCGCGCCTACATCGCATTCGATACTCCGGCCGAGCTGGAGGCCAAGCGTGCCGAAATTCCTAATTTCCAGTACGACGCCTCTACACGCGGCTCGCTGCGCAATTCGCTTGCGATGACGCCCGAAGAGGTTCAGGCTCTGCTCGACAGTGGCGCGCAGTATGTTGTCCGCTTCAAGATTGAGCCGGGCCGCGATGTCGTTGTCAACGACCTGCTTCGCGGCGCCGTGACTATCAAGAGCGATATTCTTGACGACAAGGTGCTGTATAAGAGCGCCGATGACCTGCCTACATATCACCTTGCCAACATTGTCGACGACCATCTGATGAAGGTGTCACATGTAATCCGCGGCGAGGAGTGGCTGCCGTCGGCACCTCTGCATGTGTTGCTTTATGAGGCTTTCGGCTGGGCCGATACCGCCCCCGAATTCGTGCATCTGCCTCTTCTTCTCAAGCCCGACGGCAAGGGCAAGCTCAGCAAGCGCGACGGCGACCGCCTCGGTTTCCCCGTTTTCCCGCTTGAGTGGCACGACCCCAAGAGCGGCGAGACATCGCGCGGTTACCGCGAGAGCGGCTATCTGCCCGAAGCAGTTGTCAACTTCCTCGCTCTTCTGGGCTGGAATCCCGGCGACGACACCGAAGTGATGAGTGTCGACGAACTGATATCGAAATTCTCGTTCGCACATTGCTCGCGTTCGGGTGCCAAGTTCGCGTTCGACAAGGCCAAGTGGTTTAACCACACCTATCTGCAGGCTATGGACGACAAGGCTCTCGCCGAACTCTTCAAACCCGTTCTTGAGGCTCACGGCGTGAAAGCAGCCGATTTTGCAGACGAATATATCGCCTCTGCCGTAGGCCTTGTCAAGAGCCGTATAAACTTTGTAGGCGACCTTTGGGACAACGCGCGCTTCTTCTTTGTAGCGCCGACTGAATACGATCCCAAGGCTGTCAAGAAGCGCTGGAGCGAGCAGATGCCTGCAACCATGCTCGAACTTGTAGACCTTCTTGAAAAGACATCCGATTTCGGCAGTGCAGCCCTTGAGCCTGAAGTCATGGCATGGATTGAAAGCAATGGCTATCATATGGGCAATGTGATGAATGCTTTCCGTCTGGCCGTAGTGGGCGAGTGCAAGGGTCCGCACATGTTCGACATCACAGACCTTATCGGTCGCGATGAGACCGTGAAACGTATCCGCACAGCTGTAGAACGAATCGTTCCTGCGGAATGAATCCGCTTTACAGTGCAGGTATAGCCATCTATGGAGGGGCCGCGCGGCTTGTGTCGTTAGGCTCCCCCAAGGTGCGCCATATGCTCAGCGGTCAGAGAGAGACCATAGACCGTCTTCGCAATTTCCGCGAGCACATGGCTCCCGACGGTTTTGACGTATGGTTTCATGCAGCTTCTCTGGGCGAGTTCGAACAGGCACGTCCTCTCATCGACTCGTTATTGGCTAAAGACTCGTCCAAACGTATTTTGCTGAGTTTCTTTTCGCCTTCCGGCTATGAAGTGCGCTGCGATTACAATCCGCGTGTGGCCGTTGTGTATCTGCCTTTTGATACTCCGGGCAATGTAGACGCATTTCTCGATGCGGCACGTCCACGCATGGCTATATTTGTGAAATATGAGTTCTGGGGCAATTACCTCGAGAAACTGAAGAAGCGCGGAATACCGACATACATCATTTCGGCTATTTTCAGGCCTTCCCAGCGCTTTTTCAAGCCGTGGGGAGGTGTTTTCCGTAAAATGCTCGGTAATTTCGAGCACCTCTATGTGCAGGACGAACGTTCGCGACGTCTGCTTGCCGGCGTTGGCGTCGATAATGTGACTGTTGCAGGCGATACCCGCTTTGACCGTGTTACGGCCATACGCGAGAACCGCAAGGCTATCCCCGAAATAGAGTGTTTCCTCGTTTCGGGGGCGAAAGACGGCTTCAAAATGGTATTCGGCAGCAGCTGGGACCGCGACGAGGTCGTTTACGTGCCGTGGCTTAAGGCGCATCCTGCGGTGAAGGCTATCATCGCTCCGCATGAATTCGACAAGAACCGTCTTGCCGAAATGAGGCGTCGTCTCGATGGAAGCCGGACCATGCTTTTCTCCGATTTTAAAGAAATATATCACCGTTCGCCGGAAGAGGCCGCCAAGGTCGCTGCTAAACTCAGTTATCTGATTATCGACTGTTTCGGCCTTCTGAGCAGCCTTTATGCATATGCCGATGTGGCTTATGTCGGAGGCGGCTTCGGTGTGAGCATTCACAATATCAACGAGGCTGCCACATATGGCATACCTGTTGTCTTCGGTCCTCGACATGCCAAATTCAAGGAGGCTTCCGACCTCATAGCATGTGGCGGAGCTTTCAGCATAGACTCGGCCAAAGCATTCGGGGCTGTCATGGAGCCGTTGCTTGATGAAAAAGTGCGTGGAAAGGCCGGCAAGGCCGCCGGCGACTATATAGCGGCCAATATCGGTGCCAGCGACATAATAATGGCCGATCTCTTTCCTCAAATCAAATCGTGATACTATGATAAAAGTTGGTATATATGGCCCGGCAGAGGTCAATAGTCCGGTTCGTAAACAATTGCTGCGCCTTCTGCTGCGTCATCCCGATGTCGATTTGCGCGCCGTAGCCTCGCCGATGGGAAATGCCACCCCTCTGGCGCAGCTTCACCCGGTCTATGCCGGCGAGACGGAGCTCACACTCGAGAGAGTGCTTAAGCTCGACGGCCTCGATGTGCTGTTTGTAATCGATGAGGAGAATCTGACGGACGACATTTTGGCCAAATATGCCGATGACAAGGATTTCAGGCTGATTGTGCTTGGCAAAACTCCGCGCCTTACCGCAGATTCGGGCGATATGGTGTATGGTTTTCCCGAGTATAATCGCAAGGCTTTGGTGCGCGGCGCCCGCGGCGCGGTAAACCCTACGCCCGAAGCGATGCTTATAGAGCTTGCTCTTTTCCCGCTGGCTAAATTCGGCGTGCTTGATTCTGAAGTGAATATAGCAGTCGGCGGAGGCGCTTCCGAACTTGCTGTGGCGGCCGCAGAGGCTCATCGCATGCTTGAGCTTGTGCAGCCCGCGTTTTCACATGCCATCGTATGCGAATGCGGCCCGGACACCACCTATGAGCGTATTGACCTCAAAGCCACTCTGCATACTTCCGTTGCTCTGGACGAAGTGGAGCGTATTTATAACGAAACATACGAGGACCACAACTTCACTTATGTCGTGCCCGGTGACGGCCCTGTCGAGGAAGACCTTCGCGGAAGCAACAAATGTCTTATAAGGCTTGCCAAGGAGGGCGAAGACCTGACTGTCTATGCCTCTATCGATGCCATGACAAGGGGTGTGACAGGAAATGCCGTCCATCTGATGAATCTGCTGTTCGGGCTCTACGAGCGGACCGGCCTTTCCATCTGAAATTAGAAGTTGTAGCCCAGGCTGATGGCGACGATGTTGCGGTGTATGCGTATTTTTTTATCGCGGTTGCCGTATTTTGCCAAAGGCGTAAAGCCTATGCCGCCGCTCAGGCCTATATGATAATTTTCGGAGAATGTGAAATTTAGTCCGAAACCCCACATCGCATCGACGCGTTTCCAACCATATTTCATCATGTTTATGGTTTTGTCGGGCACCGGCACCGGTGCGGCGAAATTCGGGTCGAGGTCCTGAGAAGCATTAATGTTGAAATTAATCCATGGACCGGTATATACGTCGATAGACCAGATATCGTTGGCGTTGAATGTATATCCGATATTGAGCGGCAGCCGTATTCCATATTCTTTGACGGCGCTTTGGAAGTAATACTCGTCGAAAGGAGTGAGGCCTTTGGAGCTCATTGCCGTATAGTAGAACAGCAAACCAGGTTCGAAATAGAAATTACGGGTCAAAGGCAGTTTCATCACACCACCGGCAGAGAAGCCGGCTCCGGTTTTATAATATGAACTACCACCTCCGGGCACGGTCATTTCCATGGATAGACGTGCGCCGAAAGTCGGCTTTGACTGAGCCGTTGCCGTCGTGGCGAATAAAGCGGCCAGCAGACACAGGATGAGAGTTTTAGAGCGCATAGTTTTTACGTTTATCTATAAAACAAACTTGGGTGTGCTTGGTTTAGCGCGTCCGGCTCAAACAGGCATCTAAAGATAAAATAGGATACTTGGTCGATAAATTATTGCGGGTTGAAGAATACTTTTATACTTTTGCGTATGGAACTTTCTTCACGACAAGGCAATGGGCGCAGCCGTCTGGCTACAATCCTTGCTCATTTCATATTTATAGTAATCATTTTCATTCTGCCGGATCTGGTGTGGACTATAGCCCGGCCGAACAGACCCGCATTTGCCTTTTATCCCGGGTTTTATGTGAAGACACTTATCTTCATCGGAGTCTTCTATCTCAACTATTTCGTTATAGTAGACCGAACGTTGAGCGGTAACGGCAAGAAACGCATACTTCGGTTTGTTTTCTGGAATCTTCTTCTCGTTTTCGGAGGCATGCTTATCGATTATCTTTCGTCGAGTATATGGTTTCCGTCAAGACGATTTCATACAGCCGATGAGCCGACGTTGCGGCATTTGCTGAAATGGACTTCGTTTCTCATGCGCGATGCCGTGATGATAATTCTCACAATCGGTCTGGCGGTCGCATTGAGGCTTTCGATGAAATGGAAGGATATGGAGCAGCAGAAGCAGGAGCTTGTGGCAGAACAGCGTAGTACGGAACTCGACAATCTGAAAAATCAGCTCAATCCGCATTTTCTATTCAATACGCTGAATACCATATACGCTCTTGTAGACATCGACCCTGAGCTTGCAAAGGGCGCGGTGCACCGTCTGTCGGGGCTTTTGCGCTATATGCTCTATGAAAGCGAGATGATGGTGAAACTGAGTGAGGAAATCGGTTTTATCGAAGATTATATAGAGCTTATGCGTCTTCGTCTTTCGGGTCGTCCTATCGAGGTAGAAATCGATATTGCCGGGCATGAAAACGATTCAGTTCCGCCGTTGCTGCTTGTCACTCTGATTGAAAATGCCTTCAAGTATGGGTCAACATCGGCTTCAGGCATGCCTATTCTGGTCAGCATGAAGGTCCGTGAGGGAAAATTCTGGTGTTGTACGGAAAATTCGTTTTCGTCCTTGCCCGATAAAAACGATTCGAAGGCTTCAGGCATCGGCCTCGCAAACCTGCGCCGCCGTCTGTCGCTGATATATGGTTCGAAGGCCTCTTTCCGCACCATTGTAGACGGTGATGTATTTAAAACAAGTCTAACTTTGCCACTATGAGCCGTAAACTGAATTGTCTCGTTGTCGACGACGAACCTTTGGCAGTGCGCCTGATGTCGTCGTATGTCGAGCGTACGCCTTTTCTCAATCTTTCGGGCACGGCCCAGTCGGGAGCCGAAGCTCTTGTTTTCCTCAACGACAATCCGGTCGACCTGGTTTTTCTCGATATACATATGCCCGGTTTTTCCGGCATGGAACTCGCACGTCAGCTACAGAGCGGTCCGCGGGTTGTCTTTACGACAGCCTATTCAGACCACGCTGTCGACGGTTTTGCCGTCAATGCCCTCGATTATCTCCTTAAGCCGGTGAGCTACGAGGAATTCATGCGTGCGGCATCGCGCGCGCTGGCGTTCTACGCTCCCAAGGAGGGTGCCGCAGACCCTGCTCCTGGCTTTATCACAGTCAAGAGCGAATATCGCATTATACGGATTCCTGTCGAGAATATAGATTATATAGAGGGGCTTAAGGACTATGTGAAGATTGTGACATCAGACGGCGAGAAGCCGGTTCTTACTCTGATGAGTATGAAGAGCCTCGAGGAAATGCTCCCCGAGGCCGGTTTCATGCGTGTTCACCGCTCGTTTATAGTGAACATGGACAGAGTGCGCATTGTCGAGCGCAACTGTATAATCATGGGTCAGCAGCTTATTCCTGTCGCCGAGTCTGTCAGGAAGCGTTTTCTTGCAGCCCTCGGTCTCAGCGGGCAATAGCCGCGGCAGATGCCAGGAGCTCGCTCAGAGTAGGGTGCGCGTGCACACACTCTGAAGCCAGTCTTTCGGCTGTAAATCCGGCATTCATGGCCGTGCAGGCTTCGGCGATAAGGTCGGCGGCATGGGCGCCTACGCAATGGCAGCCGGCTATAAGACCGTTTTCCTTGTCTATTATCAGTTTGATAATGCCGTCGTCTTCACCCGAGGCGAGCGCTTTGCCGTTGGAGCCATAAGGCAACTTTACGGTGATATACTCGCGTCCTGATTCATCTGCTTTTTCTGAATTAATGCCTACGGAGGCACATTCGGGGTCGGTGAATACGACAGCCGGCATGATGTCGAGATTTACATTTTTTCCGAGAACCACACGTCCCTGGGCTGCTGCCGCGTGAGCGAGCATGCATCGGCCGTTTACATCGCCGATGGCGTACACTCCGGGCAATGTGGTGCGGAACCGTTCGTCGGTAACTATAAAACCACGCGAATCTGTCGCGATTCCGGCATCTTCAAGGCCGGCAGGAACGACAGGGCGCCGCCCGACGGCCGAAACAACGCAGGCCGCCTGGATGCTTTTTTCTTTGCCCTTCTGGAGGTAGCTGACGCGTTTTCCGTCTTCCACAGAGCTTACTTCAGCGCCGGTGACGAAGTCGATGCCATGACGCGAAAGATAGCTGCGAAGCCGTTTGGCAATGTCGCGGTCGAATCCCGGCAGGATTTCCTTGCAGTATTCCACCACGGTAACCTTGCAGCCGAAACTGCTGAAAACCGAAGCGAATTCAAGGCCGATGACGCCGCCGCCGATTATCACCATGCTTTCGGGTATGGTCTCGAGAGACAACACCTCATCGCTTGTAAGAGCTGTCTCGGCACCGTCTGCTCGAAGCCGGGCCGGACACGAGCCTGTGGCGATGATGATATCGGAAGCCGTATAGGTGGTGCCGTCGGCCACTACAGCCGGCCCCTGGCATAATGCGGCCTCCGCCTTTATCACTTCGACACCTTCGAGGACGGTTTCTATGCCTTCGCGGAGTGTATCGGTAATTTCTGTCAGCCTTTTTCTGACGGCGGAGAAGTCTACCGATACCTCAGGAACGGTAATGCCGAGGCTGTCGGCATGTCTGATATCGTTGAGCCGTTTGGCTGTCGCACATAAGCATTTTGTCGGTATGCAGCCCCGGTTCAGGCAGGTGCCTCCGAGCCTGTCGCGCTCGAAAAGAATCACTTTGAGGCCTTTGGCGGCAGCCTCGGCGGCAGTCTCATAGCCGCCGGGGCCTCCGCCTATGATGATAAGATCTACTTGCGGCATAGCTGTGCGTAGGTGAGAATCGGGTTAAGGGCCGCTTCGTCCTCGTCGGGGTGCGAAATCGGGGTGGTGTAGGGCGCCTCTTTTATTTTTTCAGGATTAGAGGCGGCCTCAAGGGCTATTTTCCGCATGACGTCGATAAATGAATCGAGAGTATCGACCGATTCTGTTTCGGTCGGCTCTATCATAAGCGACTCATGGAAAAGAAGCGGGAAGTAGATTGTCGGTGCATGGAAGCCGTAGTCAAGCAGTGATTTGGCGACATGCATTGTGGTGACACCCTGCGATTTGTCGCGAAGACCGTCGAATACGAATTCGTGTTTGCACGGGCCGGAAATAGGTAGCTCGTACAGGTCTTTGAGCGAGTGCATTATGTAGTTGGCGTTCAAAGTAGCCAACGGTCCGGCTTTCATCAGGTTTTCGGAACCCAGAGTCAGTATGTAGCTCAGGGCCTTGATATATACCGTGAAATTGCCGAGCCAGGCGCTCACGCGGCCGAATGCGTCGTTGCTGCATATCACTCCGAGGCTGCCGTCGGCATTTTCCACCACGCGTGGATTGGGCAGGAACTGCTCCAGGCCGGCGCGCACGCCAACGGGGCCTGCGCCTGGACCTCCGCCTCCGTGAGGAGTCGAGAATGTCTTATGCAGGTTAATATGCATCACGTCGAAGCCCATGTCGCCGGGGCGGGCAATGCCGAGCATAGGATTGAGATTTGCGCCGTCGTAATATAGAAGAGCGCCGGCGGCATGCACCATTTCGGCAATCTCGGGTATGTTTTTTTCGAACATGCCGACCGTGTTGGGGTTGGTCATCATCATGGCGGCCACGTCGCTGCCAAGTTTGCCGCGGAGGTCTTCGATGTCTACGGTGCCGTCTTCGAGGCTTTTTACTTCTACGATTTCGAAGCCTGCCATGGCGGCGCTGGCCGGATTCGTGCCGTGCGCGGAATCCGGCACGATGACCTTGCGTCGTGCTTCATCGGCTCGCGAGAGGTGATAGCTGCGTATCACCATCAGGCCTGTGTATTCGCCGTGAGCGCCGGCAAAGGGGTTCAGCGTAAACTCGGCCATGCCGCCTATCTCGCTCAGGTATTTTTCGAGTGTACGGTATATTCGCAAGGCTCCCTGCGCGGTCGAGACGGGCTGGAGGGGATGGAGGGCGCCAACGGCGGCCGTTCCGACCATGGCTTCGTTTACTTTGGGATTATATTTCATTGTGCACGACCCCAAAGGATAGAAGCCGGTGTCTACACCGAAGTTGTTGTTGCTGCTGTTGGTGTAGTGGCGCACGAGCGAAGGCTCGTCGATTTCGGGCAGCGCCGGAGTGTTTTCGCGTGTGAGGCCTTTCGGCAGTTCCACATTGACGCCGTAGTCGTATTCGGGCAGACTGTAGCCATGCCTTCCCTTGTGCGATACTTCGAAAACGAGGGGTGAATAGAGATTCTTGTTCATGACTTCAGATTCTTGATTGTTGACACATAGCGCCCGATGTCGTCGGGAGAACACATTTCGGTCGCTGCGATGAGAATGGAGCTGTCGGTGAGTTTGACACCGGCGAGTATGCCCTCTGAGGCACAGGCATCTATTATTCTGTCGGCGGTCAGGCCGTCGTCGGTAATCTCCATGGCAAATTCGTTGAGATATGGCTTGTCGGCATACTTCAGCTTCATTGTGCCGGTCGCTTCGAGCCTGTCGGCAAGACAGTGGGCCGCTTCGGCACTCAGCCGGTTGACTTTTTCCAGTCCTTCAGCCCCCATCAGCGACAGATACATTGCCGCGTGCAGGGTCATTATGCCCTGGTTGGAGCAGATATTCGATGTGGCTTTCTGGCGGCGGATATGCTGTTCGCGGGCCTGGAGAGTGAGGACGAACGAACGTTTGCCGTCTTTGTCGGCTGTAGCTCCTACAATGCGTCCGGGCAGCTTGCGCATGAGGTTTTCGCGGCAACACAGATAGCCCAGATATGGCCCTCCGTAATTGAGCGGCATGCCGAGCGACTGAGCTTCGCCGCAGGCTATGTCGGCACCCCATTCTCCGGGCGAACGGAGAACGGCGAGAGTCGTCGCATGGCAGTTCATTATCATCAATGCCTTCTTTTCGTGGCATTTGTCGGCCCAGCCTTCGTAATCTTCAATAATGCCGTAGTAGTTGGGCTGAGCAACCATCACGCCTGCAACATCGCCTGCTCCGAGCATCTGCTCGAAGGCGGTGCGGTCTGTCGCGCCTCTGTCTTCGGGGATGATTTCGAGGATTATTCCTGCGGCTTCGGCATAAGTGGCGAGTACCTGCTGCACGGCAGGGGCTACTGTAGCGCTTACCAGCACGCGGCGTTTCTTGCGGGCAGAATTTACGGCCATAACCATGGCCTCGGCGGCCGCCGTAGCACCGTCGTACATCGACGCATTGCTCACGTCGAGCCCGGTGAGGTCGGCCATCATGCTCTGGTATTCGAATATGTATTGCAGGGTGCCCTGTGATATTTCAGGCTGATAGGGGGTGTAGGCTGTCAGAAATTCCGAACGGCTCATCAGAGCCGGAATCACCGCAGGAGTATAGTGATGATAGAACCCGGCCCCGGCAAAACAGGTCAGAGGCCTGTTCTGAGCCGCCAGTGCCGCAAAATAGCGTTCGAGCTCGGGTTCGCTCATTGACTTTGGCAGTTCATATGGCTTTTTCAGCCGGAGCGATGGCTCGACATCGGCATAAAGGGCGTCGATATCCGTCACACCGCAGCGTGCGAGCATTCGCTCCACATCAGCGTCGGTGTGGGGAAAATAGCGGTGATGTGCCATAATCAGTGCTTTTCGTTTTGGCAGAATTCTTCGTAGGCCTTCTGGTCCATCAGGCCTTCGAGTTCTGTCGGGTCTTTAATAATTACCTTGATAATCCAGGCTTCGAGAGGATTGTTGTTGATGAGTTTGGGGTCACCCTCGAGAGCGAAATTCACCTCGGTCACTTCGCAGCTCACCGGTGCGAAAAGGTCGGAGGCCGCCTTGCGGCTTTCAATAGCTCCGAATTCCTCGCCGGCTTCGAATTCGTCGCCGTCTTCGGGGGCGTCTACATATGTAACGGTGCCGAGCTGCTTGGCAGCGTATTCAGAAATGCCGATATAGCCGGTTTCGCCTTCTACTTTTATATATTCGTGTGTGGGGAGGTAATAGATTTTATCCATGGTATTTATTTTTTATATTGGGGTACGTAGAATCGTTTTTTTATCACAGTCGCCGGTGCGAGTTTGCGGCGTATTCGCACCTGAAGCTTTGTTTCGAGAGGTGCGTAGCGGGCGTCGACAATCGCCATGGCTATATTTTTGCCGAGCGTAAGCGAATTGTAGCCGGTAGTGATGTGGCCTACTACGGCGCCGTCGAGGTCGAGCACTTCGAATCCGTGACGAGCTGTTGCCGGAGAGTCTATCTCGAGGCCTACGAGTTTGCGCACGGCTCCTTCGGCTTTCTGTTTTGCAAGAACGTCGCTGCCGATGAAACCGCCCGGTTTGTCCAGTTTCACGAACATGCCAAGACCGGCCTCTATCGGTGTGATATCCTCGGCAAGCTCGTCGCCGTAGAGAGGCAGCCCGGCTTCGAAGCGAAGGGTGTCGCGGCAGCCAAGCCCGCATGGCTGTATGCCGTAAGCCGTCAGAGAATTCCACATCTCGACTATGCGGCGCGGGTCGGCATAGATTTCGAAGCCGTCTTCACCGGTATATCCTGTACGGCTTACTATCATATTGCCGTCGAGAACGGTAAATGTATAGAACGTAAGCGCTGAGACATCGAGGCCAAAGACCGTTTTCATTATTTTTTCGCTGTCGGGGCCCTGGAGAGCCAGCTGTCCGCAGTCAGCCGAATAATCGCGAATATCGACGTCGTATCCTTCGGCGCAGTCGCGTATCCAGGCAATGTCTTTTTCAAGGTTCGAGGCGTTTACGACCAGGAGAAAGCTTTCGTCTCCAAGACGATAGACAAGTAAATCGTCGACAGTTCCGCCGGTTTCGTAGGTCATCATTCCATACAGCACCTGGCCAGTTTTCATCGGGGCGGCATAGTTCGTGAAGATATGGTCAACGAATCTTACGGCATCGCGGCCGGCGATATATATTTCGCCCATATGCGATACGTCGAACAGGCCAGAGCATGTGCGCACGGCGTTGTGCTCGGTGTCGAGGCCGTTGTATTCGATAGGCATGTCGTAGCCTGCGAAAGGCACCATTTTGGCGTTAAGAGCCATGTGCCGATCGAACAGGCATGTTTTTTTCATTTCAGATTCCATAATCAAAGTAGTTTTTCAGTCAGTATATTAAGCAGGGTCGCCCGGTCGAGACCGGCTATCGCTTTTTCAGGTTCTGTGTCATTTATTGCTTTCTCAAGGTCTTCGCGATTGCAGAGAGTGCCCCTGAGACGGCTGAATATCATTGTTTCGGGGTCATCGAGCAGGAAAAAGTCTCCTGAAGCCTCCATGCGGCCGATTCGTCCATCGAGGTCTACGGCTATGCTTATTTCAATCTCTCCGACACCGGCTATATGGCTATGAATACTCCGGACATTGTCGGCCGACGGCTTCCGGGGAGCGTTCTCTCCTTTCCTGTAGAGGAACGCCGGGTCATAGTAGTTTTGTTCAATTTTTTCGATTGCGGCGATGTCTTCGGGGCTGAGCAGGATTTCATTGTCGCAGAGCGCCGATATCATTTGATGCTCGAAATCCTTGTGGCTGAGTTCTATTCCGGCTTCTCTGAGGCAGGAGACACGCGACTGGACCGATTTGACCGATTTTGATTCGAGTTTGGCCCTGGAGGGCGTTATAGCCCGACTCATCACCGCCGGATTGAAGTCGTAGAGCATGGTTCCGTGTGCTATGCAGCGGCCCGGAAGATGATAGAAAGCGTTGCCAGACACCTTGCGGCCATCGATTACAATGTCGTTTCGGCCGGTAGCGCAGGCGTCAAGCCCCATATTGCGGAGCTCGGCGGCAATCATGGTGGTGTATCTGGCGAAAGTCGCCGTAATCTCGTCGCCGGGGCTTATGTAAGAGAACATGAAATTATCCATGTCGGCAAAAACACAGCCGCCACCGCTGCGGCGGCGCACGACGTCGATTCCTTCCCGGCGGCAATATTCCATATCGACCTCCTTGTCCATCTCCTGATTGCGGCCGCAGATAACTGTCGGTTTTACGCGCCATGAGAAAAAATACTCATCGGCAGGCAGATATTGCGCGGCCCACTCTTCCATCGCGAGATAGAAAGGCAGCCTTCGGGGCTCGATGAACGGTAGCCTGAGGTGTATCATTGCGTTGTCAGCGATTTAAGGTGCCCAAAAATAATCAATAAACACCAAACCGCAAACTTTTCAACGCTTTTTTTAATTGCTTTTTATTTGCTCCTGTCAAGAATGTGCTTCATCAGAGCCAGGTCGCTATCAGTCTCTCCTTGCAGGAGATAGCGTTTTCTGTTTTTCAGGAGTTTTTCGTAAGTGGCGTAAGCTGCGTTGTAGTCCTCTTTCAGATATAAATCTACAGCACAGGCGATTCTCTCTTTTGAAGACATCGATTTGCGGTATGTGTCGATGTAGGTTTCGATTCCTTTGTCGAGCAAAGTACGGGCTCGTTCGAAGCGGCCTGTTACCAGGGCCGTGTATATCAGCTCGCATTGTATCTCTTTCACATACAGTCCCATTATTTCAGTACGGTGAGAATAGAGTTCTTCGAAAGCCCGGTGTGCGTCTTCATATTGCTCCATATCGACAAGACGGGACGCTGCCATAATCGGTATAGCCACTTCGAAGGGACTGGAATAGTCTGTGTCGTGCCTGATTTCGAACCATTCTGCCGGCATGTCTTTGGGTCGAACACCAGCCTGCAGAAGCGCGTTGGAGCGTAGCTCTACTACGAGGCCATGTTTGCTTTCAGGACGATGGCGCAGCAGGCGGACATTGCCGGCATCGTTGTTTATATTTCCATGAGACATGGGAATGCCGTTCAGCACAAGAATTATTATATCGACAAAGCAGAAGATTATTAAAAATTCCAATACAAACGGGCTTAAATCGAGCCGGAACAGTGGCAGAACCACAAGAAGCGCCACAAGGTTAGCTATGATACCTCCGAGATTGTAGAGTGTTGTCGGAATCCTGTCGACAGGAAGGTCGGGAGGGCAGAGCAGGCACTGGCCTCCGGTACCGGCGACCGAAAAACGTTTGAGGCGCATGCGGCCGTTTTCCTTAAGCAATGTGAGGTTGAATATTCTGAACGATACGAAACTATAACCGCTCTTGAGTCCGCACACAAGATGGCCTGCCTCATGGAGCAGTATCAGCAGAAATATAGATATTAGCAAGCTGACTATTCCGACTGCGAAAGCCACTGCGCCAACCGCAAAGTCAAGCTGATAATATTTGCTTATGAATTCTTCGAAAGTAGTGTCGGTAAACAATACAATAATAAGGCCACCGATAAATGTTCCTATAGCCAGGCCGCCGGCAAAACCGCACAACAGTCCCAATATGGTCTTCAGACTTTTCATGAAAAGTTTTTTAGGTCCGGCAGAAAGATTCTACCTGCAAGTGCAAAATTAGGCAATAAATTTGAAGAACTCGG
>CAMNRO010000008.1 GCA_946553045.1 uncultured Porphyromonadaceae bacterium | reverse complement strand
TTTTCCGTATTGCAAACATTTATGCTTATCCCCACTGATTTTCTACTGACCCATGATTTTTGAGACAGAACGACTGATATTGCGGCCCTGGCGCCTATCCGATGCCGAAAGCCTCTACCGCTATGCCTCCGACGACCGTGTCGGACCTCCTGCCGGCTGGCCTCCGCATAAGAGTGTGGAAGAGAGCCGCGAGATTATACGCACTGTATTTATGCAGGACGGTGTTTTTGCTGTCACTTTAAAAGGCTGTGATGATGCCATAGGGTGTGTAGGGCTTATCAGAGGGGCGAAAAGCAATTTCCCCATCGGAGACGACGAAGGGGAAATTTCATATTGGATAGCCGTGCCATTCTGGGGGCAGGGCTATATTCCTGAAAGTGTGAGAGAAATGATTCGCTACGGATTTGAAGACCTCGGACTCAAGACCCTGTGGTGCGGCTACTTCGACGGCAACGACAAATCGCGTCGCGTGCAGGAAAAATGCGGTTTCCGCTATCTCCGCACCAATGCTCCGGCATATTTTTCGCTGACCGATGATGTGCGCACAGAGCACGTGTGCATACTGACGGCGGCCGATTACGCCGCAATGTCCGGTATTAGAAAAGAGCTGCCAGAAGAAGGAAAATAAATGTGGCCGGTGCCACAAAAAGAAGCGAGTCTATGCGGTCGAGAATACCGCCGTGCCCCGGAATCAGTTTGCCGGAATCCTTTATGCCGTGTGTACGCTTGATGAGCGATTCGAAAAGGTCGCCGACAGTGGCAAATATGCAGACTACAACACCGTAGAGCATCCATTCTACGGTGTTGAACACCGGCAAATGCAGCCATGCAGAACACAGATAGCCGGCAAGTACGCAGAATGCAAGTCCACCGAAGAATCCTTCCCACGATTTTTTGGGCGACAGACGTTCGAAAAGACGGCGTTTCCCTATGAGTGAGCCGACGCAGAAAGCCCCGGTGTCGTTGAGCCATATCATCACGAACATTGCAAGTGCAAGCGTCTTGCTCTCAGTGGTGACGAAGATATAACCGGCGTTGAACAGTCCGATTCCAAGACCTATATAGCCAACCGACAGCAACGACATGGCTGTGTCGCGCAGTGCCGATTCCGATTTGTCGTAGAGGGCGGCTATGAAGCGGAATACAGGATAAATCATGAGGTAGCAGATTATAGCGATAGAAGCGTCGAAATCATACTCGCTTATTGCCGGGAGGCAGCATAGTCCGATGGCTGCTGCTATGTCGATGATACGGGCCGCTTTGTTGGCTCCGGAATTGCCTCGCATTGTTATATGTTGAAATTCAAGCATTCCCAGAAGAATGAATGCAGCCATCAGCACTGTGAAATAGGTGTTGCCGCAAAGAATTGCGCCTACTATCAGTGCCACATAGACAATACCCGAAAGTGAGCGCGTGATAAGGTTTTTCATATTGATTGACTTGTATTCTATACGCAAAGATATACAGACCGCTATTAATATGCAAGCGGGCAAACAAAAAAAAGCCCCGATTCTTCACGAGTCGGAGCTTCTTCTAAAAAAGTTAGTTGTATGAAAGTCGTTTCGGGCTTTGCCCTGGTCTGTCTTATTACTGCTTTTTAGACGCAGAAAACGGCATAGGGTTTAATGTTAAATCCGAATTTAACTTTCATTAATATTTTTAGCGGATCGGGACTACCGGATTGATGGTTCCGTCTTCGGCAAATGTCATTTCGTCTATGCAAACCTGACGGTGTACACCCGGGTCTTTGTGTTTGTAGGCTGGGTTGATGCGGTGGTAGACAATGCGCCATGTGCCGTCGGGCAGTTCCACAACCGAGTTATGGGCCGGACCGAAGATACCGTTGACGGCGTCCTGAATCAGCACTACGGGCTGCTCGGCAACCGCGATGTCGCCCAGAGGTGAATCGGAGGTGCCGTAGGCAACGTGGTAGTTGGGCGAGCCGGTGTCGTCTACCGACCACATGAAGTAATATTTGCCGTCTTTGAAGAACACGTAGGGAGCCTCGCGGTATGCGTAGGTTTCGAGAGTTCCGCCTTCGGGAGTCATCACCTTGATGGTGGTCTTGTCGATTTCGGTCATCGAAGGCTTGAGTTCGGCTCCGGCCATGTAGCCGTTGCCCCAGTAGAGATAGCTCTTGCCGCTCACAGGGTCGGTGAATACGTCGACGTCTATCTGCTGGCCTTTGCCGGTGGGCGATTCTGTCACGATGGCATGACCGAGGTCTGTGAAGGGGCCTGTGGGGCTGTCGGCTATGGCCACGCCAATCTGCTTGCCGCCGCCGGCCACCGGGTTGCCGCTGTAGTAGAAGAAATATTTATATTTGCCGTCTACCATCTTCTCTTCGATGGCCGGAGCCCATGCATTGCCATCGGCCCAGGGCACCTGGTCGGTTGCAAGGTCAAGGATTACACCTTCGTCTGTCCATGTCTTCAGGTCGTCGGAAGAGAAGCATGAGAATGCAGTTCCTCCCCAGCCGGGTGTGCCGTCGGTAGTCGAATAGATGTAGTACTTGCCGGTGTTGGCCGAGCGCAGTATTTCGGGGTCGGCATGCCAGTCGGGAAGCACCGGATTGGCGTTCTTATGACCGTTCAGGCCGTCGGACGGCCATTTTTCGAGCAGACGCTGTTTTTCCGCGCGGGTGATTGGTATCACAGTGCCGTGGCGGGGGTGGAAGTCCATGCTGATGCTGTCGTCGATGACTTTAAAGTTTTCGAGGTCAGTTGTTTCGCAGAACTCATAGCGGTGCTTCATATAGACGTCGTACATGAGTATGTATTTGTCGGAGCCTATGAGTTTGAAAATGCCCGAACCTTCTACGGCATCTTCTGTCTGCTGCTTGTATTCGTCGCCTTCGTTCCATTTGCCAGAGGTGAGCGACTCGGTGGTTGCCTTTTTGATACCGTTGCCATGGCCTTCGGTCTTGTAGAAGAGGTGGAAGAGGCCGTCTTTGTAGATTATGTCGCCGTCGATGCACGACTTGCCGTTTTCCGGCAGGAAAAGAGGCTTGGGCTCGCCTTCGAGGTCGGTGAAGTCTTCGTTGGCATAGGCATAGTAGATGATGTCGGGGCCGTCGCCGTGCTGCATCGACCAGTACACCATATATTTGTCGGCTTCGGAGTCGTAGATGGTCTGCGGAGCCCATACGCGCTTGAGGTCTTCATGGCCTTCGTAGCGGTTCTGGATATTTATGACGGTCGATTCCCAGTTCACCAGGTCGGGCGACTTCATGAGCACCATCGCGCGGTTGGAATCCCAGCCTTTGCTCGATGTCATGTCGGTGACTACCATGTAGAAACCCTTGTTGTCGTGACGGCGCAATATGTGGGGGTCGCGCACACCGCCGGTAGAGCTGATTTCCGATGACTGAATCACCGGCAGATTGTCGTTCAGAGCTTTGAAGTTGAAACCGTCGTCGCTGATGGCGTAGCATATCTGCTCCTGGTCAACACGGTTGCCATGGAAGTAGGTGAAGAGGTAGCCGTCGAGCTCGTCGGGGTCTGGAGCGGCAGTCTTTCCGGCACAGCCGCCCAGTACGAGCGCTACTGCGGGGAGGGCTAAGATGTGTTTTATGGTCATTGTTTATTTATTAAGGATTATTTGTGTTCCTTTCAGGAGGGGAGAAGAGAAGCTGATTGTCACAGGCTCTTCCTTGCCCGTCGACTCAATATATGCGAGCAGGCGGCCATGGTAGGCGCGGTGGCGATTGTCGGTATAATCGCTCATATCGGAGTTGTTGCTGCCTTCGAGGCCGAGCAGTCTGGCCGGGCCGTTCACGCGACAGCTGATTTCATTATCAGCGAGTTTTACGACATTGCCTTCTTCATCAAGCACTTCGACTGTAAGATGTGCTATCGGGCGAGTGGCGTCGATTCTGTCTGCATCTGTCGTGACACGAAGAGAGTAGGGGCGCCCCGAGCTTGTAATGGTATAATTGGCCATTATATTGCCGTTTTCGTCGCAGCCTTCGACTGTCAGCTTGCCCGGCTCGAACGGTATGTCCCAGTGGATTATGCCGGTTTTGTCATCGTAAGGCTTCATGGACCCGACTTCTTTTCCATCAAGCAACAGACGTGCCTGTGGCGCGTTGGTGTAGCAGACAACGCGTATTTCCTGGCCCGGTTCGTAGTTCCATATATCCCATGCGTCAATCGACAGCCAGTTGCCGCGGCGTGGCACAGGGTATGTGCCGATATATGCCACCGGCTCATCGCTCCAGAGCGAGGCGCGGAAGTGTCCGCGAGGCTTGGTGAAGCTGCCGAAATCGAGCAGGCCGGTGTAGAGGCCGCGCGAGGGCCAGCGGCCCGATTCGCCGATATAGTCGGTGCCGGTCCATATGAACTGGCCGAAGATGAAATCCTTGTCGGCCACGGCGCGCCAGGCGGGATAGTCGGAGCGGTTTTCGCTGCCGTATATCACACGGTCGGGATATTTTGCATGGTCCATGTCGTAGCGGTCTTCGGTGTAGTTGTAGCCCACCACGTCGACGGCTTCGGGATATTCAGTCTCGTTCGACATGACAACGCCGGCGAGGGCGCCTGTGACTGGGCGCGAGTCGTCTACAGCACGAACGCATGCAGCCAGACGTTTGGCAATCTTGCCTATACGCATTGCATCGGGAGCCTCGGGCTTATAGCCTCCATACATTGGCTGGCTGATTTCAGCACCGTCGAGAATAGGGTGAGAGTAGGGGTCGTTGGGATAGTCGACCTCGTTGCCTATGCTCCAGAGGAATATCGATGGGTGGTTGCGGTCGCGGCGCACCATATCGGTGACATCGCGCTCTATCCACTCTTCGAAGAAGTCGTAGGTGCCGTCGAACGACGGTTCGCCTACGTTCCAGCCTTTCACCCACTTGCGTTTGGGGAATTCCCATTCGTCCGATGCTTCGTCCATCACAAGCAGACCGAGACTGTCGCAGATTTCGTAGACCATCGGCGCCTGAGGGTTGTGGCTCATGCGGATGGCGTTGACGCCTATGCCTTTGAGGTTCTTGAGCCGGCGTTCCCATACCTGGCGCGGCACGGCTGCACCAAGCACACCGGCGTCGTGGTGCAGGCACACGCCTTTCACTTTCGTGTTCTTCCCGTTGAGGGCAAAACCCTTGTCGGGGGTGAAATCGAGAGTGCGTATGCCCATTTTTGTGCTTGAACCGTCTATTTTCTTGCCGTTGAGCAGCAATTCGGTGCGCAGAGTGTATAGATAAGGGTTTTCAAGACTCCAACGCTCCGGTCTTGCGAGTCTGAGACGGAGTTCATTGTCTGCTCCGGCGTTTTTGCGCGTGGCTGTCGCAACGGTCTTTCCGTCGGCGTTGATAATCTCGGCCTTGACGGTGAGGCCTTTGACAGGATTCTCTACGGCGACATCAACATCGATGTCGGCGCGGCTGTCGGTCACTTTCGCTGCCCGATAGCCTACGCCCCACTGCGCAATGTGTGTCTCGGGAGCAGAAACCATGTAGACATCGCGGTATATGCCCGAGCCGGTGTACCAGCGGGAATCGGCATAGCGGCTGTGGTCCACACGCACTGACAGCACATTGTCGCCATCTGTCAGATACGGAGTCATATCGTAGAGGAACGAGGCATAGCCATTGGGGCGTTTGCCCAGCAGATGGCCGTTGAGATAGACCTCGCTGCGGTTATAGACGCCTTCGAAATATATGTAGTGCCTGGCAGCATTGTCATCGACGGTAAAATGCTTGCGATACCAGCCTATGCCGCCAGGCAGATAGCCTGTGCAGCTTGCCAGCGATGGCGAATAGGGATGCTCTACACTCCAGTCGTGCGGGAGGTCGAGACGTCGCCATGTCGAGTCGTTGTACGCGGGAACGACGGCAGCCGAATCGTCCGCGAGGGAGAATAGCCAGCCGTCGTTGAACCGACGGGCGTCGCCGAACGACACCTGTGCCTGAATGATACCGGCAGCCGCCACGACGACGGCTGCCAGTACGGATAGTCTTCTAAACATTACTCAAAAGTGTAGACGATAGTCGAAACGCTGTTGGGTTCTACGAATACCTTGTCGGCAGGGTTGAATTTTTCGCCGAGAAGTTCTTTCTTTTCGGTTGTTGAGTAGCGGGTAACGGTCTTCAGAGTTCCGGCGCCGCTGATGGTGCTGTCGAGCATCACACCCTTGGCCTTGTCGGCGTTGGTGTAGACGGCCACCACGGTCTTGCCGTCGGGCGACACGTAGGCTGTGCCGCAGAAGTCCTTGCTGTCGGCGCCGGTGAGGTCTACGCGGAAGTAGCCCGGGCGAACGAAGAGACTGTAGTTGCCGAGCACCCAGAGGTTGGGAGTGGCCTCGACGGTGCCTTCGGCGGTGAAGTCGTCGCTGTAGTTGCCGCCGGCAGGAGTGGTCTTGATAAGCTCGAAGCGGTTCTTCTGACTCCAGCGTTCAACCGACATTGCGGTCCAGTAGCTCCACGATGTGCAGCCTGCCACGGTGATGTCGTTGTGTATGATTTTCGACATGTAGAGAGCGATGTCGAACTCCGAAACCTGGTCGTATGAGCCGCCGAGTTCGGAGGGTTCTTTGTCGAGCATGGACCATTCGGTCTGCCAAACGCGGATACCCTTGGCCGAAGCCTTGTCGGCCACTTTCTTGCGCACGTTGCGCATGTCGTTCCAGTTGTCGAATGTCCAGTAGCTGTGGCCGGCCGCAACTTTGTCTACGGAGGGGAGATTGCCTACATAGTTTGCAGAGCCGTTGCCCCAGAATGCCTCGATCTGGTTGTATGTGTCGTTGGAATTGCCCTCGGTGAGATCGGTCCACGCGGCCGCTTCGGGAATAAGAATTTTGGTGTTTACACCGACGCTTCCGATAGCCTTGTCGAGCTCTTTTGTGAGTTTTGCAATTTGGGCGTTGTTCCAGCTGCAGCCTTCCTGAGAGCTTTTGCCGTCTGTGCTGTTCCAGCCGTGCTGAGGCTCGTTGACGGGCGAAATGTGTGTCACATTATAGCCTTCTCCGGCGAAGTGCTGGGCTACATTTGCCAGATAAAGTGCGAAATCGTCGTAGCAGTCGTCCTTGAGGTTAGAGTTGTGCCAGGTGTTGGGATCGTTGAAGCCTTTGCCATTCTTGGTAAACTGAACCAGGGGCGAGTTGCTGAAGAGCACGAACGACTCAATGCCGTTGTTCTTGGCCTGCTGCATGAAGTAGCGCTGGCCTTCGCACTTGTTCCAGTCGTAAACGCCGTCCACGAGATAGCTTTCGGCGCGGTTGTTGGCGTCGACGCCGCTGGCATCGCCCTGTTCGGCTGTTCCGGCACCGAGATTCACGCGCCACATCGACAGACCGATACCGGCAGGCTGTCCGGTAGAGCTGATGTTTTTAGAGAAAAGCCAGCGGGCAAGCTGCAGACGGTTTGACTTCCAGTATTTGCCTATCTGGTTGGGCAGCCAGCAGTCGGAAGCGCCGAAGCCCTCCATAATTTGGAGCTTTTTGCTTGCATCGATGGCGGTTTTTTGCGTGTTGCACGAAAAATCGGGTACCGGCGACACGATGTCGCTCGGGTCGACAGGTTTTTCGGGCTGTTCGGGCTCGTCGCTTCCTGAGCCGGTGGGGCGCTTTGTCGATTCGCCCTTAGGTTCGTCGGAGCACGCTGCGAGCATGCCTGCCGCTGCTATTGCGGGTAGTATGTATTTTGCAAATTTCATGGTTAATAATGGAGAGAATTATTTGGTTTATATTTTACAATAAGTGAAATCAGGCTAAAATGTAAGGGATAATCATTTTGATAATTACCCCTTACAAAGATATTGATAAAAACTCTATTGGAAAAGCAATTAAGTATTTTTAAGCCTGATTAATATCCGGGGTTCTGAACGATAGCACCGTTGGAGTGCTGAATCTCGTAAGTAGGTATCGGCCACAGAAGGTCGCGGGGAGCAACGAAACGTGTGCCTTTATCCGAGGGTTCTCCCTGATTGTACTTTTCGTACATATCGGCGTTGGGGCCGAGATTGTAGGTTACGAACGAGCCGTTCGGACCCATGATGTTTTCCATAACCTTTTTACCGTTGTCGGCATCCCAGCGGCGGATATCATAAAGTCGGCACTGTTCGAATGCCAGTTCAAGACGGCGCTCGAGGCGGATTGCTTCGCGGAGCGAGGCACCGCTTGCTGTTACGGGAGCGAGGTTCACACGCTCGCGAACTTCGTTGAGAGCAAGGCGGGCATTATTGTCGTCGTTGGTTTCATTGCAGGCCTCGGCATACATCAGAAGAACGTCGGCGTAGCGGAGAATACGGTGGTTAAGAGGTATCTTGTCAATGTTGTAAACCTCAGGACGAAGATCGAGCGGCAGGAAGTATTTACGTATTATTCGTGCGCTTTTGTGCTGAGATGGGTCTATAACATACCCTTCTTCGTAAACATCGTTACCCCAGCCGAAAGCTTCCTGGTAGTCTTTGAATTTCTGATCATCAACACCTTTGGAGAATACTGTCGCATTGTTTTCGATAAATTCGACGAAACGATTCTCTCCGGCAATTTCCTTACACCCGGTCTTGATGATGGTCCAGCGGAGACGCTCTGTGTCGCCTGCGGCGATATAAGCGTTTTCAAGGTCGCTTGAAGGCTGGCCCCAACTCCAACCGTCGCCGATACCGTTGCGGCAGCCTGTGACTACAGTCAGCGAACCACCAAGGGCATAAGTGTCGCCTCCATACATCTGCTGTACTTCAAAGAGAGACTCCTGATTGTTATTGTGGGCCGCAGACCAGACATCTCCGAAATTAGGGCAAAGTGAATATTCACCTTCGGTTATCACTTTATTAAGAGTAGCTTTGGCTTCAGCGAATTTGCCATGGTAAAGCTGTACTTTGCCGAGCAGACCGAGAGCGGCACCACGGGTGGCACGGCCCATATCAGCATCGGCCCACTTGCTTTTCTGCGGCAGAATTTCTGCAACCGCTTCAAATTCTTTTTCGCAGAAATCATAGATTTCGTCGAGTGTGCTGCGCTGAGTGCCTTCGAAATTTTCGAAGTTAAGTGTCGGATTGGTAATCAGTGGCACTCCACCGAAGTTTTTAGCGAGATCGAAATAGTAGAATGCACGAAGGAATCGGGCTTCGGACAGGCGAATTTCCCGGAGTTCCGGATCCATCGATACATTCGGAATGCGGTCAATGACCACGTTGCAGGTGTTGATGCCCTGGTAACGTGCTCCCCAGAAGTTCTGGATAATGCCATTGGCAGGGGCGTTGGGCATGAAGTGTGTTATGTCCTGGTAGCCGTCGCCCTGAGTTGTGTTGCCATCCCACATGTCGTCGGTTGTCATGTCAGATAGAAGCCATGCGTTCGATACCTGCCACCAGCCGTTTTTAGTAAGTTCGAAATAGCATCCTGCGATATAGGCATTCACTTGTTCTTCGTTCTGGAAGTATAAATCGATGTTTTCACTGCCGCGCACTTCTTCCGTTAGGAAGTCGTCGCAGGAGGCCATGGTAAGACTCATGGCGAGGGCGGCAGCGCCTATTATGATGTGTTTTTTCATTAGTTCGAGAGATTAGAATTTGATGTCGAGACCGAGGAGGAAAGTACGGGGCGAAGGATAGTTGTTGAAGTCTATGCCGGTTTCGATGGCTCCGCCGTCATAGAAGGGGCGTTCGGGGTCCATGCCGGAGTACTTGGTGATGGTGAATACATTCTGAGCCGAAGCATAGACGCGAAGGTCGAACTTCTTGGTGATGCTCTTCGGAAGAGTATAGCCGAGTGTCAGAAGCTTGCAGCGGAAGTACGAACCGTCTTCGACGAAGAAGTCGCTCACGCGGCTGTAGTTCTGGTTGAGGTCGTTGTAGCTCAGACGGGGATATTCGGCGTCGGGGTTGCTTTCGCTCCAGGTTTTTTCGAGAGTGCCGCGGAATACGTTCTGACCGCTTGCTCCCGAGTAGCGGGAGCGCTGAAGGTTGAAGATGTCGTTGCCGAAAGTACCGTAGAAGTTTGCGGTGAGGTCGAAATTCTTATACCAGAAGCTCAGATTGAGACCCATCTGCAGATCGGGGTAGGGGTTGCCGATATAGGTCTTGTCCGCATCGTTGAGCTGTCCGTCGTGATTGCGGTCTACGAAGATGAGGTCGCCGGGCTGAGCATCGGGCTGAATCATCTTGCCGGTTTCGTCGGTGTGGTTGTAGACCTCGCTCCAGTTCTGGAAGATACCTGCGGTCTGATAGCCGAAGAAACGAGATATTTCTGTGCCGTCCTCATTCTTGATTATTGATTCAGAAAGGCCACCGCCGGTCAGAATCGGGCCGTCGCCGGTAAACTTGATGGCCTTGTTCTTCACGCCGGAAAGCTGCAGGCCGATGTCATAGCGGAAGTCTCCGGCCTGATCGGTGTAGTTCACGGCGAGTTCCCAGCCGCGTGCACGCATCTTGCCTATATTTTGGGTGATGGCGCCCATCCAAGTAGGCAGACCTAAGATAAGTTGCTGCTGCTTTGCATACAGCATGTCGTGAGAAGTCTTCTGGAAGAGGTCGAATGTCACGTTGAGTTTACTGTTGAAAAGCGAGAGGTCGATACCGAAGTCGATGTCTTCCACTGTTTCCCACTTAAGGTCCGGGTTGCCCATAGCGTTCATGATTGTAGCCGGATAGCGGGTTGGTGTTGTGCCGAAAACATAGTTTACACCGTTGTTGAGGGTAGTCATATAGGCACCGTTGGCGATGGCCTGGTTGCCGACGCGGCCCCAGCCGAGGCGCACTTTGGCGTTGTTGAGCCAGTTGTGGGTGTCTTCCATGAAAGCTTCCTCAGAGAGGCGCCATGCAACTGAAACCGAGGGGAAAGTGCCGAATTTATTGCCTTTGGGGAAGCGGCTCGAACCGTCGGAGCGGATAGAAGCGGTCAGATAGTAGCGGTTGTCGTAGTTGTAGTTCACACGGCCGAGGAATGAAGCAAGTGTCTGGTAGGAAGTAGAGCCGCTTGCAAACTGGTCGCCAGTGCCTGCCGATACTTCATGAAGTAGCTTGTTATCTCCCGGAATGTCCTGACGTGAAGCGTTTGCCCACCAATCGGCATAGCGCTCGGCGGTGAAGCCGCCCATCACTGTGAGGTTGTGCTTTTCGGCGAAGGTATCCATGTAGGTGATGGTGTTGTTCCATGTCCAGTTGAGACCGTCGGAGTAGTTGCGGCCTACAGAGTTCTTATCGCTCTGTTCGAGGGCATCGATGTGGAAGGCATAGTTATAGTAGTCGTTGCGCTGATACCATGCGTTAACACCGAACTGGGTGCGGAACACAAGTTGCTTGATAGGCTGAATCTGCACGAAAGGATTCATGAGGAGACTCATTTTTTTGGTCGAGTTGTCCATGCGGGCGAGCGAGCCTGCGGGATTCCACTCCTGATTGTTATATGAGCGCTGGTAGTTGTTCATCGGGTTGGAATAATCCCATTTATCTTCCGGTACGAATACGGGAGTGGTGGGGTCCATCGACATTGCTGCCGAGAAAAGGTTGGGAGTGTTATCCCAGTTTTCGAAGCTGGGAGCGATGTCGAGACCGGCTTTCAGCCATGAAGTGAAGTTGTATTCAGTGTTGAGGCGGACGTTGATTTTATCCCAGTAACCGTAATCGAACTGCGAGTTGTTGCGGAAGTAGCCGAGCGAGAAGCTGTAGATGAATTTTTCGTTGCCGCCGCGCACACCGAGCGAGTAGTTCTGCACGAGTGCCATGTCATTTACCACTTCTTTCCACCAGTCGGTGCCGTCTACTTCGCCGTAATTTTCGTAGGGGCTGTTCCAGGGAGCCACACGGCCGTCGTTGGTGTAGCGCTGTTTGAATACTTTCTCATATTCGTCGGCCCACGCCATTTTGGGCTTGTCGATGTGCTGGAAGCCTACCGAGGCAGAGAAATCCACGCTGGTCTTGCCTGCGGCGCCCTTCTTAGTGGTGATGATGATTACACCGTTTGAGGCTCGTGTACCGTAGATTGCCGATGCCGAGGCGTCCTTGAGCACTTCCATGCTCTCGATGTCGTTGTTGTTGAGGAAGTTGATGTTGCTGCTATTCAGGGGCACACCGTCGACAACGTAGAGCGGGGTCGAACCGTTTACAGAGGTGATACCGCGGATTATTACCTTCGGAGTAGAGCCGGGGCCGCCGCCGCTTGCAATCTGCACGCCGCTCACCTTGCCCTGGAGAGCGTCCATGGCATTGCCGGTTGTGACTTCGGTTATGGCGTCGCCCTTCACAGTGGTGATGGAACTGGTGAGGTCGGAGCGCTTCACAACACCGTAACCTACAACGACAACTTCGTCAAGGACAGATGTGTTTTCTTCGAGAGCCACATCGATGCTGGTGCGGCCGTCGACTGCAATTTCAGCGGGTTTGAAACCCACATAGTTGAATACGAGAACGGCGTTTGCGGGCACACCCGATATGGTGTAGTTGCCGTCGAAGTCGGTGACAGCACCGTTGTTGGCGCCTTTTAGAGTCACCGAAGCGCCTATCAGAGGCTCGTTGTCGGCGGCGGATATCACAGTACCCTTCACCGTCAGGTTCTGCGCCATGGCCACGAGTCCTATCAGAGCCGCGCACAGAAATAATATTTGTTTTTTCATAAAATAGTTGAAACGTGGTTTAATGTTAGTGGGTCATACCGGCTCTGTTATTTGGGAAGCATTTTTATGCGTTCGGCATGAGCGTCGAATACAATTTTGTATGAGCCTTCGGCGGGTATTTTGATGTCAATCCAGTTGTCGCCGATAAAGATCTTGCGATAATCTTCGGAAGCCCAGCTTGTTTCGTTGAACTTGCCACCGGCATTGGGATACATGAAGTTGAATTCATCGGCTGTCATGCTCTGCCCGTATTTCCAGTCGAAGTAATTTTTGTTAGACGAGAACTTGACATTGTCAGGCCATAAGATACCATAGTAGACACACTTGCTGGGGGCTGAGCCGTTGTCGACACGCCATGTTGTGTAGTTCCACCAGCCGTGGCTGTGCCAGTTGTGGAGAATGAAGCGTTCGCTGCCGGCTTCGAGTTTCCAGTCGGAGACAACGAAGATATTGGGATTCTTCGGATCCTGCTCCATGCGGACTTTGACATTGTCGGGACCGGAAGCGGGGCCGAAATACCACTCCTGCATCCAGGGGTCGTCCTGGTTCCAGTTGTCGCTCCATGTCCAGAGGAAGTTCTCGCCGTATTTAAGGTACATTACGGGGTTCACAGCCTCGCTCACGGGATATGTGTCGAGTTCGACGGTGCGCTCGAATGTGTTGACGTCAATCACATAGTAGACACCGGCCTGGTCGAGCTTCACGCGTCCTACGCTTTCGGGATCATCTCCGAGCACAGAGGGGTTCTCGGGGTCAGGACCGAAGCAGATGGGGCCGAAGTCGGTCTTCTGGGGAATGAAGCAGATTTCGGTGCCTGCTTTTTCATTATAGTAACGCACGCGGTATTTGTTTACTCCTACATGGTCCATTGCTATAGGAACGCCGAAAACGTCGCTGTTGAGTTCGGCGGCAGTCGCTACGTCGGCCAGATAAAGAACGTCCCAGTCAGGAAGCTCAGATACGTTGATAACTGTAGATACAGTGTCTTTGCGTACTTCGCCTTCCTGAGCGGCTTTGTCGGCAGCAATAATAGTCAAGTTGTATTGTGCGATGGCTGTGGGGAGCTCTAATTTGCGAGAGTATTCCACGGTATTCTGGCCATTACCCTGTATAGTGATTGGGAAACCGTCAACACCTGTGACATCAACAGTGACGTAGTCGATTTCGCGGTTGTCTCGCACCGAGAAGCTGAGATTGAAAGTAGGATTCTCTTTGTATAGAACAGTTACTTCTTTGTCGGGCATTGTGATGAAGACTGGCGCGGTGAAGTCGCCGTCCATGGTTACGAGCACGGTCTGCTCTGTTTTGTTCCCGGCAACGTCGATGATTGTGATGAGCACGTCGAAGCTCTCTCCGACTACATCGTTGCGCACGCGCACGCTATAGTCGAGGTCGTATTCGGTTTTGGGTTCACCGTAGATATCAATAATGTCGATAGTCTTGTCGATGTTCAATCCGGGGCAAGAGAGTGTGATAGAAGCGATACCGTCGGCATCAGTTATTTTGCCGGCGAAGTGAATGTCCTGTCCATAGTCTGTCATGACATGGTCGGAGGTCACTGCAAAGCTGGGCACCGCGTTGTCTACCGTTCCCCACTTGTCGTCGGAACACGACGAGGCTGCGAGAAGCGAGAGCGCCAGGGCACCCGTCATACATGCATGCTTGTAAGTCATAAATTGTTATTTAAGGTTATGGTTAATAGTCCGGAAGATTGATTGGTCTAAGACATCGGAGATACCGCTTGCCGTTGATGATGTGCTGTCTGAGCTCGGGGAGAGATGGCGTTTTCATGGTCTTGCAAGCGGCATGTGCCGCACGGGCGTGATATCTGGTGCGAAATTATAGTGAAAAACGGTATTATTCGGTCGTTTTTGGCTCATTAAGAAATCACAATTGATTCAAAAAGCGCTTGATGGTTGTATTTTGAACGATTTACGACTATCTTTGGACTATAAATCGTGAAGCCTATGAAAAACAGATTGCTGTTATTATTCTGTATCATATCTTATGCAACTTGTGCGAGAGTTGTCGCACTTCCGGCGCCGGCGGCCATAGCTTCGCTCGGCCTCGAACACGGCCTGTCCAGCAGCTATGTGATGAGCGTAGCCCAGGATAAGCGCGGTCTCATATGGGTGGCAACCGAAGACGGCCTGAATATCTTCGACGGCGGCCGCTTCATACCGATATATAAAAGCGAGACTGATTCCGGTATCGGTCTTAGCGGCAACGAACTGAATACACTGCTCGACGACCCTGCCGACTCTGTGATGTGGATCGGGACCCAGCGTGCCGGAATCAATGCCTTCGACTACAGTAAAGGCACTATCCGCCAGATACGCCATAATCCGGCCGATGCAGGCTCGCTCATTACCGACGATGTGACCCGCATAGTGCCTTTTTCCGACGGCAAGCTGCTTGTGGCTACATTCTGGTGGGGTATCGACTTGTTCGATACGGCCTCAGGCACATTCGAGCATTTCAACCATACCAATGTAGAGGGAATGCCTCCATGCAATATATGGACCGTGGCCGACGCCGGCGACGGGAACACTGTGTATGCAGGCCATAAGAACGGTTTCATGGAGATTTCGCTTGCCGACAGGACTGCCCGCAACTACATGTCGCGGCCGTCTGACCCCGATTCACTGAACGGCAACATGGTCTACTGCATATTGCCTTGTAAATCAGGTAAAGTTCTCCTCGGAACAGACCGCGGTATTGCTCTTTTTGATCCTGATACAAAAAAATTCTCGTCGCTGTCGTCGGGGCCCCTGTCGCAGGCAATGGTATATGACATAAGCCCGATGGGAGCCTCCAGATTCTGGATAGCGACTGAATTCAGCGGTGTTTTCCAGCTCGATCTTTCAAAAGGCTTTGTTCCTGAGGCGGTGTCGCGCCCTCCCGAACTCCATTATTCGCAGGGTATAGAGCAATTTCGAAATGCCACATTCCGTAGCATTCATACCGATTCATTCGGTAATATATGGCTCGGCCACTGGGGCTCAGGAATTATTTTCATAGGCTCGAAGCAACCTTTGTTCTCCCTCTTTTCGGATGTGGCCGAAAAAGATGGCGAGGCTACATTGTCGTCGCTTTCGAACCGCACGGTCGGCAGTGTGGCCGTCGACCGAGATGACCGTGCATGGGTCGGAACCGACGGCGGCGGTATCAATGTGTTCGATGGCGACCGCCGTGTGGCCGTCTACCGCAATCTCGGCGGCTCTAAGCGCGGCAATCATATCCATGCGGCCCTTTGCGACAGCAAGGGCAATCTGTGGTTCGGCGCATTCAACGGCGGCCTGTTTTTCTACGATAGCGCACGCGATAGATTTACGTCTGTTCCGCTCGACAGTGTCGTAAATGAAGATGTCAGGTCGATAACGCAGTTCGGAGATGACATTTTTATTGCCGGTGCAGCAGGAATCACCACGCTCGATGCCACGACGCACCGCCAGCGGTGGTTTCATCGCCTTGATATGTCGCGCGACATCGTGGTCGATGATGCAGGGCGGCGTTGGGTCGGTACTTTTGGCAGCGGACTGCTTGTTTTCGACAAGGATATGATTATCCAGAAAATCCATAATGTAGAATCCGGATTCCCGTCGAACACCGTCAATGACCTTTTTATCGACAAGAAAGGTTCGATATGGGTGGCTACGGGCGAAGGCCTTGTGCATTTCAGCAATCCCGCCGATACGGTTTATACAAAATATCGCCATTCCGACGGTCTGGCAAGCAGTTTCGTGAGCGCCGTTACGCAGGACCTCGACGGCAATATATGGGTCAGCACCAATAAGGGCATATCGATAGTTTCCGACAGCGGCATTTCGAGCTACGGACATCTCGACAATACGCCGCTCGGCTCGTTTATGAGTTCGAGCGTTGATACCGACAGCATAGGCCGCATATATTTCGGCGCTCTCAACGGGCTCTGCCGCTTCAATCCCCGCGAGGTGCTCGCTGTGTGCCAGTCGCCCAAAGCCATCATAACACAGTTTGAGGTCTACGGTTCCGGCGAGAAGGTGACTGATTTCGCCACTTTCGGAAAGCTCGACTCCGACGGGCGGATAGTGCTCAATGCCGACCAGAATACGGTGTCTATAACAGCGAATATTGCCGACTACAGCCTCGCCCAGCGGGTAGAGTACAGATTCCGCCTCAAAGGATTCGATGATGACTGGTTCTCGAATGGCTTCAATCAGGTGGTGTACCGCAATCTGCCTCCAGGCTCATACACTTTCGAGGTTGATACACGAATGCGTAATCAGGCCTGGAGCGGGAATATTACCTCGGTCAAAATCAAGGTAAATCCTCCGCTGCCGCTCACGTGGTGGGCCAAGCTGATTTATTTCCTGCTCGTAGCCGGCGTAATACTCGTAATGCTTTATTTCTATCAGAGGCGTATCAAGGCCGAGTCGCTCTATCAACTTGAGAAGAAGCAGCGCCTGCAGGATAAGGAACTTGCCGACGAGCGTCTGCGCTTCTATACCAACGTGACACATGAGTTGCGCACACCGCTCACGCTTATCGTGGGGCCTTTGGAAGACAGCTTGCGTGGCGACGGTCTGTCGGAAAGCGAGCGGCGTCGCATCACGGTCATAAACCGCAATGCTCAGAAGCTGCTGTCGCTCGTCAACCAGATTCTTGATTTCCGCAAGAGCGAAACTGCAAACAAGCGTCTGTGCATAATGACCGGCAATATCGTTTCTACCGTATATGAGACCGCACTGAAGTATAAGGAGCTGATAAGCGGCTCTAAAATAAAAATCAATATTGCGGCCGAGCCGGAGAACATAGTCATGCCATACGACAAGGAAGCCGTCGGCATGATTCTCGACAATCTCATATCGAATGCCCTCAAATACACTCCCAAAGGGGCTATCGACATTAGTTGCCGCAAAGGAGACGAAAACGGGCGTGAGTATGTTGAAATAAGTGTGGGAGACACCGGATATGGCATATCGGCTGAGGCTCTGCCTCATATTTTCGACCGTTATTATCAGGAGAAAGGCAGCCATCAGGCTTCGGGTACGGGTATAGGCCTCGCCCTTGTCAAAAATCTTGTGGAGCTGCATCACGGTTCGATATCTGTTGACTCAAGGCTTAACGAAGGTACTACATTCACTCTGCGCCTGTGGGCCGACGAGAGCTATCCGGAGGCTATCCATCCCGATGAGAGCGGTTCGATGGTTCTTCCTGCTCAGGAGAGCGATGAAGAAAAGGGTGTTGTCAATGTCTCGGACCGCCGTATGCCGGTTGTGCTTGTGGTGGAAGACAATGATGATTTGCGCGAATATATCAGCGAGTCGTTTACAGACTTGTTCGAAGTGAAATCGGCCTCGAACGGTCAGGAAGGTCTTGAAATGGCTCGCGCGGTGCAGCCGGATATTGTCATCACCGATATCATGATGCCAGTGATGGACGGTCTTGAAATGACACGCCAGCTCAAAGCCGACATTCAGACAAGCCATATACCGGTGATTGTACTTACAGCCAAGGACAGCGACCTCGACCGCGAGGACGGCTATACGGCCGGCGCGGATTCGTATCTCACGAAGCCTTTCAGCACTCAGCTTCTTATCAGCCGTGTGAACAATATCCTGCTGTCGCGCGAACGGATTGCAAATACGGCTGCTCCTGTCATGAAGCTGTCGGCAGCTGTGGAGACGGCGCCTGAAGTGCTGTCTGAAGCTGAGGTGACAGAAGAAAAAATGCCCGAAATGACAGCTATCGACAAAACTTTCCTTGAGCGTCTGCATAATGCCGTGAGCGAGCACATTGCATCGGAAAACGTCGATGTGGCATTCCTTTCGGATACGATGTGCATGTCGCGTGCCACCCTCTATCGCAAGGTGAAGGCTCTTACAGGCTTGTCGCCCAACGAGTATATCCGCAAAGTGCGTATGCAGGTGGCTGAACAGCTTCTTGCTCAGGGCAAATTTACGGTCTCTGAAGTATCATTCAAGGTCGGCATCAACTCAACGCCTTATTTCCGCCAGTGCTTCAAAGAAGAATTCGGCGTCAACCCCTCCGACTACGTCCGGTCCTTAGGCTATTGATTAGGAAGTTAGGAAGTTAGGAAGTTAGGAAGTTAGGAAATTAGGAGGATAGGAGGTTAAGAGAAAGGAGGTTGGGAAATAGAAAACGGGAACAGAGCCGTCTGGCCTTGTTCCCGTTGATTATAGGGTTGTATTTCTAATTTATTAATCTCCTGACTTCCTAATACCAGCACGGTCTTTAAGAATTGCTGGCATATTGTCCTTCGCCCAGCCTATAAGGGAATTGATGTGGGGTAAAAGCGACAGTGCTCGGTCGGTTATACAGTATTCCACCCTCGGAGGTACCTCGGCATAGACTGTTCGTGTCACAAATCCGTCCTCTTCAAGAGTGCGTAGCGTATTGGTGAGCATTTTTTGGGATATGTCGGGAATTTCTTTGCGTAAAGCGTTGAAACGCATAGTCGGCTGAAGATTTAGTGTATAAAGTATCAGCAGCGACCACTTGTCGCTGAATCGGGCAAGGATATTTCTTATCGGACACTCCGGATATACTTCTTCATTCATAATGTTATGATGATTAAATTACTCTACAAATGTAACTAACATTCCTGATGTATGCAATACTCTATTTTGACTGCGGTTAAAAAGAGTTAAAGGCCTTTTTGCAACCGGTTGACTTTCTACATTTCTAACCTTGATGAAACTATCTGTCATTCAGGTTCCCTCTTGATTTACGGGCATATCTGTCATTAACTTTGCACCAGCAAAACCAATAATAACTCATACAGAAATGATATGTAAAACCCTCGCAGCCGCAGCTTTCGCAACAATTGCCATTACAAGCTGCTCTGCTAATAAAACGAATGAAACCGTTATGGAACCTCAGAAAACAAATCAGGAGAAGGTTGTTGAACTTCTTAAAAGTATCGAAAACGGCGACACTGTCCCTGTCAGCTACATCAACCCAAACAAATACACCCAACATAACCTCGGTATTGCCGATGGTGTGGCTGGATTCGGAGCTGCTCTCTCCGGTCTTGCGGACTATCCCGAAAAAGCAACCGTGAACACTGTCCGTGCTTTTACTGACGGCGACTATGTATTCACTCAGACCGATTACAACTTCTTCGGACCCAAGATCGGCTTCGACATCTTCCGTTTCGAGAACGGTCAGATTGTGGAACACTGGGACAACCTGATGACAAAGCCAACCGCGCCCAATCCAAGCGGACACACCGAACTGGACGGCGTCACCGAAGTCACAGACCTCGACAAGACGGCTGAAAACAAGGCTCTTGTTGAACAGTTCGTGAAAGATGTCCTTATGGGGCAGAATCTTGAGAAGCTGACTTCATACTTCGACAATGGCAAGTATATGCAGCACAATCCGGTTATTGCCGATGGTCTGGACGGCCTCGGAGCAGCACTCAAAACGATGGCAGAGAACGGTGTCATCATGCGTTATGACAAGATTCACAAGGTACTTGGCGAGGGTAACTTCGTTCTTGTAGTGAGCGAGGGAGCTTTCGGCAAGGGAGAGGGCGAACCGACATCATTTTATGACCTCTTCCGCGTCGAGAACGGCAAAATTGCCGAACACTGGGATGTGATGGAAACTATCGCGCCAAAGGACACATGGAAGAACGATAACGGCAAATTCAATTTCTGAGCGTTACAGTCTGAAAGATACCACAATCCCCGTCGGCGATAAAATCCGGCGGGGATTCATTAAAAAACAGAAAGGACTATGATTACAGAAGCATTCGATTTTCTCAAAAGTAACAAAGAGGTTGCATTTGCAACAGTGAGCGACGGACGTCCAAGTATCCGTATATTCCAGGTCATGAAGATTGACGGTACTTCGCTTTATTTCGCGACCTCGCCCAAAAAGGGGGTATATTCTCAACTGAAACATAATCCGGCAGTCGAGATTTTGGCTTATAAGGATAACATTCAGGTTAGAATGGCTGGAGAGATTGCATTTGATGTTTCTGAGGATACTCAGAAACAAATTTATGCAGAAAATCAGATTTTACCCGACTTATACCCGACATTTGATTCGCTCGTATATGGTCGCATGGATGTGAAGTTTGTAGAATACTATGACCTGACTCCGCGCCCGCCGAGAATAGAACGATATACCTTATGACACAAACAAAAAGGCTCGATTATCTGATTGATATTCTGCTGAAAGAAAACGATGAGTATTCCGGGATTTCTGTTCCTGCCTCCATTGTAGGCAAACGCAGGCTGATGCGTGCTTTGATGAATTTACGCCATCCGAAGTCGATATCCAAGAATTTTATCGTTGTTCAGGATGAGGAATTGCAATGCCAGTTGCAGGCAAAAGGCATAGTAGAATACGATAAGTTGCCTTGCCGTGGAAGATATGTTCTCTGGCAAGGTGACATAACCAGGCTCAAGGTTGATGGTATAGTCAACGCCGCAAACTCACGGATGCTTGGATGCTTTGTCCCTTTACACGGCTGCATTGACAATGCCATTCATTCTGCCGCAGGCATTCAACTCCGACTCGCCTGCAATAAGATAATGAGCAGGAAAGGGACTCCGCAAGTGACGGGAACTGCAATCGTGACGCCAGGATTCAACCTACCTGCCAAATATGTGATACATACCGTCGGGCCTATTGTTTATGGCGCCATCCCTACATCTGAAGAAATCCGTCTGCTTTCCTCATGTTACCGTAGTTGTCTTGACGCTGCCCAAGAATACCGGTTGACATCAATTGCCTTTTGCTGCATATCCACAGGCGAGTTTCATTTTCCAAATATTGAAGCTGCTGAAATTGCAGTCCGAACAGTTGAGGAATATTTCGCCGAGCATCCTGATTCAACAATAAAGAAAGTGATATTCAATGTTTTCAAAGATAAAGACCAACAAATTTACTCAGAACTTCTCAGAACGGATTGAACGCGCATCGCAAACTATCAACAATGCAGATGCTGTACTTATAGGAGCAGGTGCAGGGCTGTCTGCTGCTGCCGGATTGCAGTATTCCGGACCGAAATTTAAGTGTGAGTTTGCAGACTACATAGAGCATTATGGTTTCCCCGACCTTTATACATCTGCTTTTCATGAGTTTGCTACCGAGGAGGAGCGATGGACGCGTTGGGCTCGGCATATTGACTTCATCCGCTACCGTCCCGGTGCAATGCCTCTATACAGAAAACTGCTTGAGCTTGTAGGTAATAAAAACTATTTTGTCATCACCACAAATGTTGATGCCCAGTTTCGCAAAGCCGGGTTTGATAAGAACCGTATATTTGAAGTACAGGGAGATTACGGTCTTATGCAATGTGCCGCCGGTTGCCACGATACTTTATATGACAACAGCGAGACAGTCATTGCCATAAATGCCAATGCAAAAGATTTCACAGTCGATTCACAATTTGTTCCCCGCTGTCCTGTATGCGGTGGCAGAATGGATGTTCACATCAGGGTCAACAGTCATTTTGTAGAGAATTCCGACTGGCATGATATGATGGAAAGATATTGTTCTTTCGTTGATAACAATAAAAAATCCAGACTTGTACTTCTTGAATTTGGCGTTGGCTTCAATACGCCGACAATTATTCGTTTCCCATTCGAGCGAATAACATATACAAATCCGAATGCCACACTCATTCGAGTAAATCAAAGTTATCCTCAAAGTGCGGATGAAATTAGTAGTCAGACAATATCATTTGCTGAGAATAGCACAACTGTCTTGAAGCAACTGAGTCGTTTCAGTTGCTCCAAGACATATTGATTTAGAAACATATTTACAATGTTTACTTAATCGTTTTCATGTCTATGACATAGCGGAATTTGACCTCCCCGTTTTTTACTTTTTCGTAGGCTTCGGTAATGGCATCTGCATCGGCTTTTATTATCTCCACATCGGGATACAGACCATGCTTCACGGAGTAATCCATCATCTCTTGTGTTTCACCTATGCTGCCGATACGAGAACCGAACAAGCGGCGATTAGCCATGCCGATAAACGACCGCATGGAAATCTGCGGCATATCTTTTGCCGAAGGGATGCCGACGATACACATCTGTCCGTTCCATTTAAGCTAATATCTTAATTTCCTAATCTACTAAAAACTGATGAGTTCCTGGCTTGACTGGATATTGCCTTTTTTGTCGGCTTCCTGCTCTTTTACGAGGCCGATTTCGGGTGCATACCAGGCGGTGACGTAGCTTTTGTTGCTGCCCTGAGGCGAGTTTTCGCGTTTTTCGTAGGTCACCTTTATGCAGTTGTCGAATGTGCCTGCGGGAACTGTCACAGATTCATAACCGGCAATAGCGCCGTTCGACACAAACATCGTGGCGGCCTGCATGCCTATGTCGAGACGAAGGCGCGAGTTGGGAATCTTATCGCCGACAGCGCCCTTCGGATTGAGCACAAGCGACAGCTCACCTTTGGCTTTGGAGTTGTTTTCTACCTCTTTGAACTGGCTTTCGTTGTATTGCCCGGCTTGCTCCATGCTCATCTTTATCATGTTCAAGATAAACGATTTGAAGTCTTCGCCCATCATCATCATGATGGTTGTCGGTTCGTCGGGCGTTGTGTATGTCGCATACGAGTACATGACAATATCGTCAGCAAGAGCATTGTCGGGGTGTACGCACGATTTAATTCGTACAGTTGTTTTGCCGTCTGCTGTTGTAATGCTTTTGATAGTGTCGGTGCTGTTAATTACGGTTTCTCCGTTTTCTGTCTGGACGGTCTGTTTGTAATTGAGCGCCATGCCTTCTTTTGTCGGAGCATACTGTGCTGAAGCAGTGCAGGCAAGCATGAGTGCGGCAACTGCGGTAATGATACTTTTCATATTTGGTTTGTTGATGAAATTTCTTTAACGGTCTGGCGTGCGGCGTATATGACTTTTGCGCGGAATGCCTGGCGCCCGATATTTTCGGTCTCAAGCCGGTCGAGCAGCGTCATTGCGTCGCTGATGCATTCGAGTTTGTCGGCCAGCACAATGAAATCGGAGGCAAGGCCGATAACGCCTTTGTTCAATGCATCGGGGTAGTAATAATAATGCTCCATGCCTACAATCATGCGGATTGCACGGTAAGTGAGTTTGTAGACATATTCATCGCCGACTCCATATGCTGCGAAATCTTTGATAGCCTTGCGTATCGCACTGATTCGGGCTTTGGAATGGCCTCGTTTGGAGCGGGTGAGCTCTTTGGCTATGATGTCGACTTTTTTATCAAGGAGAGCGTCGGCATCGGGGTTGAGAAAGAACTCGAAATAGTCTTTGGCTTCCTTCGACGAGGAGTAGGCATTGAGAATCACCTCGACCAGTTGGTCCTGGTCGAGGTGAACAAGTTCTTTCTTCAGTTGAGCCTTCGACATTTTAGTCTGCAGGTAATTGGTTTATAAAGTTTATGGCTTGAAGCTAAGAGAAATAACCCTTGTCTTAGCTCGTTTGACTTTTTAAACTTTATCGACCTGTGGGTATCAGTTCTTCTCAGGCTTGAGCCATTTGTCGAACCAGCGGAAGAAGAGACGCTGCCACAGTACGGCGTTCTGCGGTTTCAGAATCCAGTGGTTCTCGTCAGGGAACACTACCATTTCGGCGGGTATGCCGCGCAGTTTGGCTGCGTTGAAAGCCGCCATGCCCTGCGAGGCCAGAATGCGGTAGTCGAATTCGCCATGCGAAATCATGATAGGTGTATCCCAGCGGTCAACGAAGCGGTGGGGCGAGTTGGCGAATGTGCGCTGTGCGGCAGCATTGTCTTTCTCCCAGTATGCACCGCCCATGTCCCAGTTGGCGAACCACATTTCTTCGGTTTCGAGGTATTGGGCTTCCATATTGAAGATACCAGCGTGGGCCAGAAGGGCTGCGAAGCGTCCTTCGTGGTGTCCGGCAAGATAGTAAACCGAGAAACCGCCGTAGCTGGCACCGGTGGCACCGATACGTGTCGGGTCGATATAGCTTTCGCGCTTCATGTCGTCGACGGCAGCGAGATAGTCTTTCATGTTCTGGCCGGGATAGTCTTTGGAAATCTGGGCGTTCCATTCAGAACCGAATCCGGGAAGACCGCGACGGTTGGGTGCGATTACCACATATCCTTCCGCTGCCATCAGAGCGAGATTCCAGCGATAGCTCCAGAACTGGCTTACAGGCGACTGAGGGCCGCCCTGGCAGTAGAGCAGAGCAGGATATTTCTTCGTTTTGTCGAATTTGGGCGGATATACAACCCAGGTAGTCATCAGCTTGCCATCGGTGGTGGGCACCATGCGCTTTTCTACGTAGGGCATGTCGAGGCCGGCAAAGATTTCGCCGTTGATGTCGGTCAGTTCCCTCAGGGCAGAGGCACGGCCCTTGGGTTTGCGGGCTATGGTCATGACTTCGTTGGGACGGAGCATGGAGTGCATCATGGTTACAATGTAATCTTTCGTCACCTGAAGCGAGGTAAAATCGGCCTGCTCGTCGACCAGTTGAACAGGAGATGCGCCCTTCTTCATCGCAACCTGGAATACGGGAATAACACCGTCTTTGGGAGCAATGAATGTAATCGATTTGCTGTCGGGAGCCCAGGCAAATTCGTCGATGGAGTAATCCCAGTCGCCGGGGAGTTCATATTTTTCGGCGGTCTTGCAGTCGAGGATAAAGAGACGGTTGCGGTCGCTCTCGCAGCCGTCATGCTCCATGCTGAGCCAAGCGAGGTAGTTGCCGTCGGGAGAGAAGGCCGGCATAGTGTCGTAGCCCATCATTCCTTCAGTGAGGTTTTTTGTTTCGCCCGAAGTCACATTGTAGATGTAGAGGTCAGAGTTGGTCGATATGGCATATTCCAGGCCTGTTTTTTTGCGCGATACATACACGAGCAGTTCGCCGTTGGGGTGCCATGCAAATGATTCGACGCCTCCAAATGGCTTCATCGGTGCTTCGAAAGGCTCGTCGGCCATGATGTCTTTGAGTTCGCTCACTTTCTGTCCGTCGAATTTGCCGACGAAAGGATGGGGTATTTCTGTCACCCATTCATCCCAGTGCTTGTACATAAGGTCGTCGACGACGCGGCCTGTAGCTTTGGGCAGGTCGGGGTAGAGGTCGCCTGCGCTGCGGGCATATTTGACATTGCCGATAACGACAACCCGGGTCTCGTCGGGCGAGAGCAGGAAGCCTGATATGCCTCCGGGGTGCTCCGAGGCCTGGACGCGGTCGGTGCCGTCGGGATTCATGGTCCACATCTGGGCGTTGCCGTCGGAGTCGGGGTATATAAACGCTATTTTGTCGCCGCCGGCAATCCATACGGCAGAGCTTTCGCTCTTGGGGGTGTCGGTGATTTTGACAGGAGAGTTCTCGCTGCCGATAGTGACGAGGTAAAGGTCGTTGTTGGAGTTGTTTTCGGCCAGATTCTCGTAGGAAACGCCGAAGAGCACTGTTTTTCCGTCGGGAGACACGCAGGGTGCGCTGACACGTCCGAGTTGTTCGAGGACGTCGATGTTGAAGCGGTTGCCGGCAGTAGAGGCTGTGGCCGCCAGCAGCAGTGCGCTCGCTGTCATTGCTAATTTATGCATAAGATTGAGTTTTGTTATTCTGATTGCAAATTTACTAAAAATCATCTAAAAAAGTATAGTAGCTTGCGATAAAGACGCTTGGCTTTCCATATCATGGCCTTGGCCGAGCTATTTGTGCTCCTGCGGGCATCGAAGCCGGTGCGGAAAAGTCCGTTGAAACTCCCTTGCACAGCCGTGCAGGGGTGGCTCCAATAGTATTTGAGGGAGCCCTGACCCAGCAGGCGTCTGTGGAAAATATCGATGGGGCAGTCGAGACCGTTTTTTTCGGCTTCTTCGAGTATCACACGTGCTCCGGCAGCGTTAATGTAGATTGCTCCCGCAAAACGGTCGCGGTCGCCGGTATAAAGATACTGTCCTTTGCGCCGGCGGCTGCGAGGTACGTAGCGCAGCCGGGTTTCTTCATACGATATTATGGCAGGTTCGGCCGCCGGAAGTTCGGCAACGGTGTGTTTTGTCACCTCTTCGTGTCTCGGCGACAGCACAATGTCGTCTTCAAGCACAAGAGCGCCTGGCAGCCCTTGCGAAACTATCTTCTGGCAGGCTATGAGATGCTTGAAGGCGCACGAAGTGGCTCCCTGTACACATTTCATCGGTCCGGCGAACCAGTGTTCAAGGATTTCAGGCGTAAGGTCGGCCTTGTCGCCATCGAGGATATACTCGAAAGGCAGTCCGAGACGTGCCATCATGGAATCGATGTGCGCGGCGCGGTCTTCATAGCCTTCGCGTACGTGCAGCACAAAAATTTGAGGCAGTTCTGTTGTCATTTTTCGATTAGTGACTGAAGATAGGGCCTTAGTTCGCTCCAGCGGTAGTATTTGCCGTCTGTAGTTTTCAACGGAAGTGTGGCTTCGCGCTCGTTGAGATATAGACTTACAAGAATATCGCCTTCGCCATTGGTCGGGCGGAAGAAAACCATCTGCAGATTGGCTGCCATCGGCACCACCCGGTAGTTCGCGAAACTGTCGGCAAGTTTCGCAGGGTCGGTCTCGTCTGTGTGGCATCCGTCTACTTTCATCAGCGCCGTGAGTGGCATTACATTGATATCGTGGCCGAAACGCAGTGTCGCGCCATGTTTGCCTGAAGCGATATAACGGTCTGCATTGTCGATAATGTCCTTTACTATAGGCCTTGCATTGTCGGTAAAAGCACCATTGGCAGGCGCATACGACGAGTAGCGGGCAAAAAATTTGAAGTTGTACAACTGCCAGATGCCATACATTTCTTCCGGTGTGAGCCATTGAGCGAGATTGACGCCGCAATCCACGCTCTGCATGTCGGATGCAAGATAGTAGAGGTCTTCGGCGAATTTGAGAGCATCGACACTGTCGGCTGCATATTTCTTCTCGGAGAATATGCTGTTCATCAGTCGCTTGCTGTAGGCCTTCTCTTTGCGAAATTTCTTCCATGCTTTGCGGTAGGGCCCACGGGCGCTTCGCAGCTCGGTTGATTCGGGCGAACTATAGTTGAGGTATTCCATATGTCGCATCGAAGATTCGCGGGGAATGTCGAGCGATGGATTGATTTCTTTTAGCGCCTCGATGAAAGCGAACATAGAGTGTGCGCAACGCATCACGACGGTCGATGCGGCTGTTATGTCGGCATTGTCGGCTACAATGCCCGGGTAGGCTGCCGCCATGCGTTTAGCGATACCGCGGTGCTGGCGGCGACCCAGAGGCGAGAGCTCGCCGGCGCGTCCTCGGGCTTCGGCATATACGGTGTCGAGCTGTGCGCGAAGATAGCGCCCCTGCGGCGTAAGCGCATTGTTGGCTGCTGCCTTGTCGAGCACTTTCATCATGCCGGTATATCCTTCGTCAGTTGTGAGGTAGCGCGAGCCATGCCGGCCGTAGTGGCTCAGATAGAAGGCCTCGTAGCCATCGGGAGCGGCACCGTATTCCGGGCTTGTCTCATCTTCGGGATATGCAAAATAGTGTCCTGCGGCTCTTGCCGGTTTTTCAGCGACGTCCTGGCGGGGATTATAGGCGAAAAGCAGCGACGGCGCGATAAGAAGCGCCGTGATAATTGTGATAATCGATTGGTGCATGAAGCTATTTCTTTTTGCGGAAAATTGGTGTGACCAGCTTCAGAAGCCTCACAGCCATGAATGCATATTCAGCAAAACTCAGAGCGCCTGTGATACGTGAGAATAACGAGGAGGAGCCGCCGAAAAGAGGCGTGCGTTCGCGCATGTTTTCAATCTGGCCGTTGAGTTTGTATTTCTGAATTTCCATTCGAGCCTGCACCAGGGCGCGTCGCATGCGTATCTCATCGAGAGTGAGGCCTTTCCAGTTGTTTTCCGGAGCTTTAGGATACGGGGGAAGATTGATCATGAACTATCTGGGTATTTTCCGGAGCCTCAATCAGCAGCCGGCTGATGAAGCGCGCGATGGGATTGACAATAAGCGGTGTCTTGCACAGGAATATCACGAGTGCGAGCACGGCGTAGAACGACCCTACTATCACATATGCCATTATCGGGTTCATGATGTCGGCCAGAGCGATGCCCACGGCAATCGACATAAACAGCAGCGTGGCAAGCGCGAGTACCAGTATGAGGGCGCAGACCGTGAGAGCCGATAGCAGGCGCGTGAGTTTTTCGGCTACATTCAGGCGCGTGTCTTCCAGCAATAGCTTGATATATCGTGATATGGTGGTTCCTATAGCAGAGGTGACGGATGAAGAGCGGGGGTCGCTTTGTTCCATAATGTGAATGTTTTAACGGGCGGCACGCCGCAAAGGGGGCGCGCCGCCCGAGGTTTCGACAGGAGCGATATTATTTTTTGTCTTCTACTTCGGCGGCAATCATTTCGACGAGTTCGTCGATGTCGTCGGCAGCGATGATTCCGCGTTTCTGCAGGATAAGCTTGATGCGGTCGCGCAGTTCGGGGCCTGTGGTAGGAGTGAGGAGAGCGGTGGCGGCAGCGCCGACTGCAACTCCGAATACGAATGTGAGAAGTCCCTTCATATCTGAGTTAATGAAGAATTAATAATGAATAATTAATAATTAAGCTGCGTGGGCTCTTGATTATAATTATTAATTATAAATTCTCAATTATTAATTAGAAATATTATTTTACTTCTTTGATTTCTTCGGCAATCTGGTCGGCGAGCGATTCGAGTTCCTGCTCCTTGATGCCGGGTACGTGGCTGCGGATAAAGCCGCGGATAGCCTCGCGGGTCTCGCTGCCTTTCTGGGGTGCGAACAGAAGAGCGGTGGCAGCGCCTACGAGTGCGCCTCCGATAGCGGCGATTACAATGGGAAGTCCTTTCATTGGTGTATCGTTTTAGGGGTTAGTATATTCTATATATATATCGTTGAATAAACGCCGGCGCGGCCGATTTTGTTCGCCGCGTCGGCGCATAGTTTGTCAGTCATCAAGAGGAATGGCGTAGTATGCTGTCTTGCCCGACGGATAGATACCCGAAAGGAAGAGAACGCGGTCCTGTACCTGGGCTGCACCAGAAGTAAGCTGCTTCACGATTGCCTTGATTTCGTCGGGTGATGTCACACGTTTGCCGTTGACGCCGAGGATAATGAAATTCTCGCGTACGCCGGCCTTGGCAAATCGGCCTTCGGAGTCGATGTCGTTCACACTCACACCGCCGCGTATTTCGAGCGAGCGGGCTGTGTTTTCGTCTATGGCAGCAAGTGTGGCGCCAAGATTGGCTTCGTCGCCGGGACGAGTGATGGCGAGGTTGCCGCGGTTGTTGCGCAGGGTCACATTGCAGGTTTTCTTTTTGCCGTCGCGATAGAACTCGACTTCTACGGTGTCGCCGGGGCTCAGGCCGGCTACTACTTCCTGCAGCTGGGCTGTGGAGCGTGTCGGACGTCCGCCGATAGATACTATCACGTCGCCTTCAAGGAATCCGGCCTCGCGTGCGGCCGAACGTTCTTCGATATCGGCCACATAAATGCCGCTGGTTGTTCCTTCGATTTTCTTTTCGGCTACAAGTTCGGGCGATACTTCGTAGAAGCGGATGCCGAGATAGGCGCGCTGCACGGTGCCGTAGCTCTTGATGTCGGAAACAACTTTCTGTACTATAGAAGTCGGAATTGCGAACGAGCAGCCGGCGTATGCTCCGGTCTGCGAGTAGATGGCTGTATTGATGCCGACAAGCTCGCCGTCGAGGTTGACGAGTGCGCCGCCTGAGTTACCTTGATTTACTGCGGCGTCGGTCTGTATATACGATTCGATGCCGCCGGAAGAGGGAGCGCCTGTCGAGCTGGAAATGTTGCGGGCCTTGGCACTCACGATACCGGAGGTGACAGTCGACGTGAAGCCGAAAGGATTGCCAACGGCAAGAACCCATTCGCCGACATGAAGTTTTTCGCTGTCGCCCATCGGAATGACATGGAGGTCGGGGGCGTCGATTTTTATGAGCGCAAGGTCGGTTGTGGGGTCGGCTCCTACTATGGTTGCAGGGAAGTTGCGGTTGTCATTGAGAGTCACTTCGAGACGTTCGGCATCGGCTATCACATGGTTGTTGGTCACGATGTAGCCGTCGGCGCTGATGATAACGCCTGAGCCGAGACCGATCTGTTGCTGCTGACGCGGCTCTTCAGGCTGCTGTCGGCGCTGTCGGGGCTGAGAGGGTATGCCGAAGAAGAAATCGAGCAAAGGGTCGTTGTAGTAGTTCCCCTGATTGCCATAGTTCTGGCGCGAGTGAGGGGTCGCAAAACTTTTGACGCTGACAACGCCGTTGACAGTCTCCTCGGCCGCACGAGTGAAGTCGTCCTGAGAGATGAGTCGTCCGCTCATATGGGTAGCGGGCTGTGTCGTCGTTTCCGCCGTATCGTTCTGACGGGCGGCAAAAGCCCAGAAGACTGCGATTGCCGCTATAGCCGAGGTGATGATCAGTTTCTTTTTCATAATTCTAAATGTGCTAAGATTGTAGTATGACTGTAGTTGAACTTGTGATATACAAAAATAGCTGGTTTGCCTTGAAAAAGAAAGGTCTGTTATGTTAAATTCACTAAAGGCGGCGGCTTTTAACTGCAATTTAGAGTTTGACTATCTCATAGGGCGCCGACCGCCGCTGCCGAAGCCACCACGGTTGCCGCCGGTGTTGATGCCGCCGGTTCCTCCGAATGGGTCATAGCCTCCTCCGAATTCGTCTTCTTCCTCTTCTTCACCAGGTGCCTTTTCACCGCGTTTCAGTTTGGGTTTGTTTTTCTTTATGGCATAAGGTTTCTGGGCGTCGACCGGCAATTCATAGATATTCCATGTCTGCTCAACATCCCAGTTCTTCTTCAGTTCGAATTTTTTTGCAAAGTAGTACACTTCTTCCGGCTGTATCGAATCGCGCACGGAGCCGGTATCCCATTTGCCGTTTCTGTTCGCATCTATGATAAGGCGGGCATAGTATGTGCCCGGGTTGAGGTACGGCAGTTCTACGGTTGTGGCGCCCGGTGCTTTTACCGCCTGGTAGACAGGGGCGTCAGAGGAACTAAGCAATTGCACTACAGCCTGAATGCTGTCGAGTCCGGGAAGTGTGAATATGAGTTTGGAATAGTCTTCGGTCTGCTTGGCGGTAAACTCCTGTGAGAACGGCCTGTTCCATACATTATATATACTCATTGCAGCCAGAGTGTCGACCTTCAGGCGATATTTGGCCCCCGGTTCCCAGTCGATGTCGAAGCGACGGCGCATGAGCATGTCTGATGAGTCGGGTCTGAATTTCACATCGAGTTCGGTCCATACGGTGTCGATGAGCATTTCGACATGCACACCGGCGCTGTCGAGGTTTTCGAGCGGCAAAGAGGCTTCCAGGATAAGGGGTTTGTTGAGGTCCTGGGTTTGCGAAAGAGTGCGGAGGGTCAGATATTCCATGTCGGCGGGCGGCAGGAATGTGGTGTCGCCGGATATGGAGTCGACGATAAAGGCGGGGCGTTCGTCTTTTTTCTTCTTTTTCTCTTTTTCTTTCTTTTTCTTATCGGGGTCGCGGAAGTTGAAACGCAGCGTATCGGCCTTCCATGTCAGCTGGTCGGTGGTATCGGTGCGGAAATATCCTACGGAAAGACGCAGCGAGTCTGACTGCACTATTGTTGTGTCTGCAATCCAGTATTCGAGGGTATCGAGTGTTGCGTTGGCTTTAAGCCTTGCCCATTCCGATATGTCTGCTCCGGGCGTTCCGGCACCGTCTACGATGGTAATTTTAGGCAGGCTGTCGGCCGGGGCGCCGAAGGTCAGGGTTATGCGGCGCGCGTCGGGGCGTTTATAGTCTGAGAGGTATGCCGATTTGTAGTTTTCGTTAAACCAGCTCAACAGTATGTCGTTTGGAAGATAGCGCGTTCCCTGGCGCACAAACAGCGAGTCGGAGCCGTCGGACGCATAGAGAGTATCGGTCACTTCGATGGCTTCGGTGTAGGGTCTTACGGTAAAGTCGTAAAAGGCTATGTCTTCCGAGCGGTCCCAGTGGTAGTCGCGGTTGAGGTCGTTCAGAGCAAAGATACGGTATTCTCCTTCCTTAAGGTTTCGGATAGTGAACTGGCCGTACTGGTTGGTGCGGGCAATGCGCTCGAAAGGCAGGGTATGTATCGCAGTGTCGGATAGATTGCTGTAGACACCGACGAGCATGCCTTGTGCCGGTTCGAGGTTTTCGGCCTGGAGCACCATGCCAGAGATTCGTAGTGTGTCGAGAGTAGGACCGGTGGAGAAGTCCATGGCGAAACCGTCGAGAATATTGCCTTCGTTGAGGTCTTTGATGGCGTCGGCAAAGTCGATGGTATAGGTGGTGTTCGACATGAGGGTGTCGCGGAAGTCCACGGTCAGACGACGCCCGTTTGAACTGATTGTCGGAGGTGTTTTCTGAGCAGGCGACACCACAACTTTCGAAAAAGCGTCTTCAAGCTGAATGTTTTCGTCGAAAATCACGTTTATTCGCTTAGGTGTGGTGTTGACAGCACCGGGGGCAGGGTCGGAGCGAACGAAAACAGGTGGATTTTCGTCGCGGGCGCCGCCTTCGGGGCGTCCCATGCTCGCGCATGCCGCAAGGAGGCTCGAAATAGCGCCCCATGCCAGCAGTCTCATGCCGAATCCTGTGCCTTTTAGCCTTGCCATGGTTCAGAATTGTCGTGCTATGGTGAAATCGATAAGCGCCTCGAGCTCGCGGCGGTTGGCGGAGTCGGGGAAAATCGACAGGCATTCGTAGGCCTTTACGCGCAGGTTTTCCATCACCTGAGATGCGTAGGATATACCGCCGTTGTCGCGGGCAAAAGCCTGGATGCGGGCAATATCCTCTTCTGATAGCTCGTCGGTGTCGAGCAGCGCTTTTATTTCGGCACAGCCGGGCAGCTCGGTCTTGCCGAGCACATGAAGCAAGGGCAGGGAAATCTTGCCTTCGCGAAGGTCGTTGCCGGTCGGTTTTCCGACGAGTTCAGATGGATAATAGTCGAAAATATCGTCGCGAATCTGGAAACAGCGTCCGAAGAGAAGTGCGTATTCCGACAGTGCCTTAAGCCGTTCGTCGTCTATTCCGGCTGCAAGACAGCCCATTTCGGCGCTCGCTACAAAGAGCGATGCTGTCTTGTAGTCGATTATCCGATAGTAGTTTTCTTCTGTCAGAGTGTGTTCGCGGGCGTTGTAAATCTGGTCAATTTCACCAAGCGACAGGCTGCGTCCGAGATTGCACAGCACATCGACAATGCGGATATCGCCTGTCGATATTGCCTGCTGCATAGCCGACGACGTGAAATAGTCGCCGACGAGGACTGCTATATGGTTATCCCATACGGCATTGATGGTCGGCCGCCCGCGGCGCGTGGGAGAATTGTCTACTACGTCGTCGTGTATCAGCGATGCGTTATGAAGCAGTTCGACTGCGACGGCAGAGGCGAGCGCTTTTTCGTTGTCGCACCCGAATAAGCCGGCGCATAGAAAGACCATCAGCGGACGTATCTGCTTGCCCTTGGTGCGGAGCAGCGACATTACTATTTTGTCCATCAGTGTATTGGATCCCTCCAATTGCGAGGCTATGCGCTCGTTGAGGCGCTCGAGTTCGGCGCTATGATTATATGTTATGGCTTCCAGAGTAGTCATTGAATGCTCAATATTTTGCAAAAGTACAAAAAAACAGATTTGCATGTGCAATAAGTATCGCTTTAGACATTGCAGGATTGCGGCGATTAATGAATTTTAACGGTTGGGGCCGGAGCAATTGGTGCCGTTTAGCTAATTTTGTGGTCGCAATGAATCTGATTCACAAACTGACAGTGTCGGCGGCGGCTTTGGCGCTCGCCGTTATCCCTTTGTCGGCCCAGCAGGCCGGCGATGGCGGTCACTCCCATACGGGTCACCCCAAGAATGTGGTGGTGGCTCCTTCCTATGCCTGGAAACTTCTTTCGCCTCTCGGCCTGCGCGAAGAAGCAAGTATCGATACTCTATTTGAGAACTATAGCTTTCAGGCTGTGCCCTCGGCGGTGTCCGATGCATGGGCCACGACCGGCAATCTCGGAGGCGAGGGACTCAATATGATTTTCAGTGAGCGCGCTCCCATAAGCGACTTCTTTTTCCGCGACGCGCTCAGCCACTGGCTGCCATCGGAGTCCAAGCAGAAATTCTATAACACCCGCATACCGATGACGCTGCTGTCGTTCAACTCGTCGGGCGGCCGCGAGACCGCTCAGGAACGTCTGCAGACCACCTTTTCTGGAAATATCAACTCCAAGGCGCAGGTCGGAGCCATGCTCGACTATCTCTATTCGAAAGGCAGCTATAACTATCAGGCCGTGAAAGACCTTGCCTGGGGCGCTTCCGGCTCCTATCTCGGCGACCGCTACGAGTTCCAGGGCTTTTTTAACCATTATAACATGGTTAACAAGGAAAACGGCGGTATCACCGACATGCTCTATATCACCGACCCCGCCGAATTGCAGGGCGGCGTCACTTCGATTGATTCGAAATCGATTCCCACCAATCTCAAGGATGCCCACACCCGTCAGTCGGGCGACGAACTCTATCTCAACAACCGCTATAAGGTCGGATACTGGCACGAGGAAACTGTCGACGACACAACGACGGTGCGCACGTATATACCCGTGTCCTCATTTATCTATACACTGAAGTATCACTCGGCGAAACATCTGTTTATCGACACATCGCCTGCCGAGACGCGCGAATACTTCGAAAACACATATCTCAACCCCGACTATACCCGCGACCGCACCACCTACTGGTCGCTATCCAATATTTTCGGTGTCTCGCTCCTCGAGGGCTTTCATAAATACGCCAAATTCGGGCTGGCGGCATATGTGTCGCATCAGGTGAGAAAATACAATATGACGCCAGACACCCTCGACCGCACCAATCCCGATCTCGGTCTTTCGCCATTCCCCGAGGGAGTAAATGTCAGTCCGTCGAAAACAGAACAGCTTGCATATGTCGGAGCGCAGCTGACCAAACAGCGCGGCTCAATCCTTACATATGAGGCGACAGCGGAAATCGGATTTCTCGGGCCGGTCGCCGGCGACCTTAAACTCGACGGTACTGTCAAGACCCGTTTCCCCTTGCTCGGCGACAGCCTCGCGATAAGCGCCTTTGGAAAATTCCATAATACCGAAGCGCCCTATCTTGCCAAAAACTATATTTCGAACCATTTTGTGTGGCAGAACGACTTCGGCAAAGTGCGGGATCTCTCTTTTGGCGGTCAGCTGGCCTATAATCGCACTGGCACGCGCCTCGGTGTCCGGGTTTCTAATCTTCAGAACCATATCTATTTTGATGCCGCCGGAATGCCGCGCCAGCATGGCGGAAGCGTCCAGGTACTCAGCGTGTCGCTTGAGCAGAACTTCAAATTCGGCATACTCCACTGGGATAACCGCGTCACATATCAGAAGACCTCGAACGACGCAGTTTTTCCTCTTCCCGAAATATCTGTCTACAGCAATCTCTATCTCCTCGGCAAAATAGCAACACTGCGCTTCCAGCTCGGCATAGACTGCGACTACTATACCAAATACTATGCGCCGGGCTTCCAGCCTGCACTTGCCGCTTTCACAAACCAGCGCGATATGAAAATCGGCAATTATCCGTTCTGTAACGCATACATCAACATGAAGCTCAGCAAAACCCGCTTCTATGTCATGTACTCCCACGCTAACCAGGGCCTCTTTGGCGGCAGCAACTACTTCTCCATGCCCTATTACCCTCTCAACCCCCACCGCCTCCAGCTCGGCATCTCCGTAGACTTCGCCAACTGACCCCGTAATTAGAATAAAACGACACCCCGGGCTAACGTAGTTCGGGGTGTCGTTTTATGTGTGGAGATGGTGGTGGGGGAGGTTGACCTTATGTGTCGCGGTGTATGCGTCATGGCGAGTATAGCTTATAACGCAATAATGCGGTTCATGAACAGTGATTATTTAAATCCTATTCTATGATTTGGCGAATTCCGTGACTGATTCCTGCTATCACTGCTTCCTTCGAGTTTACCGATTCGCATGATAATTGAAGTTTGACTTCTGCCCATTTTATTAGATATATATTTTATACTTTTTCCTTCATGATATAATGTCAGGAGGAAATTGTCGGCGGCATGAGACCAGCGTTTATTTGCATTTGGATATCTTTCATAACTATTTTCATTGATTCTTTCCGGGTTAAGGAATTCATCAACAAAAACAGATGGTATTTTTTTGTCGTATAGAACAAAGGTTTTAATTTTTGCGCGGGTAATGGCTACGTAAAAAAGCCTGCGTTCTTCTCCAAAAGGATACTTGTCTCCTTTCTTCAGAACATAGTTTAATACCGGGTCGTCATTTACAAGGGACGGGAAGCCGTAAGTGTCTTTGTTGCATTGTAATAATATTACGTAATCAGCTTCGAGCCCTTTGGATTTATGAACTGTAAGGAACTCTATTTTTCTATTGCTGATATAATAGAAAAAATGATTGCCTTCTTTTATAGATTTAAACTTGAAAGAAAGGTAGTAATCGTCAAAAGAATAGCGTCCTATCAGGAATATAGTTTTGTCTAATGGTATAGAGTCTACTATTTGGCCAATAGTATCGCAGTAGTTGCTCCTTTCGTAACTATGGAAGTTCAAGTCGGTGTTGCATAATGGATTAAAGGGCCGAATGCTTTTCTTTATTTGAGAATCGTTTTTCTGAATGAATTTTGACGATAGACCTACTAAAGGCTCTCCAAATCTATATGTCGTTTCTATTTTGTTTATTTCCGTGGGACCGAAAAAGTCTGAAAATTGGTTGAAAAGAGCCATGTCGCTTCCGGAGAATCGGTATATGGATTGCCAATCGTCGCCAACGCAATAAAGTTTGGTTTTGCCGGAACGCAATGCTAGTAGGAATTTGTAGCGGTCGACAGATATGTCCTGAAATTCATCGACTATTATGTATTCATATTCGACAGGATTTGTAGAGCGACAGATTTCTGTGGCTTTAAGGATTGCATCTGTAAAATCAATCAGGCCTTTATTTTTGAGCTCTTCATTGTAGCGCTCATAGATTGGGAGAAAAATATTATTAATTATAAATGAACTTCTTTCGTCTCCGCTTTCCTTTGTTTGGCGCAATATCTCAATACTTGATTTGCAGCTTGATTTCATTAAATTGGCAAATGTCGCGATAAGTCTGATAAAAGCCTTTTCCTGTTTGCTTTTAGGAGGAAGAACCATTTCAAAGAGTTCCGCAGAAGTTTTTTCTTTGATAGTAACTCCGGCGTTTTCCAATAAACTCCTTAATTTTTTACGAATATCAGAGTAATGAAAATCAGCACTTGAGGTTGTCAATAATTTTGTGCCGAATTTATTGTGGGCGTCTATTTTCCATGTTATGCCATCGTTGTAAACCCTATTGGCTTCTTCATAAGAAATTCCTTTTTCTTCAGCAAACCATAATGGCACGAGTCCGTGTTCGTCTACTCCGAAATGATCCAGATATATGCGTTTGGTTGAACCATCTTCTTCATAATATATTGAAAAATCAGGCTTATATTGAGAATGAGTTTCGTCTGCTAAGGAAACTTCGTAAGGCTCTTCATATCGGAATTTTACACCCAACGAGGATAAGACAAAACATAATTTTTGTTCTTGCTCGCTTCGTACATAAATAGGATTCCCGTCCATGTCGGGTAACATAGCCTTATGTCGTACGCTTTTTATTTCGGAAAGATTTTGTCTGCGTTTGTCTTTTCGCTGTTCCCATTCCGAAACTTCTAATTTATAGTCAATGAAGTATTCAATGATATTTTGCTTGAATGTGATGTCATTCAGTAATTTATGGTATATTTCTACAAATAATGCGTCTGAATTATCGCATATTGATGGCTTTTCGCCTGTAGTCTTACCAATTATGTCGATAGCCAATTTGTGGAATGTATATCCTCTTAAACCGGCGATGCCGGTTCGTTCTGTTAGTTCTGCAGCTGCTTTATTGGTATAACTGATAAGAAGTATGCTTTCAGGGGCAACATGTTTGACGTTTATAAGATACTTTACTTTCCCAACTATAGAAGACGTTTTACCACTGCCGGCACTGCTTATTACAAGACAATTATTCTCATGTGATACTATAGAGCGTCTTTGCTGTGCATCTAACGGATATTTCAGACAAGAGTCAAAAAACACTTTATTAGAGTCAAGTTCATTCTGAATAATCTGGTTGTTGTGACTTTCTATAAGACTGTTTATGTTTTCGAAATCTTGTGCAAAAGATGTGACTTTTTCAAGTGCTTCTATATCAGTGTTTTCGATTTCGTCTAAAACTTTGCTGATATCATTGTATAAATCCGAATATAGGTTAATAAACTTCTCTTTTTCTATGAAGGTTACATAGCGCTCTGCAAAACTCTGTCTTAAGTCAGTTTGTATATCGGTGAAAACCGGAGTGTCTTGTTGAACGTTTGCAAATTGGTTGCCTTCGATTGTTTGGTGGTAGGGTGTTATTTGGGCAATCTTATCCTCTAATTTTTGTAAATTTCGTTTAAGTAATAACCTTCTGGTTGCCGAAACAATATAGACAATGAGAACAATACATATAGCACAAATGATTAATAAATACATATTTAGTTGTCCGAAAGAGTGTAAATACTATTTGCAAAAATAATGATAATCATTGACAAATCAGCTATATGATATGCTTCGGCCAATCCTTTTATAAAGAAAGTGCTCGAGCGAATCATTCGCTTGAGCACTTTTTGTTAGTGTTGTCGGATTGCGGATTACTTGAGGAGGTCGATGGAGCGGGCGATGAAGTCGCTGAGATGGCGGCCTTTGAGGAGGCCGTTGGCGAGGAGGGCGAGGTCAACGAGCTGGTTCACCTTTGGAGCTCCTGCGGCATAGGCGTCGATGGCGTTGTATTGTTCGGTGCGAGTGTCGCCTACGGCTTTTTCGAGGTCTTCTACTTTCTGCTTGGCTTCGGGCGACATTGGCTGGTCGCCGGCTGCATCGCGAACGGCGTTGATGGCTTCGTTGTCGGAGTCAATCTTTTCGGCAAGTGGTTTGACTTTGGCTTCAAGAGCCTCGTCGGCCTTGGCGGTGATTTCTTTTACCAGAGGGTGCTCGGTGTTGACAACGAGTGTGTAGCTGTCGGGCAGTTCTCCGTAGAAGTTCATGCCGGGCTGCATGGCGGCCATTTCCTTCATGCGGCGCATGTATTCGTTCTGGGTGAGAACAACGGGTTCGCCGTTTTCTCCAAGGGCTTCGAACTGGACTACGAAGCTTGTCTTTTCGACTTTGCGTGTGCCGTTTTCGAAGAGGCGCGAGAGAATGGTGCGCTGTACGGGTGTGAGTTCGGCGACCTTGCGGTCCGATTTGCGGATAAGGTTGTCGACCACGTCAGAGTCCACGCGTACGAGCGATGTGTTCTCAAGTTTGTGTTCGAGCATGCCTACGAAATGGTTGTCGAGCTGACCGTCGAGGAGGAGCACGTTGTAGCCCTTGTCGTTTGCGGCTTTGATGTAGTTGTACTGGGCTGTGGCGTCGGTTGCGTAGAGATATACAATCTTGCCTTCGGCATCGGTCTGGTTGGCTTCGACGAGGGTCTTGTATTCCTCGAGGGTGTAGTAGCGGCCTTCGGTATCTTTGAGCAGCATGAACTTCATGGCAGCGTCGCAGAATTTCTCGTCGGTCAGCATGCCATAGACAATGAAGATGCGGATATCATCCCATTTTTTCTCGAAGTCGGCGCGGTCGGCCTTGAAGAGCTCATCGAGGCGCGAGGCAACCTTCTTGGTGATATAGCCCGAGATTTTCTTCACGGCGGTATCGGCCTGCAGGTATGAGCGCGACACGTTGAGAGGAATGTCCGGCGAGTCAATCACGCCCTGGAGCAGCTGCATGAATTCGGGCACGACGCCTTCGACAGAGTCGGTGACGAACACCTGGTTGCAGTAGAGCTGGATACGGTTGCGGTTGATGTCAAAATTGTTCTTGATTTTCGGGAAGAACAGTATGCCGGTGAGGTTGAAAGGATAGTCGACGTTGAGGTGAATCCAGAAGAGGGGTTCGTCCTGACCGGGATAGAGTTCCTGATAGAATTTGCGGTAGTCTTCGTCGGTGAGCTCAGACGGTTTTTTCATCCATTGAGGCTCGGTGTTGTTTACCACGAGGTCGCGGTCGGTGTCTACCCACTTGCCGTCTTTGTATTCCTGTTCCTTGCCCGAGATGACAGGCACGGGGAGGAAACGGCAGTATTTACGAAGCAGCATGTCTACGCGCTGCTGTTCGAGGAATTCCTTGCTTTCGTCATCAATGTAGAGAATGATGTCGGTTCCGCGTTCTGTGCGGTCGCCCTTGCCCATGCTGTACTCGGGCGAGCCGTCGCATTCCCATCGAACGGCTTCGGCGCCTTCCTGCCATGAAAGAGAGTTGATTACCACTTTCTTGGCAACCATGAATGCCGAGTAGAATCCGAGGCCGAAGTGACCGATGATACTTGCAGCGGTGTCTTTGTATTTATTGAGGAATTCTTCGGCGCCGGAGAAGGCTATCTGGTTGATGTACTTTTCGACGTCTTCGGCTGTCATGCCTATGCCGCGGTCGCTGACGGTGAGTGTGCCGGCCTCTTTGTCGACAGTCACGCGTACGTCGAGAGTGCCGAGTTCGCCCTTGAATTCACCGAATGATGACAGGGCGCGGATTTTCTGGGTGGCATCGACTGCGTTCGATACCAGTTCACGAAGGAAAATTTCGTGGTCGCTATAGAGAAATTTCTTGATTACCGGGAAGATGTTCTCGGTTGTTACTCCGATTGTTCCTTTTTGCATATGTAGTATGTTTTATATTTCCATTTTGAATAACAATCTACAAAAATAATGCCAATATAAAAAACTGCCATTCTGACATTATTTAACGTTCGTGCGCCGTCAAGGCCACACCGGCGGAGAGGGGCAAGCAGTGCTGATAAAACACGATTTAATGTTAAATACTGTTAAGCGATTTGGAGGTTTCAAATAAAGTGCCTACCTTTGCACCATCAAAACATCGCGGGGTGGAGCAGTGGTAGCTCGTTGGGCTCATAACCCAAAGGTCGTAGGTTCGAGTCCTGCCCCCGCCACTAAAGAGTGAAAGCCGTCCGAATCTTTTTCGAACGGCTTTTTGTTTCATAGATACTATCTTACGATTCAACGTCTCAACTATGACAGACTCTACGGTGCAGCCTAAAAGCAATCCCAATGATCTTGGCACGAAAACCATAGGGCAACTGCTGTTGCAGTATTCCCTGCCGGCGATTGTGGCAAGTCTTGCCACATCGCTCTATAATATCATCGACAGCATATTTATCGGTCGTGGTGTGGGGGCGATGGCTATTACCGGTCTTGCAATCACGTTTCCGCTCATGAACCTGGTGGTGGCGTTCTGTGTGCTCGTTGCTGTCGGAGGCGCTACAGTATCATCTATTTTTCTGGGGCAGAAAAATGTAGAAAAGGCATCGATGGTCGTTGGCAATGTAACCATTCTCTGCCTTATCCATTCGGTTTTCATAGTCGTCATCGGTCTGACATTTCTCGATCCGATTCTATTGTTTTTCGGCGCTACCGACGAAACAATCGGCTATGCGCGCGAATTCATGTTCATAATCATGCTTGGCACGCCTCTCTCATATGTTTTTCTTGGATTGAACAATCTTATGCGTGCTACCGGCTACCCGCGCAAGGCTATGGTGTCGGCCCTTCTTTCAGTCGGTGTCAATATCATAGCGGCTCCTGTCATGATTTTTGTTTTGGACTGGGGTATCGCCGGGGCTGCAATGGCTACTATCATGGGCCAGTTTGTGGCGTTTATATGGGTGTTGTGGCATTTTTTGTCGAAAAAAAGCTACATACACTTTACCCGCAGAAGCTGGAGGATTTCAGCCGAGCTTATAAGGCGCATATACTCAATCGGTTTGTCGCCTTTTCTGATGAACTGTTGTGCATGTCTTGTGGTGGTCTTTATAAACAAGGCTCTTCTGGAGAATGCCGGTGCCGACGGTAATCTTGCTGTTGGGGCCTACGGTATTATCAACCGTACCACCATGTTCTTTGTCATGATAATCTTCGGTATCACGCAGGGCATGCAGCCGATTCTCGGCTATAACTTCGGCGCCGCAAACTGGTCGAGAGTCAGTGCGACCTTGAAAAAAGGCATTGTTCTTGCCACCGGTGTCGCCTGTATCGGTTGGGGGGCCACGGAGTTGTTTCCGGACGCACTCAGTAATCTATTCACCACCGATAAAGCGATGATTGCGATTGCCCGTAGCGGCTTCCGCATTTTCTTCATATTCTATCCTCTTGTAGGAGCGCAGATTGTGATTCAGAACTATTTCCAGTCGATAGGCAAGCCAAAGCTCTCGATTTTTCTGTCGCTCACTCGTCAGCTCATCTTTCTTGTACCGCTGCTATGGATTCTGCCTCCGCACTATGGCGTAGATGGAGTCTGGATTGCTATGTGTAGCAGCGACTTCATAGCATTCGCTCTGGCCCTCGCCACAGTACTGATAATGAACCGGCGGATTGGCCGTCAACTCAACAGCATACACCACCATGCCTGAAACATTACAACTCCGTGTAGACCCTGCTACTGCGGCAACCCCGGCTTTATTGGCCGCCGCATGTGCCTGCGAACTCCATGTCTCCAAAGACCGTATAGCGCGAGTCAACATCGTGCGACGTTCTATCGATGCCCGCCAGCGCAATGTTGTGCTTAATCTCACTGTGAAAGTGCATATAGACAAAATCGATGAGGCGGCTGTGGCATTCGAGCCAGTACAGTACCGTCCTGTCGACGGCTCAAGCCAGGCCATTGTTGTAGGCGCCGGTCCTGCGGGACTTTTCGCCGCTCTCGAACTGATAGAGGCCGGAATCAAGCCGATAGTTCTCGAGCGAGGCAAAGACGTGGATGCGCGCCGTCGCGATATGGTTGCTATAAACCGAACAGGTACGGTCGACCCGGATTCGAATTATTGTTTCGGCGAAGGTGGCGCCGGAGCCTATTCCGACGGAAAACTCTACACCCGAAGCAAGAAGCGCGGACCTGTCGACAAAGTGCTTAAAATACTGCATCAGCACGGCGCCCAGGCCGAAATTCTGGTTGACGCGCACCCGCACATCGGCACAGACCGTCTGCCGGCCGTTATAAAAGCCATACGCGAGACTATCATAGCCTGCGGAGGCGAGGTACACTTCGGCACCAAGGTTACAGGACTGATTATGGACGGCCTGCGAGTTGAAGGCGTTAGGGCAGCCGACGGCCGCGAGTGGCGCGGACCGGTTGTGCTCGCCACGGGCCACTCTGCCCGCGATGTCTACCATATGCTCGCCGACAGCGGCGTTGCCATAGAGCCTAAAGGCATTGCCGTGGGTGTGCGCCTCGAGCACCCGCAGGAGCTCATAGACCGCATACAGTACCATTCGCCCAAAGGACGCGGCAAATATCTGCCCGCGGCCGAATACAGCATGCTCACGCGTGTCGACGACCGGGCGGTCTACTCATTCTGCATGTGTCCTGGCGGATATATCATTCCGGCGGCAAGTGCGCCGGGCCAGCTCGTGGTCAACGGCATGTCGCCGGCCAACCGCGGCACCCGCTGGGCCAATTCGGGCATGGTCGTTGAGATTTTGCCCGATGATATACCCGACGGAGCCGACGCAAAGGAAAACGCTCTGAAGATGATGCGTTTCCAGGAAAAAATAGAAAGTGATTTCTTTGATGCCGCCGGCCATACACAGCAGGCGCCGGCCCAGCGAATGGTCGATTTTGTGGAGGGACGGCAGTCAGAGACTCTGCCGCGCTCGTCATATCCTCCGGGGCTCATTAGCGCACGCCTCGATTGGCTGCTGCCCTCGGGTGTAGCCCGCCGTCTGCAGGAAGGTTTCAAGGTTTTCGGCGCCAAGCAACGCGGATTTCTTACCAACGAGGCCGTGCTTATCGGCGACGAGACGCGCACCTCATCGCCGGTTCGTGTGCCACGAGACCGCGAGACCTTGCGCCATATAGCCGTCGAAGGCCTATATCCGTGTGGCGAAGGAGCCGGATATGCTGGTGGTATTGTCTCGGCGGCCATCGACGGCATGGCCGTGGCGCGCGCTATCGCAGGCTCCTCACTGTAAGCATATAGCCGAAACCCCGCTGATTGATTATGGAGATTGCGGGGTCGTGTCGCAGCGCCCGTCGCAACTTGTGGATATACCCGTGCAGCGAGTTTCGGTTGCTTGGTTCGTCTCTCTGCCATACGGCAATCATCAGTTGGGAGGCGTCGACAGTTTTTCCTATGTTGGTTGCCAAATGCTCAAGTATTTTGGCTTCGAAATGTGATAGCTGTACCTCATTGCTGTCGAACGACAATGTCTGGGTCGAGATGTTGAAGCAGTAGTTGCCGATTTTGAAACATATGTCATTGCTTCGGTCGGAGTCGAATCGTCGCAGAAGAGCCTTTATTCTCACTATCAGCTCGCGCAGTTCGAAGGGTTTCTTCAGATAGTCGTTAGCGCCGGATTCAAACCCCTCCTCGACATCGTCGATAGTGCTTTTGGCCGTAAGAAAAAGCAATGGTACTGTCGGCGATAGTTTTCTTATTTCCCGGGCAAGCGAAAAGCCGTCCATTTTTGGCATCATCACATCGGCCACCACGATATCGGCGCCGGTGCTTATGAATTTCGCCAGTCCGTCGGCGCCGTCACATGCCGTAACCACGTCATAGCCCTGGCTTCTGAGTGTGTCGGCCACAATCAGAGTGAGGTCGGCTTCGTCTTCAACAAAAAGTATCTTGCGGCTCATCTTTTCTGAATTTAATGGTGAATACGGAGCCTTCGCCCTCCTTGCTGCGCACACTTATGCTCCAACCCATCTTGTCGAGAATGCTTCGGACATAATATAGTCCTATTCCATAACCTCTCACCTCCTGTATATTTCCATTGGGAACGCGGTAGAATTTGTTGAAAAGGTAGGGGAGTGCCTTGGCCGGAATGCCGATGCCGTTGTCGGCCACGCTGATACTATCGGCTTTGCATATCACACTTATTCTAACGCTCTCGCCCGAATATTTGATAGCATTGTCAATCAGATTGTTGAGTATATTGGATAAATGCGACTTATCGGCTTCTACGGTCTGTGATGGATCTGCCTCTACTTCGATTTCGATATCCTTGTCGGCCCGCATACGCTGAGCCGCCGCAATTTCTTCAACGAATGACCGCAGAGGTATCGTTTCAGGCTTAAGCTGCATGGTCTTGCGCCGTTCCATGCTCATTGCCAGTATATTTTCCACCAGTTCGCCAAGGCGCCGGAGCTGCTTGTTGGCTATGTTGAGATAAGTAAGCCTTTTCGAGGCATCGTTGTCCATGTCGTAATTGAGCAATGCATCGTTGGCCGAATAGGCGATAGCTATCGGTGTTTTCAGTTCATGGGTCATGTTGCTCACAAAATCATCTTTCATTTCCTCGATTGTACGGAGTCGGGAAACTGTGCGGAAAAGATATATGAAGGCCAGCGTGAAAGCCAGCATCAGAAGAAAGACCGTGACAATCACTCCCGCCATCTCTGAGAATATGTGCCTTGTAAGCGGAGTGATATAAACACGGTAGAACAAGCCCGCCGCAGGGTCGAATATATAAGTGAACTCGTCGTATTTTCCGCTCTTTTTAGCGGAATTTTCTTTTATTGTTTCTCCTTTGAAATTAACAATCTCGGCCACGACATATTCCGGAAAGATATATCGGTCATTGAGGCGCCGTGTCAGGACACTGTCCATCAGAGTCAGATCGAAATCCACAAATGAATCCATCACAGAGTGGAACTGGTAGCCGATGCTTTGCGTGAAAATATTGGTGAAAGACTGCTCTTCTTTTTTGGGAATGGTGTTGGAGGCTACCGTGCCGTCGGGATATACAGTTGTCGATATTGTATTTCCGGCTGAGTCGAGGCTGGCGGAAAGTTCTCCTTTCTGTTCAGTTTCTGGTATTCCGGCCTGCATTCTGGCTTTTTTCTCGGCGCTTGCGCGCTCGGCCCGTAGCCACAGCTCGTCGAGGTCGGCGTCGGCTATGGCACTCATCACATCTTTTTCAACCGTTTCGCGTATAGAACTATATAGATTTACGAGATAATATACATTGCAGCAGAAAATTACTGCAATGACAACGATAAATGCCGTAGAAATGGTCCTGAACTGTTTCATGACAGCAAAAATAGCCAAAAATCCACTCTCCCACACGTTTTTAAGACTAAATAAGGGTGGACTTAAGACTAAATAAGCCGGAGGCTTGTGCCGATGTCGGGTACTGACGCTATTTTTGCCTGAAAAAAGGACCGATATGAAAGAATTTGCTTTGTTGTTAATGGCGGTTTCAAGTATCTCCGCCTTCAGCCGGACATCGGAAATGCCCGACAGCATACAGCCGCAGGAACTCGGCGAGGTAGTTGTAAAAGGCGAGAAACCGCTGATAAAAGGACTCGACGGAGTCCTTGTTGTAGATTTGCCTGAGATTGTCAAGGACAAGCCGGTGACAAACATACTCGAGGCCCTCGGATATGTTCCCGGAGTTGTGAATAACAACGGTATGATTGGTCTTAACGGAGCCTCGGGCGTCACAATCATTCTCAACGGCGAGCCCGCCAATATGCCGGTAGAGAATCTATATCAGCTGCTCTATGCCACACCTGTCGACCGCCTCCTGAATGTCGAGATTATGTATTCCGCTCCGGCAAAATATCATGTTAGCGGAGCTGTGATAAATATTGTGCTGAAAACACCCAGGCCGCTCGACGGGCTTATGGGGCAGGCTCGTATAGGCTATACGCAGGCTCATTACGGTTCATACGCCGGTGGTCTGGCAGCCACATATGCTGTCGGCGACTGGACTTTCGATGTCAACTGGTCGCTTTCGCGCAGCAAGACATGGGGCAGGCAGGAGACTTACTCCAATCACCTCGTCGGCGACAAGCGCACAATGATAGAAGACGATATGAGCCAGAGCAGCCGTAGCCTCGCGAATCTCATATATGTATCTGCGTCTTACAAGAACTTTAAACTGACATATAACGGCCAGATTAAGACCGATTCGGAAAGCAAAAGTTTTTCCTCCGGTACTTTCGGCAACTATATTAACCGATATCCCTTTCTTTCTCCTCCCGGATATCACAACATAGCTGTGCGCTACACGGCTCCGGTAGGGCTTTCTGTCGGTGGAGACTATACTTCGTATAGCGAAGACCGCGAGCAGGAGTTGTCGCGGGAGGGTGCCGCTCTCATAAAAGCAGGTAAACGGCAGAACATAGACCGTTATCACGCTTATCTCGACCAGGAACATCTGATTGGTCGCTGGCGGCTGAACTATGGACTCGAATATCAGCATTCATCCGACCATAGCCGCCAGCATTACGCATATCCCCCTCGTGAGGGATTCGACGAAGTTCTGAAGGAAGATGTTGCCGATGTATATGTCGGTGTGCAGGCGTCGTTCGATTCAGGCCTGTCGTTCGGAGCTTCGGCAAATGCCGAGTATTTCCACAACGACTATCAGCACAACTGGAATTTCGTGCCTCAGCTCGGTGCCACATATTATAAGACGCCGAAAAGCATTTTTCAACTTAATTTTACATCAGAGCGTGTATATCCGCAGTACTGGGAACTACACGGAGGTACATCATATGTAAACGATTACTCGTCAATTTTAGGCAATCCGGCGCTGCAGTCATACATGAATTACTCAGGCCAGCTGAGCTATATTCTCAATCAGAAATATGCTGCTACATTCTATGTGCTTTACGCCGACAAATATAGTGTGCAGTTGCCTTATCAGCGCCCCGATGAGCTGAAGCTTCTATTCCAGACCTTGAATATAGATTTTTCAAGAACTGTCGGATTGCAATTTCAGCTTCCGTTCGATATTAAGAATGTATGGAATGCTACAGCGGTCGCCAATATCATGCACAAAAGAGAGAAAGCTTCACAGTTCCATGATATAAGCTTCGACAACGGGCGTTGGGCTTTTTACGGAGCATTGAACAATGCCATCAAGTTCACTCCTTCAAGCCCCGTCTCGCTTTCGGTTGATTTTGCCTATATCACAGGACAGATACAAGGGCCGGGCCGATTCAATTCGTTCTGGAAGGTCGATGCCGGGGCCAAATGGCAGTTCGGTCGTAAACGCTGCTGCGAACTCGACCTCAAATGCAACGATATTTTCAACACATGGAAACCGATACTTACCATCGATACAGCAGGTCAGGACTATCGCATGATATCTCATGACATGGCGCGCAGCCTGAGACTTTCTTTCATCTGGCGTTTCAATGGCTTCAAGCCCAAAGACACATCTGTCGACACCTCGCGCTTCGGCACCGGCTCATGAAAGCGTGCGGCTTAGCTGAAGCCCGCATTTGCGATGGTTACGTATATCAGCAACCGCCAAATGGCGGTTTAATATAAACACAGCCTATGGTTTAGCCGCCGGTATGGCGGATATACCATAGGTTAAATCGCGCGTCTGAAGAATTGCAACTGCGTAGCGGTTGAATTGTGTTTGAGGTGTGATTTTTACAGCACTGTCAGGGAGTCGCCGGCAACGCTGACCTCGAAGAAGCGGGGCTGGCGGTGGTAGTATCCGCGGCTGTCGTCGTGGCTGTGGGCGGAGAGGAGGGTGCGACCGTCGAAAGTGCGGAAAATCATGCCGTGGCCGTAGTTGGGCGGTGTTATTGGCTGCTCTTCCTGAATCCATGGTCCGTCGAGGGTTCCGCTTTCAGAGTATGCCACGCCTTGGGTGTAGACATCGTAGACCCAGCTTGTCCAAAGCATGCCGAGCCGACCGCTGGCAGTGCGGAAAAGGCAGGGGCCGTCGGTAACGCGATTGGGGCCTTCCTTGCCTTCGACTATTTCGCGGCTCCAGGGCGAATCGGACGCACGGAAGAGAATCTCGCCCTCTCCGACCGACGCGGAGAAATCCGGTTCGAGTTCAATCTTTTCGATTGTGCCATCCCAGTTCTGGAGCCACTCCCAGCAATATACCATATATGGTTTGCCGTCGGAGTCAATCCAGAGAGTGCCGTCGAGCGTCAGCTTGTCGGCCGGAAGGATGAGTTTGTCTGATATCGGCCTGTAGGGGCCGTCGGGCTTGTCGGCTACAAGAATATGGGATGCACGGCGTTCGAGGCGTACTCCCTTGAACGAGCCTATGCTGTCGGCCTGATTGGTGAATGTGGCGAAATAGTAATACTTGCCATTATGCTGATGGAGTTCAGCCGCCCATATCATCGGGTGCGCGCCCATCCATGATGTCGTGTCTATTTCTACTACATCGTAGGGGCCTGCCCACATTTCAAGGTCTTTGCTTTTCCACATGCGGCCACCGGTGCCGGTCATGTAGTATGTCTGCGAGGCACTGTCGGCAAGTACAAACGGGTCACTGAGTACTATAGAGTCAAGAGGAACCGTGTATTCGTTGACGGCAGTATCCGGTTTGCTCTGTCTGCTGCCGCAAGACACGAGTGCCAGCACTAAAAAGGGCAGGAGTTTCTTCATGGTATGATGTTATAAAGCGACCTCTTGGAGTATGTCTTAGTCTATGACATCGGTAAGGCCGGCTTCGACGGCTGTCGAGCAGATAGTGCGCATTTCGTCGTATTCTGCCCACTCGGGGTCGTTTTCGGCATAAATTTTCAGAGGCAGCGTGGGAAATGGTGCAAGTGTGCGGTTGAGGAAAGAACCGAATACTTCGGTGCTGAAGGTATAGAACACCCAGTTACGTTCTCCCGAGCCGGTATATATGCCAGTGAGAAGCGCCGTGTTTTTCCCTTTGAGGGCTTCTTCGAATGCTTCTGTTATTTTTTCAAGCAGTTCGGCATCTTTCTCGCACGGGAATCCGAATTCTCCTTCTGGAGTATAGGGCAGTGTCACTTCCACGCGTATGCTGTTTCGCTCGCGCGAGCGGTACTTCTCTACATCAAGACGCCCTGTGACGATTACGGTGCGGCCGTCGTCGTCAGAAGCCGGAAAGGTAAACCATTCGTTCTTAGCCATATTGTTTGATGAAGAATTAATAATGAATAATGAAGAATAAAATATCCGGAAGAGCGGATAATTCTACATTATTAATTCTCAATTATTAATTATAAAAAAAGGTTTCGGTCGGAGTATAAGCCGGGTTATGTGGCGTGTGTACTTTCCCGAAAGAGAGATGCACAGCGCCGTCCGTCATTTATCTGGCTCCCTCGCGGGAGCGGTGAGCAGTCTACCCCCCGGCAATGGACGAGCAGCCCTTAAATGCCGGTATACTTGACCTTGCAACCCATAAGATGTGCGGCACGCGATGTCGCCGTCGCGCCCGGTGAGCTCTTACCTCGCCTTTTCACCCTTACCCGCCGGAGCGGGCGGTAATTTTCTGTCACATTACTCTACCGTTACCGATAGCTTCCCGTTAGGAAATATGGTGCTCTATGTTGCCCGGACTTTCCTCACGCCCTTTACAGGAAGAACGCGCGACGGACCCTCCGGCCGAAACCTGTTTTTTAATGAAGAATTAATAATTAATAATGAAGAATTAAATACCCGGAAGAGCGAATAATTCTACATTATTAATTCTTAATTCTTCATTATACGAAAATTAGTAGCCGCGGACGATACCGCGTTCGGAGTTTTTGACAAAGCTGAGGATAGCGTCGCGTACCTCGTTGGGCGCCACTTCGCTCTCGATGTGTGCCACGGCTTCGGTCACGTTCATGCCGCTGTTATAGAGCAGACGGTAGATTTCTTCGATTTCATTGATGGTCTCGTTGCTGAAACGACGACGCTTGAGGCCGACTATGTTGATGCCGGCGTACGAAATCGGTTCGCGGGCTGCGCGGATAAACGGTGGGATATCCTTGTTCACCAGTGCGCCGCCTTGCAGCATCACGTGCGAGCCGATGTGGCAGAACTGATGGATAAGGCTTCCGCCGCCAATCACAGCAAAATCGTCGACAATAACTTCGCCGGCAAACTGTGTGGCGTTGCTCACAATCACATTGTTGCCTATCACGCAGTCGTGGGCTACGTGGGTATAGGCCATCAGGAGTGTGTTGGAGCCTACTACGGTCTTGCCTTTGGACGCTGTTCCGCGGTTTACGGTGACGCATTCGCGCAAAGTGGTGCCGTCGCCTATGATGGCTACAGTATCCTCACCGTGGAACTTCAGGTCCTGAGGAATGGCGCTCACAACGGCACCGGGAAATATTGTCACATTGCGGCCTATGCGTGCGCCGGAGAGAATGGTGACATTGCTGCCGATTTTGCAGCCCTCTCCGATTTCGACATTGCTGTCGATTGTGGTGAAGGGGCCTACAAGGACATCGTCGGCTATTTTGGCGTCGGGGTGTACGCAAGCCAGATTATGAATCATGTTGTTCGTTTTTATTTGTTCTTTATAATCTGTGCCATGAACTCGCATTCGCAAACCACTTTCTCGCCTACGAAAGCGCGGCCTTTCATCACGGCCATGCCGCGGCGCAGAGGTGTCATGAACGATACATGGAAGATGAGAGTATCGCCGGGAACGACTTTCTGACGGAACTTCACGTTGTCAATCTTCATGAAGTAGGTCGAGTAGCGTTCAGGCTCGTCGACTACGCTGAGCACCAGAAGACCGCCGGTCTGGGCCATGGCCTCGACAAGGAGTACGCCAGGCATGACGGGTTCCTGAGGGAAGTGACCCTGGAAGAAGGGCTCGTTGGTGGTGACATTCTTGACGCCGACGATATAGTTGTCGCTCTTGTCAATCACTTTGTCGACAAGAAGGAAGGGATAGCGGTGGGGCAGATAGCCACGGATTGTATTGTTGTCCATCAGAGGCTCTGCATTGGGGTTATACGGCGGAGCCTGCACTTCCTGTCGCTTGATTTCCGAGCGGATAGCATTTGAAAGCTGGGAATTGATGGTGTGGCCGGGTTTTGTGGCGATTACGCGGCCGCGGAGCGGACGTCCGATAAGGGCGATGTCGCCGATGAGGTCCATCAGTTTGTGGCGAGCCGGTTCGTTGGAGTGGAAGAGGGGCTTTTCGTTGATATAGCCGAATACAGAGGCATCGTGGCGGGGCACACCCATCTGGTCGGCAATGTGGTCGAGCTCTTCCTGGGTCTTGGGGCTCTCATAGATTACAATGGCGTTGTCGAGGTCGCCGCCTTTGATAAGGCCTGCGTTAAGAAGGGGCTCGACGTCGCGTACGAACACGAAAGTGCGGGCCGGGGCTATTTCTTCAGCAAAATCCGACACATGGTCGAGAGTGGCATACTGGTTGTCGAGAACGTCGGAGTCGAAATTCACTTTTACGTCAACGCTGAATTCATCGTCGGGCAGAAGCATCAGTTTCGAGCCAGTCTCGGGGTCTACGACTTCAACTTTGTGCTTCACATAGAAGAAATCTTTATCGGCTTTCTGCTCTTCGAGGCCTACGCTCTCGATTGCGTCTACAAAAGGCTTGGCGCTGCCGTCGAGGATAGGAATTTCGGGGCCGTCTACGCGGATAAGGCAGTTGTCTACGCCGAGGGCATAGAGAGCGGCCATGGCGTGTTCGATGGTGCTCACTGTCACCTCGCCTTTTCCTACTACAGTGCCGCGCTGTGTGGCTACGATATTTTCGGCCAAAGCGTCGATAGTGGGTTCGCCTTCTATGTCAGTACGTTGCAGCTTATATCCGTGATTGTCGGGAGCCGGGCAGAATGTGGCTTTGAGATGAGCGCCGGTATGAAGGCCTTTGCCTTCTACCGTGAACTCGCCTTTTAATGTTACCTGCTTCATGGAAGTAAATATGTGAGGTCGATTGATTTATTTTTCGGTTAGTTTTTTTTCAAGATCGCGAACTCTGGCAAAGAGCTCGCCGAGGTTTTTCTGATAGGCGCACAGACGGGCAAATTCTCCCATCGGCAAAGCCGGAGAGCCCATTATGCGGCTGCCGGCGGCAACGCTTTTGGGCAAGCCGCTCTGGGCTCCTATCTGGGTGCCGTCGCCTATGGTGATGTGGCCCGATATGCCCACCTGGCCACCGAACATACAGTTCGAGCCGATTTTGGTGGAGCCGGCAATGCCGACCTGCGATGCCATTACCGTGTCATGGCCTATTTCTACGTTGTGGGCAACCTGAATGAGGTTGTCGAGTTTCACTCCTCTGCTGATGAGTGTGCGGCCCATTGTCGAGCGGTCTACGGTGGTATTGGCGCCGATTTCAACATCGTCTTCAATTTCCACAATGCCGATTTGCTCGATTTTGTGGTACACACCGTTGGCATCGGGCGCGAATCCGAAGCCGTCTGCGCCTATCACAGCACCGCTGTGCAGCACACACCGGCGGCCTATGCGGCAGTTATGGTAAATTTTCACACCGGCATAGATCGTCGTGTCATCGCCAATCTCGACACCGTCGCCGATATAGGCCTGAGGATAGATTTTTACGTTATTGCCAAGTTTCACACCGCGGCCGATATAGGCGAAAGCGCCTACGTAGCACGATTCGGGCACGACCGCGTCGTCGGCTATGTGGCAAGGCTCTTCCTTGCCCTGCAGAGCCGGACGCATGGCTGTCGAAGCCAGCTCAAGAAGCTTGGCAAGCGAGCTGTAAGGGTCTGCAACGCGGATAAGCGTGGCTGCTATAGGATTCTCGGATTCGAAGTTGTCGGCAACGAGAACTATAGACGCCTGTGTGTCGTATATGTAGTGTGTGTATTTCGGATTTGCAAGAAATGTGAGGGAGCCGGGAGTCGCTTCCTCGATTTTGGCGAAGGTAGATACCGCCGCCGTCGGGTCGCCTTCTACGCGCCCCCCTATATATTGAGCTATCTGCTGTGCTGTAAACTGCATTATTGTCAAAGATTGTGGCAATTCAAGATGCAAAGGTCGCAAAAAAAAACGACAATACAGCATGATACCCCGTTTTTTTGCCCTTCGGGATTGTTCAGAAACCTAAAAGTGCGAATTTTAAGGCTCTTTTCGTGCTTCCGGGCCCATGGTGAATACAAGACGGCCACCGGCGGCAAGATCGGCGTGACGCAGAGCTGTGCCTTCGACCGGTTTGCCGTTAAGCTTGGCCCGCTGTATGTATTTGTTGGCCGGAGAATTGTTTTCGGCAACGATTTCGAACTTTTTGCCGTCGGCAAGATGTATTGTCGCGTGGTCGAACATTGGCGAGCCAATCTGGTACTCGGCAAGACCGGGTGTGACAGGATAGAAGCCCAGCATGGAGAAGACCACGAAGGCCGACATGCCGCCGCCGTCCTCGTCGCCAGGAATTCCCATGAGGTCATTGCGGAACCATTGACGGAGCAGTGTGCGGATACGTTTCTGTGTCATCCAGGGGCGTCCGGCGTAGTTGTAGAGATAGGGTATGTGCAGGCTTGGTTCGTTTGCCATCGAGAACTGGCCGACATTGCCCGTGTGGTCGGGCAGCTGGGAGTAGAAATGGAATTTGCTTCGTCCGAGGGGCTCGTTGAATGTGCGGTCGAGTTCTGCGCAGAATGCGTCGTCGCCTCCCATCAGTTCGATAAGGTCGGCCACGTTGTGGGGCACATCCCAGCGATATACCCAGCCGTTGTTTTCGCCGTAATACTCGCGGGCACCCATGCCGCCCGGCCAGCGGTAGTCGAATGGCTCTATGAAGCGTCCGGCAGAGTCTTTCGGGTGAAAGAATTTTGTGTCGGGGTTGAATATATTGCGGTAGTTCAGAGACGCATTTGCATAATATGCGCTGTCGGTCTGGTTGCCCAGAAAACCTGCAATCTGCGACAGGCACCATTGGTCGTATGCTGTGCCGAGTGTAACGGCTACCGGCTGCCTTTTTTCGAATGAATGCACTTCGGGTATGTATTCGGTTTCTCCTGGAGCGAGAGCCGGAATGTAGCCGCGTTCTTTATAGAATCGGTCGAGCTCGCCGGCCGGCAGCCCCGACCAGGGTGCGAGAGTTTTGTTTTCTATGCCACGCCGGCATGCTTCGTATGCGAGGGTGAGGTCAAAATCTGTCAGACCTTTCGCATATGCGTCGGCGATACTTGCCACTCCGTGATTGGAGTTCATGCGCCTGGTGTCGCCTGTTATTTCCGGGAATGTAGGCATCCACAGACTGTCGGTCTGCGAGGCCATGCGCAGATATGAGCGCAGTATATTCAGTTCGAGTTCAGGTTCGATGATTACACGCATGGGGTGGGCGGCCCGGTAGGTATCCCATATCCAGTCGTCGGTATAGAATGGCTCGCCGCCGTCGTCGTGCACTTTTCCGTCGGAGGCACTGAAATAGCGGCCGTCCTCGCTAAGGCATACCGGGCGTTCGTGCATGCGGTATAGCGAGGTGTAGAACAGCGTTTTGTCGTCATCGCTGTCGGTCTCAACCTCTATGCGGCCGAGAGTGCTGTTCCATATCTGTCGGGCTGATTCCGCGACGGCATCAAGGTTATAGTCCTTTATTTCGCGGCGCAGGTTGCGTTCGGCCTGTTCTTCGCTGATGAATGATACGCCGTAGCGAAGATTGAGTGTTCTGACGTCATCATCGTAGCGCAGAGCCATGCACGCGTTGTGGCCTGCGGCAGAATCGGCGGGCGATATGCTGCCGTCGGCAAGGCAGAATGTTCCGGTGGGCTGCTGCTCGGTCTCCATAAACACATAGATTCTCACGCCGTTGTCGAGATTCTGATAGCCTTTAATGCTGTTGCCACGGGCTTTAAGGACGCCGTCGTGCGAATTGAGTGTTAGGTACGACGGTCCATCTTCTCTCATCTTCAGTTCGTAGATAGCCGATTGTGCCGCCGGCGCGAATCGTACGCCGATTCCGGCTTCGTCCAGAAAGACAGAGTAGCGGTAGGGCCGAATATCCTCGTTGTCGTAGCTGTATGATGTCACCGGGCGGAAATCCGCGCTGTCGCCCTGGACGAGCGAGAGGTTGAACGCTGATTTCTCGCGATGATTCGTCACAATGACTGGCAGCCCGTTGAGCCGGTCGGAGGTATAGTCTCCGCGTTCCGGCACCATGCGGAGCATGCTGTTGGGCAGATGAACGTTAGGAAATGTCGGCACAAGCAGATGGCTTATATTGCCGATATACGGATTTACGTATTCTACGGGCTCGGACGAGCGCATGTCGGTAAGGGCCGAATCGCAGGCGCTTGACAGCAGACCTGGCAATACGACATAAAGCAAGCGAAGTTTCATTAGGTTCAGATTGTGCCGGTCAACTCCTCGATTTGAGGCAGAAGGGCATTTTTTTCATCGTTAAGGATTATGAAAAGGCGCAGGGAAGCGGCATCTGCCGGAGCTTCAATTCTTTGGGCGGCTATACGTTTTTCGACGTCCTCCCGGCTCAGATTGTTGCGGCGCATGGTGCGCTCAATGCGCATTTCAAGAGGCGATTCAACGCGCCATTCTGCGTCGACCACTCTGTTCAGTCCGCTTTCATAGAGTATTGCGGTTTCCACAAAAGTGAGGTCGGAATCCTGCTCGCTCACCCACTGGGCTATATCTTCTTTCACGGCGCCATGAACTATGGCATTGAGAACAGACAGCTTTTCGGCGTCTTCAAACACTATCGCAGCTATGCGGCGGCGGTCTATGATGCCATCGACCACGGCGGCTTCATCTATTTCTTCGATGAGGCGGCGTTTTATGTCGCAGTCGGCGTCCATGAGGGCCTTTGCCCGGCTGTCGCAGTCATATACAGGATACCCGAGAATGCGAAGTACTCGGCTGACTACAGATTTGCCGGAGCCTATGCCGCCGGTGATGGCTATCAGGTGTTTCATCTGTGTTCGATTATATATTCGGCGCTGTCTACCGACAGATGTACATTCTGAAGATTGGAGGGAACGTCGCGCAGCGTAAGTTTCATCATTTTGGAGGGGTTCTGATGATTGATACGCTTGTAGTCGGCGACGATGCGGAAATGAGGGTCGCTTTTTACGTAGGCACTCATGGGCACCATGTAAAAAACATCTATCTGGGCCGGAAATGTAATCAGTTTTGTACCTTCGGGCACATTGACAGGCTCGATGACAACTTTTCGGCTTTTGAAAATCAGCGGCTCCACCTCGAACGACACGTCTACGCTGTCGGGAATAACCCTCGAGCCGGCCGGCCCGATAAGGCGCACGCGCCTTGTCTCGCTCTCGTTGAGGCCGGTGAGCCGTATTGGTTCGGTCGTTACGGCGTTGTAATTGTCGGGAATGGCGATACCGGGAGCCATGAACACTTTTACGCTGTCGGCCGACAGGCGCGGACGCCCGTTGAGAGCGGACTGTGGTCCTACCGTCACCTTGTAGTCTATGTTCAGAGGCATTGAGAAACCGGGGTGGGTGGTGTATGGAATCGCCAGAGAGTCGGGGTAGACCACACTTACCTGAGAACCGCCGGCGGCTGTGCGTGCAAGAGCCTTCAGTTCGGTCGAATTCAGATGCAACAGACCGTTGGAGCGATAGGCCCGGAAGTCGATGTTGACTGTAGGCATGGAGCCTGCCAGCATTTTTATTACTTGGGTGCCGCGTGCCCGGAGGCTCACATTAAGAGCCTCGGGCCCGGGTCTTATAAGGGTCACAGAGTCGGGCACATGTGTGATTTTCATCGGCAGGCGCACATCGAACTGTTCTTCCTCGTTGAGCGACAGAACCAGCCATAATACGGTCGATATAGTCAGAAACAGGAGGAACATCAAAGCGTCGCGGCCACGGCGCGAACGCACCGCGGCCATCAACTTGCCGAATCTTTCCTTGATACCCATCTTCTTGATGATGGCGGATTGAAAAAAAGTGAATGAGTTAAAAGTTAAGAGAATACCTTCATCTCATGTTTCCGTCACCAATGTGGGGAGACGTTTTATTTCTGCTGGTCGGAGTTCTGTGCTGCCTGGTTGGCTTCTTCTGCCGAAGGATATACAGAGCCTCTGTCTACGCGGATACGGACGTCTTTGTCGATTTCGATAAGGAAATATGTGTCTCTTACCTCGCGGATAGTGCCGTAGATTCCGCCGGCGGTAACAACTTTATCGCCTTTGTCGAGGGATTCGCGGAATTTCTTGATTTCTTTCTGGCGTTTCTGCTGGGGGCGAATCATGAAGAAGTAGAACACTACGAAAAGTGCGACAATCATCAGAATGCTGCCCATGCCGCCACCGGCTGGCTGTGCTCCGTCGAGGAGAATGTAATTAAGCATTTTATTTCGGTTTAATGGTTTTTATCGGATTATATTTTTTTGTCTATCACTCCGTCGGCCGACAGTTTCTTAACAACCGAATAGAGTATTCCGTTCACGAAGCTGCCGCTGCGGGGTGTGCTGTAGTCGTTGGCTATTTCGATATATTCGTTCATCGACACCGGCACGGGAATGGACGGATAATGCACGATTTCTGCAATGGCCGTGAGAAGTATCACGATATCCATGAATGCCAGACGGTCGGAATCCCACTGCTGGTTGTTGATGAAGCTGTCGATGAGTGCGCGGTAGTCTTCGCGGTGTTTTACAACGAATTCGAACAATTCCGAGCCGAAGGCTTCGTCGGCGTCGTTCATGAACTTGGGCAGAAGGGTTATTTTGCCGATGCTGTCCTGAGGCGCATTGTCGGCGGAATCCTCGTCGGAGGCTGCGTAGGAACGACGCATGGTCTTGAGTGTGAATGTGCTCATGATGGCAAGGTCATCGTTCCAGTACACGGCGCGGTTCTCAAGCGCCTCGGCAAGTTCGTCGGACGGCACTATGATAGAGCGTGTCACCTCGCGCCAGAAAGCGGCATCGGTGGCGAAATCGCCTGCTTCACTTTCCATGTATTCCTTATACAGAGAACTTGCCGTTATCTGGTCGAGCAATCCGGCGAAAAGCAGATCGCTGTCGCGCCAGTTGGCAGGGTCGGCGTCGCCGTTGTCCTTGGCATATTCTGTCAGAGCCTGGCATTCGTTCAGCGCTTTGACATAGAGGTTGTCGACAAAGCGCAGGCTCGGGTTGAGGTCTTCCTCTGTAGGCAGATATTTGTTTTTTGCCTCGTCGAGACGGGCTTCCTGCAGACGGGTGATGTAGACCGGCAGAAGGAGAAGGGCGTGATAGAGGTCGTAGGCCATGGAGAGCGACTTATCGAGATCCGTGCGCGCTTTCAGATATGTCGCGCGGGTATCGTCAAACGACATCAGCGTCTCCGAGAACATCTTCATGCCATTGTCGAAACCGAGATGACTGAAATTTTCGTCGCGGCGGAGCACCCGTTCCACTCCCTTATGCTTGCGGATAACGGTTGAGAAGACTGTATTCCAGAAAACGACATCGTCGGCCATCTGGAGTTTGCGCTTGCGCTTATAGTCGCCATAGACTGCAGACGCTGTCACAGCACCGAGAATCTCATCGAGACACGAGTCGAATTTCGACAGACGGCTGCGGTTTTTCATCAGCAGCGCTGTCATGTCGGAATTTTCGCGCATGGCTTTGCCTACACGGTTCTTTTTCAGCCCGGGGTCGACTTCGAGAGTGCGGCCAGAACCTGAACCCAGAGGAATTCCGCTAAGTTTGAGAAGTAGGACAAGGAGGTCGAGATAAACCGAATATGCGAACTGTCGTTCGCGTGAGCCGTCGGTATCGGCCGGTGCATTTTCGAGTTTGAAATCCTTGCGCGTCAGCAGAAACGAATAAAGAATCTGGACGGTCTTGATTCTGATTAAACTACGGTTTATCATATTATGTTAATGTTCAATCTTTCTTGTTCGGATTGCAAAGTTAAATAAAAATCCTCGATTTGCAGCCACCATGCACGAAATAATTACATGCTGGCGTCGAAGCGGCCCGGGCGTTCGAGTGTTTCAGTCATCGCGCGGCCATAGGCATCGGTGTAGGTCACTGTCACGGGAAGATGTGAGGTTTTGGTTTTTGCCGTGAACATGTGTGTGTTTACTCTGACGGCGTCGGAGGTCGGTGCTTTGCCCAGTTTGCGGAATAATTCAATCTGGTAGGCGGCAATCAGCATGGGGTCGTCGGCGGTTATGCGTTCAACCTCGAGCTCTTTTCCACCCTCGCTGATGGTGACGGTGCCCGCCGGCTCATAGTCGAAAATGTTTACCAGCACCATATTGTCGTCGAATTTCGAATAATCTGTGCGGTTCGGATACTTTTTGAGATACTTTACATACAACGAGTCGGTGCCATATGTGTTTTTGACAGTGTTCACGTCGTAGATGCGGAATGGCTTGCGGTCGCATTCGTCGATTCCCTCGAAGCGGGAGGTGAATTTCTTGCCGTCGAAACTGTAGACCTTGAATCCTGCCGGTGAGCCGTCGGAGCATATGTCGCGTCCGCCGACTGCCTTTGTGTTCCAGAAAATACAGCATAGTGCCGACACATTATCCTCGTGTATATTCGGATATCCGGGGGCTTCGACGTGGGCGTTGAAGTGGGTGTGACCGGTAAGAACTCTTACTTTTTTGAAGTCTTTGACCGTTTCGGCAAGCTTAACAGAGGCTTCGCCATCTTTGCCCTGGCTGGGATAGGCTGTGAATTTGCCGTCGATGCTCAGTCGCCATGCGGGTATGTGCATGCATATGACAAGAGGTTTGGATTTGTCTTTCACCAGCTCGAGGTCGCGCCTGAGCCAGTCGAGTTGGTCGTCTGTCACATAGCGGTCGTAGTTGCGGTCGCCTGCGATTCCCTTCGCATATTTTCTTTTAGGATTTAATTCGTTTTTGTAAATGATGTCATCGAGCACCACGATGTGTGCGTCGCCGAGGTTGAACGAGTAGTAGGACGGAGCCATAGCCTTTCGGAACTGTGCGGCTGCCATGAAGTCTGTCTCCGGGCCATGAGGCACGGCCGGGTCGTTATCGTGGTTGCCCGTAACGGGAAAGAACAGCGTCGGATATTCAACGTCCCGGAGCGTGGCCATGAAGTCGGCCGGGCCGAATTCATTTGTGTACCAGAAGCGGTCCCAGCTGAGGTCGCCAAGCGCAACGGTATAGACCGGAACTTGCGACTGGGCCACATATTCTTTGATACGCGGCATGAATCCGGCTTTGAACTGTGCGATGTCGTCGGCGCGGTCGGCAAGATGGATATCTGCAGTCACTACAAGGTCGAACTTTTTGTTCTTGACAGGGAATATCTCGAAATCGTGAGTTTCGGCAGTCTCAGGATTTGCGGTGTCGAGATGTGCCCAGATTGCCGGTTCGCATGGTGCATTGACAGTCGAAGGCTCATAGCCGGAGGGTAGGGTATAGAATATATAGCCGAGCTTCTTGTCGGTGTCGATGGCATAGCGGCCTTTTTTATCGGTGGTGACAATGGAGTAACCGTCTGAAACAGGAACTCCTGCCACTCCTTTTCCTCCCGAAGTGATACGGCCGGATACAACTCCGGCATCAGAGGCGATGACTGTTCCGAGAGCGGCTATGGTCAGCACTATTTTTGAATAGGGAAAGAACTTGTTCATAGTATGTGTATATAGATGATTGTTTATTGGGTATATTACGAAGGCCCCTTCTTATTCAGCCGGGCCAAAAACACGCCGTACTGCTTCAAGATAACCGTAACCGTAAAGGTTGCACGGCTGCAGGAAGCTGGTTTCGGTCCATTCGTTCCAGCTGTTTATAGTAATCAGAGGTGCCTGATTAGGATGTGCATCTGCATATGACCTGGCTTTGCGAAGAGCTTTTTCGAAGTTTTCGGGAGTATTGTTGCGCACCACGGCACTATGGCGTGTGCGCGGGCTGTTATCCCAGCCGACACTGATATGTGGATAATATGGGAAAGAATATGTGCTGTCTATGCGGCTCCATTCGTTTTCGACACGGTGCATTATATTCTCATAATCGTCGTTCACATCAGTGAAGTGTACGAACTGATAGTGTGTTCCGCTGGTGAAACCCAGCTTTTTTACAAAATCGTCGCTCGGATTGCCGGTCTTTCCTGCGTCAAGTCCGCTGTGATTCAGATTGATAGACCACATGGTAATCTGCAGCTCCAAGCCCGGGAAGCCGGCGCGTTTTGTCTCGTCTTTGAACCACTGTAATGCATCTGCGGCCTCCTCGATGCCTCCGAGCCCGGCGATAAGCTGAGGAATGTCATATATCATGAACACCGGCTTGCCGTCGATTTTATAGTATTGCGGATGTTTAAAGTATTTTTCGATATTCCGGCGGCATATTTTTTCGAATTCATCGCGGTCTACTTTGCCGGTCCATATCACATTGTCTTCATTATATCGGGCAAGACGTGTGTCCCAGAGGTTGAGAACATCGTGATTGGCCCACATGAGATAGAACTGCATTTTGTCTACGTTGCGTGCCTTGAGAAAGCCGTTGTCGAGTGTTGTTTCCATAAACGGCCGTCCGTCGTACCAGTACCAGTCGAAGATAAACACGTTCACGCCATGGCTTGTTGCCTGGTCTATTTCCATTTCCATTACAGACGGGTCAGCCTCGTTGATATATCCCCACAGAGGCTTGCGGTTCCAGTAGTGGTCGGGATATCTTTGGCCTACAGTCATGACGGTTTCCCATTCGCCTATTCCAAGAGGCCAGAAGGGGCGCAGTCGCGGATCGTCTGATGCATACGCCGGATAAAGGAATGCGGCGACATCGTATTTCCGGTCGTGTCGCTCTGCCTTTTTTGCCGATAACGGCAGGGCGCAGATCATTAAAACTATCGTAAGCAATAGGCGTGATAACATGGCTGATAAGGTAAGAAAAAAGGCGACGACTCATTGCAGGGTTGTCGCCTTTTATATTACTTAGAAAGTTTCTTGTAGGCTGAAGAAATTATTCTGCTGCGGCTTCAGCAGTTTCATCTTCGGCAATTTCCTCGTCCTTGAAATCGGTGATGCCAGCGGCAACCAGGATATTATACCAGGAGAAGAGTTTCTTGATGTCGGTTGTGTACACGCGCTCGCGGTCAAAATCGGGAAGAATGGTTCCGAAATATTCGCGGAGGGCATCTGCAGTTGCAAAGTTCTTGAGGTCTACAGCCTTGCCTTCGTTGGCGTCGTAGACTTTCTGGAAAACGCCGCTCAGAGGAGTATCGCCGCCTTCTGTGTATATCGATATGTCGGGAATGGACACCACTTTTTCATGAGGATATGTCGGGGTGCGTTTGCCGGTGGTGATGTTTTCTACGATGAGATTGTTTTTGCCGCGGCTAAGCAGCTTGTAAAGACCGGGTTTGCCGGTGATTGCGATTATACCTTTTAGCATGGTCGGTGTTATAAGTTGTAATTCATATGCAAAAATAGCAAATAAGGTCGAATAACAGCGCTTTTACCCCATAAAAAAGCCCCGCTCGGTAATTCCGGCGGAGCTTCGAAGAGGTGTCAGATAAAACTGCGGACCATGTGCTCGAGTTCCTGAACCGGTTTTCGCCCGCTGTCGCGCCACGCTTCCTCGCCGTCTTTAAAGAGAATATACGATGGATATGTGGCTATTTTGTATCGGGCTATGAGGTCTTCGTTGGCCTTGCCGTCAATCTGCAGGATATTTGCTTTATCCCCAAGGCGGCGCCGGAGTTCGTCGATTACATGCTGCATCGCATGGCAGCATTCTTTTGCAGGATTTAAGAACTCTACAAGCAGGGGTTTGGTCTCGGCTAAGTACTGGCTGAGCTGTTTATCTGTATTGATATCGGTTGTCATTGTAAGGAGAGTTTGAGGTGGATTTTCAGAATTCGTCGGATTTCGTTTCCTGATGGTCTTTTATTTTCTGTTCCAGAAGGTCGGCCTGCTGCACGCCTACCGCGCGCCACACAGCCTCGCCGTTCTTGAACATTATCAGTGTCGGAACGGAGCGCACGCCATAGCGGGCGGCAAGTTCCTGATTGGCGTCGATGTCGACTTTCAGGATAGTGGCTTTATCGCCTACGCGCTGTTTGACATCTTCGAGGATGGGTGCCTGCATGCGGCAGGGGCCACACCATGTGGCGAAGAAATCTACAAGGGTCGGCTTGTTTTCCTGTATGAGTTGGTTGAAGTCATTCATAATTTATATGATTTATATGTTTTTTGAACTCTGCATATACAACATTCAGAGCGCACTCAAGGTTTACTCGAGCAGCTTCTTATCGGCGCAACGCAGTATGCGGCCGGGGAACAGGCGCGGGAAAGATGTGTTGTGTGTGGCTACTATCACGGTGCGGCCGTTGGTGCGCGACACGCGGTAGAGGAGGTCCATGACCTGTTCGGCGGTTTCGGGGTCGAGATTGCCGGTCGGCTCGTCGGCTATGATGAGCGACGGCTCATTGAGAAGCGCGCGCGCTATGACGATTCGTTGTTGCTCTCCGCCCGACATCTGATGAGGCATATTGTATGTCTTTGATGTCATGCCGACAGCCGCGAGTACTTCTTCGATACGGCGCGAGCGCTCTTCGCGGTCATTCCAGCCGGTGGCGCGGAGCACAAAGTCGAGGTTGGCGAAAGCCGTGCGGTCGGTCAGCAGCTGGAAATCTTGAAATACGATTCCAATCTTACGGCGTAGAAAAGGTATTTCCGAGCGGTCGATAGTCCGCAAGTCGTATTCGAGCACGCTGGCCTCTCCGTCGGCTACGGGAACTTCGGCATACATCGATTTCATAAGCGATGTCTTGCCGCTGCCTACTTTACCGAGGAGGTACACAAATTCGCCTTTTTTGACCGAGAGATTGACGCCGCGGAGGGCGATGTGTTCGTTGCGGTGAATCTCTACATTTTTATAATCGATTATAGCCATGAGACTTTATATGTGTTAAAAGCCACGGCACGGGCGCCGAAGCCGCATTTTTGCCTTATCAGTCCTGCATTGAGCACGAGGCCGCCGTCTTCGTTCGATGTGCCGAAATCGAAATAACGTGCCGAGACTCTGAATTGTTCGATGATGGTGTGGAATAACAGTGCCAGAGCGCCTTTTTCGCGACCGATGGCATCTGAGGCTATGTATTGTGCGTGCACTGTCGTATGAGTGATGTACAGCACCGTGCCCGCAATCATGCGTTCGTCTTCGAAAACACCGAAGAGGCGTATGTTTTCGGGAAATCGGCCGGCGAGCATTTCTATTTCAGTCACGCTGTGTACCGGCATTGTGTTGTGGCGTTCTGCGAGCACACTGCTCAATATTTGCCAGTATGAGGCGAAATCACGGCTTTCTCTCACCGTCAGCCCGGCCCGTATGGCTCGGGCTATGCCTCGGCGTCCGTTCTGGTCGAACGACAGCGGGGTGTCGAGGGCGATGACAGACGAAATCTGTACGCTTTCGATGGTGGCCTTGTCGCGAAAAAGAGCGTAGAGGTCTTCCTCGGCCGGATAGCGGTGGAAGATATGAGGAACCGGCTTGTAGACCAAAGTGTCTATGCCGTGTTTCACGGCAAATTTGCGGGCTTCGGCCCAGATTTCCATCATGGTGTTCATGTCGGCCTTGTCCGACATCAGCCAGCCCCCGTAGGTCAGGCCGGCGTGCGAGCGGAGCACATTGTCTTTTATGTCGGCTGGCAGAATTGCCAGAATATGGCCTTTCGACGAGCGTGCCACAAGCGAACAGTCGGTGAAACGGTCGGCATGGTAGTCCATGTAGGCACGGTTGTGCAGGAATGTGCCGTTGCGCGATGTTTCGGCGGCGGCATTCCATTCCATTTTCATGGAGTCGTTATATCGCTCGATGACAATCATTCGAAAGCTGTGCCGTTATAGCGGTTGAGGCGGGCCACTACAGTGCTGTAGCGGTGTTCAAGCTCGTTGAGTGTGATTTTGAAGTCGATATATTCGTTGATTTCGCGGAGATATTCGAATATGGTCAGTTGTCCTCCGTCGTATGATTTAGACAGAAGGTCGAGGTAATTGTCGTCGGCAAATTCATTTTTTACCGGCACAAGGCGTATGGCGAGGTCAGATGCTTCATACCAGTCTGAAACAAGACCGGCTTCGAGGCTCTGCGCATAGTTTTCTTTTTCGAAACCGGCAGCTATCGCGGCGGCCTTGGCGGCCGATGTGCTGTGGTTTTTGCCCCATGACGGCAGTGAGATGCCAACGCTGAATCCGTTGAAGTGGAAGCCTTCCTCGTAGTCGTGCACATATCCGAGCGAAAACGACGGCAGTCTTCCGGCCCGGTTTACCGACACTCCGGCATTGGCGGCGTCGATGAGGCGCGAGTGTGCGGCGAGGGTGGGGTCGGCGGCGAGCATGGTGGCCCGGTAGTCGGCGAGAGGCAGCAGAACTTCTTCTGGGAAGGCTGTGATACCGTCGAGGGGTACATTGCCGTCGCCCATGGCCTTGAGCGATTCTTTGATGCGCAGCAGAGACGCTTCGGCTTCGGCGCGTCGGCCGGAAATTTCGAAGAGTTCGCGGCGTGTTTTTTTTATCATGAGAATGGTGGCACTCTCGCGTTCGTAGGCTTTTGCAAGATTATCGTTGAGCTTTTTCAGATTGCTCTCTGCATCGGTCAGGAGCGCGACGTCGCGCAGCGCCTGCACGTAATCCAGCAGCAGAATCCGGGCTTCAAGCGCCACTGCGTTGCGGTCGGCCTCATACAGCATTCGGAATGCTTCGGCGTTATATCGGGCCGCCTTGCGGCGTGCGCCATAAAGACCGGGCCAGTCGAATGCCTGGCTAACGGAGGCTCCCCAGCGGTTTTCGGCTCCCGACGGTGCGAATTTATACTCTACTTCGGCTTCAGGGCCTTCAAGTAGATTTTCGGCTTTTTCGGCTTCGATGTCGCCGAGATAGCGGCTGTGTTTGGCCTGCAGTTCGGCGTTACTGTCGACAATGCTTTGCACGGCATGGTCGAAAGGCGACTGCGCTGCAAGTATTCCGGGCACTGTCGCCGCTAAGATATATAATATTGCATGTTTCTTCATTTCCTTATCAGTATGCGATTGTTTCGAGGATTGGTGTGGTAAGCAGGCCGGAGGGCTGAAGTGGCGAGTCTGGTCTGCCCGGGTTGTTGGCGGTCCACGTATGGCGTTCGGCTTCGGGGAGAGCGCTGTCGCCGATAAGGCGGTTTATCCAGTTGTTTACGACCTCGATTCTGATGTTGTTTTTGCCTTTCTTTACAAAATTGGTAATATCTACTCTGTATGGGGCGGTCCAGACACCACCGGCATACAGGCCGTTTACATACACTTTTGCCATCACTCCGACTGTGCCGGTATTAACAAACAAGCGTCCGCTTTCCGGAAGTTTTTTCAGTTTGAAGTCAGTTTTGTAGGTTATGGTGCCGGCGAAATGGCGTACGTCATTGTCTTCCCAAAGAGTAATGTCTTTGATTTCTTTGGTTTTGACCGGCTTGGAGGGGCCGCGGCGCCCTGCCTCGAAACTTACCTGCCAAGGACCGTCAAGAGCCATAAGCGTATCAGGCGCAGGGTAATTCCTGCCTTCTTTTGCTTGCTGATTCTTTCCGAACACAATGAATGCGCTTTCTAATGGTTCGAGGGCGATGGGTAAAGTGCTTGTCTTGCCGTCGGAAGTATATTCGGGAAGAGGGCGGACGCTGCCGTCGATTGCATTCCACAGTTCGGGTGATAGGCCGGCCACGCGGAATGTGCCGTTGAATTCTACCCGTTCAGGAGTCTGGTTGCTGATGAAATATATCTGGTATTCGCCGGCATCGCGGTGTCCGTAGTCTACATGCACGGGGACGTCGGTGCTGAAATCGGGCTCACAGCCGATATAGGCCAGGGCCTCTTTCATATCCATGCCGTTCAGCACAGTTCCTTTACCGTATTTCCCGGCTTTGACTGTTTTTCCGTCTATGCCTTTCCAGAGCTCGGTCGCGGTCTCGGCCACCTTTTTATCGGCCAGAGGATAACCTTCGAGCGAAGGCGAGCGGTGAGGCGCCGGGCCGAGAAGCACGCCGCCTTCGGCCACGAGGCTTCTGAGGCGTTCGAGCAGCTCGGGGCGCATGGTTTCCAGTTTCGGGAGCACGAGTATGCGGTACTGTGTTCCGTGGGGCAGAGTCCACAGGCCGTCTTTCACTGTCATGCGGTCGAGCAGGACTTCGCCGTTGATGTAGTCGAACTGATAGCCGCGTGGCAGCGCCGGGTCGGTGACGCCGGTCATTTTCGGGGCATCTTCACCGATGAAATATGCCGCGTCGGCCACGTTGAGCCCTTGCTGCAGCATATAGTTGCAACGTTTGAGATATGAGGTGAAAAGGTCTATCTGTTTGAACCATGTGTTGTTTCGGTTGAACTCGTTGCCGAACCAGGCATTCATGCCGGGCACTGTGTCGGAGGGCTGCGAGATGTTCACATGGAGCAGGGTGTTGTTGATACCTTCGGCAAAGAAACGGTCGCCGCGCTGTTTCATGAGCGCCGGATAGCGGCCGAAATCGTTGCCGGCGGCAGTGAAAGACTCGGCAGAGACCTTTGTTTTGCCGTAGATATGGGCGCACGACGAGGCGGCGCGATTTTCGATGTCGCCGAGAGTGCCTTCGCTCCAGTATTCGCCCGATACTTCGTCGGACTGGCCTCCGTATTGCAGGAATTCGCCCGGGAAGCCCCAGTGGCCGTAGTTTTCGAGCCAGAGGGTAAGGCCGTGTCTGTGTGCCATCTCGCGCATGCCGCCGATATGGGCGTATGCGAGTCTGTCGGCTACAAATCGGCGCATATCCCAGAGGAAGCGGTCGGAAATGTCGCGGCTGCCTACTACAATGCCGTCATAAACCGGCAGGAATGGCAGTGGGTCATAACCGTATCGTTGGGTGAAATCGGCCAGGAATGTGTCCGAGAAGTTCTGACCGCCTTTCTCGTAGCTGTCGGCAACGACGACACGGAATGTCGAGCGGTCTTCGGGGGGAATGCGGCGCAGAATTTCGCCTATGAATGAATCGAAATGGTGCTGGAGATATGCAGAGGTGAGTTTGTCCACTTCCAGGCCTGTGCCCTCGGCTGCGGCCGGACCGTTGGTGATGCCGGTCGGCCTCATGCCGGTGCGCATGACTGTCCAGTGGCCTTTGGGAGCGTTCCATATAACGCTGTCACCTATCAGGCAATTGCTGATGTCGATAATATCCTCTGCCGCCAGTGCGCCGGGTGCATAGCCTGCTTCCGGTTGCATGCGCCACTGGTACTCTTCCCAGTAAGGCAGCGGCGACTGGAACATTTTCGACAGAGTCTTCTCGGCATAGCGCTCAACGCGCGGCACGCTCGAGAATGTGATGTCCTTGATACCCGTGTCTTTGCCCGCGCCTGTAATCGAAAGCCTGAATTCCTTGCCTACGGTGGTCGGCACACTGATGGCGACGGGTGCGAACGGAGCCCAGCCGACTTCGACATTCGGATTCGAGCGGTCTACTGTAAATGAGGCAATCTGGCGGTAGCGGTCGCCCTCTTTCACTTCGAGCGAGGCTTCGGCCCGGAGCGGACGGTGCGCCGGTGCTATTTCTATGCTGCGAAGTGTGAAGTCGGTGTCGGCCGATATGTCAAAGACTGCGCGCCCGGAGTCGTCGAAGAATACTTCTGTATCAGGATTGCGGTCTACGGCATACGACTCGTTGCCCTGTATGCCACTGGCATTGACGCTGAGCGTCGGCACTGTGTTTTCGGGCGTGGGAAATGCGAGGACTCGCACGTCCTGGAAGTCGGCCGATGGCGCCGGCAGGTGTATGGCTGTTTCGCGGCCACCTTCGATTTCTGCTTTCACATTGTCGAGATAGCGCATGGCCTGTCCGGGTTCTATCCACGGTCCGCCGGCCTGGCTCCAGCCGGGGCAGTTGAAGATTCCGATTTCTATGTCGAGTTCGCTTGCCTTTTTCAGCGCTGCATGGATTATATCCCACCATTCGGGTGTTAACAGTTTGACCTTGCTGAACGGCGTGTTGGTTTCTCCGACATCGATATTGCCGATGAATGCACGGTTGATGCCCGCCTTTTTCATGGCCTCGAGGTCTTTGCGGACTCCGTCGGCCGAAACATTGCCCCCAAGCCAGTACCAGTAGACAGATGTCTGCACGGAGTCGGCAGGTGCGACAAATCCTTCACGCAGTGTCGAGCCCTGAGCATTTCCTGCGGCCAGAGCAAGGAGCAGAGCCGGTATCAGAAGTTTTTTCATCGGTTGGATTCTTTTCTGTTCAGATATTGGTAAAGAGCGGGCACTACATAGATATTCAGCGCCGTAGAGCTAATCAGACCTCCTAAAATCACGATAGCCATCGGTGCCTGGATTTCGTTTCCGGCTGCCGAACCGTTCACCGCCAGAGGTATAAGTGCGAGAGCCGATGTCAGCGCTGTCATGATGATGGGCAGAAGGCGGTCTGACGAGCCGTGGGCTATACGTTCGGCAAGGGTTTCGCCTTCGTCCTTGAGGTGCTTGTAGCGCGTAATGAGCAGCATGCCGTTTCGAGTGCTTATGCCCATCAGCGAAATAAAGCCTATGATTGCCGGAATATTCAGTTCTCCGCCTGTTATGGCGAGCATGAAAATACCTCCGATGAGGGCAAGCGGCATGTTGACGAGTATCACAGCTGCCTCGGCTGCATTTTTGAATTCGCCGTAGAGCAACATGAAGATAATCAGCAGGGCACCGAGCGAGGTCCAGAGAAGTGTGCGCGAGGCTGCCTGCTCGTTTTCGAACTGGCCTCCGTAGCTTATATAGTAGTTCTCCGGAAGTGTCACGGTTTCTTCAATCTTTTCGCGCAGTTTCTCTACAGAGCCGCTGAGGTCGCCGCCGTCTACATTCGCCGATACGAGGAGACGACGCTTCACGTTCTCGCGGTTGACCGTGTTGGGGCCTGTGGTCGAGATTATATCGGCGACTTCGGCGAGGGCCACTTTGCCGCGCACACCGTCGAGAGTGAGTGTGCCGATTTTGTCGAGGCGGTCGCGGTGACCGTCGGCGGCGATAACAGCAACGTCGTATGCGAAGCCGTCTTCATATACCTGGGCCACGACGGTGCCGCCCATGATGGTCTCGATTGCCTTTCCGAAGTCTCCGAGACGTATTCCATGCAACGCGAGGGCATCGCGACGCGGACGTATGAGCAACTGCGGGCGCTCGGTCTGCTGCTCTATGTTGATGTCAACGAGACCGGGTACGCTTTCGGCCGCTTCCTTGACCTGCTTTCCGATGGTGTAGAGGCGCTCGAGGTCGCTGCCGAATATTTTGATTGCAATCTGAGCCTGCGAGCCCGAGAGCATGGCATCGATACGGTGCGAAATAGGTTGTCCGATTTCTACGACAGCGCCGGGAATCTCGCCGAGGCGGCTACGCAAATCGCGGGCAACTTCGCCGCGGCGGCGGTCTGTGAGCCTGTAGGGTGCCTCGATTTCCGAAACGTTCACGCCGAGCGAGTGCTCGTCGAGTTCGGCACGGCCTGTCTTGCGGGCTACCGTAAGCACTTCGGGTGTTTCGAGGATTATACGCTCTGCCTCGCGGCCTATCTTGTCGCTTTCCTCGAGCGAAATGCCGGGTAGGGTAGAGACATTGATCGTGAACGAGCCCTCGTTGAAGGGTGGCAGGAAGCCTCGTCCGAGTGTGAAGAAGAGCCCGAGGGCGGCTACGAAGAGCACGGCCGTGCCTGCAAGAAGCGTTTTCTTGTGGCTGAGCGCTGCCTCGAGCGAACGGGAATAGGCCTTCTTCATTGCTGCTGTCACTCGGGGCTCGCGGCTGAGTTCTTCGTTTTCCTTGCGTTTGCCAAGCAGGAAGCTGCACAGCACAGGTGTGACCGTGAGCGCTACTATGGTAGAAGCCGCAAGCGCTACAAGGAACGACACTCCGAGCGGTTTGAGCATGCGGCCTTCCATACCGGTGAGGAAGAAGAGCGGCAGGAACGCGGCTGCAATGATGAGTGTGGAGTTGAAGATTGGCATTCGCACCTCAGCCGAGGCATCATAGACCACTTTCAGCAGAGGGCGGCGGCTGCCTTTGGGCAAGGCGGCATTTTCGCGGATTCGCTTGTAGACGTTTTCTACATCGACAATGGCATCGTCGACCAGACAGCCGATTGCAATCGCAATGCCGCCGAGGCTCATTGTGTTGACGGTATATCCGAGGGCATTCAGAATGAGCACGGTCACGATTATCGAAAGCGGCAGCGCTACAATCGAGATAAGCGTGGTGCGCAGATTCATCAGGAAGAAGAAGAGCACCAGCACCACGAAGAACGCGCCTTCAAGCAGAGTGCGCTGGAGGTTGGATATTGAGTTTGAGATAAACTCCGACTGGCGGAAAATATCGGTCGATACAGTGATGTCGTGAGGCATCGTGGTCTGCAATTCCGCCAAAGCCTTGTCGATGGATTCGGTGAGCTGTATGGTGCCGGCTCCTGGTTGTTTCGTCACTGTCACTATGACGGCAGGCGTCGCTTTGACCGAGGCTACACCGAGTCGTGGCAGACGCGGTCCGACGTCTACAGTGGCGATGTCGGCTATGGTCACGACCGAACCGTCGGCGCCGGCCTTCACAACGGCAGAGCCGAGTTCGGACGGCTCGGTGGTGTTGAGCTGTGCTTTTACGATATATTCGTTGCCGAAATCATAGAGCACGCCGCCGCCTGCATTGGCGTTGAAGCCGTCGGTGGCAGCCATCACGTCGTCGAGGCTTACGTCGTAGAGTTTCATCATCTCGGGGTCGAGGTTGATGCGGTATTCAGGCGCGTCGCCGCCGATTACGCTCACCTGCGACACCCCTCCGAGGGCGAGAAGACGCGGTCGGATAGTCTTCTCGGCAATGCGGCGCAGTTCGAGCATCGATGTGCTGTCGGCTGTGAGACCGATAATCATGATTTCGCCGAGAATCGACGACTGAGGACCCATCATGGGTTTGCCGACGCCGGGAGGGAGCGCGTCGGCGGCTTCGTCGAGGCGTTCGCCTACAATCTGGCGGGCGCGGTATATGTCGGTGCCCCAGTCGAATTCAACCCATACCACAGAGAATCCTGTAGTCGATGTCGAGCGCACGCGACGCACTCCCGTGGAGCCGTTCACAGCTGTTTCGACAGGATATGTGACAACGGTCTCAACTTCTTCCGGGGCAAGACCGGGCGCTTCGGTCATCACTACAACCGTCGGGGCGTTGAGGTCTGGAAAAATATCGACCTCCATGCGCATGAGCGTTAAAGTGCCGGCTATAAGTATAAGTGCCGATATGATGAGTACGGCGAGACGGTTGTCGAGCGAGAGGCGTATTATTCTGTTCAGCATGACCTCTCGTATTAGTGGTTATGGCTGTGGCCTTCGGGAATTGCAGAGCCTGTTTCGGCAAGGCGTACCGCAGTGGCGCCTTCGCTGACAACAATCGCGCCGGGAGTCAGCCCGCTTTTAATTTCGACACGTTCGCCGTCCGATGTGCCGAGGGTCACACGGCGTTTGGCGTAGGCCTCGGGATGCACGCGCTCATAAACGAAATAGGCGCCCTGCTGCTCGGAGATGCCCGAAAGCGGCAGCGTGACAACGCCCTCGCGCTTCGAACCGGCGAGAAATGCAGTGAAAGTTGCGCCGGGTGTAAGACCGTGTTCATGCGAGACCGTGAAAAACAGCGGCACAAATGCCGATGGTGCGCCCGATTGAGCAACCGGAGAATGCATGCCTTTAAGGTCTATATGAATCGGATTGCTGAATGGCTGCTCAATGATAGCCTCTGTAAACGATGAGGCCATGGGCAGATAACGGCGCGGCAGCTCTACCCGCAATGTCAGTTCTTTGTCGGAGGTTATGGTGGCTATCGGTTCTCCGGCTTCGACATACTGTCCTTCTGCTACATTGAGCGTGCTGACACACCCTCCGAGCGTTGCTGTGGCACGTCCGCCGTTGGCGCGCGGGCTATATGCGGCTTTGGCCTGTTCGTAGGCGGCGACTGCGGCATTGTATTCGGTTGCCGTTACGAGGCGTTCTTCATATAGGGGCTTTATGCGGTCGAGTTCCCGCTTGGCGGCATCGAGAACGGCCTTGGCTGCGGCATTGGCGTCGCCGCCGAGAGTCGAGCCCGGGTCTATGGTCGCAATGACAGAGCCGGGCCGCACATGGCTGCACGCATTGATGCCTTTGGCAAAATGGACAATACCTGAGATAGGTGCTGATACGACACCGGCGCTCGACACGGAGGCGTCCGCACGACCGCTTACACGTACAACCTCATGGAATTCGCCCGGGCGGATTGTGTCAAACCTTACACCGAAACGCTCGGCCACTTCGTCGTGGAGGCTGATTTCACCTTCGTGAGCATGTTCGGCTTCGGGCTGATGGCCCTCATGGTCTTTATGGCCGATATGACTTTCATGAGTTTCATGATTGTGGCCGTGGCCGTGGTCATGGTCGTGGCCGATATGGTCGTCGGTAGCATTGTGGCAGGCGCACAGAGATAATGCAAGAATCAGAGAATTTATGTAAGCGGTTTTCATTTTAGATATTATTAAACACCCTTTTGAAGAGCAAAAATAAGAAATTCCGGCCACATGAGCAACCGGAATTATGTTCAGGCCTCTGCCATTTCTGTACAATCATATCCGGCGAGGCGCACAGCCTCCGAAACTTTTGCGGGAGAGGCCTCGCCAATGACCTCTGCGGTGCCGGCCGCAAGATTTACGGCAACCTCCTCGACGCCGTCGAGAGCGCGGATTGTTTTCTCTACATTGGCGCTGCAATGGGGGCAGGCCATTCCGTTGATTTTGTAAGTTCTTTTCATATCATTTTGTTTATTATGTGTATGATGATGGTGCCGTCGGCTTATTGAGGCATATATCAGCATTACTACAAGGAAAGCCGAGCATATGGTGTCGAAAATAGCCGGAGCGGTATGGCAGGCCTCATGCAGAGATGCCGTTGGCGGTATGAACCACGCCGCCGGAAGCAAGAGGTCTATCGCAAGTCCGAATAGTATGGCTGTGACTACTACTGAGGCCACATAGACTGCCGTTGTGCGCTTGCCATAGGTCTTGCCGAGCAGTATAATGGAGGCGAAGTTGGCCGCCGGGCCTGCCATGAGCATTACGAACGCAATGCCGGGAGAAAGACCTTTGAGCATGAGCGACAGAGCGATAGGTATTGAGCCCGTTGCACAGATATACATCGGTATCGCTACAATCACCACGGCAATCATGGCGAGAAGAGGGTATTGGCTGAGAGAGGTGAAAAAGCTGTCGGGTACGAAAACGGTGATAAGCGCCGCTACCACAAGACCGATTACAAGCCATTTGCCGACCGAGGCAACCATATCTACGAATCCATAGCGGACGGCGGCTACGCAACGGGCAAAGAAGCCTGAGGGCAGGCGGTCGTCCTCTGTCGATAATTCTGTGATGTTCTTTTTCGCCTCCTTGTCGCTGTGGTCTACTGCGAAACCTCCCGCAACTGAGCCGATAAGCGCTGCCAGAGGGCGCAGAATGGCGAATGGCAAGCCAAGGAGAGAATATGTAGCTGCTATCGAATCCACGCCGGTCTGTGGTGTCGCAATAAGGAAAGATGTGGTGGCGCCTTTCGAGGCTCCGCGCCGATAGAGCGACACTGCCGCCGGCAGCACGCCACACGAACACAGAGGCAACGGTATGCCGAAAAGCGCTGCCTTGACAACCGGTCTGATACCACGTCCGCCGAGATGACGGCTCATGGCCGACGGTCTCACGAACGCATGAAGGATGCCCGCAACAAGAAAGCCGAGCAATATATAAGGCGACATTCCATTGAGAATCGCCAGAAAAGCATGTGCGAAGTTCTGTAATTCCTGAGTGCAAAGTTACTACAAAAAAGTGAAATGCGGAAAGATATAGTGATAGAATT
>CAMNRO010000007.1 GCA_946553045.1 uncultured Porphyromonadaceae bacterium | reverse complement strand
CCCTGAGGAGGAGTGAGAAAATGCCCGTTGCACTTCTTATCGGAATTTTTCCTTCAATCTTAAAAAAGATTAAAAACTTTGAAATTGCCGGACTTTTACCTACCTTTGCACCCGGTTAAGCCTCGGCAAGACCATCAATTTATTTATTAACTACTTAATTTTCAAGGAATGCACTTAAATTCTGAAGAAAAAGCGCAGATCTTCGAGAAGTACGGTAAGAGCAAGACTGACACTGGCTCGCCTGAAGCACAGATTGCATTATTCTCCATCCGTATCGCTCATTTGACTCAGCACCTGAAGTCAAATCACAAAGATCATACAACTGAACGCGCTCTTAAGATGCTGGTAGGTAAGCGTCGTCGTCTGCTCGACTACCTCATGCGCAAAGACATCAACCGCTACCGCGCCATCATCGCACAGAAAGAGCTCGGCATCCGCAAATAAGCGGCGCCAAAACCAAACAAAACCGCAGCACCCAACACGGGCCGCCGCGGTTTTTTTATTGACGGTTCTCCAACGCAAATATACCGGCTCTGAAGAGCCTCAAAAAAAGCACAATCACAACATACTGACTACCAACACAAAGGATAGAAAACTTAAATTTTTCTCAAAAAAAGTGGTCAAAAAATTTGCATAGTTCAAAAAGTCGCCGTAACTTTGCAGCGCAAAAGCAAAAGGGAAGAGCCCCAGAGCAAAGCAAATTGCCTTGTGGTGTAATGGCAGCACGTCGGATTCTGGTTCCGCCTGTGGGAGTTCGAATCTCTCCAAGGCAACAAAAATGGAGTTCAAATTTTTGAGCTCCATTTTTTTGTATATACCCTCCCCCACTTCAAAACATAGATTTTCAATTTTTCGATAGACAATCTATAATTCCGGCTCGGTATTCCCAACTATATTGCTTATCTTTGTCGTGGATTGACAAAAAAATAAATAGCTCATATCATTATGCACATAGATATATTAAAAGCCATTTGTCAGCGACGTAAACATTTGCCTGTAATCGCTGTACTATTATCATTATGTTATATCGCCACAAGCTGTGACCTGGAAAAGGACGATCTTATCTCCAATCCGACAACAACAAGTACAACTCTATCCGGTTATATCGAAACGCCTGATGGAAAACCTTTTTCGGGAATTCCGGTATCGGTCGACTTCAAAGTCACAGGGCTAATCAGCACATCCGTCATTCACAAAGCCAAAGGCACAACCGATAAGTCGGGCTTTTACAAAATATTCTTTGAAGCAGATAATGAAATGGGTCAGGGAATGCATAGTGGTTATGTTTTTTCTGTAGATTTTTCTTCCCTTTCTCAAAATGACTATATTATCTCTGAAAAACTCGAATATGGTTTTACCTCCTTCAAAGAAGAATGGAGTGGAAGCACGATAAAATGTGACTTCACTATCCCACACAAAAAATCCGTCGATGTCACGGTCAAAAACAGCGGCATTCCCGTATTGGATGGAAAATATTACGTTAAAAACATGTTTCGTTATCTCGAAGTCGAAGGCTATCTGCGTGATAACATGAATCCATGGAATGACGTCAGTACATTAAATGTGTTTGAAGACATTGAGATAGCACAGGACGGTTCAACTTCTGTGCGAATACCCTGTGCCATAGGCATTGAGAATACAATCCGGCTTGTTTACAGCGGCGACAAGTCAATCGGTTATCCGAATGGAATCCCCGCCAGTGAAGCGAAAACCGTTGAAATAACCGATAAATTCAACGAAACGATAGAGTTAAATTATAGAACTCCCGACCCCGACAATCGTTGGGATGATTAATCGGCAGAATAGCCGGCATGATTGTGGCTATTCTGCATGATATAACTATGTTGTCTACTGCCCCGATATACTACATTAGAGTTCGGAGGCTTTGAGCTTTTCGGCGTTCTCTGCTATAATCAGGTGGTCGATGAGGTCTTGAATGTCGCCGTCGACAAACGACTGAAGGTTATAGACGGTGTAATTGATGCGATGATCGGTAATGCGGCCCTGAGGGTAGTTGTAGGTGCGGATTTTTGCCGAACGGTCGCCGGTGCTCACCATTGTTTTACGACGCGAGGCAATGTCGTCGATATACTTCTGGTGCTCTTTGTCGTAGATAAACGTACGGAGGCGGCTGAGAGCACGCTCCTTGTTCTTGGGCTGGTCGCGGGTTTCGGTACACTCGATGAGTATTTCCTCTGAAACGCCCGTGTTAGGGTTCTTCCACATATAGCGGAGACGCACGCCCGATTCGACCTTGTTGACATTCTGACCACCGGCACCGCCCGAACGGAAAGTATCCCATTTTATCTCGCCCTCGTTGATTTCAACGTCGAATGGCTCGGCCTCGGGGAGCACGGCAACTGTAGCGGCCGATGTATGCACACGGCCCTGAGTCTCGGTTGCAGGCACACGCTGCACACGGTGCACTCCGCTCTCGTATTTGAGAACACCATAGACACCGTCGCCTGTCACAGACAGTACGACCTCCTTATATCCCCCGGCGGCACCCTCGCTGGCCGATGTCACGGCAACATTCCAGCCCCGGCTCTCGCAGTACTTGATGTACATCTTGCAGAGGTCGCCGGCAAAGATTGCCGCCTCGTCGCCGCCAGTACCTCCACGGATTTCAAGAATGGCGTTTTTGGAGTCTTCCGGATCTGCGGGAATAAGAAGCAGCTTTATTTCTTCTTCAAGGGCTGGCATGGCTTCCGTTGCGGCGTCGAGCTGCTCTTTGGCCATTTCGCGCATATCGGGGTCGTTTTCAGAAGCAAGAATAGCCTTGGCCTCTTCGACGTCTTCTACAAACTGACGATAGCGACGTGTACTTGCCGTAAGTTTTTCAAGATCCTTATATTCCTTCGACAAGCGCACATAGCGCTTCATGTCGGCTATCACAGCCGGGTCGGTTATAAGAGTCGATACCTCCTCAAAACGGGCTTCGATGCCATCGAGGCGCTGAAGCAATGATAAATCTGCCATATTATAATCGGGAAACCCCTGAAATTGTATTAGTAAATAATCTGAGAGTCGAAAAACTGACGCGAATTTACTCATTTTCTGCCAAACAGACAACGCCGGCGACTGACACACAAAAAATTTGCCGGATTATGACCGTTTTTGTAACTTTGTATAATATTTGGCACGATTATTGCTGCAATCTCTCCAGATTTACTGATTATGGAAAATAACCAAAAATACACCGAAAATGCTCGTGCACTCATAGATCGTCTCCGTCTGCAGTGCACAAACCACAACAACGCCACCATCATGCCGGCACATCTGCTGCTGGAGCTGAGCGCTCCGGGCACGAAATCGGCCGAACTGATGGAGCGACTCGTGGGCGCCGACAAACTGGGCGATCTCCGCTCGGCTCTTGACGTTGCGCTCTACGAGCCATCGGCCGCCGACGACAAAGGCCCCGACTACTACAACCGTATAATCACCCTCATCATAAAGCTCGCCATCATCGAAGCGCGCTATCTCAAGGCGCCTCTTGTAGATGTAGAGCACCTTCTGCTGTCGCTCTTCCACAACAAGGACGTTCGCTCGATGACAGTGATAGCGCCATATTTCAATGCAGGCATCGACTACGACTCCCTGCGCCGACAGGCTCTCGCCGAAGCACGACCCGAAGAGGTGCTCGACATTGCCGGTGACGCCGGCGACAGCGACGAGCCCGCAGGCGGCCAGGGTGGCGAACAGCCCCAGGGCCCGCAGGCAGAGGGTGCCAAGCCCGGAGCCGGAGCAAAATCGCACCGTAGCGGCAGCCGCGGCGATACACCCATGCTCGATAAATTCGGCAACGACATGACACGCGCAGCCGAAGAAGGCCGCCTCGACCCCGTTGTAGGCCGCGAGACCGAAATCGAACGTCTTGCCCAGATTCTGAGCCGCCGCAAAAAGAACAATCCCGTGCTTATCGGCGAACCGGGCGTAGGCAAAAGCGCCATCGTCGAGGGTCTGGCACTGCGCATAACACAGCGCAAAGTATCGCGCATTCTCTTCGACAAGCGAGTGATATCACTCGACATGGCCTCGCTCGTGGCTGGCACAAAATACCGCGGCGAATTCGAAGAACGCATTAAAGCCGTGCTCAACGAACTCACCAAAAACCGCGACATAATCCTCTTTATCGACGAAATCCACACTATCGTCGGAGCTGGCAATGCACAGGGCTCCATGGACGCTGCAAATCTGCTGAAACCGGCCCTCGCGCGCGGCGAAATACAGTGCATCGGCGCCACCACCCTCGACGAATACCGTGTGAACATCGAAAAAGACGGTGCTCTCGAGCGTCGATTCCAGAAAGTGATGGTAGAGCCGACCACGGCCGAGGAAACACTCGTTATTCTGAACAATATAAAGTCCAAATATGAAGCTCACCACGGTGTTAACTACACACAGGAAGCCCTCGAAGCCTGTGTGAAGCTCACCGACCGCTACATATCCGACCGAAACTTCCCCGACAAAGCCATCGATGCCCTCGACGAAGCCGGCTCGCGCACACGCATAAGCCACATCGATGTACCTACGGAAATCGAGGAGCTTGAGTCCAAGCTCCAGACCACAACTGCCGAGAAAGTAGCGGCAGCACAGCGCCATGACTTCGCCCAGGCCACACGCCTGCGCGACGAGGCCGCACGCCTGAGCCGCGAACTCGACGAGGCCCGCGCCAAGTGGGAGAAAGAAATGGAAGCCAACCGTGAGACCGTCGACGCCGACCGCGTGGCCGAAGTCGTCGCCATGATGACAGGCGTGCCCGTGCAGCGCATTGCGCAGGCAGAAGGCCTGCGCCTGCTCGAGATGGGCCCGAAACTGCAGGGCTCGGTCATCGGCCAGGACAATGCCATAGCAAAGATTGTAAAAGCAATCCAGCGAAACCGTCTCGGTCTTAAAGACCCCAGCAAACCGATAGGCACATTCATGTTCCTCGGCCCGACAGGCGTCGGCAAGACCCTGCTCGCCAAGAAACTTGCCGAGTACCTCTTCGACTCCGCCGATACGCTCATTCGCATCGACATGAGCGAATACATGGAAAAATTCAGCGTGTCGCGCCTCATCGGAGCGCCTCCCGGATACGTCGGTTACGAAGAAGGCGGTCAGCTCACAGAGCGAGTGCGCCGTCATCCCTATTCTGTCGTGCTCCTCGACGAAATCGAGAAGGCACACCCCGACGTGTTCAATCTCCTGCTCCAGGTGATGGACGAAGGACGCCTCACCGACAGTCTCGGACGCCGCATCGACTTCAAGAACACCATCATAATAATGACCTCGAACATCGGCACACGCCAGCTCAAGGAATTCGGCAGCGGCGTAGGTTTCAACACCCGCGAAGTCGACCGCGAATACTCGCACAGCGTGCTCTCGAAGGCTCTGAACAAGGCTTTCGCGCCCGAATTCCTCAACCGTATCGACGATGTGATAATCTTCGACACACTCGACCGCGACGCCATCTTCAAGATTATCGACATCGAGCTTGCCGGATTCTTCAAACGTATAGGCTCGCTCGGCTACACAATCACCATTAGCGACGAAGCCAAGAACTTCATCGCCTCCAAAGGTTGCGACGTGCAATTCGGTGCCCGTCCGCTCAAGCGCGCTATCCAGAAATACCTCGAAGACGAACTCGCCGAACTCCTTCTCGCTGGCAAGGTAGGCGCCGGCGACGAAATTATTGTCGATTTCAACCCCGACGAACAGAAAATCGTGGCCCATGTCATCGACGCCGCCTCACAACCCATAATAGAACAGTAAGCCCTCTCCCCCAACCGACACGACGGCCGGATGCTCGAATGCATCCGGCCGTCGCCGTTTTACCGCCATAAAAAAAGACCCGGCTGCAATGGTCTGCGGCCGAGTCTTGCTGTAGTTATGCTATGTTTTATCAGGATTTTTTGCCCCAATAGGTAGTTGTGCCTTTGATACCGGCGAAAACGATTGTGGCATGGCGGTCGGCCGATTCCCAGTCGCATTCGCGGGCGAGATAGAGCTCTATGCCGTCGATAGTAAGAATACTGTTGGCTGCGTCGAAACTCCAGGTAGCACCCTTCCACAGACCATCGATTACCTTGTGGTCAGAGCCGAAAACGACAGGCGCAGATGTTTTCTGCTTGCCGTAGGCATACGAAAGGTCGATGAGCTCCCAAGTGCCGGCAATGTCATCTTCGGTGATGGCAACCTCAGGCACAGCGCCGTAGCGTTCGGGCATTACGAGAGGCCAGCCGTCTTTGGTCCAGCGGATAGATCGCACATGGCCCATCATGAGGGCATTGCTGAATTCGTTGCCGCCCCAGTTTGCGGGGAAGCGGGCCTGCGAGGCGTAGTACCAGTTGTCGGCACCGTCGTCGAAAACAGCGCAGTGAGCGAAGCCCACCCAGCCATGGTCGCCGGCAAAGGCGTAGGGATGTGTAACGACGGGGAAAGCGTCGCCGCCGGCGGTAACATCGGTACCGTCGATGCCCACATACGGGCCTTCGATATTCTGCGAGCGCACAACACGTGTATTATAAGCCACGTCGAGAGCATCGTAGGCAAGGAAGAGATAGTAGTAACCGTTGCGATAAACGATTTCGGGGCCTTCCGAAGCCTGCCAGCGGTTGCCGGCGGCGCGGGTTGCGATAAGCTTGCCATAAGAGTCGTCGGCATTCCACACATTGCCTGTGAGAGCGGGCTTGCCGGTAGCGGCGTCGACTTTGACAGCTGCGATACCGCTGTGCCAGGAACCGTAGACGAGCCAGTGCTCGCCATTGCCGGTGATGATATAAGAGGGGTCGATGGCGTTGAAACGATAGAGAGCGTTAGCCCAGTCGTTGGCAGTGCCATACTCGTCCTTGCCCTTGTCGGTAGAGTTGGTTATGACGAAGCCTTTGTCTTCCCAGCTGTCGTTGTCGGCAGGATTGGCGGTTTCCATCAGACCGATGAAAGCGCGCTCGCCCCAGGTTCCGTCGCCGGCCACGTTGCCCGGGCAAACGATAGAATAATACATGCGATAGACGTTGCCGGCCTTGCGGACTACAGGAGCCCAATAGCCAAATGCGTTGACATCGGGGTCGGCGGCAGGAAGACCCTGGGCGGCGCGTATTTCATTAAGCTTGGGAATAACCCATTCAGGAAGAGTTTTCATTGTACCGCCGAGATACTCCCAGTTTATGAGGTCTTTCGAACGGCGGCCGTGGAAGTGACCTCCGGCTGCGTGGGCATTGCCATAGGAAGCGTCGGTCTGATACATATAGTAGTAACCGTCGTCGGCCTTCACCACCGAGGGGTCGTGAACGTTGGCAAGGTTCCACTGCGCGCGCTGATCCCAGCCGGAAATCATGCCGTAGTCATCGGCATATTGCGGGCCGCGGTAGTTGGCGAGCTGTTCGTCGAGAGTACCGGCAGCCGTAGTAAAGACAACTTCGGGCGAATAAACGACCGAACCCTGATACTGCGACACATAGGCGCGCACATGATATTCGGTGTTGGGAGCCAGCGAAGGAATAGTGGCAGTGATATAGCCTCTATAGTCGGTTCCGGCATAGCTCATGTCGGCAGGATCGGAGGCTTTATACACGATGTCGTAGATTGTCGGGGTTCCGCTCGTGCTCACACAGTAGCCGGTCTGAGTCCAGTGGGCGGAGGGGCCGATGAGGAAAAGGGTCGAGAAACGTGCATAGGTAGCTCCGGTCTCGAGACTTTCCGGCACGTCGAGTACAATCTTGTCGCCCTCGGGCGCTTTGATTTCGTTGTCGTCGTCGCAAGCGGTAAAAGCAAGGGCGGCGACAGCGAGGGCGCTCATGAGAAATATTTTAGCTTTCATGTATAATTCGTGTTTGATTAGCGGTTTTGGTCAGCGACCGGAAGCATAAGCCGAGAATACCACCGGCCACCGACCATAACCTAAAGTTTACATTTCCCAACCGGGGGTCTGAGTGTAACCGGTCTTGCGGATTTCGGTGAGAGGTATGGGTACGAAATAGTTCTTGGGAGCGTGGAAGGTCACGTTGGGGAACTTTTCATTAGGACCGTAGTTGAACTTCACTGCCGTGTTCTCGCGAACGGAAACACCGTAGATTGTGCCGAGCTGACGATAGCGGGGAAGACCTGTCTCGGCGGCGCGGTTGAAGTTGGCTGCGTCACCGAAGAGTTTCCAGCGGCGTACATCGAAGAAACGGTGGTCTTCGAAGCACAGCTCGATACGGCGTTCGTTCTGGATACGCTCGCGGAGCTGAGCCTGGTTCATGCCGGCGTATGCGGGCATGCCGACACGGGCGCGAACCTGATTCACATACTGGTAAGCATCGGCTGTGCGGCCTGCTTCGTTGAGAGCCTCGGCGGCATTGAGAAGGATTTCGGCATAGCGGAAAATGGGGCAAGCCTTGTCGGTGCCGCGGACGGTGCCGTCCCAGGGAATATTGGTGGTATATTTCTTGAGATAGTAGCCAGTACATGTACCGCCGTTTGAACGTGCATAGTCGGGGCCGACTTCGCCGTCGTCGTTGTTCACATTGACCGGACGGGCCTCTTCGCCCACACCCCAGATAGTGCCGTGATGAATGATGGTCTGCTCCATGCGGGGGTCGCGGTTCACATAGGGATTCTGCTCGTCATAGTCGGGATCCTGGTCGATGGGAAGACCCTTGAGGGTTTCGTATGCATCGACAAGATTCTGCGACGGGTTCATATAGCCGGTAGCCGAACGACGGCCGGTGAAACCACAGGGAGTGTTGAACTCCTCGATGGCAGTCTGTCCGCGCCATACCGAGCGGGAAAGGATATACTCGTTGTTATGCACCGGGTTGGTGATGAAGCAGTCGTAGTAGTTTTCCTCAGGGTCGTTCGAGGGAGCGGTGTGGAGGCGGTAGGGATTCCAGCATGCGTTGTTGGCAGTGATGAAATCGAGAGCAGCCTGAGCGGCGGCGTTCCATGCGGAAGCGTCGTTGTCTGGATTGTGGAGAGGCGAAGCCTTGTAGAGAAGAGCGCGGGCCTTGAGAGCGTAGGCGGCAGCGCCGTTAACGCGGCCCCAGTTTTCCTCTTCGTTGGTGTAGCGGAAAGGAAGGTCGTTCTTATACTTGTCGCATTCATCGGCTACCCACTGCAGCACATCGGCGGCAGGAGTGCGGGGAGGCAGAGCCGATGAGGGCTCAAGCACGATAGGCACGCCGGCCTCGTCGTCGCCGATGATAGGAATATCACCGAACCACTGCACCATTTCCATGTGCAGGATTGCACGGAGCACGCGGGCTTCGGCTATGAAGCGGTCGTAGAGACGGTTGTCGTCGCCATTGCGCTCGGCATTGCCGACAACCGACGGACGGGCGTTCTTGATAAACTGGTTGCAGGCGCGGATACCGGCCGTGCGTGTATTCCAGTAGTTGCTGGCATACCAGTGGTTGTTTGCGTCGTAGCTGTCTTCCATGACTGCGTGGGTATAACCGCGCCAGAAGCTTACGGCATTGTCGGTCATACAGTCTTTGTTAAGACGCGAGTTGGCGTCGCTGTAGTCAGCGAAAGCGTCGGGAAGATAGGTATAGCAGTTCGCAAGAAAGCCGCGGGTCATGTCGTAGTCGCCGAACACTCTGTCGACCTGAAGAGTGAGATCGACTTCCTTGTCGAGATAGTCGTCGCAGGCGGTAAAAGCTGCGGCACAACCGATTGCAAGGGCTGCGATTGCTGATTTATAGAGTTTCATATCGTTGATTCGCTATTAGAATGAAAGGTTAAGACCGAAAGAGAAAATTCGGGTTTTCGGATACCACCAGCAATATCCCATCGGACGTTCGGGGTCCATACCCTTGGGAAGATGGCTCCAGGTTGCGAGGTTATAACCGCTGAAGTAGAAACGGCATTTTGTCATATAAGCCTTTGCAATAAGCTTTTCGGGCAGAGAGTAACCGATTTCCACGTTGCGGAGCGAGAAATAATCGCCGTTTACGATCCAGCGGTCATTGCGGTCCGACTGGTTGTCGCGGTTAGAATCCTCGGCGTTGAACGTGTAGCTGATACGGGGGTATTTGGCATTCACGTTGCGGGGATCGTTGGGGTCGTCGGTGTAATATCCCCATGCATCGACAACGGCATGAGTGGCGTTGTTGTGTCCCCACTGCGAGAATGTCATCGACGGAGCGAGGAATACCGAACGCTTGAGGTAGGCGGTGCCGACCACGCGGACGTCGAAACCTTTGTAGCTTGCCCAGAGAGAGAGCGAGGGTGTCAGGTCAGGGAGCATGGTGTAGCCGTAGGGCTCCATGTCGCGCGAGTCAATCTGGCGGTCGCCGTTGAGGTCGCGGAACACAGCGGTACCGAGTTTCTGCTTGCCGCCCGAGAAGGTGTTGTAGGGATACTTTTCGGGGTGAGCGATAGCGTCGGCCTGCGAGGTTGCGATGAGGTTGGGGTCGGAAGCCCACTGTACCCAGCGATAAGCATTCCAGCCGCCGACAACGTCGCGGTTTTCCGATTCATAAATCTGCTGGAGGCTTTCGTACTGACGGATACGGCCGCCTGTCTTGCGCTGCCAGGGCACCGAGGGTTCAATTTCGTCCATTTCAGTCACCTTGTTGGTGTTGTACGACAGAAGACCTTCGATAGAGTATTCGAAATCGCCGAGCTTGTTGGTGTGGCCGATGGTGAGTTCGAAACCTTTCGATTCAACCTTTCCGTAGGAGTCTTTGGCATAAGCGATACCGAGCATCGAGGGAATTGTGGAGCGCTCTACGAGCATGTTGCTGCGCCATTCTTTCCAGACGTCGAAATTACCGTAGAGTCGGTTGTCGAAGAAGCCCCAGTCGAGACCGACGTTGAGCATTTTCGAGATTTCCCACTTGCTGTTGATGTTGCCGGCCTGCTGTTCGCGGTAGCCGGGAACGTTTGTGGCATTAAAACCGAAGCTATAGTCGCCACCGGCCTGGAAAATCGACTGATAAGGATAGCGGCCAGCGCCGGTATCGCTCATACCAGTCTTACCGTAGTTGGCACGTAGCTTGAGCAGATTCACGTTGTGATCCTGGAGCCAGCTTTCTTCCGAGAGAACCCAGCCGGCACCCACGCTCCAGAATGTGCCCCAGCGGTTGCCGGGAGCGAAGTTATCGTTACCCATATAGGATATACTTCCGCTGAGGACATAGCGACGGTCGAAGATATAATTGAGAAGGCCGTTGTAGCTCAGATAGCGGTCGGACGAGAGATTGTACCATACGGCAGAGTGCGGGCCCTTGTTGTTTCGTTTCTGATATGCGCGGACAAATGCGCGGGCTTCCACATCGTGCTTGCCGAAGAGACGTTTGTAGCTCAAACCGCCGCGGAGGTTGAGTGTCCAGGAGTTGTCGCGTTCGTTAACCGAGGGGTTGGTCAGTTCCTGATAGGAATATGTACGGTTATATGTGAACTGCGAGGGGTCGGTCACCGACATGTTGGTGTAGTCGTAGGTATAAGCATTAATGCTGTTGGTCTGGGTCGATTCATATCCGTCGTAAGCATCGAACGACACCACGATTTCAGCGCCGAGACCCTTGGTGATGGGGCTGAGGTCGCCGTTAACGGTAAGAGTCGAATAGAGCGAGCGGCGACGGTTCTTTTCCTGGCCTGAGGCACCGAGCTGGAGCAGCGGGTTGACTGTACCGGTACCGGCTTCGGAGTAAATTTCGCCGTTCGGACAGTAGACAGGGTGCATGGGGTCGGCCTCTACAGCACCGAAAGTGGTGAGGTTGAACACCGAAGCAGTAGGCTGAATAATGTTGTCGATACGGCCGCCGAGGTCGAGACCAACGCGGAGGTACTTGTTCACGTTTATGTCAAGGTTGGAACGGAGGTTCCAGCGGTTGAGTTTGTGCTGGGAGTCGAAGTTTTTGTTGATTGAAGTGCCTTCGTCGCTCCACATACCCTCCTGGCGGAGATAAGAGAACGATACATAGTAGCGTGCGCGGTTGTTACCACCCGAAATCTGGAAGTTAGTCTTGATAACGGGAGCGGTGTCGCGGTAGAGGACGTCGAACCAGTTGGTGTTGAAGTAACGGTAGCGGTCCATGCCTTCGAGAGTCTCGCCGTTGCTGACACGACGGTACTTTTCAATCTGGTCGGGAGTGTAGAGAGGGTCGTTGCCGTCGAGATAGCGTGCACGGTTACGTGTGAGAGCGATGTTATAAGAGTTCTGGTTCTCTACAGTATTGGTGAGCTGCTGCCAGCCTACTTCCTGTGTGAACTCAATGTTGGTTTTGCCGGCCTGGCCACGCTTCGTTGTGACAAGAACGACACCGTTTGCTCCGCGCATACCGTAGATGGCAGTTGCGGCGGCATCCTTGAGGATTGTCACGGTCTCGATGGGGAATGCGTCGAGGAACGAGATGTCGCGCTCCACATTGTCGACGATGAAGATAGGATTACGGGCGGAAGCGTTGAGCGTACGGAGACCGCGGATATAGAGTTTGGTCTCGGCCCAGCCGGGTTCCGACGAAGCCTCGTAGGTCTGCACACCGTTGACGGTGGAGCTGAAGGCATTCTGGAGCACGGTGATAGGATAACGCTGAAGTTCAGTACCGGTAACGGTCGATGTGCCTTCGATGACGGTCTTTTTGGGCTTTTCAGTGAAAGCGAGCGCCATTTCGTGGGCATAGGGGTCGTTGTCGGGGTCGAGGGTGATGACGAGGAACTCGTTTACGCTCTCTACGGGAACGACACTTGTCTTATAGCCGGTGCACGAAGCATTTACCTCGTCTTCGGGCATTGCTCCGACGAGAGTAAAGGCACCATCGGCGTCGGTAAGGACTATTTTGCTCTGCTCGGCGACGTTGACAACAGCGCCGGGGATAGGCTTGCCGTCGGGATCAACCACACGGCCTTTGATTTCATGCTCGCCGGCAGCCCGAAGCGAAAACGAGCATGCGAGCAACAGGACGGCCGCTATCAGGCGCACCGACACTGAGAAATGTTTTATGATTGTGTTCATAACTGGTTTTAGATTATTGGCGAGATGAATCACCAGCCGGGATTGTTTTCAATTTCAGTCTTCCACACCTCTTCTTCGGGGATAGGATAGAGATACATGTGAGGCTCGAACACGCGGGTCTGTGCCACCTTGCGGGTTACGGTGCCGTCCATAGCCACATTCACACCATAGATAGGACGGGCGAGGGCTTCGACAGCGCAGTTCCAACGGCGCACATCCCATGAGCGGTGTTCCTCGAATGCGAATTCGACGGTGCGTTCCTTGTGGATAAAGTTGCGCATGGCTTCCTTGCTCTTGAGATCGGCACGGTCTGCCACACTGCCGGCGATACCGGCGCGGCCACGAACCTTATCGAGCATATCATATACCTCCTGACAGGGGCCCTGCACTTCGTTGAGCGCTTCGGCATAGTTCAGGAGAATTTCGGCGTAGCGGATAATTGTCCACAGACGGTAGGCAGTACCGGCGTGGTTGGAGGCAAGAATCGAAGCGGGGATATACTTGCGCATGTAGTAGCCGGTCGGAGTCGAGTTGGCGTTGCCGACAGGATTGTCGGCCATGCCGGGACGAACGTCGATGGTGGCGCCCACGCGCATTGTGCCCCAGGGCTGGCCCTGATAGAGCACGGTAGCATCCAGACGGGGGTCGCGGCCGGTCCACATGTCAGCGTCGTTGTAGCCGCTGGCAGTGTTCACGGCAGGCACACCATTGTTATATACGGGAGCGCCAGTGACGTCATAGGAAGCGAAAGGCGAAGAACCGTCGGCCATGTCGTACATGTCGACAAGGTTCTGCGAGGGGCAGTTGCCGCCGTTGCCGCCTTCACCTACGGGGGTATCCTGCACGATACCGCCCCAGTTGATTACAACGTCGTTACGGAAGAAAATCACCTCGTTGTTGTTGCCGGTGTACTGTGTTCGCAGAAGAGCGTTGGCATAGTTTTCGGCCGGCGACATGTTTTCTTCGGCAAAGAGGCCGAATTTGTCGCCATAGAGGTTCATGAACTCCTTGGAGGCGTCGGCAGCGTCTTTCCATGTGATGTCGGTCTGGCCGTCGTAACGGGGCGAGGCCATATAGAGAAGAATACGGCACTGCAGCGCTCTCGACATAGGCTGCGAGAGGCGTCCGATGCGGTTGCTGCTCCAGGCCTGGTCGTAGGTGAGCAGATCGGCTTCGGATTCCTTGAGCTCGTTGAGTATAAAGTCTACAACATATTCCTTGACGGTAGGACGCTTCTTGTAGGGGCTTATCATATCGTCTTTAGCGGGATCAAGCACTTCCTTGACAATAGGCAGCGGACCATAGCGCAGGAACAGCTCCCAGTAGAACCAGGCACGGAATGTGCGGGCTTCTGCCTTGTAGGTAGCACGGATGGCCTTGTTTTCGTCTTCGCTCATGGTGACGTCGAAGGGCACACGGTCCATATCGTTGATTACACGGTTGCACTTGCGGATACCGCGATAGCGCGATTCCCAGACCGAAGTCAGTTCGGCCGCACCGGCAGAGCCGTAGTAGTTGCCGATATTGAAGGTCGTGAGCGTGCCGCCTGTCGAGAACGAGGTCTCGGCAAGGTCGGTTGCGGCGTCGAGCCACGAACCGTTGATTCGGTTGGCGCCATGAAGGAGGAAGTTGTAGGTATCAACATGGAAAGCCTCGAACATCTTCCAGTCGGCGTATGTCTTGTTCTCGTCGAGCTCGTTGGAGGGCTGTTTGTCGAGGAAGTCGCTGCAACCGGTGGCTCCCATGGCGAGTATTGCCATGGAGGCCGCTATTGTATGCTGAATGAATTTATTCATGATAGTTTCCTGGTTTTAGAATTGGATGCTTACACCTACATTCACGGTCTTGCAGATAGGATATTTGTTCGAACCGTTGTTTTCGGGGTCGGTGAGACCGTCGAGGTGATCCCATGTGATGAGGTTGTTGGCGTTGACATAGAAGCGGCACTGGCTCATCCACACATGTTTGATCCATTTGAGGGGAAGACTGTAGCTGAGTTCCACATTCTTGAGGCGGCAGAAAGCGCCGTTCCTGAGGAAGAAGGAGTTCTGACGCTGGTTGTGGTTGCCATAGCTGTCGTAGTGCAGCAGAGGATATTTGGCGTTGGCAAGGTTCTGAGCCTCGGAAACCGCAGGATTCCAGCGGTCGAGATGGTGCTCTTTCACTTTACCGCCGGCAACGAAGGCATACATGGCCTCGGCGTCATAATAGCGGCTCACATGGTCGACACCCTGGAACATCACGCTGAGTCCGAATCCTTTCCAGTTCGCGCCCAGAGAGATGGCATAGGTGTTTTCGGGAAGGTCGCTGAGACCGATGAAAGTCTCGTCGCGGTCGTCGATGAAACCGTCGCCGTTCATATCGCGGTACTTGAGGTCGCCCACTTTGACATCGCCGAAGGTCGATTTGGGGAAGTTGGGGTCGGCGAGGTCTGCAGATGTCACGAAACCGTCGGCAACCAGACCGAAGTACTGGCCGATAGAATGACCCTCGCGCTTGCGATAGCCGGTCTTGCCTGCAGGTTCGTCCATAGCGGTAATCTTGTTTTTGGCATGAGAGAAGGTGGCGCTGATATTGTAGTTGAAATCTTTTCCGATGGCGTCGTTCCAGTGAAGCTCGATTTCAAAACCTTTGTTGGTGGTCTTGCCGAGGTTGCCGGCAGCCGAAGTCACACCGAACCACCAGGGGCGTGTGAGGAATTCGGTGAGAATGTTGTTGCGGCTTTCGTAGAAGAGGTCGAGATTTCCGCTGAGGCGGCTGTTGAGGAAGCCGTATTCGAGACCGAGGTTGTACTTATGGGCACGTTCCCAGGTTACACCGTAGTTAGGATACTGCTGCTCGAAGATACCGTCCTGACCGTTGATACCGAAGTAGTAGTCGTTGCCGAGCTGAGTCCACTTCTGTTCATAGAGGAAGCGCTGACGGACACCGTTGATACTATAGATGTCGTTACCTACCTGACCATAAGAGCCGCGCAGCTTGAGGTTCGAGAGCCAGCCGCGAGTTCCGGCCATGAACTGCTCTTCGGAGATACGCCAGCCGAGCGAGAACGAGGGGAAGAAACCGAATCGCTTGCCTTTCTGGAAGTTTTCGGAGCCGTTGTAGCCGGCGTTGAACTCGGCGAGATACTTGCCGTCGTAGGCATATGTGGCACGGCCGACGATACCCTGGTAGCGCTGTGCGAGGTCGGAGTTATAGCGATAGTCGTTCTGCATGTAGAGAGCCATTGCGGTCACTTCGTGCTTGCCGAAGGTGCGGCGGTAGTTCAGCTGGGCCTCAAGATAGAGCTTGTAGACGGTGAAGTGGTCGGCCGAAGCACCGAGAGTGCCGTCGGTGTTGAACTTGTTGTAAGCGTCGATCGACTCGTAGTTTGCACGGTCGTTGAGCTCATATGTTGCAAAAGTCTTGCTGTAGAGGTTGCGGTGGTAGTTCTCGTAGTCGAACGAAGCCTGAGCCTTAGCCGAGAGACCTTCGGTGAGCCAGTCCATCTTGTACTCGGCGATGAGGTTGGTCTCGTTGACGGTGTTGGTGCCCTTGTAGTAGCCAGATTCGGCAAGAGTTGCGTAAACGTTGCTCTGATACTGCGACGAGCCGCCATAGAGGGTCTTCATTTCGTCGCCGTTCTGCACCTGGTAGGATACGGGGAAAATCCAGCCCGGAGTGTGGTTGAGCTGATAGAAGATGTTTGAGTAATTGGCCTCTTCGCGCGAGTTAGGACCGCGGCGTTCCTCAAAGCGGGTGCCGAAGTTAACCATTACGGTAAGGTCCTTGGTGAGGAAGAAGTCGGCATTGGCGCGGAAACCGTAGCGCTTGTAGCTCTGCGACGAATTGTTGCCGTAGGGGTCGTTCGAGAGGTTCTTGAAGAGCGATTCCTGGTTGTAGTATTCGAGCGAAGCATAGTAGCGCATGCGCTTCGTACCGCCGCGCACGTTGGCATTGTAGCGCTGTGCGGGAGCAGACGAGCGAAGGATTTCGTCGTACCAGTCAACATTGGGGTAAAGAAGAGCATCGACGCCGCTGAGCTGGCCGGCCGAAGATTTCTTGTACATTTCGAGGTCGGAAGCCGAATACTGCGAGGGAAGACCGTCGTTGGCGAGGGCTTCTTCGAGGAGGCTTACGCTGTTGTAGGAGTCGAGATAGGAGTCTTTGCGGGTCGGGCTCTGCCACTGCCAGTTGGCGGTGAGCGAAACCACGGGTTTCTGCTCCTTACCGCGCTTGGTGGTGATGAGCATGACGCCGTTTGCACCGCGCACACCGTAGACGGCGGTCGCCGAAGCGTCCTTGAGGACCGAGATGGTCTCGATGTCGTCGGGGGCAATCTGCGAGAAGCTACGCTCGATACCGTCGACAAGCACGAGGGGCTGGGCGTCGCCGGCGAAGGTTGCACGACCGCGGATAAAGATAGAAGCGTCGTCGGCACCCGGAGCACCCGATGTCTGCGAGGTAATCACGCCGGGAATCTTACCGGTGATGGCCTGCGAGATATTTGCCGAGGGTGTTTCGAGAAGGTCGTCGGCCTTGAGCTGCGAGATGGCGCCCACAACCGATTCCTTTTTCTGCTGACCGTAGCCCACAACCACCACTTCTTCGAGGGCGGTGTTGGTTTCCTGAAGCTTCACTTCGATATGAGTGCGGCCTTTGAGAGGTTCGACCACGGTTTCGCAACCGATATATGAAATTACGAGCACTGCCTTGGCAGGGTCTTTGATTCTAAGCACGAAATTACCGTCGAGGTCGGTCACAGTGCCTGTCTTGGCACCTTCCTCTATTACGGAAGCGCCGATGACGGGTTCACCGCTGGGTTCGTACACCGTACCTGTCACCTGCACGGTCTGGGCCGACAGACCTAAACCGAATGCAAGGAGCGCCAGTGCCGACAGGAGGTAGCGGAGCTTGTTGCTCCACCCTCCGCGCGCTGTACTGCGTTTATTGTTCATGATTGGTATATTAGTGATTAAGGTTTATCTTTAGTTTTCGGGATTCATGCTGATCATGGGGAAGAATCCGACCTTGTTGATTTCGAGCCAGTTGTTGTCGAGCACGAAGAAGAGGCCGATTTCGGGTGTCTCCACGGTGGTCTCGAAGCGATACTCGGGCATAGCAGCTCCGGCAGCGGTTGTCTGGCGGGCAACTATAAGAAGGTCGTTACCGTCGCGCTCCACATAGATACGCGAATGGGCGTCGTGCATATCGGCCACATAGGTATCCCAGTTGAACGAAGCCGTTACAGTGCCCTTATCCCAGCCGGCACCCCAGCCATAAGCGTCGGAGCGGAGCACGAAGTTTTCGGCATAGCCGTCTTCACCGATATATTTGCCGTTTGTGCAGACGAGAACCCAGTTGTTCCAGTTGCCGCCTGTTCCGGAGTTGTGGTTGATGAAATCGAAACCGAAGTTCGAGAAGTTGCCTACGAGAAGATTGTTGGGCGACCACATCGACCACCAGGGCGTCGTGTTGTCTTCTGCGCCTAATTTGAAGGGCTCGTCATACTTGGTGCCGGTGAAGCAGCCTTCGGGGTTGAGAAGGAGGTGCGAGCCTTCGCAGAGCAGCCATGTTGTCATGTTGCCTTCGGGCACGTTGACTATAGACACCTTATATGTATATACAGTGCCTGCGGCTGTTGTAACAAGAGCGGTTACATCAACATCGGTTCCGACGCGGTCGATTGAGATGTTGACCAGAGCGCCGTCCATGTCTTCCTTGAAAGTATCGAAGTTGAAATCGCAGCTCGAGGTAACGTCGCCGGCATCATAGCGGGTTGCCCAGCCAAAGTTGTCGGCACGGATTACGGCATGCTCTACATAGCCTTCGCCGCCGCGTTCGGCAGTGGCGAGAACGAGAAGCCAGTTATCCCAGTTGTTGATTTTGCGGGTGTAGTTGTAGAATTCATAGTGAATCTGGCCGTCGCCTGCAAGAGAGAAATAGGGCGAGAACTCAGTCCAGAAACCGGTTGAGTTATCTTCGAGACCGACCATAACCCACTTGGAGAGGTCGACAACAGGACCTTCGGGGCCGACATTCTCCCACGAAGTGCGCGGACGGGCCTGCTCTTTCGATGTGAGGGCGTTGCGGTAGATTTTGAGGTCGTCTATGAGCCAGTGGCCGTGGTTGTCGGCGGTGCCGACAGAGAATGTAGCCACATGGTTCATGAAAGCGACAAGACGCTTGCAGTCGAAATCGACCACAGCTGTCGAAGCCTTCTTTAGACCGTTTACGAAGAGGTCGTAGCCGTCTTCGCGCACTGTAAGAGCGACATAGTTCCAGCCATTTCCGTCGAAACCTTCAACGGGAATATAGCCGGTAGTCACGTCGGCGGGGTTGTCGCAACTCCATTTGCCGTCGGGGGCGTCGTATTCGATACCGCCGTTGGCCGAGAAGGTGAGCGATCCCACCCTGTTTTCGTTAGTGAACATGAAGAGCGGGCTGGCGATGTCCTGCGGTTCGGTCACTTCATTGCCATCCTCGTCGGTCGAAACAGCAGGAATCTGCTTCATCCAGAATGTGAGTGAAGCAGCTTTTTCACAATTTACGTTTGTCAGAGGATTGTTCATTTCCACCCATCCGTCGTTGAGCTCAAGCACTTTGCCTTTAAGTTCGTCTTCAACGATAGCCGGTACTTGATTTTGGTTATTGCCATAAGCCCGTAGGATAAGCGGATCGAGCATATCTTCTTCGAACTCAAAAGTGGCAACACTTTCCAGATTCGGCGCAGTCTGTATACCTGCGGGAGGGTCTACTCTACCCCAATCCGACGTACACGATGAGCCTAACAGGACCACGGTAGCCATCAATGCGGCAACACGCGGATACATCCGGTCAACTGTGTTCATAATGATTGATTGATGATATTAATTAAGGTTATTTATGATTCTGATATGAGAATTCAAGGTATTTTATGACGTCAAAACTATTCACTCGCGAGAATGAACATATTTTAACGGTGCAAAAATACCTAATACAAGCCTACGGAACGGTGGACTTTTTGCGATTTAAGGTGGATTTTTGAATCAGCCGTTCTCATTCATAAGAGCCGACGGATTGATATTGAAGTGCTTAGTAAAACACCTGGTGAAATATTTCGAATCGTTGAAACCTACTTCATATGCTATTTCCGAAATGTTCATGGCGCGGGTCTTGCGGTTGCGCACAATCAGTTCGTGCGCTGTTTTCAGACGGAACGCACGCAGCAGCTGGCCGGCCGACTGCCCTACGAGACTCTGCAGTTTCTTGTTGAGAAGCGAGCGGCTCACACCGAGAGCCTCGGCAAAATCGCCGATTTCGAAGTATGAGTTGCGGTAGTTGTCGGCGATTACTTTCATCACCTGGTCCATAAATTTCTTGTCGCGCGACTCATCCGATATGTTGAGCGATTCAACCTCGAGGCCGTCGGCAAAGCTGCTGTGGTATTTGCGCCGTGTCTTCATGATACCGTCGATACGGGCCATTAGGAGCTCTTCGTCGAAAGGCTTGGTGATATATGCGTCCACACCCATGCGATAGCTCTCGAGGCGAGGCTCGCGACCGGTCTTGGCAGTGAGCATCAGGAAAGGTATGTGGCTTATGTCGAAATTCTCCTTCACACGTCGCGACAGCTCCATACCGTCCATCACCGGCATCATGAGGTCGGATATGATGAGGTTTATTTCGCGGTTCGACAGCACCTTGAGGGCCTCCTCGCCGTTGCGGGCCTCGGCGACGGCAAAACGGTCGACGAGAATACTGCGTATAAAGGCGCGCATGTCGTCGTTGTCCTCTACTACAAGGACTGTTGTCCTGTCGACAGCCTCTTCGGGCTTCTGAGCCTCTGATGCGGCCTCGATGCTTTTTACCGCCGACGGAAGCGCCGTAGTATCGGCAACGGCCGTCTCCCCTTCCGACAGAGGCACGACCACACGGAATGTGCAGCCACGCCCGCTGTGATTGTTGCGCACAGATATCCTGCCTCCGTGTATATCTACAAGGCTATGACAGAGATACAGACCGATTCCGCTGCCAGCCGTGCCCGACACAGGATATTTCATGGGGCTTGAGCCCTGATAGAAACGGTCGAAAATCTTGTCGATGTCTTCGGGTGCTATGCCTGTTCCCGTATCGGACACACCGAGATAGACAGACTCAGCTCCGCCGGCGCACGTCGCTGGCAGAACGGTTGCATACAGAGTGATTCGGCCTCCGTCGGGCGTGAATTTCAGCGCATTGCCAAGCAGATTGATAAGCACTTTCTGCAGCGCCTCCTCGTCGAAGGTCATCACCGGCCGGGGCAGATGGTCACAAAGCTCAAGCTTTATGGAGCGGTCTGTTGCAAGAGGCCGGAAAATCTCTATGATATTGACAAGGAATGTGCGAAGATTGCCGCTGCTGCGCATGATTTCCATCTTGCCCGACTCTATCTTGCGGAAGTCCATCAGCTGATTGACAAGCGTAAGGAGATATTTCGAGTTGCGTTCGGCAAAATGAAGCTGCTCGATGACCTGGGGATTGTAGCTGAGCTTGAGGGCACGCTCGATAGGCCCGAGAATGAGCGTAATCGGCGTTCGGAATTCATGCGTGATATTGGTAAAGAACGAAATACGGTCCATGGTGAGCTGCTGTACCTGGCGCTTCTGTTCCTCGATTTCGGCAGTGCGCTCTTTCACAGTCTTCTGAAGCAATATCTGCTGGCTTTTGATAGAGCGTATCCTAAGTTTATACAGCAGCACTGTAATTGCCGCGAAACCTGCCACACAAAGCAGCACAAACCACCACGTGCGGTAAAAATACGGTCTGACGGTTATTGGAAGCGCTGTTATGGCGGCTTCTTCTTCGGTCTGCCCTTTCTGTATGTACCTTACCTCGAGGGTATAGCTTCCCGGTTTCAGGTTGGTAAAACCGGCATTACGCCTTCCGGGCGGCAGACTCGTCCAGTTGTCGTCGAAACCGATGAGGCGGAACGAATATACCCCACCGTTGTTGCCGTCGTAGTCGAGCGCGGAAAACTCAAACTGGACCGAGCGTGAACTTTCGTGCAGCCTGATTCCGCGCACCGGACAGAACGTCGGCTCTTCGCCTTCGCTGCCGGGCAAAAGAATATTGTTGTCAACCCATACATGCGTGAAAGCGACACGCGAGTCTGATTCGGATTTTACCCTTGGAACAAAACCGGATATGCTCATAAGCCCCTCAGTAGTTCCGAAAAGCACGTTGCCGGCAGTATCTGAAGCCGCCGCATTCCAGTAGAACTGGTCCACACCGAGGTCGCCTGTCTTGTCAAATGTCATAATGTCGCCTTCGGGCGAAAGACACGCAAGCCCTCTGTAGGTTGAAAACCAAATGTTACCGCTTTTATCTTCGGCTATTCCGAGCACGATGTCGCTCGGCAGACCGCCCGAAGAGTTGAGATTGACAAATATCTCCATGTCGTCATCAACCTTGCTATATACTCCGCTACCGTTGGTAGCTATCCACAAGGTGCCCGAACTATCCTTGAACAAGAACGAAATACGATCTCCCGCCACGGCATCGGGATTGTCGAGCCGTCCGCTGAAATGGCGCACGGAATGCCGCGAATGTGTCTGCCGGTATTCATTAAGGTCTACATCAAGGAGACCCTTGCTTGAACCAAACCAGATATGATTGTCAGCGTCGAGAACAGCCCCTATAATCCCGAAGACATCGTCGGTGCTGCCTTCATAGGCTTCTTTCACGTTTCCTGTCTCGATATCGCATACAAAAAGACCGCGGGAAGCGCCTATCCACATGAGATTGTTCAGCGGGTCGTACATAAACGCTCCTACATATCCTATATGGTGATTCCCCTCGTCGCTATCGGACACTTGCCTCCAGCGCCGCAGATTTCCCGGAGATGTTTCATCGAAGACATTGAAACCGCCGCCCCAGGTGCCTACCCACAGCCTGCCCTTGCCGTCACGGGCAAGAGCGCTGACAGAATTATGACTCAGATGACCGCTTTCGGCCGAATAGTGACTGATATGCTTGAACTCGCTGTCGCTGCGATGCAGGCCTCCCTCGACGGTTCCTATCCATAACACACCGTCGTTTTCTGCCAGAATCGCATTGACAGGAGCATTGAACCTCTTGCCGGGAGCATTGAAGTTGTGATTTATTTCCCGGACCTTCAGCCGCTTTGACGACAGCCTGTTCAGACCGCAGCCTTCGGTGCCAATCCATATCCGCTGACCGTCTACATATATCTTGTTTACAAAATTATTGTTTATAGAGCCTGCTTCATCGGGCCTCGACTGATATACGCGCTCGAAGTTATCGTTTATCTGGTTGTAGATATTCAGACCGGCCAGCGTTCCGGCTATCAGGCGCCTGTCGGGAGAAACAGCGAGGGTACACACATAGTTCTGCGAAATCGAAAGCGTGTCGGCCTCGTCATAAACATACATCTTGGCAATGTCCTCGGCCGGATTATAGCGGCATAGCCCCCGGTCAGTGGCAATCCATACCTCGCTTCCGTAGAGAAGCATATCGGGCACAGCTATATCAGACACAAATCGCAGGCAGTCGGAAATGGGAGTGGCCGTTATCACCCCATCGGCAGCCCGCGATTCGAGTTCGGCAATCTCTCCGTTTACCAGAGCCCATATTTTTCCTGTTCCGAACAAATCGCGCATCGCTATAGGCCCGGTCGGATGACTCAGCCCGGCAATCTCCGAAATGGCGGTAACCGCGCCGCTGCCGTCAAACTCTATGCAAAATATCGAATTGTTAGCTCTTGTCCATATCTTTCCTTGAGAATCCACTGTCAGAGCCCACATCGGCGTCCTCAGCACCTCGGCCAGACGCCCCGAGCGGTCTTCTATCATCTGAGGCTTCAGATTATAGATATTGATTACACTTATGCCGCCCTCGGTGGCAACCCAGAGGTTCTCGAACTTATCCTCGACAATTTCTATTGCAAAATTGCCTGTCAACGGATATTCATCGGACGTAATATTGAAATTTATGAATTCATTGCCGTCATAGCGTGAAAGTCCGCAGCCTCCAAGCCCGATCCAGAGAAATCCACGGCTGTCGCGATATATATCGTCGACGAAATTATGGGGCAAACCTTCCGACACCGTCAGGTACCCCACATTATACATAGACATAAACGGTTTTGTCGATTGCGTGTCACTGACTGCCGCTGCAACCTGGCACAGCAACATTGCCGCAAAAAGAAAGGCTCCGCGGCAGAATCGGCTTATGGATTCAGAAGATTTCAAGGCTTGGTATTATCAGATGGATAAGGCTGAGGGATACACCAAATAAATACTTATCCGTGTTTTCAGTGAGCAAAGATAATATATTTTTTTATTACAAAAGTTTTTTGTGCTAATTATTAGACACTGAGCCGATAAATATTTTTTTTATGCCGCCGCGTGGCGATTTGTCTCCCAAAAATACCCTTTTATCCACCTCTCCGTGTCTCCGAATTTTGTAATTTTACCGTCAAAATGCCAATCGCACCCTAATTCTACATGGAAGAACTTATCAAAGCTCTCGCGTCTCTGTTTTTTATTATGTCTGTTTCGTCGTGTGCCGAAACCGCGTTCCGGCCTACACCGGCACCCAATCCATGGGCAGACGATTACAGAGCCGTATCCTCTATGAACAATCATGACAAATGGGGTACGTATAACGTACACGACCCCGCTGTACGTCTGGTAGGCGACACATTTTATATGTATTCCACAGATGCGATTTTTGTCGACACGGCAACACATGAACGCATCCGTCCGAAAGGTTTCGTGCAGATGAGAAAATCGGCCGACCTCGTAAACTGGCAATTCGCCGGCTGGGCATTCCCCGAAATTCCGACAGAAGCTGTCGAGTGGGTACGCTCGAACAACAACGGCCGGGGCGCACACAACGTCTGGGCTCCATATATGGTCGATAACCACGACGGCACATACCATCTATATTACTGTGTGTCGGCATTCGGCAAGAACACGTCCTACATTGGCCTTGCCGAGGCCGCCTCGCCTCTTGGCCCCTGGCGGCACGTCGGCGCAGCCGTAAAGACCGACATCGACTCACCGACGAATGCCATCGACCCATCGGTAATCACAACTGCCGACGGACGCCGCTTCATGCACTACGGTTCATATTTCGGCGGACTGAGCTGTCTGGAGCTGAATCCGGCCACCGGTTTTCCATTGGTCGAAGGCGACCTCGGCACAAAGACTGCAAGCCGTGCCAACTACAGACACGACAATATCGAAGCGCCGGAAATCATATATAATCCCGACAACAACTACTATTATCTCTTCAGCTCCTACGACCCGCTGATGACAACCTACAACGTGCGTGTAGGCCGTTCCCGCTCCGCCGAAGGGCCATTCACCGACATGCACGGACGCCAGCTTGCCGATTCCACCGAAAATTTCCCAATGCTCACGGCGCCATATCGCTTCGAAGGGCATTGCGGCTGGGTCGGAACAGCCCACTGCGGCGTATTTGCCGACGCCGACGGCAATTTCTATATGGCACACCAGGGGCGCCTTGCCTCCGAACCCGACATGATGGTGCTCCACGTGCGCCGCATGTTCTTCACACCCGACGGCTGGCCTATGGTATCGCCTGAACGCTACGCTGCTGTCAGCGACCGTTTTTTCAAACCGGCAGACCTCGAAGGCGAATGGGAAATCATGCGCCTGTTCGAGCCCCGCGCCGACCGCGGCGACAGCAGCCTCGCTCTTCAGTGTAAAAGCGAGCTGCTCAATGGCGACGGCAACGACTCGCAGCGATTCAGACTTTGCCCCGACGGCAAAATCGAACCCGGCGACGGCTCATGGCACTTCGACAGCGGAAAACAGACCCTTTCGATAGCTTTCGGCGACGACCGCATAGACAATATTGCCGTCTTTGCCGGTCACGACTGGGAACGCGAACACGACACCGCCCTGCTCTCCGGCCTCGACCGTTCCGGCAGAGCCATATGGGGCAAGCGTGTGAAATAAAACCGACTTAATACAGCCAAACATATATAACCCAAATAACCATATCATGACCCACAAATCAAGCCTGCTCCTGTCGCTCGGACTCTCGACCGCACTGTCGCTTGCAGCGAACAACGTGTTCACAGTCCAGACAGACAAGCCCGGAGCACCGATTCAGCCGACAATGTACGGCCTCTTCTTCGAAGACATCAACTATGCCGCAGACGGTGGCCTTTATGCCGAAATGATAAAGAACCGCTCGTTCGAATTCCCCCAGAACTTCGCTGCATGGGTAACCTACGGCGATGTAAAACTGCAGAACGACGGCCCATTCGAACGAAATCCCCACTATGTGCGCCTCGCTTCTGCCGGACACAACGACAAGCACACAGGCCTCGAAAACGAGGGTTTCTTCGGCGTAACATACAAGAAAGGCGAGAATTACCGCTTCTCCGTATGGGCGCGCTCACCTCAGGGCAAAGCTGCCAAAATCCGCGTGGAACTCGAAAATCCCGCGTCAATGAAAAACTCGCAGGTAGACGCAAAAAAAGAAATAACCATCGATTCTAAGGAATGGAAGAAATATGAGGTAACCCTTACCCCCGACAAGGACTGCAGCAAGGGCAAACTCCGCATCTTCCTCGTAAAACCCGATACTACTCCCGTAGACCTCGAGCACATATCGCTTTTCCCCGAAAAGACATGGCAGGGTCATAAAAACGGCCTCCGCGTCGACCTCGCCCAGAAACTCGCCGACCTCAAACCCGGCATCTTCCGCTTCCCCGGCGGCTGCATTGTCGAAGGCACCGACCTCGACACTCGCTACCAGTGGAAAAACACTGTCGGCCCGGTTGAAAACCGCCCTGTCAACGAAAACCGCTGGCACTACACCTTCCCTCATCGCTTCTATCCTGACTACTACCAGTCCGGCGGCCTCGGATTCTACGAATACTTCCTCCTCTCAGAGGAAATCGGAGCCGAGCCTCTGCCCGTGCTCAGCGTAGGCCTCGTATGCCAGTTCCAGAACCATGAAGAAAGCGCCCACGTGCCTGTAAACGAGCTCCAGCCCTATATCCAGGATGCCCTCGACCTCATCGAATTCGCCAATGGGGGCACCGACACCAAGTGGGGCGCCCTCCGTGCAGAAATGGGTCATGCCGCTCCCTTCAACCTCAAATTCATCGCCATCGGCAACGAACAGTGGGGTCCCGAATATCCCGAACACCTCGAACCCTTCGTAAAAGCTATCCGCAAGGCATATCCCGACATCAAGATTGTCGGTTCGTCCGGTCCCGACTCCGAAGGCGAACAGTTCGACTATCTCTGGCCCGAAATGAAGAAACTCGGTGCCGACCTCGTCGACGAGCACTTCTACCGCCCCGAAAAATGGTTCCTTGCCCAGGGCAACCGCTATGACAACTACGACCGCAAGGGCCCGAAAGTATTCGCCGGCGAGTATGCATGCCACGGCAAGGGCAAGAAGTGGAACCACTTCAACACCGCCCTCCTCGAAGCCGCTTTCATGACAGGCCTCGAACGCAACGCCGACATCGTCCACATGGCAACCTACGCTCCCCTCTTCGCCCATGTCGAAGGCTGGCAGTGGCGCCCCGACATGATCTGGTTCGACAACAGCGAATCGTTCCCCACATCAAGCTACTACGTGCAGCAGCTCTATAGCCTCAACAAAGGCACGAATGTGCTTCCCACAAACCTCAACGGCAAGCCCGCCGCCGGCAACGAAGACCAGAACGGTCTCTTCGCCAGCGCTGTCGTAGACAAGAACACCGGCGAATACATCGTCAAGGTTGCCAACACCTCTTCTACCGTGCAGCCGTTCGAAATCAAGCTCGCCGGCCTCAAAAAGAAAGAGACAATCAATTCACTGACTGTCACCACACTTTCTTCGGCCGACCCCGATGCAGAAAACTCTCTCGAGAATCCCGGTCTCATCATGCCGCTCACAAAAGAAATCGACCCGGCAAGCCTCGGCGCCAAAGTGAAAAACGCATATACATACAATGCGTCGCTTGAGCCCAACACATTCTATGTCTTCAAATTCAAAAAAGCAGAATAATCTACTTCTATGAAACTTATAAATCTGACTATCGCCGCGCTGCTCGGCACAGCCTCGGCTTTCGCAGCCCAGACCGTGACAATCGAGCCGAAGCCCACAGCGACAGCCCCTAAAATCAACAAGGAAATCTACGGCCAGTTTGCCGAACACCTCGGCACATGCATCTACGGAGGCATATGGGTAGGCGAAGATTCGTCGATACCCAACACCCAGGGCTACCGTAACGATGTGCTCGGTGCATTCCGCGAACTGCATATCCCCGTACTCCGCTGGCCCGGCGGCTGTTTCGCCGACGAATACCACTGGACCGACGGCATCGGCCCCCGCGAAAACCGTCCGCGAATGGTAAACAACAACTGGGGTGGTACTGTCGAAGACAACAGCTTCGGCACCCACGAATTCTTCAACCTATGCGAGCTCCTCGACATCGAGCCCTATCTGAGCGGCAATGTAGGCAGCGGCACCGTAGAAGAACTCGCCGAATGGGTAGAATATATCACCGCCGAAGACGGCCCGCAGGCACAGCTCCGCAAGCTCAACGGCCGCGAGAAACCGTGGCACCTCAAATACCTCGGAGTAGGCAACGAAAGCTGGGGTTGCGGCGGCTCGTTCACACCCGAATATTATGCCGACGTGTATCGCCGGTATCAGACATACTGCCGCAACTTCGGCAAAAACCGACTCTACAAAATCGCTTCCGGCGCCAGCGACTACGACTATAATTGGACCGAAGTGATGATGAAGAAAGCCGGAGGTCACATGAACGGCATATCGCTCCACTATTACACCGTGCCCGGCTGGACAGGCTCGAAAGGCTCTGCCACCGACTACACCGACGAAGACTATTACTGGACTCTCGGCAAGTGCCTCGAAATAGGCCCGGTTGTGGAAAAGCACATGGCAATCATGGACAAATACGATCCCAAAAAGCGCGTAGGCCTGATGGTCGACGAATGGGGCACATGGTGGGATGAGGAACCCGGCACAATCAAGGGTCACCTCTACCAGCAGAATACCATGCGCGACGCCATGGTAGCGGCTCTGTCGCTCAACATCTTCCACGGCCTTACCGACCGCGTGAAGATGACAAATATCGCTCAGATTGCCAACGTGCTCCAGGCCATGGTGCTCACCAAGGACGACCAGATGGTGCTCACCCCGACCTACTACGTATTCAAAATGTATGTCCCTCACCAGGACGCCACATACATTCCTCTCGATATCGACACTCCGGCACGCAAAGTGCGCGACAACCGCTTCGTGCCAGTCATCAGCGCTACAGCGTCTGAAAAGGACGGCAAAGTGACAATATCGCTCACCAACACCGACCTTGTCGAGAATTTCGACATCAACATTCCCCTCGAAAGCCTCAAAGCCCGCAAGATTGCCAATGCCGAAGTCCTTACAGCCAACGACATTCGCGATTACAACAACTTCGGCGAGGCCGAGAAAGTGACACTCAAGCCCTTTAAAGGCGCCAAAGTTGCCAAAGGCACACTCTCGCTTTCCCTCCCCGCAAAATCAATAGTCACCCTCACCCTCGAATAATAATAAACTTAATTCTCCAAAAACGGCACGGCCATCTTCGGTCGTGCCGTTTTTTATTACCTAATTATATGGTTTATTTATAGCGCATTTGTGTTGCATTTTGGCAATATACATATTGTCGGCGGGGGTAGTTTTTTATATAATTTTGCAAAAAAATTGCGCTCACACATAAGATACGGTAGTATGTGCCAGGCCTTGCCACGTTCAGGCCTGTGTCGATTATATTAAAAGCTGTCCTAATTCAAGGTACAATATCTTAATGCAGACATTCTATAAATGAAACGCTTGATTGTGTCAATGATTCTGTCTATGACAGCATCCCTGCTTTCAGCAGATGTTTCCGCCAAAGACAAAATCGCTGGCGGAAGCGTCGATATTTTCATGGGTGTCGATTTCAATTTCAGAGATATATACTGGAATAACCGTGTCTACGACGTCCTCGTGAACCTCACTCCCGGAGTGCGGTGGAAGCCGGCGCGCCGATGGGATATATGCGCCCAGCTCTATGTGCCTGTCATCAACCAGTATGGCGACTATTATAAGAATGTCAGAATAAGAGTTGCGTCGTTATCGCGGCAGTTCGCCGTGAGCAATCGCTGGAAAATGAAAGTGAGCGGAGGCATCTTTACTGCCGAAAGCTACGGCATAGATATCAAAAACATGTATGTCATCAATCCGTGGCTTGCCGCTACTGCCGAAATAGGCGTCACCGGCTACCTCTCGATGGCGTCGGGCTGGGATATGAGCACCATGAAAAAGGTCACTTTCATGGCCGGTCCTGAATTCTATCTATCGCGGTGGAACACCCAATTCTCCCTACGCGGAGGCCGCTATCTTTTTGGCGATTATGGTGCTGAATTCGAGGCTTTCAGACATTTCAGACATGCAAGTGTAGGGGTTTTCGCTTCCTACAGCGACATATGCAAGGAAAATGCAGGTTTCAAGGTGGTAATCATGCTTCCTCCCTATAAACGGAAACACAGGAAAGTGAATATCCGGCCGGCCGACAACTTCCGACTGGTCTATAATGTCGAAGCCGGATACCGGGGCTTGCGCAAATACCACACCGATGCCGAAGAAAACGAACGCACCGGCTGGTTCGACAGAGACCTCATACCCTGGGGAACAGACCTCATGGAGGCCGATTTCAAATATGAAGACACCGAAAAAAAGGAGGAACGAAAATGAATAGCTATATTCATTCGGTTCTCTGCGCCTTGGCTTTCACGCTATTATTGTGCCCTATCGAATGTCGGGCACAGATATCCACCGGCATGTCGGGTCTCATCAAGAATCCGTCGGCCGACATGAATGCGGCCGGAGAAGCCGTCATTGCAGGCTATTACATCAACAGCCATCTCACGCCGTCCGACGACAAAGGCCACGGCTTCTATTACGACGGCAAAAAATACGATACATTCGGTTTTTCGCTCTCATTGACTCCATTCAGCTGGCTTGAAATAGGCTATACATTCACACTGCTGAAGACGACTCTGGTAAATCCCGAAACCGAAGCCATATCCTCGCCAAAATTCAATCACAAGGACCGCTACTTTTCGATAAAAGTGAATCCGCTTAAAGAAGGAAAGTATCACCCGGCAATATCCATAGGCTCAAACGATTTTCTCGGGTCGCCCGGCAAAATCCGCAACGACGGCGGAAGCGGAGCCGGATACTTCTGCAACTATTATATCGTTGCGACCAAGCATTTCCTGCCGAAAGACCACGATATAGGCCTGACACTGGGCTACCGCTATGTTCCCGTGTCGTACGGCAAGAGATGGCAGGGGCTTATCGCCGGCGCGACATGGAATCCGAAATGGTTCCGGCCTCTGCGCGTCATCGGCGAATGGACAGCCAACGAGTTCAATCTGGGAGCCGACTGCCTGCTGTGGAAGCATTTCTTCATTCAGGCCGCGCTTGTAAACTGCCGGTATCCGACAGGCGGCGTAGCGTTCAGAATCAATCTGCTGTAAAAATCTTTCTAAACAATAACCTAAACAAGTTTTAATATGAAGAAATTTCTAATGTACGGAACAATGCTGTTCCTTTGTATGGCTGCGGTGTCATGCCATCACCACGACAATCGCGAAGTAATTCTGCCGCCTGTTGTGAAGGCATCGCCCAACACTCTTTCCGGTGTTATCACCGACATGAGCGGAAATCCTGTCAAGGGTGCTTCCATCAAATTAGACAGCTACTCTGCCGTGACAGATGCCAAGGGTGTTTACACAATCTCGGGTGTAGCACAGGGCAGCTACGAGGTCACAGCAAGCGCCGACGGAATGATTCCAGTATCAGCTACAGTTGACTTTACTCTTGTCGACCGCCAGAACCGCCTCTGGAGCGTGGCTCTCAACCGAAAAATAACCCAAACCCTTGTCATTGCCGACGCTACCGTAAACGCAGCCGGCGATGTTGAATCCGAAAACATTCCCAACAACGAAGAAGGCTCGGTAAATATCAAGGTTGAAGTGCCTGCCAACACCGTTCCCGACAATACCACAATCAGCATCACACCCATCTATTCCGAAACATCAGCCGCCATATCCCGAGCAACCGAAAGCACTCTTCTCATCGGTGCCACAATCTCCTGCTCCGACGAAAACCTGGTGCTGACAACTCCTGTCAATCTCACATTCGCACTCGACGCCTCTGTAGTGGCTGCTGTGACTGTCAAAGAATACGACGCTGACACTGACAGCTGGAAGAACATCGATGCCGATATCGACGCTGCAGGCAATGTTGTCATAAAAGCTACAAAATTCACCTCTTACGGCATTTTCCTCCCCGTATCTGTAGCAAGCACTTCCTCCAACGAAGCGATTGTCTTCTCTACCCCCGTATTCGACAACCGCGATGGCCGGAGCAGCATGCGTGTTGAATCGGCTTCATACACATATAAGAGCGGCACACAGATTCATACAAATGCAAACAACAAACTCGAAGGTCTTCTCATAGAATACCTCGCACGCCGCTTCGGTGCAAAAGTCACCGAAATACAGGGAGAATATCCTCTCAACGTCACTCTCGAAGTCGGACAAGGCGTACGCCTCAACGGCACCCAGGCCTCCAATGCCATCGTCGTATCGTCGGGCAACACAGCCGTGAAAGGCACAGGCTACGGCAACGTGAATATCGTCGTTACACCTTTCAGCGTTGACCACAACGGCGGCGACGGCGGCAATATCTAAGAGGGTGTCTCATAACTGCAAAAAACATCTTTCACAAAAACTTCGGGCACTCCCCGAAGTTTTTTTATGAAGTTTTTCGGGTAAAAGATTGGGAGTGACGGCGAAATTTAGTAATTTTGCACGATTTTAGGCTTGGTATGCACAAACTACAAGTTTTCAATGGCGCACAATAAGACATCGCGACGTATTTCGACCCTCGGCTCACGTTTCACTTCTATGATCAGCGTGTGTCTTGTGCTATTGCTGCTTGGTATCGGCGCCATGGCCGGATTGATTGGAAACGGCATAGCCGGCGAGGTGCGCCGTAATGTCGGTTTCGTGGTAAAACTCGAGCGCGATTGCTCAGACGATAATATACGAGCCATCGCCACGGCTCTCGAATCGCATCCTGCGGTGGCGAGCGCCGAATTTCTCAGCGCCGACTCCATTCTGGCCGAAGAAAGCAAATTTCTCGGAGAGAGCCTTTCGGACGATGTCGATGAAAATCCCTTCTTCCCGGAATTCAATGTAAATCTTGAAGCCGGAGCGACGGCGCCCGACAGCGTGGCGGCCATCACGGCCTATTTCGAATCGATTGAAGGGGTTGGCGAAATTGTCAGTGAAAATGCAGTCATCGAAGGTGTCGACAAGGCACTCCGCCGCACAGGCACATTCGCCCTTATCGGCGCAGCCGCATTGCTGATGGTTGCGATAGCTTTGATAAACAACACGGTAAGCCTGTCGATATACAGCCGCCGAAATACAATCCACACTATGAAGCTCGTCGGAGCCACCCGAGGCTTTATCCGCGCTCCTTTCGTGCGTTCGGCCGCTCTCAACGGCCTTGTAGCCGGAGTAATAGCGTCGACATTGCTGGCATTCATGAAAATCTATGCCGCGACATTCGACCCCATAGTGGACGCTTCGCTTCCCTGGGTTGAGATGGCAATATTATTTCTTGGCCTGCTTGCAATCGGCACGGCTTTATGCGCCCTCACAGCGGCGTTCGCAATCAACAGACATCTGAATTCCTCATACGAAGATCTTTTCTTAAAATAAGATGAACAATATTTCCACATCAGAAACCACTCCCAAAGGCATAGAAAGCCGCGCTCACATGCCGCTGCAGAAAGCCAATTTCATGGCAATGGCAGCCGCCGGCGTCCTCATCGTGCTCGGTTTCATCCTCATGCTCGGCGGAAGCTCGACAGCCGACAGTTTCAACCCCGATATTTTCAGCACCCGCCGTATTGTGGTAGGTCCCTGTATCGCCTTCATTGGCTTCGTTGCAATGGCAGCAGCCATAATCATAGACCCCAAACACCTCTCCCGTAAGAAATAAGTTCCTATCTGAATGGATATTTTAGACGCATTAATACTCGGCATAGTGCAAGGCCTTGCCGAGTATCTCCCTATCAGTTCCTCCGGCCATCTTGAAATCTTCCGCGAGATTCTCGGTCTTGACCTCAATGGCGCCGAAAGCCTGCAGTTCGATGTCATGCTCCATGTAGCGACAGTGCTCAGCACCATTGTTATCCTCTGGCGCGAATTCTGGCCTCTTTGCCGTTCGTTTTTCACCTTCCGCCGAGATGCCGAGTTCTGGTATGTGTGCAAAATCCTCGTTTCATGCATTCCTATAGGTATTGTAGGCGTATTTTTTAAGGATACCATCGAGTCGTTCTTCGGACAGGACCTCACGCTGGTCGGTGTATGCCTTTGCGTGACAGCCATTCTGCTGTCATTCTCATACTTCACACGCACTCTACCACAGACACGCGGCCTTATCGCGCCGGGTTCGCAGCCACGCGACATCACATTTGTCGACGCCTTCGTAATCGGCTGTGCCCAGGCTGTCGCAGTTCTTCCCGGCCTCTCGCGCTCGGGCACGACTATCGCCACCGGCATACTCATCGGCGACAAGCGCGAGCAAGTGGCCCAGTTCTCTTTCCTCATGGTCATTATCCCCATTCTGGGCGAAGCGTTGCTTGACGTCAAGAAAATGTTTGGCGTCGAGGCAATCGACCAGGCAGCCGGAGCGTCCACTCCCGAAATCGGAGTAGCCGCCATAGTAGCAGGATTCCTCGCGTCGTTCATTGTAGGCTGTCTGGCCTGCAAATGGATGCTCAATATCGTCAAGAAAGGCAAGCTCGTGTGGTTCGCGGTATATTGCCTTGTCGTAGGTCTAATCTGCATACTCAAGGGTACCAATGTTTTCTAAGCCGATGGATTTCATAGGCGGCGAAGTGCTTTGCATCGACAAGCCGCTCGGATGGACATCGTTCGATGCCGTGAAGCGTCTCCGCGGTGCCCTCTCGCGCCGTCTCGGACTCAAAAAAATCAAAGTAGGGCATGCAGGCACACTCGACCCTCTTGCCACCGGAGTAATGATAATCTGCACCGGTCGCGCCACAAAACGCATCGACGAGCTGCAGGCCGGTGTCAAGGAGTATATAGCCACACTCGCCCTCGGAGCCACAACTCCGTCGTTCGACCTCGAGACGGAAGTGGACGCCACATACCCTACAGCCCACATCACGGAAGAACTCGTGCGCGAAGTCCTCGGCCGCTTCATCGGCGCCATCGAGCAGGTTCCGCCGGCCTACAGCGCCTGCAAAGTAGACGGGCACCGTGCCTACGACCTCGCCAGAAAAGGCCGTGAAGTACAGCTCAAAGCCAAGACCCTTGTCATCGACGAAATCGAACTGCTGTCGTTTTCGCCAGAAGAGATTACGATTCGCACCGTCTGCAGCAAGGGCACATATATCCGCGCGCTCGCCCGCGACATCGGGCAGGCTCTCGACAGCGGAGCACACCTTACGGCTCTCCGCCGCACACGCGTAGGCGACATTGCCATCGGCGATTGTCTAAGCGTAGCCGATGCAGCAAAGCTGATAAACGAGGCCGAAATCGTGCCCGCACCCGAACAATAAATATAACATTCCGACCAATATAAAACACGAAAATGAAACTTTCGCAGTTTAAATTTCATCTCCCCGACAAGCAGATAGCCGAGCATCCCGTAGCCGAGCGCGACGAATGCCGTCTTATGGTGGTAAACCGCAAGACCGGCGAAATTTCTCACCACATATTCAAAGACATCATCGACTATTTCGACGATGGCGATGTGATGGTGTTCAACGACACACAGGTCTTCCCCGCTCTACTCTACGGCAACAAAGAGAAAACAGGCGCACGCATAGAAGTATTCCTGCTCCGCGAACTCAACGCCGAAAACAAGCTCTGGGATGTTCTCGTCGAGCCTGCACGCAAAATTCGAATCGGAAACAAACTCTACTTCGGCGACGACGAGTCGATGGTTGCCGAAGTCATTGACAATACAACGTCGCGCGGCCGCACTCTCCGCTTCCTCTACGACGGTCCCCACGATGAATTCAAGAAAGCTCTCTTCGCACTCGGCACTACCCCACTGCCTCCTTACATCAGACGCGAATCCGAGCCCTCCGACGCCGTAGACTACCAGTGTATCTTCGCCGAAAAAGAAGGTGCGGTAGTGGCTCCGGCTGCCGGTCTCCACTTCTCGCGCAGCCTCCTTACCCGTCTCCAGATAAAAGGTATCCGCAAGGCATTCGTAACCATTCACAGCGGCCTCGGAGCATTCCGCGAAATCGACGTGGAAGACCTCACCAAGCACCGCATGGATTCCGAGGAAATGTATGCCACCCAGGAACTCGTGGACACTGTCAACAAAACCAAGGACGACGGCCACCGCGTATGCGCCGTAGGCACATCGGTACTCCGCGCCATCGCCACTGCCGACAGCATGGGCGGCCACATGAAGACCTACGAGGGCTGGACCAACAAGTTCATCTTCCCTCCCTATGATTTCTCTGTTGCCGACGCTCTCGTCACCAACTTCCATATGCCCTACTCGACCATGCTCATGATGGTAGCTGCTTTCGGAGGTTACGAACTCGTGATGAAAGCATACAAAACGGCTGTAGAAGAAGGCTACCGCTTCGGTTGCTACGGCGACGCCATGCTCATCATCTGATAAGTCACACATACCAAATAAAAAGGTGCGTTTACAAAAGCGCACCTTTTTTATTTACTCAGAATCTTATGCAGAAGCGATACAAACTGGTAGTTTTTCAATCCCCAGCGCGGAGATATGAGCATATCGGCCGGAGCCTGCGCCACAAAGCGCTCGACAGCGATATCGCGCCGCAGATGTTTCAGCAAGCGGGAACATAGCGAGGCATATTCCTCTGCCGTATAGGTCGGAATGTCAAGTTCAGAAGCTATTTTCTCGAGACGCGTTCCTTTCAGAATCTGCAACTGATGAAATTTGGCCGTAGAAACCGGAAGAGCGCTCACCTGCCGCACAGTCTGAGCCATCATTTCTTCAGTTTCACCGGGTAGCCCAAGTATAAGATGTAGCCCGACCGGAATCCCCAGACGAGCCGTACGCTCCACGGCGTCGACGGTCTGCGCCCATGTATGGCAGCGGTTGATTGCAGACAGTGTGCTGTCATGGCTACTTTCAGCGCCATATTCTATGAAAACCTTGGTGTCGAGTTTGCTGATGGATTCGAGGAGACTATCGGGCATGCAGTCGGGCCTTGTTCCTATTATAAGACCTACAACTCCGGGCTGCGCCAAAGCTTCGCGATACAGACCCAAGAGTTTTTCCGGCGGTGCATACGTACTCGTATAACTCTGAAAATACGCAAGATAACGCATATCGGGATACTTGCGGCCAAAAAAAGTTTTTCCACGGGCAATCTGCTCAGCAACGCCCTCGGAACGTTTCTCCCAGTCGGGGCTGAATGCCATATTGTTGCAATATATACAGCCTCCATATCCGACTGTCCCGTCGCGATTAGGACATGTAAAGCCGACATCGACAGAAAGCTTCTGAACCTTTCCGTCGAAATGCTCAGCCAGAAATTCAGAATATTCCTTATAATACGGATTCATCAGAAGCGGGCACTGCGATTTTGCAGAACAGCGTCAAAAATCACCATAGCAGTCATGGCCTCGACAATAGGCATTGCTCTGAAAACCACACACGGGTCATGACGGCCCTTGGCTCCCAGCTGCACATCGTTGCCCTGTCTATCGACTGTTCTTAGAACTTTTGCTATCGTCGGAACCGGCTTGAATGCAACACGAAAAACAATGTCCGCGCCGTTCGAAATACCGCCCTGAATGCCCCCGGAATGATTGCTTCGGGTTCGGACTGCACCTTCGCAGTCACGGCAGAACTCATCGGCGGCTTCGCTTCCGTGCATTGCTGCCGCCGCAAAGCCGTCGCCATATTCAAAGCCTTTTACGGCATTAACGCTCAGCATTGCCTGGGCCAGCATTGCCTGCAACTTGCCGCCAAGCGGCTCGCCAAGACCGGCCGTCAGACCGCTTACACGGCACTCAACTATTCCGCCGACGCTGTCGCCATCGGATTTGGCCGCGGCAATGGCTGCTTCCATCTCGCTGATTCCGCCGGAAACACCTCCAACAGATTTTACTTCTGAAGAAATCTCTATGCCGAGAGTCTCGAGAGCCTGCCGGGCTATTGCTCCGGCAACTACAAAGGATGCTGTCGCACGGGCCGACGCACGTCCACCGCCACGGACCTCGCGGATTCCGTATTTGGCCTCATAGGTATAGTCGGCATGGTTCGGTCTGTATATATCGGCCATGGCGCTGTAGTCGGCCGAGCGATGGTTTGTATTCCTGATGATAAAACCGATTGGAGAGCCAAGAGTCACACCGTCGAGAAAACCCGACAGAAACTCGACTCGGTCGGCTTCATTACGCGCAGTAGTAAGAACCGACTGTCCTGGCCGACGCCGGTCAAGCTGAGCCTGCACGGCATCGGTATCTATGCGCATACCGGCTGGGACACCGTCTATGACGCCGCCGATTGCCGGGCCGTGGCTCTCGCCGAAAGCCGTGAGCCTGAATATTTTTCCGAAGTAATTCATTTCACCAAATCGCCTGTCCGCGCCCCTACAAAAGCGATTAAATCAACAGGATTTATCTTGAGCTGAAGCCCGCGAACGCCGGCACTGACATAAATTATATCGAAGTCTGCTGCCGTATGATGGAAAAACGTCGGAAATGGCTTTTTCATACCGACCGGTGAGCAGCCTCCTCGTATATATCCCGTGACACCGAGCAAATCTTTCATCGGTATCATCTCGGCCTTCTTATTGCCGGAAACAGACGCTGCCTTTTTGAGGTCGACCTCACAGTCGCCGGGAACCACACACACGAAATAGCCCGAACGGTCGCCGTGAAGCACAAGAGTCTTGAACACTTGCGCTATATCCTCGCCCAGTTCCTCGGCCACATGAGTGGCAGCAAGGTCGTTCTCGTCGAAATTATACGGAACGAGCTCGAAGCCGATTCCGGCGGCTCCGAGCAGACGAGCGGCGTTGGTTTTGGTTATTTTTGCCATCAGGGGTTCATAAGAAGGAAAGCCTCGACATCTACAGCGGCCCGACAACCCGAGCCTGCGGCAGTGATGGCCTGCTGATATACGGGGTCGGCGACGTCGCCGGCAGCGAAGACGCCGTCAACGCTCGTGGCAGTCTTGCCGTCGCGGGTCACGATGTAGCCCTGCGGGTCGAGTTCGAGCACATCTTTGAAAACATCGGTATTGGGGGTATGGCCGATAGCAAGGAAGAAGCCGTCTATATCAATGTCGAGAGTCTTTTCGTCGGCCGTGCCCTTGAACTGCACAAGATGTGCACCTTCGAGCAGCTCTTCGCCTCTGAGGCCTACGGTCTGCGTATTGTAGAGCACCTCGATATTCTCGGCCTCGGCAACCTTCTGCTGCATGTATTTGGAAGCACGCAGATAATCCTTGCGCACAATCATATATACTTTCGAAGCAAGTGTGGCGAGGTAAAGCGCTTCCTCACAGGCAGTATCACCGCCGCCGACCACAGCCACGGGGCGTCCGCGGAAGAAGAAGCCGTCGCATGTGGCACATGCCGACACGCCCATGCCCCTGAAGCGGTCTTCGTCGGGAAGACCAAGGTAGCGGGCAGAAGCACCGGTAGCAACAATAACGGCAGAGGCTTCAATCACCTTGTCGCCGCCATCGACCGTGACAATAAACGGACGTTTCGAGAAATCGACCGCCGTAACCACGCCCGGAAGCATCTCGGCACCGAAGCGCTGGGCCTGTGCGCGAAAATCTTCCATCATCTTCGGACCAGAAATACCGGCAGGATACCCCGGGAAATTCTCTATATCCGTTGTAGTGGTTAGCTGTCCGCCAGGCTGAAGGCCCTCGATGACTATGGGTTGGAGATTGGCGCGCGAGGCATAGATTGCAGCGGTATATCCGGCCGGGCCGGCGCCTATAATGAGGCATTTGGTGCTTAAACGGTTCATATGCAGGTATTTTTTATCTTAAATCTATTATTTCGGTCGAAGGAAAGCGTTTGGCATCATAGCGGAAAACGCCGGCCGGCTTAGCCCCTCCGGATGCTATATTGTCAATGACAACGTCGACGCTGCGGCCATCGTCGAAGCTCACTACAATGGCTGCCGGATAGTTCGTATCGGGCTTCACAAAAAGAACTATCTTAGAAATGCCCGACATTCTGGACTTTGGCGTCATCTCCACACGCTTGCGGCCCTGCGAGTCGCTCAGCATCTGCAATTTATAGTGGTCAGCGGGCGACGACAGTATGGCAAACGGATTTGAGGCCATAAGCTCGTCGGCATTTGGCTCCGTAATGCTCACTTCGCCGCTGCTTTTGAGAAATGTCCACTGGGTACGACCGTCATACCACACCGTGAGTACGGGCGTAGTCATAAAGTATTTGTCGGCCGCCATAGTCGCACTGCCCTGCACCGGCCCCTCGCCACCATTGATGGTGAAAGAGGCCTCGACAGACGGCGATGAGGCTATTTTTGCCTTCACCTTAGACAAAAGAGTCTCGGCGGCATTACCTGCGGCAAAAGCAGCCATACCGACAAGACAGAATATGATTGTCAGAGTTATTTTCTTCATCATTCTCTTTTTATCTCATACAACCTTCAGACAAGTGTCATGGTTCAATCGAAAAGACGCTGAACCTCGTCGGGCGTCATGAGCACCTGACGCGGCTTCGCGCCGTTGGCAGGGCCGACAATGCCGAGCGCCTGCATCTGGTCCATGAAACGGCCGGCCTTGTTGAAGCCGATTTCGAATTTACGCTGCATCATCGTGATGGAAGCCTGGGTCTGCGAGGCTATGAACATGGCACAGCGGCGGAATTCCTCGGTAGTAGCGCCGATTTCCGCAGGAGCATCGCCTCCACCCTCTTCGGGAACCTCCGGCAGCGGCATAGGCATGGGGAAACCCTGCTGCGAGCCTATATGCTCACAGATAGCTTCCACTTCCTCCGTGTCGACAAAAGCACACTGCACACGCTCGATTCGGCCGTCGATAAGGGCGAGCATGTCGCCTCGGCCGATAAGACGCTGCGCGCCCGGACGGTCGAGAATGGTCTTACTGTCAATCGACTGAGTGGTCTTGAAGGCGATACGTGCGGGGAAGTTGGCCTTGATAGGACCGGTGATGATGTCGGTCGAGGGGCGCTGTGTGGCAATAATCATATGCATGCCTACGGCGCGCGCCTTCTGCGCAATGCGGCATATAGGCTCGGATATATCCTTTCCGGCAGTCTGGATAAGGTCGGCGAACTCATCGACTATAATCACTATATAAGGCATATAGCGATGTCCCTTCTCGGGGTTGAGACGCCGCTGCACGAAGCGTTCGTTATAAGCCTCCACACTGCGCACTCCGGCGTCGGCAAGGAGCTCGTAGCGCTGGTCCATTTCCACGCACAGCGACTTAAGTGTGGCAATCACCTTCTGCGGGTCGGTGATGACGGCGCGCGCCTCATCGGGCAGTTTGGCAAGATACTGGTTCGCCATACGCTGATAAAGCGTGAATTCGACCATTTTCGGGTCTACCAGCACAAATTTCAGCTCATCGGGGTGCTTCGAATAAAGCAGCGAGGTTATGATACAGTTCAGACCAACCGACTTACCCTGACCTGTCGCACCGGCTACAAGGAGGTGGGGCATCTTGGCAAGGTCGGCGGTATAGAACTCGTTGCTCACAGTAGCGCCGAGGGCAAGTGGCAGATGCATTTTCTCCTTGGCCTTGGCAAAAGCTGCCGACTCCATCAAGGTGCGCATCGACACTATCTGAGGCTTGCTGTTGGGCACCTCGATACCGATGGTACCCTTGCCGGGAATCGGAGCGATGATACGGATGCCGAGAGCCGAAAGACTCATGGCGATATCGTCTTCAAGGCTCTTGATTTTTGCAATACGGGTACCTTCGGCCGGAACAATCTCATAGAGCGTCACAGTCGGACCGATTGTGGCCTCAATTCGCCTGATTTCCACATCGTAACTGCGGAGGGCATTTACAATGAGTGTCTTGTTATAAGCCTGTTCCTCTTCGTTGATTACAAAAGGATTGGGGCGCTCCAGCAGCAGTTCGAGAGGCGGGAACTGATAGTTCGAATGACTCGCCCGCTGGTCGAACGGCTCGTCGAGGCCGATATGGTCGCCATCGGAGATATAATTGTCTTCTTCCGCGCTATCCACCGTAGCCAATGCGGCATTCTTTATAATCATCTCGGGTTCGCCCGGTTGCGAAAGAACTTTAGCAGCCTCCGGCTCGCTCTTTTCTTCGACAATCTCCGCCGGTGTCTCCTCTTCCTCTTCTGTTTCTATAGGGTCTATGCTTTGCTCTATCTCCTCGTCCTGCTCAATGTCTTCTTGGGGCATAAAACGCAGGTGGTCGGCCGGAATGGTGGCGGCAGTCACAGTCTCGAGCTCGTCATCGCTGGCCGGAGTGTCGCCTGCGGTCTCACTGTCGTCATCGGCAAGCATGTCGATATGGCTCTCGTTTTCTTCGGCTTCGACTGAAACCTCTTCAGCACGCGCTGGACGCGTCATGGCCTTGCTCATTACGCGCCAGAGGCTGCCAAGGGGCTTGAGATAGACAGCCACAAGAAGTCCAAGCAGAGCCACAAGCACGCAATAAGCACCGAGAGCCCCGGTATAATCAAGCAGAAGCTTATTCATATATAAACCATGGGCCCCTCCGAGATTGAATGCGCCTGCACTGTTATAAGTAAGCAGACCCACAATCACCGACAACGCAGCCGCCGAAAAAAGGCATCTGAAAGAGAGCGACCAGAAACTGCATTTTTTCACTTTCATCACCGCGAGTCCGATGAGAAACATATAGACCGCAAGAATAAAAGAACCAATGCCAAATGTATCAACAAGAAGGAACTCCGCAAGCTTTGAGCCCACCGGCCCACCGACGTTCTGCACCACATCGCCCGCACTGACAATCTCGGCTGCAGTACGGCCATGGGTAACGCTTTGGTCGGCACCATAGTTGAACATAAAGGAAATGCCGCACACTGTCATGGCAAAGGCTGTGATACACAGAATTATGCCGAAGCCAAGATGAGTGCGGTAATCGCGCAGGAATGATATGAAATTATATGAAGATTCGTTCTTCACCTTCCGTTTGGGAGCAGAAGAACGCTCGGTGCGCCTTGGAGCACTACCTTCGCCCAGCGGACGCGCTGCCGCTGAGCCCTGGGGCCGCTTGCGGCCTGGGCGCGGTGTCACCGGGCGCGCTCCGGGTATGGTTTCTGTGCCGATATCGTCTACGGCAGGGTCAATAGTTCGCATTATAATGTGGAGAGTAATTTGAGTAAAAATTAAAGATTGGCAAGATTCGCTATTTCCACTCTCGGATCAGCGGCCTTGAACACATAGCTTCCGGCAACAAGCACGTCTGCACCGGCTTCCGCACAGCGACGCCCCGTGTCGACATTGATACCGCCGTCGACCTCTATGAGTGTGGAGCAGCCGCGCTCGTCAATCATCTGCCGGAGACGCCTTATCTTGTCGACAGTATGGTCTATAAACGACTGTCCGCCGAAACCCGGATTCACACTCATCAGAAGCACCATGTCGAGATCCTGGATAATCTCTGTGAGAGCCATCACGGGCGTTGCCGGATTAAGAGTCACGGCAGCCTTCATTCCGGCCCGGTGAATCTGCTGCACCGTGCGGTGCAAATGTGTACAGGCCTCGAAATGCACGTTCATAATCGAAGCACCGCAATCGCGCACACGCTCCACATATCTGCCCGGATCTGTTATCATCAGATGGACGTCAAGAGGCTTGTCGGTAATCCTGCTCACAGCCTCGATAACGGGAAAACCGAACGATATATTAGGAACAAACACACCGTCCATAACATCGCAGTGTACCCACGACGCCTGGCTGTCGTTGATTATGGCTACCGAATCGGCAAGATGCGCGAAATCGGCGGCGAGCAGAGAGGGCGCTACTATCATTTCTTTTTTCTAAAAGCGTTATACAGAATATAAAGCACACAAAGCACAAGGACTATAAGCCCGGCGATGGTGAGATAAGAGTTATATTTCTCAACCGAAACATAGAGCTCGTCGAGGCTCACATGGCGCGAAAGCCACCAGCCGAGACCGGCGAGAACGCCGTTCCACAACAAAGCTCCGAGCCCGGTAAACAGCAGGAAAACCCATATGTTCATCTTGGCGATACCCGCCGGGATAGAAATCAGCTGTCTTACGGCCGGAATCAGGCGGCCAAAGAACGTGGAGGCCGCACCGTGCTCATCGAAGTATTTCTCCGCCTTCTCGACCTTGGCCCGGTCGATGAGACAGGCATGGCCGAAGCGGGAATCGGCAAATGCATATACGATAGGCCTGCCGATAAGCAGTGCAAGAACATAGTTGACAAGAGCGCCGACCATAGCGCCTGCAGTTGCAACGAGCACTACTATAAAAATATTCATATCGCCCTTCTGCATGGCAAGATAGGCTGCCGGCGGCACAACAACTTCCGACGGGAAAGGGATGAACGAACTTTCGATGACCATGAATATGAACACGAAAAGATATGAAGCATTGTTCACGAACCAATCGAAAAACCAGGCCGCATTAAGATAATCGGTGAGCGCAAGGGGCAAAAATAGATCTGTCATCGTATCTTTATCCTAATTGTTTTTTTAATAATCTGACAAAGTACAAACCAAAAAAGTTTGAATTGCAAAAATACGAATTTTTTTCGGGCCACGACTCTCCTCAATGCTTTTTTACGAACGACGCCCCGTATGTCGGTCTATATCTTCCCGTATTTTCTTCAGACGGTGGAACTCATCGATGCCGGTCTCGGGCAAATCCTCGTGCAAGACGTCGGTGCGGCCGCTCGCCATGCCAAGACGCACCCACATGAGTCGGGCCATCTTCAGCTGGTCGGCGAAAGCCCGCTGAAAATATGTCTTTTCGTCCAGACCGAGTATATCGTCGAGCACTGCAACAAGCTTAGACTGATAATCTATGGCTGTTTTCAAGGTACACTCCCAATCATAGGAACCGGCGCCGAGCATCGACAGCAGATACTCTGCCCTGGCCTTGTTATACTGAATGAAGGCATTCCACATCAGTTCGTCGCGGATAGGCTCGACGGCGTTTGTAAAGTTACGCAAAGCTTCCTCAAGATATATCACGGCAAGACTTCTGTCTGGCGAAGATGGTAGATTGACCAACTTCGGGGCCACATCGATAGAAAATACGTCGGCGGCATCTCCGGCAATGCATTTGCTTATCGTGTTCATGCTTTTACTCATGAAAAACAGACCCATGTAATTGAAATAGATTGTCCTCGAAATAGCATTTTTCAGCATCACGCCGCGCACGTCCATAAGCGTGACAGAGCCGTCTGAAGGATGATATCCTGCCTCATAGCACTGATGCTCGTAGACTGCCTTCAAAAGCTTAACACTCTCGCGCAACAATATGCACGAACCTTCGCTCAGTTGTTCGAAATCGTCTACACGCTCCTCTATGGTCTCTATCAGCGCCTCAATACGCCTTATTTCGGCCGAAGCCGGTCCTTTTGCTCTCTTACGCTCTATGACGAACGAAAAAAGGACTATTATATCAATCATTCGCTGGACACTGTCGGCCAGTCTGGCGCCTGAATTAATGCAGTCTTCATCGAACTGTTCTTCGAGATAACCCAGCAGACTGTCGCAGATTTCTTCTTTCGATTTTGAGTTGAACCGCCGCATTACCGATAGAAGACTCGTGCGATAGTTCTCATTCTCCATCACATTGCCGTCCATACGGCTTATGGCATTGACGGCATCTATCGAGACATAAGTCTTGACACTTATATGATAGGCCAGAAGAGCTATTACAACCGACAGAATCGTAACAACGAATGTGATGAGATTATCGAGCGTATTATGGTCTTCCTTGGCCGTCTTTATGAAGACCACTGAAGAAAACACTATCACAAAAACAGAAAGCAGTATTACTATAAAATAAACGCTCCTTATACTCTTGGCTTTCATGGCTGATATTTTTTTACAAAGATAGCAATTTTCAAACTTTTTGACTATCTTTGGCGTTTAGAAATTGTTTAATAACAAATGTGTTAAACAACCGTTTAGAATTCTTTATTTCAAACAAAAAAAATTCCATTATGAAGAAACTGATTGCAGAAGGTATCGGAACAATGTTCCTCGTTCTTCTCGCCTGCGGTAGCGCAGTGCTCGCCGGCCCTTCTATCGGCGGTCTTGGAATCGGCCTCTGTTTCGGCCTCGTCTTGGTATGCCTATGCTACGCACTGGGCAACATTTCGGGCTGCCATGTCAACCCTGCAGTGTCGTTCGCCATGTTTCTGGCCGGCCGTATGAGCGGCAAGGACTGCATTGGCTACATCATCTTCCAGCTCCTCGGTGCCACCGTAGGCGCAGGCTTGCTCTTCTGGTTCATCAACATGGCTCCCGGCTTTAACTTCGGTGGCACCACTCCTCCCGACAGCTATCTGGCAACAAACGTGCTCCAGCCCGGCGCTACTTCCGGAATGGCACTTCTTGCCGAAGGACTCCTCACATTCTTCTTCGTCCTTATCGTGCTTGGCGCTACCGACCCCTCCAAAGGCTTCGGCAAGTTCGCAGGCCTTGCAATCGGTCTCGCACTCGGTCTCGTAAACATCGTAGGCATTCCCGTCGACAACTGCTCGGTCAACCCGGCCCGCAGTTTCGGTCCTGCCGTATTCGACCCAACAGCCTGGGGCGACTTCTGGATTATGGTAGTAGGTCCCGCTATCGGCGCAGTCCTCGCAGTGCTCTGCTGGGTTGCAATGGCCGGAGGCCGCAAAGCCATCAAATAACACAAACCGACATAAAAAAACTCGGGGCGGCAAATGCCGTTCCGAGTTTTTTATGCTTATGACCGTAAAGGAGAAATCAGCAGTGCTTGAAGCTGAGGTCGAGACCTTTCACGGAGTGTGTAAGGGCACCTACCGATATGAAGTCGACGCCGGCTTCGCCATAACTGCGGAGAGTATCAATGGTAATGCCGCCGCTCGATTCGATTTCGACAGCGGGATTGACCGAGCGGATTAGTTTTACGGCCTCGGCTGTGCGTTCGGGAGTGAAGTTATCGAGCATAATGCGGTCTACACCGACGGCAAGAGCTTCGTTGATTTCGTCGGTATTACGCACCTCGACCTCGATTCTGAGGTCTTTGCCGCGCTCCTTGCAATACTCTTTCGCTTTATTGACAGCGGCTGTTATGCCTCCGGCAAAATCAACGTGGTTGTCCTTGATAAGAATCATATCGAAGAGACCGATACGATGGTTGTGTCCGCCGCCGATTTTCACGGCGTCCTTCTCAAGGATACGCATGCCCGGAGTTGTCTTGCGGGTGTCGAGCACCTTGCATTTAAGGCCGGCAAGCTTGTCCTGATATTTGGCGGTGACAGTGGCAATGCCGCTCATGCGCTGCATGATGTTGAGCATCAGGCGCTCGGTCTGAAGCAACGAACGCACGGGGCCTTCGACAACGAAAGCTATGTCACCGGGCTTTACATGAGCACCGTCCTCGATATATACGGTCATCTTGAGCGACGGATCGAAACGCTCGAATACGCGGCGCGCAATATCGACACCGGCAAGAATGCCTTCTTCCTTTACAAGGAGGTGCTGACGGCCCATTTCATCGGGCCCGATGGTGCTGAGGGTGGTGTGGTCGCCGTCGCCGATGTCTTCGGCAAACGAGAGGGCGATTAAATCGTCTATCAGTTTTTCTCTTGTATCCATGTTGGTTAGTTAAGTAATAAAGTAAGAAGTAATAAGTATTAAGGAATATCCTAATACTCTGTCAACTGTGCATCGATTGCCTTTACGGCTTCATCGAAGGCTTCGGCAGGCGCGAGGCGCATTATCTCGGGGTCGCGGCTCATCCATGTAAGCTGTTTTTTGGCGTAAACACGCGTATTTTTAGCTATCCGCGCCACAGCTGTGTCAAAATCCATCTCGCCTCTGAAATAAGCTGCCATCTCCTTATAGCCCACAGTATTGAGCGAATTGAAATCGCCTTGAGCAAAAGCACGGCGAGCCTCATCTTCGAGTCCGTCGGCAATCATGCGGTCCACACGGGCATTGATACGGCCGAAGAGCTCGTCGCGACTCCGCTCTATCGCGAATTTCATGATTCTAAACGGGCGCTCTGCCACCCGCCCTGTGCGAAGCGACGAGTACGGCACTCCGGCCTCAAGGCTTATCTCGACAGCGTGCACCACACGACGCGTATTGCTGCGGTCGACCTGTAGCCAATAGTCGCGGTCGCAGATTTCGAGCTGTGCGAGCACTCCTTCAAGGCCATGGTTCTCGAGCATCGACAGGACGTATGCCCTGGTACTGTCGCTCACTGTCGGCATGTCGTCGAGTCCTCGGCAAAGAGCGTCGATATACATCATCGAACCACCGCAAACTACCGCAACCGGACTTTTCTTCCATATCGACGGGAGTATGGCCAATGCATCGCTCTCGAACTGGGAGGCGCTGTAGTACGCGTCGAGCGCATGTGTGCCCACAAGATGATGGAAAGCACGGCCGCGCTCCTCTGCGGTGGGCGCAGCCGTGCCTATAGGCAGGTCTCTGAAAATCTGACGCGAATCAGCCGAGACAATCTCGGTGCCGTAGTGTTCGGCCAGACGGATAGCCAATTCGGTCTTGCCCGAAGCCGTAGGCCCGGTGACAACTGCGAGAATCGGCTTCTTATCCATATCAGCAGTGACGGTCGGCTACAAGCCGGGCAATCTCTACAATAACGTCTGCAGCCTTCTCCATCGACGGAACAGGCACAAACTCATAGCGGCCATGGAAATTGAGACCGCCGGCAAATATATTGGGACAAGGCAGACCCTTGAACGAGAGCTGCGCACCGTCTGTACCGCCACGGATAGGCTGTACCTTCGGAGTGATACCGGCACGGCGCATGGCCTCCTCGGCAATCTCGACGATATACATCACCGGTTCTACTTTCTCGCGCATGTTGTAGTACTGGTCCTTGATTTCAATAGAACAGCAGGCGGGGAATTCGTGGTTGATTTTGCGGGCGAGGTGCTCAAGTTCTTTCTTGCGACGCTCGAAGCGGTCGCGGTCGTGGTCGCGGATTATGTAGGTAAGCACGGTCTTTTCGACTGTGCCTTCCATCGACACAAGATGGTAGAAGCCTTCGTAGCCCTCGGTATGTTCGGGGGTCTCCCAGCGGGGCAACATAATGACAAACTGGTTTGCGATGCGCATGGAGTTTATCATCTTGTGCTTGGCATAGCCGGGGTGCACGTTGCGGCCTTCGAATGTCACTCTGGCTACAGCGGCGTTGAAGTTCTCGTATTCGAGCTCGCCGATTTCGCCTCCGTCCATCGTATAGGCCCAGTCGGCACCGAAGCGCTCCACGTCGAACTTATGGGCACCCTGGCCAATCTCTTCGTCGGGATTGAATGCTATACGGATTTTGCCGTGCTTGATTTCGGGATGAGCCTTGAGATAGTCTATTGCCGAAATAATTTCGGCTATGCCGGCTTTGTCGTCGGCGCCGAGAAGCGTATTGCCGTCGGTCACAATCAGGTCCTGGCCCTTATAGTTAAGCAGCTCGGGAAATTCAGCAGGCGAAAGAACTATGCCTTTTTCGGCGTTGAGCACGATATCGGCGCCGTCGTAAGACTGCACGATTCGCGGCGACACATGGCGCCCCGACATGTCGGGCGATGTATCGAGGTGAGCTATGAAGCCTACGACAGGCACATTGTCGTCCGTATTGGCCGGCAGAGTTGCCATGAGGTAGCCATTCTCGTCGAGACTGATTTCCGACAGACCCATGGCCTCAAGCTCCTCTTTCAGGTGCTCGGCAAATATCATCTGGCCGGGTGTCGAGGGCGTGAGGTTGGTGAGTTCGTCGCTCTGAGTGTCGAACTTCACATAGCTCAGGAAACGGTCTACTATATTCATTATGCTATAGTTTTATCAGGATTATTCAAAAATACGCCAGGGCAGAGCCGCTTTAAGCGACTTGGACTCATCGTTCTTAGCCTCGTAGACAAAGCGATAGCCTTCTACGCCGAGCGACTTGAGAAGGTCGGTGATAATTGGCGCACATGCTCCGTAGCCTTCATACTGGTGTTTAAGAGCTTTCTGATAGCGACCGCGAAGGCTGTCCTGCGTAAGATTGGAATACTGGGCGGCCGACTCAAATACCAGAGTGTACTGCGCAAAACCAGTAGCAAAGCAGAACGAATCGTCTACAGCCTTGTATTCCTCTTCATAAAGACCACCGCGATGCTCCATAAGCAAAGCCACATTATCTTTCACTGCCGAGAAATTGAGTTCGCTGGGTTTGAGTACAAGCAGCTTTTTCAGACGTGCCGAAGAAATGGTAAATTCCTTTGAAGCACCGTCGGCGCCAACAAGAGTAATCTTGAGCGAGCCCTGCTCTGTCGAAAGAGTATTGAGCGTTGTGTCGAGGTCGGCGCCGAGGTGGCTCTTGAGCCATAAGGAAACAATGTATTCCACCAGTTCCTGTGAATAATCGCCCACAACAGCATAGGGGTCTGAATATTCTATGTTCACGCTCAGCACACCGTCGGCATAATCCGCGCCGGCCGATTCGAGGTACATCGGGCTTTCCTCGGCAATTTTGCCGAGTTCACCGCTGATTCTCTCGCTCTGGGCAATGAGGGCCGAGGGTTCGCTGCTCTTCTTGGAGCATGAGCCGAGTCCGGCAGCCGCGAGGATTATGACACCGGCCACAAGACATTTCTTAAATATTTTTTTCATACTATCGAGGAGTTATGGAAAGGAGCCAGGATAAGAGAAACGTCCCAACTCCTTTCACATTATTAATTGTAAATTACCAGATAACCACGCGTTCAGCCTCGGGGAGGAACATCGGCTGGCCTTCAGTGATATCGAAAGCGGTATAGAAGGGTTCGATATTCTTCAAGGTTGCGTTCACGCGCCAGCGGCCCAGCGAGTGGGGGTCAGAGGTAGTGCGCGAAAGGATTTCGGCATCGCGGATATTGGCAGCCCATACATTCGAATAGGCGAGGTAGAAGCGCTGGTCGGGAGTGAATCCGTCGATTACTTCGCCTTCATTGTCGCCGAGAGCGTTGTGATAAGCTGTATAGGCCACGCGGAGACCGCCCTGGTCGGCAATGTTTTCGCCAAGAGTGAGACGGCCGTTAGCCTTTGTGCCGGGAGCCACTTCGATGCTGTCGAACTGAGCCACGAGCTTGTCGGCAAGAGCGTTGAACGCTTCTGCGTCGGCGGCGGTCCACCAGTCTTCGAAGTTACCGTCCTTGTCGAACTGACGGCCCTGGTCGTCGAAACCGTGAGTCATTTCATGGCCGATAACCACGCCGATAGCGCCGTAGTTCACAGCGTCGTCAGCATTGGGGTCGAAGAAGGGAGCCTGGAGAATGCCTGCGGGGAAGCAGATTTCGTTGGTGGTGGGGTTATAGTAGGCGTTGACAGTCTGGGGCGACATGTGCCAGCGGCTGCGGTCTACGGGTTTGCCGTAGTCAGAGTTGTTATATGCAGTATTGAAGAGGATTGCATTCTGCACGTTCTTCCAATAGGGAAGTTCGGGGTCGATTGTAAGCTCGGAATAGTCGCGCCATTCATCGGGATAACCGATTTTCACAGTGAAGGCAGCGAGTTTTTCCTGGGCGCGGGCCTTTGTCGAGTCGCTCATCCAGGTAAGGTTGTCGATATGCTGGCCAAGAGCCTTCTGGAGGTTGCCTACCAGAGTAAGCATCTTCTCTTTGGAGCTTGCGGGGAAGTATTTTTCAACATAAAGCTGGCCGAGAGCCTCGCCAAGAATGCTGTTAGGCACAGAGAGAGCACGTTTCCAGCGGGGCTGCTGCTCTTCAACACCCGACATCACCTGGCTGAGGGCGAAGTTGGCGTTGATAAAGTCATCACCGAGGTAGTTGGCGGCAGAACCTACGTAGGAAGCTGTCATATAATCGCGGAGCACCTGTTCGGGCTGTTTTGCGAGAGCATCTGCGACAGCGGCGAAATAAACGGGCTGCTCTACCACGACGGTATCGACATCAAGGTTCTGAAGTTTGAAATAACCCTTGAGGTCTACATTGGGATATTTCGCAGCAAGCTCTGCAACGGTAGTGGGATTGTAGCAGGCTGCGATATTGCGCATTTCGGTGCGGGTCATCTGCTTGCCAGCAAGTTCGGTTTCGATAGCCATTACATTGTCGGCAAACTCGTTGGCGCGGGCTTCATCATAGCCGATGAGAGCGGCTATGGTGTTGAGATATGTGCGGTAAGCGGCACGCACGCTCTCGGCACGCTCTGTCTGGTCGGTGTAATAGTCGCGGTCGCCGAGGCCGAGACCGCCCTGGCCCCAGTACATGGTGTTGATGTCTGAGTTCTTGAGGTCGGCCATAACGCCTGTTCCGAAGAAAACATCGAGGCCGGGCATTGTAGCCATGAGCTCAACGATTTTCTCGCGGGGAGTGGCTGCAATTACTTCGAGGTCGGCCTTGAGGGGCTCTATACCCTGCTCGTTGAGACGCACGCTGTCCATGCCCATGGCATAGAGGTCGGCGATTTTCTGAGCGTTGGAGCCCTTCTCGGCTGTATTGCGGTCGAGACCGAGCACGAGTTCGCGGACCTGCTCGCGGTTGTTCTCGCCAAGCTGGTCGAAAGTTCCGAAGCGCGAATATTCAGGCTTGAGGGGATTGGCTTTCATCCAACCGCCGCATGCATAGTCATAGAAATCGTCTCCCGGCTTCACGCTGGTGTCGAGATGACTGGCGTCGATACCCTTGGGCGCCTGCTGGCGGTTACACGAACCGGTAGCAAGACCGGCAGCGAGCATAGCGCCAATAATAAGATAAGTTTTGCTGCGCATTGTAACTAAATATATTGGTTTATTGTTGTTTAAGTTCATCATATTCCATCTGTGCGAGTTCCCACATGCTCATGGCATTCTCAAGTTCCTTGACAGCGGCGGCATGGCGGGTGTATATATCGTCGTCGAGGTCGCCGGCCGCTATCTTTGCCTCTATCTCGGCAATATCGGCCTCGCGCTTTTCGACTGTTTTCTCGGCCTCTTCCACCTTTTTGGCGGCCCTTTTCAGAGTTTTTTCGCGCTCACGCTGCTCGGCATAGCTTAGTTTAGGCGCCGGAGCTGACTGCGCCGGAGTTTCCGGCTGTTTCGAAACATTTTTCGGGCCTTTTTCAGGCTGCGGCTCAGGCTTCTGCTTGAGTTCAAGCTCCGAAAGAGAGGCTATGCGTTTCTTTTCGAGGAATTCGTAGATACCGCCGAGACACTCGGTCACCTTGCCTCCGCCGAATTCATATACCTTCTCCACAAGCCCGTCGAGAAATTCGCGGTCGTGGCTCACCACAATCACCGTGCCGTCGAAATCGCGGATTGCCTGCTTGAGGATATCCTTCGTCTTCATGTCGAGGTGATTGGTCGGTTCGTCGAGTATGAGCAGATTGACGGGCTCGAGAAGCAGCTTTATCATTGCCAGACGTGTCTTCTCGCCTCCCGACAGCACTTTTACCTTCTTGTCGGAGGCCTCGCCGCCAAACATGAAAGCGCCGAGTATATCGCGTATTTTGGTGCGGATATCTCCGACGGCAACATGGTCGATAGTATCGAACACTGTCAGTTCGCCGTCGAGCAACTGAGCCTGATTCTGGGCAAAATAGCCTATTTTCACATTATGACCGACCCTGAGGGAGCCTGTGAAAGGAATCTCGCCCATGATACATTTGACGAGAGTGGATTTTCCCTGGCCGTTCTTTCCGACAAAAGCCACCTTCTCGCCACGGCGAAGTGTGAATGTGGCGTGGTCAAAGACCTGATGGTCGCCGTAGGCCTTGCCGACCTCCTCGATAATGAGAGGAAAATCGCCTGAGCGCGGGGCCGGCGGGAAACGGAGGTTAAGACGGGAATTATCGACCTCGTCCACCTCTATACGCTCGATTTTGGCAAGCTGCTTGATTCGGCTCTGCACCTGAACAGATTTGGTTGCCTTGTAGCGGAAACGCTCTATGAATTCCTCTGTGTCAGCAATCTGCTTCTGCTGGTTGCGATAGGCTCGCATCTGCTGCTCTATGCGTTCGTCGCGAAGCACAACGAACTTAGAGTAGTTCACGGCATAGTCGTAGATTTTGCCGAGATTGATTTCTATGGTCCTGTTCGTCACATTGTCGAGAAACGCACGGTCGTGGCTCACCAGCACTACAGCCTTGGCTTTGGTGATGAGGAAGCTCTCGAGCCACTGTATCGACTCTATGTCGAGGTGGTTGGTCGGTTCGTCGAGCAGCAGCACATCGGGACGTTGCAGAAGTATCTTTGCAAGTTCTATACGCATGCGCCAGCCGCCGCTGAACTCCGACGTAGGGCGAGCGAAATCGCTGCGCTCGAAGCCGAGGCCGATAAGAGTCTTTTCCATCTCGGCCTCAATGTTGTCGCTGTCGGCGATTGCCAGGTATTCTGTGAGCGACGATATGTTCTCTATCAGTTTCTGGTATTCGTCCGACTCATAATCCGTGCGGCTCTGAGCCTCCTCGGCCAGAGTGTCGAGGCGGCGGTGCATCTCTTCAAGATGGGCATAGACCTTGCGGACTTCGTCGAGCACAGTCGTATTGTCGGCAAGCACCATCTGCTGTGGAAGATAGCCGACCGTAACACCATCTGGCACAACAACATTGCCCGACGTCGGCTTCTGCAGCCCGGCAATAATCTTGAGCATGGTGCTCTTGCCCGCACCGTTCTTCCCGACGAGAGCTATCTTATCCTTAGGATTGATTACATAGTTGATATTGTCGAACAGCGCCTTCGCGCTGAACTCGACAGAAAGGTTATTGACAGATATCATTTACTATCAGTTTCAATCTGCAAATATAATGAAAATTCGCCAATACTATAGGAGCCAAATAACAGCAAGACTTGCAAAAGTATATTTCGAAAGCCTACTATTCATTATATCTCAGATAATTTCGAGATTGTCGGCAAGACGCTGACGCACGACCTCGTACATCATCACACCGGCTGCGACGCCTACATTCAGCGAACCGATTTTGCCGAACATAGGTATGGCACTGCGGGTATCGGCCAGCCGGAGCACTTCGGGAGAAATGCCGACGTCCTCGGCGCCCATCACCAGCGCCACCGGCGTGGTATAGTCGCCGAGCGTATAGTTCTGAGAGGCTTTTTCTGTGGCACATACAATCTGGCAGCCGCTGTCCTTGAGAAAGCGGACGGCATCGGCAAGCGAATTTTCGCGGCATACGGGGATATGGAGCAAGGCTCCGGCCGAGGTCTTCACGGCATCGGCGCCGACGCTCACGCTGCCGCGGGTGGGAATGACGATGGCATTCACGCCGCAGCACTCTGCCGTGCGGGCCATGGCGCCGAAATTGCGCACGTCGGTAATGCCGTCGAGCACAAGGATAAAGGGCAGAAGTCCGTCCTCGAACATCGTGGGCACGATGTCGTGCAGCTTGCAGTATTCAATGGCACTGAGGAATGCCACCACACCCTGATGGTTCTTGCGGGTAATGCGGTTGAGTTTTTCGACCGGCACACGCTGCACCGGTATAAGATTAGCTTTGGCAAGTTTGAGCAGACGCTGGGCGAGTTCGCCGTTCAGGTCTTTCTTTACCAACAGTTTATCTATCGTCCGGCCTGATTCGATAGCTTCAATGGCCGAATGGATTCCAAATATATAATCGCTTGATTCCACTTTAATCTGAGTAATGAGTGTTAAATGTTAAGTAATAAGTGTTAAGTAATAAGGAAGAAGGAGAGAGAAATTAAGGATTAAGTAATAAGAGGATACGAACTATCAATTCATAATTCTTAATTCATAATTTTTTAGCGAGCAGTGTGCGTGCGGTTGCCAGTGCGGTCTCGTCTTCGGGATTGCCGCTGAGCATAAGGGCAAGCTCGGCCTGGCGTCCGGCCTCGTCGAGGCGCCGTATGCGCGTTGTGGTGCTGTTTTCATCGTCTTCCTTATAGACCTTGAAATGCACGCGGCCCATCGCGGCTACTCCCGGCAGGTGCGTAATGCATATCACCTGCAGCGAACGGCTCATCTCGGCCATCATGGCGGCCATTCGGGTGGCGACATCGCCCGACACGCCCGTATCGACCTCATCGAAGATTATCGAAGGCAGATGCATGCGCTCGGCAAGAATGGCACGCACAGTCAGCACAAGACGCGAAATTTCGCCGCCCGAAGCAGCTCCGCCAAGCGGCATCAGCGCCTGGTTTTTGTTGAAGGCGAAAAGATATTGCACCTGGTCGAAACCGTCGACACCGAGTTTGCCACGCGTAAAGGATATGTCGCAGCGCAGATTAGGCATACCAAGAGGCGAGGCGGCCTCGCGGAGCTGACGCGCGAAAACAGCGGCCGCGGCAGTGCGCCGCTCGCTCAGTTCGCTCGCAAGGGTAATGGCAGCCTTTTTGGCCCGTTTTGCCTCGGCTTCGAGGCGGGCGAGCACGCGGTCGCCGTCCTCAAGAGTGGCAAGCTGGCTGGAGAGACGGTCGCGAATCCCGATAAGCTCGTCGGCGTTGGCCACATGGTGCTTCGTTTCAAGCGAATAGAGCTGGCTCAGACGCTCTTCCACCTCTTCGAGGCGACCGGGGTCGGCATTGAGCGACTCGCGGTAGTTCATTAGCGTATCGGCTATGTCCGACAGTTCTATACGCGCCGATTCGAGGCGTTCCGACAGATTGTGGAAGTCGACTTCGGGCTCTTCGGCATCGTCTTCGTCGGCAAGATTGATTGCAAGACTTTCTACAGCCGAAACAGCCTCGTCGAGCGCCGTCTGCACGTTCTCCGGCTCGCCCGACAGCGGTGTCAGGGCTCGGTCTATCTGCTCGAGAAGTTCGTCGAGATTCGAAAGAGTCTCGCGCTCGTGCTCGAGGGCCTCGTGCTCGCCCGGCTGCAGGTCCATGGCCTCCAGTTCGTTATACTGAAATGCGATATAATCGGCGTCGTCGCGGTTGCGGCGTATCATGTCGCGGGTCTCGGTGTACTGTTTTAGACTCCGGCGATATACGGCGTAAGCACTGCGGTAGGTCTCGAGCAGTTCGTTTGTCTCGGCAAGATTATCGAGTATTTCGAGCTGATAGTCGGGCGAGGCCAGCAGAAGATTCTGATGCTGCGAGTGTATGTCGATAAGGCGCACGGCAATCTGCCGCAACACGGGCAGCGTGACCGGCGAATCGTTGACGAAAGCGCGGGAACGGCCTCCGGGCAGAAGCTCGCGGCGCAGTATGCAGTCGCCGTCGACGCTGTCGAATCCCAGTTCGGAAAGCATACTGCCGACACCGGGAGCATCGCCGATACCGAAAACGGCTTCTATCACAGACTTTCGGGCAGCATCGCGCACCACACGCATATCGGCGCGCTCGCCCAGAAGCAGCCCCAAGGCACCGAGAATAATCGACTTGCCCGCACCGGTCTCGCCGGTGATGATGTTGAATCCGGGGTCGAATTCAATCTCCATGCCGCTTATCAGGGCATAGTTGGATATCAGAAGACTTTTAATCATTTTTCAGCTCCTTTCTTTATTTCCTCAAGCCGCTGGTTTTCCGTAGGATAAATCGGCTCGAGAAGCTTGTAGACGGCCTCGCGCTCGCGCTGGGGGGCCTTGGAGTAGATATTGACAAGCTCATCGAGTTTGGCGTCCTTGAACATGGACAGTGCCACCGACATCGGCGCGGCCGAATATATCTTACTGACGGCTTCGAGCGATTCGGTCACGGCCGCGCGGCCTTTGTCTACCGAGGTCGACATTATGTCGAGACCCTGGCGGTGATACTGATACAGGAGGTCGCGGATTACCGAGGCCGGAGCGTCGGTAAAGGCCGAGAGCACGGCACTGCGGTTCTTGGTGTCCTCGAACGCCTTCCAGCCGGTCTCGCCCGACGACTGCGCCATCTGCACAATCTGCTTCAGACGCTCGAAATAGGGCTCGCCGCCCTTGGGCGAAAACGAGTCGAAATCAACGGCAAGGATAAGGAAGGCATAGAAATTGAGAATGGCCGTGAGCTGGCTTTCCATGTTGTTGACAGAGTAGACAAGCGGCTCGCCTTCACGGTAAGTGAACTCTATCTTGGTGTCCTTGAAGTTGATAAGAGTCGTCGTATAGCTGCTGTTGTAGACCGGGCGCAGCGACTGCACCTGCAGGTCGCCTTTCACAATATCGTCGGCATATTCCTTTACCGTAAGGAAAAGACGGCATTCGATTTTCTCGTTTGTGGCAATCTGAGTGTTGGTGAACACCGTGGTGTTCAGATATTCGCTCATGGCCTGCTGAAGTGTTTCGAACACCTGCTTGTAGGTGCCGTTCACCTGGTCGGAATTGACCTCGACAGTGCAAAGAAGCTCCTGCGCCGAAGCGCAGAAGCCCGATAGCGACAGTAGCAGCACTGCGGCCGCCGAGCGGAGGAGATTTTTTACAATTGTCATAGAGTAGCGATAAAATCGAGGATATCGGCCGCTACAGCCTTTTTTGACTTGAGAGGATAGTCGGCCGGAGTATCGCTGCCGGCCGAGATAATGCTGATTTTGTTGGTGTCGGTGCCGAAGCCGGCTCCTTTGTCGGCAAGGCTGTTCACCACAATCATATCGAGATTCTTGCGGGCGAGCTTATCGCGGCCGTTAGCCACGGCATGGTCGGTTTCGAGGGCAAAACCCACCAAAACCTGCCCGGGGCGCTTGGCGCGGCCGAGGGTCGCGGCTATGTCGGGGTTCTTGACAAGCTCGATACTGTCGAATTCGGCCTTTTCGCGCTTGATTTTGCTGTCGAACACATGCGCCGGCGCATAGTCGGCCACAGCAGCCGTCATGATGGCTATATCGGCGGTTTCGAATGCCTCCTGCGCTGCGGCAAGCATTTCGCGGGCACTCTCCACATCGACGCGACGTATGCGCGGACTGCTGACGCTCAGAGCCGTCGGGCCGCTCACCAGCGTCACCTCGGCGCCGCGCGAGGCAGCTTCCTCGGCAATGGCATAGCCCATCTTGCCGGTAGAGAAATTACCGATGAAACGCACAGGGTCTATGCGTTCGTAGGTCGGGCCGGCGGTGATAAGCACCTTCTTGCCTGCCAGAGGTCCGTCGGACGCAAAAAAAGCGTCGAGAACGGCTGCAATTCTTTCAGGCTCTTCCATACGGCCGCGGCCGCTGAGACCGCTGGCGAGTTCGCCTGTCTCGGGCTCGATGATATGCACGCCGTCGGCGGCGAGAGTCGCCAGATTGCGGGCGGTTGTAGGATGCGCCATCATGTCGAGGTCCATCGCCGGCGCGACAAAGACGGGGCAACGGGCCGAAAGATATGTCGTGACGAGCATATTGTCGGCCACGCCGTTTGCCATCTTGGCCAGGGTCGAGGCTGTGGCCGGAGCCACAATCATGGCATCGGCCCATTCGCCCAGAGCGACATGCGAATGCCACTCGCCGGTGTTGGCGCTGAAAAATTCAGTCACCACAGGACGCTGCGACAGCGACGACAGAGTCACCGGCTGTATGAACTCGCGGGCATTGGGCGTCATCACAACCTGCACCTGAGCGCCGCCCTTGACGAGCTGGCGCAGCAGCACCACGCTCTTGTAGGCCGCGATGCCGCCGCTGATTCCGAGTATTATATTCTTGCCTTTAAGCATCACTTCTTGGCCCGGAGGCGGATACGGGTGAATACTTTCTTGGTGTTGCGGGGAAAATCGCCCTGCATTATCCAGCTGTAGTAGCCGGGGTCCTTTTCGAGCACTTCCTCGGCCACCCTGCCCTTGTATTTGCCGAAATTGATGATTTCGCGGTTCTGGTCGTCGTAGATAAGACGTCCGGCGATATCCACATTGCGGTTGGCGCAGGCATATTCAGAGAGCGCGCCAACCTCTGTGGGCAGATCATCGTAGCGTTCGAGCTGTGCAAGGAGCACCTCCATTGTCGCGCGGGTATCGGCAAGAGCGCCGTGGGCTCCTTCGAGCTCGGCGCCGCAATAGTAGCGGTAGGCCGCCACAAGGGTGCGGGGCTCTTTCTTGTGATAGATAGTCTGCACATCGATGAAACGGGCCTTCGAGAAATCGAAATCCACGCCTGCGCGCTCAAACTCGGCGTCGAGCAGAGGAATGTCGAAGCGGTTGGAGTTGAAGCCGGCAATATCGCAGCCTATGAGCTGCTGCGCAAGCGAGGCGGCAACCTGGCGGAAGGTAGGCTCGGCGGCCACATCATCGTCGGTGATATGATGTATGGCCGTAGCCTCTGCCGGGATAGGCATTTCGGGATTGATGCGGCGCGTCTTCTCCACCACACGACCGTCGGGGTGGAGTTTCACCATCGAAATCTCCACTATGCGGTCGGCAGATATATTCGTTCCGGTAGTCTCGAGGTCGAAAAACACCACCGGGCGGTTTAGTTTCAGTTTCATTCGTCGGTTAAGTTTTGCTGTGCAAAACTTAAGGTTAGGGGTTAGAGGTTAATGGTTAGTGAATTATGCATTATCTGAACTCAGAAAACTCATAATTCATAATCCATAATTAAATTAAAATTCGCCTACGGTCATCGGCATGAGCAGCATGAGGAGCTCGGTGTTTTCGGGCTCCTCGGCGGGGCGGAATACGCCGGGACGGCCTGCGTCGCCGAGGTTAACGACTACGTCGGAACCCTTGATGGTAGTAAGGATTTCTGTGAGGAAGCTGGCGCTGAAACCGATAGTGAGCTCGCTGCCGGTGAACGAACAGGGCACCTGCTCGCGTGCGCTGGTGCACAGATTGTTGTCGTTGGCCTTCAGAAGAATGGTCTCGGGAGTGATACGGAACTTCTCGAGGCCGCCTTCAACCTCCACAAAAATACCCACACGGCGCACAGCATTAAGGAGCGCCAGACGGTCTACGGTGAGCACGAGCGAATTATTGCGGGGCATCACGCGGTTATAGTCGGGATAAGTGCCGTTGAGGAATGCGCACTGGAAAGTGAAATTGGCGCTTTCGATGACGGCGCTGCGGGCCGACATGGTGATGTCGAGGGTTTCCTCTTTGGCGAACACATTCTTGATGATGGTCGACGATTTGAAAGGCAGCACACACTGGCCCTGCACGCCGGGAGCGGTGCGGCGGTCGGTGTAGCGCACAAGCTTGCGTGTGTCGGTCGCCACGAAAGTAATGCTTTCGGGCGCGATGTCGAGCAGCACGCCCTGCATGATCTGGCGATACTCGTCGGTGCTGACAGCAAACATCGTATTGTCAAGACCGGTGATAATCTGCTCGGTTGCCACGCTGAAGCTGATAGGACGGTCGTCGCCGGCCACGGCGAATGCCGGATACTGGTCGCCGGGAAGACCGACGAAGCTGTAGTGGCCCGCAGAATACGAAAGTTGCACTTCGAGGGTGTCTTCGTTCACATCGACCTCCACACCCTGGTCGGGCAGCTCCTTGAGGAGCTCCACAAGACGGCGCGCACCAAGACAGAGGCTGCCAGAGCCCTTGGCGCCGGCCACTTCAAGGCGGGCAGTGAGGGCATTCTCGGCGTCCGAACCCGTGATGGTGAATGTATCGCCATCGAGGGTGAGCAGGAAGTTATCGAGAATTGCGAGTGCGTTCTTGGAGTTGATTACCTTGCTGACGGCTGCCGCAGCATTGTAGAAGGCTTTGCTCGAAACGTTGAATTTCATGACTTTATAGATGTTTTGATTTATATATTCCTATGAATGTGCAAAGCGCACTTATTTAATCTACAAATATAGTGAATTTTCCACAACCCCCGAAATAATTTCCAGGCTAAAAAAAGTCAAAACCGCATCCGGGAAATGCCGGATGCGGTTTTGACTGTTATAGGGTTTCAGTGATTATTCGTAGATGAGCTCGATGTCGTCTACCCACAGAGTGGAGCCGGCACCGCCGGTAAAGTAATCGCCATAGCGGCTTGCAGAGGCCACGAGAATGATATTCGAAGGGATTCTCGCATTATCATAGTAATCCAATGGAATAGTAAATTCCATCAGCTCATTACCTGAGGTTGCTTCAGTGAACACTTTTTCACCATAAGCGATAACATTTGCTCCGTCTTTGTCGAAAAGCTGAGGTGGTGAAGCCGTTTTGACCACACATGGCCACTGGTCACCATTGTAGCTGTCTTTAGTATCATCGACAAGGGCTATATAAATGATACCATTATCAAGGTCTCCTTTTTTCACAGAAATGTTTGACGGAAGTGATCCAACATTATCGATATTGACCGGTGAATATTTCGCCCATACGCGCAAAGCCTTCGGGCGACCGTTAAACGGACGTCCCCAGCCGAGCACACCATTGGTTCCGGCTGTTTCAAGATACTTTCCGACAAACATATTTCCTGCCGCAAACTTGATAACAACCTTTGTAGAAACCATTTTGACACTATAGAGTCCTGAATGCTTCATTTCGGAATCAGGCATCGTTATATTGTATTTCGCACCAATTGTCGTAGACCCATGGTTGCCTGAATCCCAGAACATCTCGCCTCCAGGCGCATAGAGCAGATATGCCTTAGACGATGTATCCCACTCATCAAAGCCCGAATTCGGCAATTGAGGCTCAGAGTCGGTTACAAATGTCTGTACAGCCGATTCGAAATCGCCCGACACAACCTTGTACTCATAGTTTGTGCCCGGAACAAGGTCGGTAAGTTCGGCATAGAACTCTGTTCCCATAGCCAGAGCACGACTCACGGGAGTGCCGTCTATATACTGCCACTCGCCTGCATTGGCTGCGCGATAGCGGAAACCGACACTCTCAACATCATTCTTCGTCACAGTTCCGCGGAGAATAGCCTTGCGCGAGCTGTAATCGGCCGGCGATACGGGAACACTGGCTACGGGAGCATCGCTGACGTTGAAAGTCAGCGTCGCTGTAGAAATCTGATTCTTGCTGTCGGTTGCGGAGATGACGAATGTATGCTCTCCGTCGGCAAGCGTATTGGTGAACTTCTCGGTGAAATTGATGCGGAAAAGCGATTTCTCTTTCTGCTCGTTGCCTACGACTGCGGCTACATAGCGGCATGAGATACCATGCTCATCGAGAGCGGCGATAGCTGAGGCAGAACCGGCTGCTATTTCAACATCAGTACCGCCTTCCATCACGTCGAGTCCGGCAAGTTCCTCGCTGTCGAGAACCACGCTCACAATATCGACGGCACTCGATATAAAGACAGTGCGGTCGCCGATTTCACCCTTCGCTGCTGTCACAGGCTTGCTGATGTCGAAATCGTAGCCCTTGAAAGCAGGCGGAGCAATAAGCTCGATATTATCGTTAACCTCAATCACCTTGTCGTCAATCTTTATGGTGACAATAGCACCGCCTATATCGGAGCTCTGAGTGCTATACGACACATTGAGAACATATAGATGACCAGGCTGAGCGTTCTCAATCACGCCTTCCTGTTCGAAAGAATCGCCGTTGAGCTGCGTGCCCTTGAAGGTCCACGCAAGATTCTTGTCGTTCGATGGCATCATGAAGTATGCACGACGGCCGTCGGCGGCATCCTCTACCGTAAAATCGAGCGCACCGCGACGGTGACCGACGGTCATGGTATAATCCGACAGATAACTGCCGAGACCGTCCTGATATTTCACTTCGGCGGCCACATTGGCAATCTTGCAGAGGATATTGACTTCTGATGTCTCGCCGCCTTTTACAGCAAATTCAGTATAGCCCTTGAAATACCGTTTATCCCAGGAGGCCGAAACCGAGTCGCCGGCCCAAGCCTCGGCTATATAGCTGCCCGAGAGCATGGGGAAAGCGCCGGTGGGAACATCGGCAAGGGTATTATACCGGCGCACCAGGCCGCCTTCGGCCCGCGAAATCCATATCATCGTTCCGGCCTTGATATCATCTTCGATTGCACGCGAAACAACAGTCATATCGGTGCTCACGCTGGTATTGAGCACAATATTACCCTCGCCTGAACCCTCGAATTTCTCTTCCGAGCAAGCGGTTGCAAGCACTAAGCCTGCGGCCATTATATATAACAATTTTATCTTTTTCATATGGCAAGGGGATTATTCAACAACTTTGAAAACCAAAGTCATCGACTTCTCATTATTTTCCGAATCCACAACACGAAGCTCGAAGGAATGTTCTCCGACAAATGCTTTGAGCATAGACATAAAGCCAGTGATATCAAAAGGCACCGATTTCTTACCGACTACAGCATCCTTAATCGGCAGATTCAATCCGTCTGGGCCAAGGTTAGCCTCAAGATTTCCAGGGTTGGCAAGATCGAAAGAATCCAATAATTCCAAATCGGCAAGAGCGGCTGAGAAACCGGCATCTCCAGGTTTAATTGTCACAAAAAGATTCTTCACGCCTTTGTCAGCGATTATATTGACTACAACGTCACCAAATGGATCTTCATCACTCTGCTTTAATACATTGATGCCTTCAAGATTGAAGTTATCATTCTCAACACCCTTTTCGAATGAAATTGCTTCGCCGCCGGGGCCGGGAGGTGTGGGCTCGTCGGGACCAGGCTTGTCAGGATTCTCGGGTTCTTCAGGACCGGGGCGGTCGCTCGAATCGAGATCGGGGTCTACGACGGTGGTATTGCCATCGACATCTACCTCTACGATTTCTGTGTCGATAGTTATTCCGCCGGGTGTGATAGAGCCGTCGGGCTCAGGAACATCAGGACCGATTTTCACGCCATAGCGCACAATACGGTGCTGTCCGGCTGCAATATCGGTAAACGGCGCCTTGCTGTCGACAGCATTTCCGCGGATAGAGCCCGCGAAATGAGCCACCATGGTCGTAGAACCGTCTACAGCCTCAAAATATGCAGCAGAACCGTCTTCGACCTCTTTCTTCGTAAAGGTGATAAGGCCTTCGTCGTTGGCCTCGATGACAACTTTCACATCGTCGCTGACGATAGCCTTGAGTTCGTCTGTAAACTCGACTGTAACCTTGATAGACTTGAATTCAGCCGTAACGGTGCCAACCTCGGTGATTTTGTTCTTCTCGATTGAGAACGATTTGGATTCGCCGTAGTAATATGGCATTTCCCAGGCGGCCTTTTCGACGTCGTGCGATTTCACTTTCACGGCATAGCCGTCGCCTGCGGCAAGTGTCACTATTTCGGGCATCTGGCCGTAGGTCCATGAACCGGCTTCGGCTCCTGTCTTGTCATAAATTGTCACCTGGAAGTTGTTGACGTCGGCTGCTGCGCGCGAACCCGGCGAAACAATCACATTGGCGTTTTCCTTGACATCGACAATCATCGAGCCAAGAGCCAGAGAGCCGTCAGAACCCGTAGGAGGAGTCCAGTGCTCCGAGCACGAAACGACAGTCAGCATCGCTGCCGCCATTGCTATGCTTGATATATTTGTTTTCATCAATTTTCTTTTAATAGATTAATTCTAAATCGTCGATAAACAATTCCGAACCTGTAAAACGACCAGAAGTAGTATCACCGAATTTCGGACACGACAAATTGGTCGTATTAATTGTCTGACAGCTCGGATTATTGGATGATTTAAAAATCACACATATCGTAGAAGCTTTTGCCGATTTCATTGAATATGTAAGATTTACACTCTCTTCTCCATACTCGCCACGAGGGCTAAGATTCTTATTTCCGCTGGCAATTACATTTCCCGCATTATCTTTAACCCAAACCTCAACATATCCATAATCAGCCGAATTCTGAGCGCAATAGTAGTAATAGAATTTCAAGGCTGACGGTCTTGAACCGAATGCAAGCCCTGTATATTCAGCTTTCTGAGAGGTTTCATTATACGAACCAAGGTACAATTCGCCCACAGTTAGGTTCTTGCATCCTTTACCGGTTGAAGTAGAGCCGTTTCCGTCATTATCACCCCAGCCTACTGTAGAAATTACAGCGCTATAGGCACCATTAAATACATTCTCCTTATTTGCGGTACCATGGTTAATGCCTCGATCGGAAAATCCCGATCCGGTAGGGCGTGTTCCTGAAAAAGCACAGTACGCAGCTCCTTTATGGTCAAACATATTTGTTTTGCTACCACCCACTGAAGTAGTCAGTTTATTCATAGTACCCCACACTGCATTTTCGTCTTTTCCAGGATAATCAATCCACCAATATTCAGTTTTTCCGTTCTGGCGATACCAGTTTTCCATATCTGAATTGGGGAGCTGTGTGGCGGCTTCGGTAGTGACGGCGGCCACGGTGGAACGTTCGTCGCTTATTACGCGGATATTGTTCACCTGACCGGGGGTAAGGCCGGTAACCTTGTAATAGTTGCCTTCTACGGCGCCGCCCACAGCGATGTCCACACCATTGACTGTGGCGCCGAATGTAAGGGCGCTAAGGTCGGCGGGAGCGTTGGTCGCGTTGTCGAATACGGAAACATATGCATATTTGGCGAATACGTTGTTATCGTCGGCCGATACGACATAGCGCGGAGCCTTGATAGTGGTGGCGGTAGTGTATCCGTTGCATTTAGCGGTAAGCTCGATGTTGCCGGTGCTTGTAAAACCTTTCATCGTCACCTTATAGAAGTTGCCTGCACGGCCGAGAGGCTCTACAGTCCAGTCTGCCACAGGACGCGGACGGCCCGCGCTCGAAGCCATATATGTGAGCTCGATATTCGATTTCGGGTCGGGTCCGTTATACTCCATGGTGAGAGCGACAGGCTCGCCGGGCGTATAGAACGCCTCGTCTGAGGGGTCGAGATTCAGGACAAGACCTTCTGCCTCAACGGTGAGAGCCATCGAGCCGGTGCGGCCGTAATTGTCGGTCACAGTAACTGTAAACTCGCTTGTGTTGCCTTCGGGGCTGGTCTTGATATTCTTCAGCACACCGGCGAAATCTATCTGAGCCATCTGGCCGGGATTACGCCACAGACCGAGAACAGCGAGGCCTTTGCCGGTGAGGAGCTGCTGAGTAGCGTCGTCGGCACCGAGGAGTTCCACGGAAGCAGGCCAGCCGTTAAGACCATGCGTGCTTGTCTCGAGCAGGACGCTCTTGAGACCGCCCATAGCCACAATATTGAGTTTGAGAGGTGTCTCGGGAGCAAAACCCTCGACAAAGCCCACGGGCTCGCCGGCCACAAAGCCGTCGGCAGTGAGAACGGGAGGCTCGGAGCTGAAAAGGCCTTCGAGCTTGATTTCTACATTTTCGGTCTCGAGAGTCTCGTCCCAGTCTATTTTGAGAGAGGGGTCGCCAACCTCGCCGCCATTGACGTCGACAGTCACCTTGTAGTGGTGGCGTGCCAGGGCGTTGACCGTAGCTACAGTGGTAGTGGCAGTCTGACCGGCGACAGTGGTAAACGACATTTTCACGTCCATTTCGCCGGGGAGGACATAGGCCGGACGGGTCTCGTCCTTGTCGACAGACACCCCGCCGATTTCAACCGACCAGTCGCTCATATATTTGAGGAAAGCCTCTGTATAAGCGAAGGAGAACATCGACTTCGACATCGATGCGCTCACGCCTACTTCGGTGGCCTGGTCGTCTTTCACGGTCAGCGTAGCCGAGCCATAATAGGCCGGAACGTCGAAACCGGTGCTTTCCTGGTCGCCGTACCATACGCTCAGGAGATATTCTCCGACAGAGAATTTCGATGTTTCGCAATCTGTTATAAAAGCGTCGACACTTTCCCATGTCTTCTTGTAGTCGCCCCCGGTCTTTTCGAGGGTAACAGAAAGATCATTGACTCCTACAGCTCCGTCGGCACGCGAATCGGGCGATATCGCCGTTCCGGCCCCAACCATCTGCGAGTCAAGTCCTATCAAAGGCATAATACGCCCCTGGCCTCTTCCGCGGGTCTCGCCGAAATCGTCGCAACCGCACATCAAAGTCACAGCAGCAAGCGATACCATGCCGGCCATGATAGTTTTTTTCATAATGTTATTGGTTTATTATTAGAGATTGTTTAAAAACATATGTGAAAACGCAGGCCAAAAAGTCTGAGATGGATTTATATCTGAGACGAAGGAGCATAGCGGTGGCTATGTGACTGAGTCGAAGAGATAAAGACACTCTGAATTTTTGGAGGCGAAGCCTTTGTTTTCATGCTTACAGTGTTTTTTAAGAAGATTTTAATGAGGCGTTTTTAACATTAGTGCAGTCCTGGCGTCTTTTTGTTAACTTGCCCATCACTCATCGGTCTCATAGCAACCGCTATGTTCCCTCTTCATAATGTGCAATTTAAGCAAAAATCCTCCAACCTGTGGTTTCACATATGTTATTAAACGACCTCTTAGTACATTCTCTCATAAGTTATCCGCAATCTTATTAAATGCTAAATTTACGGACTCTTTATCACGGCAAATTTAGCTAAAAATACTTTCGCGGCCAAAAAAAATCAAAAGAGAAGACCTAAAAACCAAAATCTTCTACTATTATTCCTCTAAATGACAGGTGAAAATACTCTCTCCGGCCGCAAAACAGCACAATAATCATTTTACGATTATTTAGCAATCAAGACACCGCCGACATGACGCAATTTGCGTATCTTTACAGCCATTTATCGTACAACGGACACATATATTACTTACAAAGAATTGAAAAGCCTTTCTCTTGCCACGAGTGTGGCTAAATCTCCATCTTTCGCCCTCTCGGCGTTTCCGGTAGTTACTCTTCTTGTTTTGTTGGTCGGTGTGGTTGTTTTTATAGGAGCCGACGCAATTTCAGATCTCAGCCCGTGGGCCCTGCTGGCCTCGGCCATCATAGCCGTAGCGCTCAGTGCCTTTTCGGGCACATTGTGCCGTCGCGGTCTCACCGTCGGCTTCCGCCGCAGCGCACGCCAGATTCTTCCGGCTGTGCCTATGCTTGTGTTCATAGCCATGGTCTCGACCACATGGATGCTCAGCGGCGTCGTGCCCACGCTCATCGACTTCGGCATGAGAATACTCAATCCGACATTCTTCCTTGTCACCACCTGCGCCGTATGCGCCGTCATTTCGGTTCTCACGGGCAGTTCGTGGAGCACCATCGCCACCATCGGCGTGGCCTTCATGGGCATAGGCACCGTCATGGGCTTCCACCCGGGCTGGGTGGCCGGAGCAATCATCTCGGGCGCTTATTTCGGCGACAAGGTATCGCCGCTCAGCGACACTACCGTGGTTGCCTCGAGTGCCTGCGGCGTAGACCTGTTCGACCACATACGCTATCTCATGCTCACGGCCATTCCGGCCATGGGGCTGGCTCTCCTGGCATTTCTCATAGCGGGGCTGTGCATAGATGCCTCGCCGGCCGAGAGCGCAGGCGACATGCTCGGGCTTATCAACCGCACATTTGTCATCACACCCTGGACTCTGGTGATACCGGCTATCACTCTTACTCTGATTGCCTTCCGCGTCAACACTCTGCTCACCCTTCTGATAAGCTCCATGCTCGGTCTGGCCGGTATCTTCATATTCCAGCCGGGAATCACGGCCATGCTTGCCGGAGGCGAGTCATTTGCCGATTATGCGGGCATGACGCTGCGGCTGCTCTGGAGCGAGACCGCATTCGACACCGGCCATGAGACCTTCGACAGCCTCGTCGGCACCGGAGGCATCACGGGCATGCTGCCGACGATAGCGCTTGTGCTGTGCGCCATGACATTCGGCACCGCAATGATAGGCACAGGCATGCTCGGCGTGCTCACCCATAAAATCACCGCGCGCCTCAAAAGCCGCTTTGCCATCGTCGGCTCTACTGTCGGAGGCGGTCTGTTCATCAACAGCTGCACGGCCGACCAGTATCTGTCGCTCATCATCGGCGGCAATATGTTTCGCAATGTCTACCGCCGCTTCGGCCTGGAGCCGCGCCTGCTCAGCCGCACTCTCGAAGACTCCGTGTCGGTGACATCGGTGCTTATCCCGTGGAATTCATGCGGCGTCACCCAGTCGACGGTGCTCGGGGTGTCTACCCTCACCTATCTGCCATTCTGCGTGTTCAATTATCTGTCGCCCGTAATGTCGCTCGTCATGGCATTCACCGGTTTCAAAATCAAGCAGGCATACGGCAGCTATAAATTACAAGTCAGAAGTTAGAGGCTACAGACTCACCACTTCCACTTTGCCGAGTTTCAGACGTGTTTCCAGATACTCGGCAAGTTTTTTGCGTTCGCCACGGTCGAAACGCCCGTGGGTGCGGATCAACGCCACATTGGCCGTATCGACCGACTGCTCAGCCGGGCTGGCGAAGACCGTTGTAGTGATGGCAATATCCTTTATATTAGGGAATAGCACTTTAAGCTCGGGCGAAATCTCGGGAGCGGCGATGGCCGATGTGCGGTCTATGCGCAGCACGGCCTGAAGCGAGTCTATCACGCTTTGCTGGTGCGATATTGTGGCCTGCGTCAGGGCATAGATGTCGCTTATGGCGGCTGGCTTGTCATTGTCGGCCTCATAGGCACCACCCTGTATCAGAGAGAGGTCCGTACCGGCCAGCCCGTAGTATTTCAGCCGTCCGGCCAGGGCCAGATGGAGCGAGTCGGGCGGCAACGCACGCCCTATAAGGGTGATTACAAGATGTTTCTGCCCATGTTCGATATATGCCTTGCGCCCAAGTACCTGAGTGCCCGGAAAATCGCATTCATGTTGTATGAAACGGTCGGCGTTCATGGTAAACCGACTCTCGCGCAGCATATTGTATGTCAGATATATGCTTGGCAGCATTGTCAGCACCGCAAGAGTATATACAACTCGGCGCACACGGCGCGCACGGCCGCTGTCGGCCGGCAAACCTTTGTATTTCATCAGCTTGACACCGATAAATGTGGCAAAGGCTATGTATATCGAATTGATTATGAAGAGATATGTGGCGCCGAAGAAGTAATTTAGCTGCCATGTGGCGAGTCCGTAGCCGGCGGTGCACAGAGGCGGCATGAGGGCCGTAGCGATAGCCACACCGGGTATCACGTTGCCTTTGTTCGTGCTTCCGAGCGCAATGATTCCGGCGCCGCCGCCCACAAAGCCGATGAACACATCGTAGATTGTCGGCGAGGTGCGGGCAAGGAGTTCGCTGTGCTGCTCGTTTACAGGCGATATAAGGAAGAACAGCGTCGATGCGATTATCGAGAACACCGCCGCCATCAGGAGATTGCGCACGCAGCGTTTTATCAGTTCGAAATCGTGGATGCCGACCCCGAGCCCCACACCGATTATAGGTCCCATCAACGGCGATATGAGCATGGCGCCGATTATCACGGCCGTCGAGTTGGTGTTAAGACCCAGCGACGCAATCAGTATCGCCAGAATGAGGATAAGAATGCTTGTGCCGCGGAACGAAACACCGTCGCGGATATTCTGCTCGGCCTGCTCCTGAGAGACAAGCTGCCCGTTGAGAGAAAAGTAATTGACGAAGAAATCGGAAATTCTTGTTGCTAAATTCGGTTTCATAGAATCGAGGTGCGGTGAACTACAAAAACATATAACAATCCACAGACCGTTTCGGATATAATAATCCCGCGGCATTGCAAAAAAGCGTGCCGCGGGAGTTTCTATGCTGTTATCGAGTTATCAGAAATAGCGTCCGAGGTCGGCATTGCGCATGTCGCCGGTTTCGGTGAACGCCTCGTGGAGCGCGAACGAAGCGCGGAGCGAGTGCGGAGTCTGGCCGGCGCCGCGGTTGAGATAGTCGGTGAGGACTTCGCGGTACATCGGGTGTGCGCAGTTATTGATGATTTCCTTTGCACGCTGCACGGGGTCTTTGCCGCGAAGGTCGGCGATACCCTGGTCGGTGACGATGATGTCGACCGAGTGCTCGCTGTGGTCGGCATGAGCCACCATAGGCACGATGTTGCTGATTGCGCCGCCCTTGGTGATTGAGGGGCAGCTGAAAATCGAGAGGTAGGCGTTGCGGGTGAAGTCGCCGGAGCCGCCGATACCGTTCATCATCTTTGTGCCGAGCACGTGTGTGGAGTTCACGGCGCCGAAAATATCGGCTTCGAGAGCGGTGTTCATGGCGATGACGCCTATTCGGCGGATAACCTCGGGATTGTTCGAAATTTCGGCCGGACGCATCAGAATCTTGTCGTGGAAGAAGCTGATGTCGGAGAAAAGCTTGGCCTCTGTCTCGTCGGAGAATGTCATCGAGCATGTGCTGGCGAAGGTACATTTGCCTTTCTTGAGGAGCTCAAGCACGGCGTCCTGAATAACTTCGGTGTACATCATGAAGTTAGGCAGTTCCTTGCTTTCGCCGAGGTCGTAGAGCACGGCATTTGCCACGTTACCCACACCCGACTGGAGGGGAAGGAATTCCTTGGGAAGACGGCCGGCCTTGTATTCGCCCACGAGGAAGCGGACAACGTTCTTGCCGATGAGAGTCGAAACCTCGTCGGGAGCGGTGAAGGGCTTCACGCAGTCGTAGGAGTCGGTACGGACAATACCTACAATCTTGGCCGGATCAACCTTCAGCACCGGCGAGCCGACGCGGTCGTTGGCGGCGTAGATAGGTATTTCGCGACGGTAGGGAGGGTCGAGAGGCATATACACATCGTGCATGCCGAGCAGGGCCTTGGGCAGCTTGGCATTCAGCTCGATGAAGATTTTCTTTGCCATGGCGGCATAGGTGGGCACATTGCCGACACCGCAGCCGAGCACGATTTCGCCGGAGTCGGAGATGTCGGCGGCCTCGATGATGGCGAAGTCGACTTCGCCGTATGTGCCATAACGCATTTCCTGAGCCATTTCCGAAAGGTGACGGTCATTGTAGTGGCAATCGTGGGAGTTGATGCGCTTGCGGAGGTCGGGCACATTCTGGTAGGGTGCGCGCATATTGTATGCGTTGGCACGCGAAAGAACGCCGTCTACATGGTCGCTGGTAGAAGCGCCTGTAAACATGTTTACTTTGAACGGCTTGCCGGCTTCGTGCTCGCGCACGGCTTTCTCGGCAAGGGCCTCTGTGATGGCTTTGGGAGTGCCGGGTGCTGTAAAGCCCGAAAGGCCGATGGTTGCACCGTTATGAATCATTTCGGCAGCTTCCTGAGCTGTAATGAAATTAAATGCCATTGCTTTATGCGGTAAGGATTAGTATTTTTTTGATATAAATAAGGTCAGAATTTCCGTTTCAGTATCTCGCTCCAGATTATAGCCTTGCGCAAATCGCCTCCGGGCACGGGCGGAACCGTCCCGGTTCTTACAGCAGGCTCTTTCACCGGCTTATCGGATGTCACACGCACTCCTTCTTCGGGAAGCGAGGGCGCTACAGGTGCCTTGTCGGCCTTAAGAGCCGCCATAGCTTCTTCAGCCGCGCGGGCAGCGTTGCGGCGGCGCGAGAGCGCGGCATGCCGGGCGGCCTCCGCTCGACGCGAATCCTCTTCGTCCTGAGGAGTCACAACCATCACAGGCCTGCGCCCGGCAGAAGGCCGTTTCGCAGACGCAGAGGCGTTCTTTTTCTCGCTCGCTTTCTCGATTAAGAAAATTATAACGCCCACCGCTATGGGAACTATGATGGAAAGAGAACTCGATTCCACGCTTTTTTTGTAATTTTGCACAAAAATAGTCAATCTTGTGCAAAGGCACAAATATTTTATGGATAACAAAGACAATAAACTCTTATATATAGAGACCTACGGCTGCCAGATGAACGTGGCCGACAGTGAAGTCGTGGCCTCAATCATGGAAATGGCCGGCTACAACCTGACCGAGACCATAGATAACGCCGACGCTGTCCTGCTTAACACATGCTCAATACGCGACAATGCCGAGCAGAAAATCATATCGCGCCTGCGCGCTCTCGCAGCCGAACGCCGCAAACGCGGACGCCTCCTTATCGGTGTCATTGGCTGTATGGCCGAGCGCGTGCAGCAGGAACTCGTAGAAAAACACGGCGTCGATATCGTAGCAGGGCCTGACGCATATCTCGACCTCCCTGCCCTCTTCGCCTCGGCCGAAAACGGCCAGCCGGCAGTCAATGTCGAACTGAGCACCACCGAGACATATCGCGATGTGATGCCGGCCCGTATTCCGGGTCAGACGGTGTCGGGTTTCGTGAGCATTATGCGAGGCTGCAACAATTTCTGTTCATACTGCATTGTGCCCTACACACGCGGACGCGAACGCAGCCGCCCCGTCGACAGCATTCTCGGCGAAGTGGCCGACCTGCGCAAGCGCGGATTCAAGGAAGTGACTCTGCTGGGGCAGAACGTCAACAGCTACCTCGACGGCGAAACCGACTTCGCCGCCCTCATATCGGCCGTTGCCGAAGCCGCACCCGATATGCGCGTGCGCTTCACCACATCACACCCCAAAGACATGTCCGACGCCATTATCGACGCCATTGCCTCGCACCATAACATATGCCGGCATATCCACCTGCCTGTGCAGAGCGGCAGCAATTCCGTGCTCAAGGCCATGAACCGCAAGTACACCCGCGAGTGGTATCTCGACCGCATAGCCGCAATACGCAGCCGCATACCCGACTGCGGCATTTCCACCGACCTCTTCACCGGCTTCCACGGCGAGACCGAAGAAGATTTTCAGGAAACACTCAGCCTCATGCGCGAGGTCGGATTCGACTCGGCGTTCATGTTCAAATACTCGGAGCGCCCCGGCACCCTCGCTTCGCGCACCATGCCCGACAATGTACCCGAAGAAGTCAAAATCGAACGTCTTAACCGCATGATAGCCCTTCAGAACGAACTTTCGGCGGCCTCCAACCGCGCCGACATCGGCCGCGAGTTCGAAGTACTCGTAGAGGGCGTTGCCAAGCGCAGCAAGGAGCAGATGGTAGGCCGCACAAGCCAGAACAAGACAGCGGTCTTTGCCCGCGGCGACGCCAAAGTTGGCGAAATACGCCGCGTACGCGTGCTCGACACCACCTCTGCCACTCTCATCTGCGAGTTGGCATAAATAGTTAGAAATTAGAAGTTAGGAGTTAGAAGTTGGCTTTCGTGGCCTAAACTTCTAACTCCTAACTTCTAATTTCTAACTCTCCTTAAATTTCTACCGAAATCTTTACGGGGAAGTGGTCTGACGGCGTACGGGCCTTGAATTTCGTCAGCTCTATTTCTTCGGGAGCGAATGCTTCCTTCTGCCCTACCTCGCCTTCGACAGGCGTGCGATAGGTGTCGGTGAGAATACCATACTTCAGCACGTCGACATTTGGCGACACGAAGATATGGTCGATACGCGACTTCGTGTATTTCTCAGCCGAATAGCCGTTGTATGTGCCTGTAGTCTCATAGACCATCTTTGCCCTATCGTGCGAGTCGTCGAGCAGATCGCCCTCTATGATGGTTGCATACGAAGGCGAGAACTGGTCTACATTAAAATCTCCCGACAGGAACATCGGCAGAGTGGCACCAAGCTCGGTGAGACGTTTCTTGACAAGATTGGCACTCTCTACGCGGGCCTTTTTACCGACATGGTCCATGTGAAGGTTGAAATAGAGAAATTCCTTGCCGCTTTCATTATGGCGGAAGTGTCCCCAGGTGCAGATACGAACGCATACGGCATCCCAGCCCAGACCGGGTCTGTCGGGGGTTTCCGACAACCAGAAATCGCCGTGGTCAAGCACAGAAAACTTGCTGGTATCATAGAATATCGCCGAATGCTCGCCTTCGTCGGCTCCGTTGTCGCGGCCGACGCCGATATAATCATAGCCGGGCAAAAGTCCTTTCAGGTCCTCAAGTTGAGCCTTGAATCCCTCCTGCGTGCCGAATATGTCGAAGTCGTGGAACTGCACAAGCTTTGCCACGTGCGGCGCACGCACACTCCAGCCATTGCCGGCCTTATTATCTCCGTCGTTCATCTGCCGGATATTATAGGTAGCGATATTGAACGCCGCCTTCTGCCCGAAAGCCGCCATTGCCACTGCCAAAACAACGGCAAACAAAATAAAACGATGATTCTTCATAGCTTAAAAGCAAATTTGATTTGTGCAAATTTAGTGCTTTTTTCTTGAAAAAAGCCGTTACTGGGCTTCGAGGTAGAGGACGCGGCTGCCCCACTCGTTTTTGTCGGGCTTGGCAACATTGTAGTTCTGAGGCATTTCAAGACCGTTGTCCATCAGGTATTTCCCGGAGAAAACCTTTCCTTCGTATGACAGCGGTTTCACGTCGATAGAGTTGAGTTCGGTAACCTTGTAGAGCCTGTCGGGGTCGAGACCGGCCATGGTGACACGCGGCAGCTGCTGGTTGCGGAACGACTCTGTCTTCCACCAGTAATACACAGCCTTGTCCTTGGCCGGCGACACATACATCAGCGAAGCAACACCCTTTCCGTTGTAAGGCGACTGGAGGCGGTATATGTCGCCATCAATCAGGACGGGGCGCACGAGCGTCTTATACTGCTCTATCGCCTTGCGACACATATCCTTTTCCTGTTCGATCATTTCCGACGGCTGCATCTCCATGCCCAGACGCCCGCTCATAGCCACATCGATACGGTATTTCATCGGTATGCGGCGCTGTGTCTGGTGGTTGGGCGAGGCACTGATATGGCTTGCCATGGTTGTCGGCGGGAAGAAGTAGCTGTCGCCCCACTGCAGGAATACACGCTGGAGGGCGTCGGTGTTGTCGCTCACCCAGAACTCGTCGAACCAGGGCATCACACCGTAATTGGCGCGTCCGCCTCCACTCGCGCAGGCCTGAATAGTCACATCGGGATATTTGGCGCGGATACGGTCGAGAGCCTTGGCGAGCCCTTTGTGATAATCAATATAAAGATGACTCTGGCGGTCGGACGAGAGATACTGCGAACCGTGATTGCGCACGGCCATATTGGCATCCCACTTGATATAGTCGATTTCAGGATAGTTGGTCATCAGAGTATCGACCACGGTGAAAACGAGGTCCTGCACTTTCGGATTAGCCATATCCAGCACGAGCTGTGTTCCTCCGCGGCCATACACGGGCTTGCGGTTCGACGGCACGATGACATACTCGGGATGCTGCTCGAAAAGCTCGCTCCGGCTGTTTGTCATTTCGGGTTCTATCCATATTCCGAATTCAATACCCTTCGATTTTGCCGTGTCTATCAGCCCCTGAATGCCGGAAGGCAACTTTCTTGTATCTACGGTCCAGTCACCGAGGCTCGTCTTGCTGTTGTCGCGCGGATATTTGACGCCGAACCAGCCGTCGTCCATCACGAAGAGCTCACCTCCGAGGTCGGCGATATCAGCCATCATCGAATTCATGCCCTTCTCGTCAATATCGAAATATACCCCTTCCCAGCTATTGAGCAGCACCTTCCGGGGCACATCGCCGTGAGCTATCTTGTGCTTGCGTGCCCAGCGGTGGAAATTCCGGCTCACTCCACTCAGACCTTCGTGGGAATAGCTCAAGGCAAGCTCAGGAGTTGCGAAAACATCGCCTTTCTTGATTTTATAAGCCGAATTTTCCTCGTTTATGCCTGCGAAGAAATGGTGATAGTCAGTATGGTCGGTATCGAAGCGCAGCTTATAGTTGCCGCTGTAGCACAGCGCCGCGCCAATCACACGCCCGCTGTTCTCGGCCGGCTCGCCATCGAGCGAAATCATCACTTCCGAGTGTGCCGTGTGCGAATTGCGAACGCCGTCCTTGTTCTTTATCACCTTCATGCCGTGTGTGAGCGGTTCGGTCTCGAGATGCCCCTCGTTGTGGTTGGTGCCGTAGAGGTGCGACAGCCATACGTCGCCGTAACGCACCGGCAGATAGCCCGAGGCAAACTGGGTAAGTGTCACTTCACCCTTCTCGCCATGACTGATTTCGGTCCATGTCTCGATTACGTCCTCGCCATCGTATGTGCGATAGTTCACATCGACATAGAACGGATAGTAAGTATCGCGCAGCTTTACCGTTGTAAGCTCGGCGCCATCGCGCCTGGTCTTGCTGACGCCGTCGACAACGAGGTCGAGAGTCATGTTGCCGTCGGCATGTGTGGCAGCCACGGCGGTCTCGCTGGTTGTTGTCATACCATAAGCCGGATAAGCGTCGAGAGCCGCACCTACGCCCGACTTCAGCTGGTCGTAAGTGTCTTTATCGCTTATTTTGGCTCCATAATATACGTGTCTCAGTTTTTTGCCTTTTTTAGCGTCGAGTATGAGCGAAGAGGTAGGCGTGGAGACCTCGACAATCTCTGCAAACGCAGGTGTGGCAACCATGGCCACAAGGGCCACGGCTGCCACACAGCCTGTTAAATATCTATTCATCAGGATTTGGATTCTATAAGCAGTTTACCGAATACCGAAATGTCGCGCGCTGTCAGCAAAGGCGGATTTTCGGCCTCAAGCGCAGTCTGGAGAGTGGTTTCGCCGGATAGTACGAGCACGCCGAATGCACCGGCGTTCTGCGCCATAGCCACATCAGTATAGATGCGGTCGCCGCACATTGCGATTTCATCGGCGCGGAGACCGTAGCGGTACATTATGCCCGAAAGCATGTCGGGGTTGGGTTTGCCGATTACCAGGTCGGGCTCGCGACCGGTGGCGTGCTCAATGCACTTGCACAGCGAACCGCAGTCGACGAGTACGGTAGGCTGGTCTGTCGGACATACACGGTCGGGATTGGTAGCGATATATGGTATGCCCTGGGCGGCCAGCCACGAAGCATGGCAGAGGCGCTCGTAGGTAAGCGTGGTGTCGAACGCCACAAGCAGAAGGTCGGGCATATCGTTGGCATCGATTGCCGTCATTTCATATCCGGCGTCCTCGAATTCTTTAATCATCGAAGGTGTGCCGGTAGCGAATATGCGCTTTACCTGGGGCATTTTCTCCTTCAGATACTCGATTGTAGCCACAGCTGTGGTGTACATCTGGTCGGGCGTAGCCTCGATACCGAGTTTTTCGAGCTTCTTGAGATAGTCCACTCGGCTGCGTGTCGGATTATTGGTAAGGAACGAATACCCGATACCATTGTCGGTAAGTTCTTTCAGAAACGGCTTTGTGAAAGGGAACAGCTGCGAACCCATATATATCGTGCCGTCCATGTCGAGGGCCACATGCTTTATCCGGCGACAGGCCGCCAGCAGTTCATCGTGGCTCAGAGGGGTTATATATTCTTTTTCCATTATAAATCTATGTCTTTGTCTGATTCTTCTACTGCTTTTTCAAATTCGCCGTTTTCGGCAGCTTCACGGGCATAGAATGCATTCGAGCGTTCGTAGCCGTCGCGGGGCGCAGCCCACATGGTTATAAATGTGATTGCACCGAGCACACCAACACCGATAATCAGATAGAATACCATATTCCAGCCCCAGTGGTCGGCAACGATACCGATACCGATAGCCGAAAGGAAAGAACCGACATAGCCGAAGATACCGGCCAGGCCGTTTGCGGTAGCGGAAGCTTCCTTGGTGGCATGATTGGCCGAAGCGATACCGATGAGAGCCTGGGGGCCGTAGATGAAGAAACCGGCCATGGCGAGCACGCATATCGACAGAATCATGGGCAGGCCCGGGAAGAGAATGAATATACTCATGAAGATTACCGCGCTTACCATGCAGACAAGACACATGCGGTGGGCCTTGCCCTTGAAGATATGGTCGGTACACCAGCCGGCGGCGATAGTGCCGACGATAGCGAAGATTTCGAACACACCCACAGACCATGCGGCATCTTCAATGCTCATGCCGCGTGCCTCGGTGAGGAATTTCGGACCCCAGTCGAGGATACCCATGCGCATCACATATACGAAGACGTTGGCAATACACAGAGTCCATATCCAGCGGTTGGTCCACACCATGACCTTGAGGAATTTGGATTGCGAGGGGTTATGGCCGTCGTCTTTCTTGCCGGTCTTGGTAGCGGGCAGTTCGGGCAGACCGACCGAACGGGGATCGTCGCGCAGGCCTATATACAGCCAGGCAGCACCTGCCACGGCAAAACAGCCCGGCAACCAGAAGCACCATTTCCATGCGTCCCAGTGGCGGGCATAGCTCAGGATAGTCTCCATATGCTCGGGCACGCTCTTGTCGAGACCGAGGTTGGTGGCAATTGTATTGATGATTTCAGGATTTGCGCTGAGGTCAGTACCCATCGAACCCATGATATAGCCGCAGACAACGACAGCTGTAGCAGCGCCGATGGAGTGCGACGTATTCCATATCGACATTTTGGTAGCCAGCTCAGAAGGGTGAATCCAGCACGGCAGCAGACGTGCGCACGGAGGATAGCCGACACCCTGGAAGAGCTGATTGAGCACAATTGTAGCGCCCATGAGCAGCACGAGCATGTTGATGAAGTCGGGACCCTGGTTAACGCCTGTAATCCACGAACTGATGTTCACGCCGAAACCGAACGCAAAATTACTCAGTGCGCACAGTAACAAGCCTATAGCCATGACTGCACGCGCGCTGTAGCGGTCAACGACAAAGCCGTTGATGAAGCGCGACAGACCGTAGATGAGCGAGCCGATACCGATGACGATACCGAAACTCGTGTTCGAGATACCATATTGGGCCGTAAGGCCGGGCATGGCTATCGAAAAGTTTTTGCGGACAAAGTAATAGATGGCATAGCCTATCATCGAGACAACGATGGTGCGCAGCTGCCATTGCTTGAATTTCTTGACAACTTCGGGCGACCAGTTGCCGTAAATATTCTCTTTTGCCATTGAAAGATATGTTTATGATGGTTTTAGATTATTTAATCGGAGTTACTGTCATTGCGAAACCGCCGCCGGCCGCCGCATAGACCTTCATCTTGGTTTTAGGCGTCACGGTCTTCTCCTCTATCACATAGCTCTGCGGATTGGTGCGGTAGTGCGCATCCTTGCCGTCGCGATAGACTGTCACTTTATATTTGCCTGCCGGAAGGAAGGAAAAGTCCACAGTAGCCGTGCGGGGTTCAGCGCCATTGGTACCGCCGACAAACCAGCGGTCTGCGCCCTTCTCCTTGCGTGCGACAGTGAGATATTCCATCGGCTCGGCCTCGAGATACCAGCTGCGGTCCCAGTCGAGCGCAACGTCCTTTATGAACTGGAAAGCGTCCATGAAGCGCTCGTATGTCTCGGGAAAGTCTGCTGCCATCTGGAGCGGGCTGTACATCGTCACATAGAGCGACAGCTGATTGGCGAGAGTGGTGTTGACCCACGAATCCTTCTTCGGATTGTATTTCTTCACATCATTCTCGAACAGACCGGGAGTATAGTCCATCGGGCCTCCTATCTGGCGGGTAAACGGCAGAATAGTCGTGTGACTGGGCTTACTTCCGCCAAAAGCCTGATATTCGGAGCCGCGTGCGCTCTCGTTGCCTATGAGGTTGGGCCAGGTACGGCATATGCCGGTCGGGCGCACGGCCTCATGGGCGTTTACCATAATCTTATAGTCGGCGGCCTTCTCGACGGCGTACTGGTAGTGATTTACCGACCACTGGCTGAAGTGATTGCTTCCGCGGGGTATGATATTGCCCACATAGCCGCTCTTGACGGCGTCGTAGCCGTTATCTTTCATAAACTTGTAGGCCTCGTCCATACGGCGCTCATAGTTGCGGATAGAGCTGGAAGTCTCATGATGCATAATCATCTTCACGCCCTTTTCCTTGGCATAGTCGCGGACAGCGGGCAAATCGAAGTCGGGATAGGGAGTAACGAAATCGAACACCTCGTCCTTGAACTTGTTCGACCAGTCTTCCCAGCCAATGTTCCAGCCCTCCACGAGTACGGCATCAAAACCGTGCTCGGCGGCGAAGTCGATATAGCGCTTCACATTCTCGGTTGTGGCTCCATGGCGGCCGTGCGGTTTCACACCGGCATAATCTGCCGGACGGTCTATATGTATTACCGGAATATCGTAGGTATAGCTCCACTTGCTCTTGCCGGTAATCATTTCCCACCATACGCCGACATACTTGCATGGCTTGATCCAGGAGGTATCCTCGATAGCGCAAGGCTCGTTGAGGTTCAGGGTAATGCGCGAGGCGAGTATATCGCGTGCGTCATCGCTGACGATAACCGTGCGCCAGGGAGTGACGCAGTCGCTCATCATATTAGCCTTGTCGCCGACAGGGTCGGGCGTGAGCAGGGCCTTGAACACCATCGTAGAGTCGTTAAGCTCCAGATGCATGCACGGATAGTTCACGAGCGCCGCTTCGTGGAGGTTCATATACAGGCCGTCGTCGGTCTTGAGCATCAAAGCAGTCTGCACACCCGTGGGCGAGGCAAGCTCCTGCCATACGTTATGATGAGTCCAGGCCTCGTTCATGAGTCCGCGCACCTCAGAGAGGCGGCTGCGGGTATAGTCGTACTCCTGCGTATCGTAGTCGGCGGGAATCCAGTAAGCCTCGTGGTCGCCTGTCATGGCAAACTCAGTGAGCTCGTCGGTAATGGTGAAATGAGCGAGTTTCTTCTGCATCGGGAACTCATACCGGAAGCCGAGACCGTCGTCGAAGAGACGGAAACGCACCGACATGAGCCGTTTTGTCGAAGGCTGGCGCAGATTCACGGTCATTTCATTGTAATGCTCGCGTATTTCCGACTCCTCGCCCCATACGGGCTTCCAAGTCGAATCTACCGAAGCGGTATCTACCGACACCACTACAAATCCCTTGTCAAGGTTACCGCCTTTTTTCAGTTCAAAACCAAGGCGACTCGGGGCAATCGCGGTCTTATCGGCATACTTCAGAGAATACTCGGGTGTTCCGTCGGCAGTAAGCCCGAAATCGAGGGTCAGTTTACCGTCGGGGGAACTAAGAGTCTCTCCGTTGGCAGCAAAAGCCATCATGATGGCGGCAATGCTTATCGCAGTCGTCTTCATAATTATTTGATACCGTTAAGTTTCTTTGTAGCCTCCACATCTATCGCCATGGCGAGCAGGCTCACAGGATTGATTACAGTAGCACCCGTGCTCATTTCTATCTGCCATTTGCAGGTTTCGCAGTCGGTCACCACATAGTCTACGCGCGCACGCTCAATCTGGTCGAAAAGTTCCTTGCCGATGGCCTGCGAGTATGGATAGTTCTCCTTCTTGAAGCCATAGGTGCCGGCAATACCGCAGCACAGCGAATCAATTGGCTCGAATTCCACACCGGGAATCATACGCACGAGCGAGCTCGAATAAATGCCCCAGCCGAGTTTCTGCATGTGGCAGGGCGTGTGATAAGTCACACGGCAGCGGAAACCGGGCTTGAACGCAAGCTTCACCTTACCTGAATCGATGAGTTTATAAAGGAACACCGACACGAGCGATATATCGTCGCGAACGTCGGCATTATCGACACCGAGCAGATGCGGATATTCGTCGCGCATGGTGAATATACATGTCGAGCTGGCTCCGACTACTTCCATGCCGGCTTTCACGGCCTTGCGGATAGAGTCGATATTGAGCTGCGCGTCTTCCTTGGCAGAATCGATAAGACGGTTTGATATCTTGGCCACACCGCAGCAACGCTCCTTCTCGAGCAACTGCACGCCGTATCCGACAGCATTGAGCACAGTCACCACGTCCTTTCCGAGCTGGGGATAGTTATAGTTCACATAGCATCCGTGGAAATACGCCACTTTTTTGGAAAAAGCAGCCTGCGACGGAGCCTTGGTACGCATCCATTTCTCGAAAGTGGTTGAAGTATATCGGGGGAATGTGCGGTGACGGTCTATGCCGAGCACACCGTGCATTGTGGCTTTGACAGGCGAAAAGCCGAGCATGAGGTTGACTACAGGAGCCATCTTTGTGGCAACCTTACCCATGAAATCGGTGCTTGCGAGCATGCGGTCGCGCAGCTTTGGCGCCGACTTGTCGTAGCGTATGCGTGCGGTCTGAATGATATCGCCGATACGCACATTGTTGGGGCACGAAACCTCGCAACGCTTGCAGTTGAGGCAATATTTCAGGGCGTTATTATAGAATTCAGGATTTTTAAGACGATAGCGTTCGCCGTCGGGGCCTGCCTGTTTCGGACCCGGATATGCGGTGTTTACCGCGGCCACTGGGCAGTAAACCGTGCAGATTGTGCACTTTATACACTGCTCGAAATCGTTGGCGCTTATATTTTTTACTTGATATTCCATTGCAAAGGTCCTTGTTTATTTATCAGCCAGACGGTTGGCGACTTCCATGGCGGTCACTGCGGCCACTCCGGCCCCTGAGCCTTCTTTCAGCGAATTGCAGCCGCCGAGTATGGAGCCCACTGCATACAGGTTGCCTATAGTTTTGCCGTCCTTTTTCACCCGGAAGTCATTGTCTGTGGCAACTCCGAAGCGTACAAAAGGCTGCTCTTCGAAAATATTCTCCTTGAACCAGTCGGAACGGTCGCCTTCGGTAACGACATCGACACCGAAGACGGGTTCGAAAATACGGTCGGGCTCGGCGACAAGACCCCGGCTGAAGAAGCTGCCGGTAGCAAGGATAAAGTTACGCGCCGTCAGACTGCCATGGCCGAGATTGGCGGTATCGATGGCCTTGAGACGGTCGCCGTCCATATATCCGGCCGTAACATTGTCGCCAAGGAGATAGGTACCACCCATTTTTTCATAATACCGGCGAAGAGCAAGCTGCATGCGCACGCCCTGCACCGAAATCGGGTGCGTCGACAGACATATCACATTCTTGCCCGTGAAGCGACGCAACGCGTCTATATCTTTCTGACCGTCGAGACCTACTACGGCAGGTATTATCACCGTCTCGGCACCAGGCGCGGCTGCCACGATAGCTTTGGCAAAGCGCTCGAGGGCTTCGCCGTGCATTATCTTGGCAATGCCGGGGGCACGCATTTCGGTGTTATTCTTGCGGAGATGCTCAAGCTCGGGAGTCGTCAGCGCGGCCACTTCACACTTCAGGCCGTTTTTTGCAAGATTATCGGCAATAAAGCCCGGATAGAAGTCGAGGAAGCCTTTGATTCCAACGATAGCCGTTCTACCCCACCCCGAGCCGTCGGGCGTGGGCGATACGGCGCTGTCGGCAGTCGAAAGCCATGTAGACTTGAAAAGACCGACAGGAGTCATGTAGTAATGGTTTGAATCCTCGCTTCCGAGCATGCTCAGGCCTGCGCGCTCGAAAAGAGCCTTCACCGCACGTGCGTGTTCGCCGGCCTTCGCAGCCCCGACCTTGCTATAGGGGTGTGAGGCCGGAAGAGAATCTATATGCTCGAGGGGCTTCTCTATAGGATTGCCGTCGGCGTCGCGCGACAGAAGAGCCAGCGAACCCGAACTGAAATGGAGCGCTCCCTGGCCCGTGGTGATGATTGCTGTGCGCTGTCCGCGCTCCTGGAGGGTGATTCCGGCAACGAGTCCGGCAAGTCCGCCTCCTATTATTATAGTATCGTAGTTCATTGCTTGTTGCCTTGTTCGTTGTTTTGATAGCGGTCGAGCCCGCACATTCCTTCATATAGCCACGATGTAAACTGAGCCTCAACCAGAGTCTGGCCCCATGCCACGGGCTTCATGCCTTTCCAGCGTTCGTTGACAAACGATGCCAAATCATAAAGGGCCTTCTGCTGACAGTTGAGGCGGTCGCCCAGAATAGCGGCCGCACGGCAGGCGCAAAGGCCACCCTGGCAGGTGCCCATGCCCATACGGGTGCGTCGGCGAAGATTGATAAGATTGTTCACATGAAGCTTGTCTATGGCGAAATTGACCTCGCCTACAGAAACCGCCTCGCACTCGCATACGAGAGCGTCGTCGACATCTCCCGTCGGAATCTCGCTCGAAAGACTGCCATGACGACCTTCGGCCGCACGCTGGTCGGTGCTCATGTCGATGATATGGTGCTTGCGGCTGTGGGCCTCCTTGCTGTCGCTTGAATCGGAGCCCGGCAGCGGTATTTCGGCAGTCATACACTTCTTGCCCTCGATGCCGAGCTTCTTGCAGACCATGTCGGCCGCCCATTCGGCCATGAGGCGATAGGTCATCAGCTTGCCGCCCGAGATTGTGACAAAACCCTCGATGCCATCGCGCACTGCATGGTCAAGACAGACTATGCCGCGGCTGATACTGCGGCCCGACGGGTCGTCGTCGGAAGCGATAAGCGGACGCACGCCCGCATACGCTCTCAGAATACGTGTATAAGCCAGCGACGGCGCTATCTTTATACCCTCGCGGAGAAGCACGTCGACTTCTTCGGGAGTCACAGTCATGTTGTCGATCTGGTCGTAGGGAATACGGCTCGACGTAGTGCCTATGAGCGAGATGGTATCGCCGGGCACAAGAATGTCGGCGTCGGCAGGCTTGCGGCAACGGTTGATCACGACATTGTTCACGCGATGGCCGAAAATCAGAAGGGCACCCTTAGCCGGGAACATGTTGATTTTCGCACCCGCCATCTCGACAATGCGCTGACCCCAGATTCCGGCGGCGTTCACCACGATATCGCACTCTACGCGGGTCAGTTCGCCCGTATGGTGGTCGCGGAGCACAACGCCGCAGATACGGTTGCCCGAACGGATAAAATCAACAACCTCATGATAGGTAAGAATATCCGCGCCGTTCTGACGAGCGGCAAGAGCATTGGCAGTTGTCAGACGGAAGGGGTCTACAGCGCCGTCGGGCACTTTGACAGCACCGATTATGTCGGGATTGACCGCAGGCTCAAGTCTGAGAGCCTCGGCCGGGTCTATTACTTCGGCATTGATGCCGGCCCGAAGACACGATTCTACAAAAGTTTTCTGATAATCGAGAGAGTCCTCAGGCAGGGTCACGAACAAACCGCCGGTCTCCTCCACGCAATGCGCGGCGATACGGCGAAGAATCATGTTTTCCTTTATACATTCGGTTGCCGACTCACCGTCGGTAACTGCATAGCGTGCTCCGCTGTGGAGCAATCCGTGGTTACGCCCTGTTGCGCCGGCTGTGAAGTCGAGGCGCTCTACGAGCAGCACTTTGAGACCGCGCATAGCGCAGTCGCGGGCCGTGCCCGCACCGGTAGCTCCGGCGCCGATGACAACGACGTCGTAACGCTTAGGCGGCTTTATGTGGTCTGTCATAACGAAGTGGTCTATATAAGAGGTTCAGTGCAAGAAATTCCGAGTTTCGACCGACGAACGCATTGCTTTCGCTTTTATAGCTTCGCTATTTCGCAACAAAAGTACTGCTTTTAATTTTCAAAACCAAATAAAACTTAAAAAAGTAGAGAGCCGAATTAACAACAAACAAATAAACACCCGCAAATCAGATATTTACACAAAACCACATTCTTCAATCCTTTTTCACATAAGGCTCAAAGAAATTCCATATGATTTCGGACGTTTCGATATCTTTTTTCGCCCAGGAATGTTTGCCTCCCTCAATGCGATACAGAACCACATCGGAACCCGTCGGCGAACCGCTGTACACAGTGCGCACAACCGTTCTGCCCGATTCAGGCCGAGAAGGCACCGTGTCGCTGACAGCAACCGTACAGCGGTTATTGGCCGCAATTGCAGCAACAGCCAGAGGCACCGGAATATATGCTCCCCAGCCACCTTTGTTCTCATGGTCTCCGCCCCACATCGAAGTCTTGTCGGCCGTCCCGTGAATCTCCATAAATGGCACCGGAACAGTCAGTTTTTCGGGAAGGTAGGTACATTCGAATGTAAGACCGGCCACAGAAGCATAGGCCCGGAATATGGTGGGATCGGTATAGGCGAACTGATAGCATAAATCGCCGCCATTCGACATGCCGGCACAGAAGACATTGTCGCGGCTTAGCCCATAGCGACCGCAGACCTCGTCGAGCAGATGGCGGAAATAGTCGGCCTCATCGATTTCCAGTGACTCCTGAGGAGGATAGCCGACCTTCCAACCGTCCTTACCGCGCGAATCGGGCAGACCATCCGGATAACATACCGCAAAACCCTTGCGCGCCGCAACGGCATTGAGGTCTTCAAGCCAGCGCGTTTTTGAGCCGTACCCGTGCACATAGACAACAAGCGGAGCTCCGGCCTCAAGAGTATCAGGCAGATACATCGTGTATGTGCGCTGCTTGCCCTTGTAGTCGAAACTTTCTTTTACCGCAGGCGCACCCTGTGCCGAAGCACAAAGCGACGCTACACATATAAATAATACTGAAAATAGCTGTTTCATAGTTCTGAAGGCGTGTGATAATGATTTGGTTCTTCAAAGTTATCACTTCACTTCGATTGGTGCAAATATAATTTCGAAATTTTCACATATTTATTTCATTTTCTTTTCTTTTTTATTAATTTTGCACCAAAAGCACATTACAGCCATGACTATCACAAAGGAAGACCGCCACAAACTCATTCTCGATTCGCTACACCGCCATGAAGCCATGCAGGTTTCCGAGCTCGCTGCGCTTCTTGATGTCTCAACCGTGACAATCCGAAAAGATCTCACCGAGCTTGAAAAGGCAAACAAGCTCTATCGCAGCCATGGCAGGGCCATTCTAATCAATCCGTATATCAACAACAGGTCGGTAAACGAAAAAGAGCACCTCGCCCGCGAGGAAAAAGAGGAAATAGGCCGCTTTGCCGCCACCCTCATAGACCGCAACGACAGCATCATCATAGCTTCGGGCACCACAGTCCTGGCATTCGCACGCGCTATCGTTCCGAACCACAGGCTCACTGTCATTTCCGCTTCCCTCCAGGTTTCGGAGCTTTTAGGCTCGAACGAATCCATTGACATCATGCAACTTGGCGGCACCCTTCGTGCAAGTTCGCTTTCGGTTGTCGGGAAAGTCGCAGAAGCGCCTCTCACCGATTTGTCATGCAGCAAGCTTTTCCTTGGCGTCGACGGCATAGACCTCGACTTCGGAATCACGACAACCGACATGCGCGAGGCCAACCTTAATAAAGTAATGATGCATGCCGCCCAGAAAACAATTGTTCTGGCCGACTCTTCGAAATTCAGACGCCGCGGGTTCTGCAAGATTGCAAACATCACCGATGTCGACATGATTATTACCGACAGCAATATTCCCGACCGCGTGGCACGCCAGCTCGAAGAAAACGGCATAGACGTTAAAATCGTTCCCGTGTCGCCCCAGCAATAAATGCGACATACAATATACGAATCCCGCAGAAAGATTCTACCTGCAAGTGCAAAATTAGGCAATAAATTTGAAGAACTCGG
>CAMNRO010000006.1 GCA_946553045.1 uncultured Porphyromonadaceae bacterium | reverse complement strand
AAACCAGCAGATTTACAGTCTGCCCCATTTGGCCACTCTGGTATTCGCCCTTTTTACAACCGAAACTTTCTCCGGTCGATAGCCTCCTTGCTAAAAAAACCTTGCAGGGAAACAATCTCTTCTGAGCCTCTTGTCGGATTCGAACCAACGACCCCGAGATTACAAATCACGTGCTCTGGCCAACTGAGCTAAAGAGGCGGTTTCAATTTTCTCTTGCAGCGGGATTAGGCAGTTGTCTTTTCCCGTTTGCGGTTGCAAAGTTAAGCAACATTTTTCATTCCCGCAAAATTTTTCGAACATTTTCTTCAATATTTTTCTCAATTATTTTACAACACGCTATGTATCAACTATATAAAAATGTAAAAATTTTTCGCGTCATTTTTTATCCACACCTTAATTATATAGAGGCCGCATATGAACATAAAAATGCAACGTTTTCAGAGCACGGCGCAGACAGCCCGAAAATGAAATATGACACCCCGAAATATCATAAAAAGGGTTAAGCTTGCCTCTATTTCGTTTTTTTGCCTTACCTTTGTGCCCATACTCACAATAGAAAATAAAAATGAAGAGCCTCAAAGCACTCATCGTCGCAATAGTTTTTCTTGCAATTCCCACAGCCATGCTTGGCCAGTTCCGCTACGGTCCTGTTGCCGGCGTAAACTTCAATTCGCTTAAATTCAAACAAGACCTCATAGGCATAAGCACCACCGTCGGTGGTCAGGCCGGCCTCCAGGCCGAACTTATGTTCCCCGGCATAGGCTTCGGTATCGATTTCGGACTGCTCTATAATATGGAAGGTGCCAACGTCGATTTCGGCTCGAGAAAGATATGGAGTTCCGACGGATTCAAGAAAACTGATGTCACTCTCCATATGATTCAGATACCATTTCACTTGCGCTTCAAATGGACCCGCATGAACGGTCTGGAAGACTACATTGCGCCTTTCGTATATGGCGGCCCGGACTTCTCGTTTATGGTTGCACACAGCGCCATCAAGGGTAACTCCGGAGTTCCCAATCCGTTGAATTATGCCGGAGGCGACCTCGGCCTCACTGCCGGCGGCGGCGTGGAGCTCTACAAAAAATGGCAAGTGAGCGTACAGTACACATGGGGTATGACATATCTGCTGAAAACACGCAAACTCGAAAATTTCAGCGCCCAGAACCGCCAGCTCGCAGTACGCGTAGCATATCTTTTTTAGGAAGATAGGATTTTAGGAAAATAAGAATTTAGAAAAAGCTCCCTGCGGGGAGCTTTTTTTGCGAGTCTGAACAAGCGCTCACCGCTATACTCCGCTCCACTCCTGCAGTACAGTCGAAAAGTCGGCTATCATCAGGCTAAAATTATAATCAATCTTTTTAGACAGACGCCCGGCAATCCGCTCTACGGCATGAATTAAATATGCGGCCAGGAGCTGTTTTTGCTTTTGCAGAAGCTGGTCGCTGAATTCCTTCTCAAAAACGATGGCAACACGGGTCTGTCCTGTAGCGGTGTTAAACGGACCATACGAAAACCTGTTTCTGAGATAGTATCCGTTCGCCTCTATTTCTTCGGGAGAATACATTTTGAGCAGCGCAGGATAAAAGTCTTTCTGTTTCAGCTTCAATGATTCATCGGCAATTATGTAGTTGGTCTTACAGTGATAGTTATCATAAAAACTGAAAGAACAGTTTAGAATAATCCTGTTTATGGCGTTACCGTATAATTCGGGGCGCATTCGGCGGTTCAGCTCCGGCTTGAGTTCATTCTCCATGCTGTCGATAAGCGCCCTTGAGTTTTCATAGCAATTGGCGAGACCTCGCGTAATGCATATCGGATTCTTTGGAATCCAATTTCGCTGGCTATTCAGTTTCTGAGTCTGAATTTCGCCGATACCGGAAGGTATAGGCCTTGATAATACAGAATCATGGCTGTCATGAAAAGTGGACAGACCGAAATCAATGGCTACTCCACCCTGCCTCGCAGACCACACGGCATCTAAAAAGCGAGGCTCACTGTTACGGTTTACGAAAAAGGTTTTTGGATTGCCGTTGTAATAGCTTCCCTTTATCGCCTCGAGGGCTTCATGGTCGCCCCACCCCACAATTGCCAGGCATTCGCAGAGCCTCACCGCCCGGTTCCACTCAGAAGCGTTGACATATGCTGCATACCTGAGAAATCCGGCATACAGCTCAGTCCTCAACTTATCGATGTCGGCAAATCCCGACAAATATTCCCTAAGCCGACCCAGGTCTTCGATCTCGAAAATTTCTGTCATGACATAATGTCGTGATAAGCCGGTATATCTCGCAAAAAGGTATATGAATCACCTTGAAAACGGCAACAATAATGCTTCAGTCCATTGCTGACAATCAGAAACGGCGCCCCCATTACTATATTGTAGCGTGCAATCTGGTCGAACACCTTCTGAGTGATGTCGACAGAAGGCGCCTTGTATTCCACTACTACAAGCGGACGCAAAGTCCTGTCGTAGACCACAGTATCGCAGCGACGCGACAGACCGTTGAGCTTCAGGGCCACTTCATTTGCCGTCAAAGACTGCGGATAAGCCTTGAAAGCAAAGAGATAATTCACAAAATTCTGCCGGACCCACTCCTCAGGCGTCAGGGCCACCCATCGGCGACGAGCGATATCGTAGACCTCCATGCCGCCACGCTTCGAATCGGCGTCGGGCCGCATTTTAAGCGGGGCCGGGGGCAGATTGAGTTCGGGAAATACTTCCATGTTGAAATTTTTCTGTAAATTTACAAAAATTTTTCCGACAACCATGGCAGCAGCTCCGGCACCCACCTACGAAAGCATCGTCAAATCGCTTGCAGAGCGCAGATATGCGCCCGTCTATCTTCTCCACGGAGAGGAGGGATACTATATCGACGCTCTCGCAAAACGATTTGAAGACATTCTTTCAGATGACGAGAAAGCTTTCAACCAATACATACTCCACGCCCCGGAGACCGAACCGGCCCAGATAATGGACCTCTGCCGCCGCATACCGATGATGGCCGAGAGACAGGTTGTGATTCTGAAAGAGGCGCAGGCAATCCGCGCCGACAAACTCAACAAACTGCACAGCTACGTCGCCGACCCCGTATCGACCACAATTCTGGTGATATGCTGCCGAGGAGCCGTCGCCAAGGGCAAAGACCTCATGGCAGCCCTCAAAAAAAGCGGCGCTGTGGTTTTCGAGTCTAAAAAAGTGACCGATTACAACGCTCCGGCCCTGATAGGCAACTATATAAAGTCAAAAGAGCTGTCAGCCGGGCAGAAAGCGCTCGAAATGCTGCGCGATTTCATCGGCACCGACCTGAGCCGCCTATTCAACGAAGTCGACAAACTGGCGTCTATCCTTCCCGCGCGCGCCGAAGTGACCCCGGAAGTCATTGAGCGCCATATAGGCATAAGCCGCGAATTCAACAGCTTCGAGCTCGTCGATGCCATTGCGGCACGCGACGGCGCCAGAGTATTCCGTATCCTGGCATATTTCCGCAGTAATCCCAAGGCGGTGCCTCTGGTAATGGCCACCGCTTCTGTATTCAACTTTTTTGCCGATTTACTTCAAGCATATTACAGTCCGGACCGTTCCGATGCCGGAATCACGAAAGAACTCAACCTGCGCAATCAGTTTGCCCTGCGCCGCATAAAACTCGGCATGAGTCGCTATACGGCCGTTCAGGTTGTAGAAATACTGAGTGCCATCCGCAAGTTCGACGTGCAGAGCAAAGGCGTAGGGTCGCGCCAAAACGAGCACCAGCTCTTCTACGACCTGATGTATCACATTCTATCAGCCCCCGGACGGCTTTAAGAAAATTAACTGACATTCAGTTATTTTACTACAATAAAAACCATCTACAAATTTTTGATTGATGCACACAAACTACGCTAAAGTGCTGGCTGTTGCTGTCGGGTTGACAGCTGCTGCCTCGCCTGTTCTTGCGGGCACCATCACAGTCAACGAAGGGAGCGCCACCGATGGCTACGTACCCTTCCATTTCTACTATCTCGACAACGCAAAATGCCGTTCTCAGGTCATATTCCCTGCCGAGCAGCTTCAGGCAATGAAAGGCCAGGCGATTAAAGAGCTGAAATTTCATATTGATGAACAAGGCTATGCCTCGGCATGGGCGGCAAACGACATGCGCCTGTCCATAGCAGAAACCGACAAAAATGCATTCGACACCGACGAATCAAGATATGCCGAATTCATGGAGCCCGACTGGACCGTTGCATACAGCGGCCCTATGGAAGGCGCAGCGGGCGGACGCGAACTCGTATTTACCCTTTCCTCACCTTATACCTACACCGGCTCCAACCTCCTCATTCAGATTAGTCTTGGTGAAGCCGGAAATGCTTACCCGACTACAAAATTCTTCGGAGTAAACACAACCGATTATTACCCCTCAGCCTACACTACGAGCGGAAGCACCACCTATGCCGAAGGTTTCCTCCCGATGACGACCTTCACATACGGCGAAGTACCTCCCTTCGAAGCCAAAGTCTCTACAGAGGCAATCAACTTCGCCACCGTACTGCTCGGACAGAGCGCCACAGCAAGCGTAAAGGTAAGCAACAGCGGCGCCAACGCATTCCCCATATCAGTGAGCGCACCGGCCGACAACGCTTTCAGCACCGGCAATGTTCCCGCCAGCCTCGAATCTGGCCAGAGCATAGAGATTCCCTTCACATTCACACCTTCGGCCGCCGGCGACTTCAACACAACCGTTACACTCGATTTCGGTGAGGCCGGAAGCTTCCCTGTCAGCCTCAGCGGCAAGGGCATGAAGGCTCCGACAGGGTACACTGCCGATTTCGGTCTGCCGTCGAATTCTCTTCCTGAGAACTGGACCGGCTGGGCCATCACCCGTGAATACGATTTCGGAGCAGGTGACTATGTAGAGATTGTAGACGCCAAAGAAACAATGTCTTATTTCAATTCTTACACCTCCGGCACAAGCTCGGGCATGACTGTCGAGGAAGGGAACCACATACGCGAATATCCCAACATGATATTCGTATATATGATATCTCCTGAAATCGAAGGCAATTTCATGATTCAGGCCGCTGCCACAGGCAGCAACTATGCTCTAGACCTCTATCCGGCCACAAAAGCCGCCGACGGTTCATGGACAATCGGCACCGAAGCCCTGAAGTACACATGGGCATCCATGCCCGACGGCTCGTGGGGCATAGCCATCGGCAGTGTCGCCGCCGGAACACGTATTGCCATCGACGCGCAGAATATGGCGATTGCCACCTTTGCCGCAGACAATCTCGGAGGAAGCTCGGCTGAATACAGCGCAGCGTTCTCGTCCGAAAGCATTGCATTTGGTGAAGTGACTGTCGGCGAAAATGCCACTAAATCCATCACACTCACAAATAAAGGCACAAAGGCCTTCGACATCTCCATGGAGCCCGTTGCTGAATCAGCATTTACGGCAACATGCGGCACCACAACACTCGAACCTGGCATCAGCACCGATATAAATGTTGCTTTCGCCCCCACCGCGGCCGGAACATTCACATCGGAACTCAAACTCAGTCTCGGAAATGCAGGCTCATATACCATAGCTCTTAGCGGTGAAGGCAAAATCAAATCTACAGACGTTCCTGTCGGCACTGAGTTTACTGTCAATGGCATCGATTATACCGTTACCGCGGCAGGCGAGGTAAGTGTTTCCGGCGTAGCATCGGGCGTCGAAGAGTGCATCGTGCCTGCGACTGTCACCAATGCCGACGGTGCGGCATTCGCAGTCGTAGCCATCGGCCGTGAAGCATTCTACTGGAGCAGCACCCGCAAGGTTGTGCTTCCCGAAGGCCTCCGCAGCATAGGCTACGGCGCCTTCCGCCAGTCTGACCTCGCCGAAATCAACCTTCCCTCCACCCTCACTGAAATAGGCGACTTTGCCTTCCGCACCACAAAAATCACATCTATCGACATTCCCGAAGGCATTTCGTCGCTCGGCGGCTCGGTATTCGCTTCATGTGAACTCCTTTCGGAAGTGAAGCTTCCATCTACACTTCGCTCGCTTGGCAATGGCGTATTCTACAAGACAGCCATCACCTCTATCGAACTTCCCGAAGGCTGCACCGATATAGCGGAAGAAGTATTCGAGGGTTGCCCTGCGCTGAGCAATGTCAAGCTCCCCGCAAACCTCACCGAAATCAAGTCTATGACTTTCATGGACTGCCCCTCGCTGACATCGATTGAGATTCCGGCTAAGGTGCGCAGAATAAACACACTTGCGTTCAGTAACAGCGGCCTGGCATTGCTCCATATCCCGGCCTCTGTTGATTACATAGCCTCCAACACCTTCACCAATTCTCCGATTGCAGAAATAACTGTCGAAGCCTCCAACAAGGATTTCAAAACCATCGACGGCGTTCTCTACAGCGCCGACGGCAACTTCCTCTATCTCTACCCGCGCAACACTGCGGTATCCTATGCCGTAGCCGAAGGCACCCGCGGCATCATCGGAGGTGCTTTCTATAAATCAGCGGTCAAGACAGCAGTGCTTCCCGAATCGCTTGTCGGCATCGATGAGATGGCTTTCTGCAACTCGGCACTCGAATCAATCTCGATTCCCGACGGTGTCAGCGTGATACTCGGACAGGCCTTTGCCGGCACACAGCTGAAAGAGCTCGTGCTCCCTGCCGGCCTTACCAAGATTGAAGAAGCGCTCGTAGCCGATTGTGCCAGCCTCACCTCCATCACTCTCGGCGAATCGCTTGCCGACGTCGGCAACCGCGCATTCTACAACTGCACCGCACTCGAAAGCATTGTCTGCAAAGGAAGCACCCCGTCCGAGTTCGATGGCTGGGAAGGCTTTACCGATCCTTTCCGCGGCGTAGACAAAACCCGTATCACAGTCTATTGCCCCGACGGTGCTGTAGCCGATTACAAGGCCAGCGAATGGGGCGATTTCTTCGATAATATCAAGGGCATGTCGGAACTGTCGGGCATCTCAGCGGTCGGAGCCGGTGAAATAGCCATATCAGGTGGCAACAGCATTTCAGTCAAAGCACCGGAAGCAGTGTATGTGCAAGTGTTCGACATGGCCGGACGCAAAGTATTCTCGGCCGAGACCGCCAATGCTACCGTCGAAGGCCTCGCTTCGGGCCTATACATCGTCAAAGCCGGCACAGCCACAGTCAAGGTGACCGTCAAGTAACGTATATTTACTCGCTCTAAAAAATGATGCCCCGCGTCCGAAGATGCAGGGCATTATTTTTTACAGAGAACTTACCAGCCGCCAGAGGCTCCGCCGCCGCCTGTATGGCCGCCGCCGAAGCTACCTCCACCGAAGCCGCCGCCGCCAAATCCTCGTCCGCCCCCACCGCCTATAATGACAGGAGTCGCAACGACTGGCAGAACAAATTTCTTGGGCGTGACATGGCCGCAGTTGAGGCAGTCGTACTCCCGGACGCCCTCGCCTTCACGAGTGGTTGTGGGCTGCCTGAGCACGCGTGTGCGGGCCAGACGCGAGGTATATGCACGGCATTTCTCGCACTGATGGTATGGAGTGCCCTTGGTCACATACTGCTCTATATCGGTTTCTCCACACGACGGACAGAGCCATACGTCATAGTCGACCGAGCCGATACGTTCCTCGAGGTCCTGGGCGCCGTTGAGAAATTCATTGTCGTGCACTTCGTCTATTTTCTTCATCTGCGAGCCACACCGGCGGCATTTATGGGGCGCGTTACGCCAGCGGCGCTGCAAAATCACAAGCGGCAGAGAAGCCAGAATCGGGATACCGAGGCCGAATACGGTCAAGGCCAGATACAATGGCTTCAGACCGTCGAGTTTCATATATTTTTCTCGGGGCGACAGATTTTTAACCTCCAGAAGTTTCGCAATAAAGACAATCAGAAGTATCAGAGTGAGAATGCCGGAAATAACGAGCCAGACATGCACTATGTCGGGACCTTCATCTCTTACACCGCCGTTATAGTCGGGATCGGCATTTCCCGACATTATTTCCTCTACCGCCTCGGGGTCGGTCAGAATCTTCTCTACAGTCTCCGAAGCGGCAATAATGCCGCCGTCGAAGTCTCCGGCCTTGAAACGCGGAAACATCTGCTCGCGAAGAATGCGCCCGCAGGTAATGTCCGGCAAAACACCCTCAAGGCCATATCCCGGACGTATCGCAGCCCGGCGGAGGTCCTTGGCTACCAATATAAGCAGACCGTTGTCCTTGTCGGACTTTCCCAGGCCCCATTTCTCGAACAGCTGTGTGGAAAATCCGTCGATATCTCCGCCTTTGATATCGTCGACCACCACCACAACTGCCTCGGCGGAACTCGTGCGACGAATCTGCCGCATGGCGGCATCAATCCTCGCCACAGCCGTTTCCGACAAAATGCCATCGGGGTTACTCACAAAGCGCGTGCTGTCCTGAAGATGCACGTTTGGAACATCGTCTATTCCATAAGTCTTTGCCGCCATAGTCACCACAGCGAGCACGACAAATGCTATATATAGAGTGAATCTCTTCATAAAAATTAAGAGGTTGTTTAAAAACATATGTGAAAATACAGGCCAAAAAGTCTGAGATGGATTTATATCTGAGACGAAGGAGCATAGCGGTGGCTATGTGACTGAGTCGAAGAGATAAAGACACTCTGAATTTTTGGAGGCGAAGCCTTTGTTTTCATGCTTACAGTGTTTTTTAAGAAGATTTTAATGAGGCGTTTTTAACATTAGTGCAGTCCTGGCGTCTTTTTGTTAACTTACCCATCACTCATCGGTCACATAGCCACCGCTATGTTCCCTCTTCGTAATGTGCAATTTAAGCAAAAATACTCCAACCTGTGTTTTCACATATGTTTTTAAACAACCTCTAATTATTCATACACTATTAAACTGCCGGAAGCGACATTCCGTTCAGTTTACGGTAAAGATCGAGCGCATATACATCGGTCATACCCGAAATATGGTCGAGCACAGCCTGCAGCTTGCCAAAAAGCGTAGGCGACTCAACATCATACTGTTCGGGAAATTTCGCCAGCAGAAGCCGCGAATAGTTCAGCGTCGGATTCATCACAGCCTCTACAAGCCGCTCCATCAGAAAACTGATGATACGGTTACCGGCCAGTTCCACATCGACAACCTCGGCCGCACAATATATCTTATTCCAGGACAAGACATTGCAATTTTCATATGCACTCCGTTCTCTGTCGGGGATATTCTGCAGCAGAGAGCCTTCGAATGTTCCTTCGAGAATGGAATCTTCGTTTGCAATGAAAGTCTCGGCACAGCGGTCTACAAGCGCACCCACCACACACGACCGAAGATAGGCCACCTGCTCGTTGGGGTCGCTCACACGCAACATCGACTGCTCTATATGAGCGCGACGCTCGGGCGAGAAGAATGCCAGGAGAGCCTCCACCACGGTTGCCAGCGGAAGAATGCGCAGCTTATGGGCGTCTTCGAGGTCCATTACCTCATAGCATATATCGTCGGCGGCCTCTACGATATACACAAGCGGGTGGCGCACATATCGCAGCGGCTCACCGTCTGCCGAAAGACGCAGCATGCCGAGCTCAGAGGCCACACGCTCGAAATCGGCTTTTTCTGATGTAAAAAAACCGAATTTGCCTTTGGTCGACAGAATAGACTCATATGGATATTTGACAATTGAGGCAAGCATGGAATATGTCATGGCGAATCCGCCGCGACGACGTCCCCTAAACTGATGGGTGAGCACCCGGAAAGCATTGGCATTACCCTCGAAACGCGTGAGGTCGCTCCATTCTTCCGGACTGAGCATGCTCTGGATTTCCTTGCCGGGCCCTTCGCTGAAAAATGTGGAAATGGCCTTCTCGCCGGAATGTCCGAACGGCGGATTGCCGAGGTCGTGGGCAAGGCAGGCAGCAGCCACAATATCGCCGAGATGGTCGAAATGCTCCGTAGGCTCCCCGATAGCCGCATATCGCGTCTTCAGAGCCTGCGCGATGGAGTCGGCCATAGACTTGCCCACACACGACACCTCAAGCGAATGAGTGAGACGGTTGTGCACAAATATGCTCCCGGGCAGAGGAAACACCTGCGTCTTGTTCTGAAGACGCCGGAAAGGACTCGAAAAGACAAGACGGTCATAATCGCGTCTGAAATCGGTGCGAGTACTGTTTTTTTTAGGATCATGGTAGTCCTCGAGGCCGAAACGTTTATCATTGATAAGTTTCGCCCATATCATTTTCTGCTTGGAGTCTGTCATATTGCAAAGTTCGCGTTTTTTTTGTAGCTTCGCAAAAATTTCATCAGCTATGAAGCACGTCATAACCAGCCTACTAATCCTTACAACAATTAATCTGCCAGCTTTGTCTGTTACAGAGTCGCGAAAACAGCTCGACAAGGACTGGCTCTTCTCGCAGGAAGCCGACAGCACTGCGGCAACACCGGCCTTCGACGATTCCGGCTGGCGAACGGTAAATCTGCCACACGACTGGAGTGTAGAACACGATTTCGACCGCGACTGCCCCTCGGGCAACGACGGCGGCTATCTTCCGACAGGCACCGGCTGGTATCGCAAAACCATAACTCTCAATGCAGCCCCCGAAGGCACGGAGTATCTGTATCTCGAGGGAGCATATATGAACTCCGGCGTATGGGTCAACGGTATATATGCCGGCGGACACCCCTACGGCTACACATCGTATCGCGTCGACATAACGCCGTATCTCCATGCCGGCGACAATACCATAGCAATAAAGGTCGACAATTCCAAGCAGAAAAACAGCCGCTGGTACACCGGCTCGGGCATATACCGGCATGTATGGCTCGAATCCCACCCGTCGATACATATCAGGCCATGGAGCATGCATGTGACAACACCTGTTGTAAAGCCCGACAAAGCAGTGGCGCGTGTGCAATTTACGCTGACATGCCCCGGCGAACGCTCCGAAGACCTGCGCATGCCCGTATGCGTCAAAAACAGCCGCACGGGCTCCGCAATCTACGACACCGTGCTGATACGCCCCTCTGAAAAAGAAAAATATCTGAGCTACGACATGACGATAGCCTCTCCAAAGCTCTGGAGCCCGGAAACACCCGAACTATACACCGCAGAAGCGACACTGGGCAACGGCGACAAGGAAACAGAAACTTTCGGCCTTCGTTCATTTTCATGGTCACCCGACGGCTTTGTGCTCAACGGCGACACCATAGTGCTTTCGGGCGCCTGCGTACACCACGACAACGGCATTCTCGGCGCAGCTTCGCATGACGATGCCGAATACCGCAAGGCCGCACTGCTCAAGGAGGCCGGCTTCAACGCCGTGCGCACCTCACACAATCCTCCGGCTCCGGCTTTTCTCGACGCCTGCGACCGGCTCGGACTGCTCGTAATTGACGAAGCATTCGACGGCTGGCGCGAGGCCAAGACACCATACGACTACTCTGCCCTCCTCGACCACTGGTGGGCGTCCGATCTGGGGGCGATGATTGAACGCGACCGAAACCACCCCTCGATAATCGCATGGAGCATAGGAAACGAAATTCTTGAGCGCAAATCGCCCGAAGCAGTGGCTACGGCACGTATGTTCGCCGCCAAATGCCGCGAACTCGACCCTTCGCGTCCTGTCACCCAGGCCCTTGCGTCATGGGACCCCGATTGGGAGATATACGACGCCCTCGCAGCCGAGCACGACATAGTGGGTTATAACTATATGATTCACAAGGCCGAAGGAGACCACGCCCGCGTGCCATCGCGCGTGATGTGGCAGACAGAATCGTATCCACGCGACGCCTTCCAGAACTGGACCAAGGTCAATGACCTTCCCTATGTAATCGGCGATTTCGTATGGACCGGCATTGACTATATCGGCGAATCAGGCATTGGACGCCACTACTACGAAGGCGACCCCGAAGGAGAGCACTTCGAGCGTCCGCTATGGCCGTGGCACAACTCTCAGTGCGGCGACATCGACATCACCGGCGCCCGCAAGCCCGTGTCATACTACCGCGAAATGCTCTATGCCGACAAGCCCATGCTGTCGCTCGCCGTACGCGAGCCCGACGGATACAAGGGCAAAGTCAGGGAAACGATGTGGGGAACATGGCCTACTTACAAATCATGGAACTGGCCCGGCCATAAAGGCAAACCGATAACAGTAGAGGTAGCCTCGAGCTATCCCAAGGTGGCACTCTATCTCAACGACAAACTTATCGACACCAAAAACACCGGCCGCCAAGAGCGGTTTATGGCTGAATTCGAGATTCCTTACACTCCCGGCGTACTCAAAGCCGTAGCACTGGACACAAACGGCAATCCGGCAGATACTGCAATACTGGAAACAGCAGGACGCCCGTCGGCAATACGCCTTACAGCCGAGCCGGCATATCGCGCTGACTCCGAACTGGAATATATCGTCGCTGAAATTACAGACGCGAAAGGACGCATTGTGCCGATTGCCGACAATCTCCTGTCTTTCACCGTTGATGGTGATGCCGAAATCATAGCCACCGGCTCTTCAGACCCGACAGACCATCGCGGATACAGCAGGCATGAGCGCAAAGCAGCCCAAGGCAGAGTTCTGGCCGTCATAAGAAAAGGCAATGGAACGGCACGTCTTACAGTTAAATCAAAAGGCCTCCGAACCGCCGGACTGACTCTATAACTAAAACTTACATAAATGAATAAACCCCGCTTATGGCGGGGTTTATTGTATATATGCCAGTCATGCCTTATCAGGCGATGATGGTATCGACTATAGCTTTGATTTTATCGGCGAGCGCAGCAGCTTCTTCAGGAGTATGAGCCTCGGAATAGATGCGGATAATCGGCTCGGTATTCGACTTGCGCAGATGAACCCAACTGTCGGCAAAATCGATCTTCACACCGTCGATATCGGTTATTCTCTCGCCTGCGAAGTGCTTTTTGATAGCCTCGAGGATAGCGTCTACGTCGATTTCGGGGGTAAGCTGAATCTTGGTCTTGTAGATGTCGTAGGCAGGAAGAGCCGCACGGATTTCAGAGGGCTTCTTTCCGCTCTTTGCCATCATTGTGAGGAAGAGGGCGATACCCACGAGAGCGTCGCGGCCATAATGGATAGCGGGATAGATGACACCGCCATTGCCTTCGCCGCCGATAACAGCTCCAACTTCCTTCATCTTTGTTGTGACGTTGACTTCGCCTACTGCGGCAGCCTCATATTCACCGCCATGAGCGCGGGTAACGTCTGCCAGGGCACGCGAAGAGCTGAGGTTGCTCACGGTGTTGCCGGGTGTATGTGCGAGCACATAGTCGGCAATCGACACAAGAGTATATTCTTCGCCGAAGAATGCTCCACCGTCGCTTATGATGGCGAGACGGTCTACGTCGGGGTCGACAACAAAACCGACGTCTGCCCCGCTGTCGCCCACAAGGGCGGCGATGTCGCCGAGGTTTTCGGGGATTGGCTCGGGAGTATGGGCGAAATAGCCGGTGGGAGTACAGTTGAGCTCTATGACTTCTTTCACGCCGAGCGCACGGAGCAACTCAGGCACAATGACACCTCCGACTGAATTTACGGCATCGACGGCGACCTTGAAACCGGCCTTGGCGATAGCTTCGCGGTCTACGAGCGGGAGAGCGAGCACCTGCTCGATATGACGGCGATTCCAGGTAGTATTGGTGTAAACTTTGCCGAGACGGTCTACGGGTGCGAAAGTATAGCTGTCGTTTGCAGCGATTTCGAGCACGCGCGCGCCTTCCTCGGCATTGAGAAATTCGCCATGCTCGTTAAGAAGCTTGAGGGCATTCCACTGCAGGGGATTGTGAGAAGCAGTCAGAATGAGGCCACCGCAGGCATTCTCGCCGACTACGGCAAGCTCTGTCGTGGGGGTGGAGGCAAGGTCGATGTCGATTACATCGAAACCCATGCCGCAGAGAGTGCCTACAACGAGATCTCTAACCATCGAACCGGAAAGACGGGCATCGCGGCCGACTACAATAGTGCGGTTGCTCTTTTCAGTATTCGACTCTATAAAAGAAGCATAGGCCGCTGTAAATTTTACCACGTCGAGGGGTGTAAGGCCCTCTCCTGCAGGACCTCCTATAGTACCACGGATTCCTGAGATAGATTTTATGAGTGACATATATCTGTTAGAAGTTACAAGTTCGATTTAGGCATGCGTCAGCAAAATTTACATAGGACGCTGATAAGTAAGCTGATAGAGATACGGAATAACAGATGTCTGGTCTTCCTGCATGCCGACAGTCGATTTCACCACCAGGTTCACTTTACAGTCGATAGGCAGGAATTCCAATGGAGTCTGTATGCCCGAACCGTAAAGATACAGAGAGTTGGAATTGCCATAAAGGAAATACATCGGGCTAAGACTCAGATTATTTCCGGTACCTTGCGGCAGTTTTCCGTCCTTATATGCTTCAAGAGCCCAACGGGTGAAGCGGAAATAGATTCTCTCTTTGTCCCTCACTTTGTTGCCGGGAGTTCCGGCGTTGAGCACCTGCATATAAAGCTGGCCGTCCTCATCAAGACGATAGTAGGGGGCATCGGGTCCGACTTCGAAAACAGTATCGGCCGGGATGTCGAGATACACAATCTGGTCGGCAAGGAAATTGTTTACAGCAAGGTCTTCCTTGTTCAGAAGTTCGGCATACGACACGTCGTCGTCGCAGGAGGCGAGCATCAGTATGCAGCCGACAATCGCGGCTATATTTCTTAAGATTCTCATTTTATATATTTTTCTTTATTTTCTTTCAAAAGCGAGCGGAAGAGTGTGGCTGCCTCGTCGAGTGTGCCGTAAAACTCTCCTCCGGCGGCATTGAGATGACCGCCACCGCCAAAATGCTCCTTACAGAGCACATTGACCGGAAAATCGCCGGTACTTCTCATCGACACTTTCACCATATCTGTCTCTTCGCGCAAAAAAGCGCTATACACGACTCCGGGAATGGCGAGCGGGCGGTTCACAAGAGCCTCGGTGTCGCCTTTCACATAATGAAACCGGTTAAGCTCCTCGCGCGACAGCACTATAAGAGCGGCACCATCTTCGGGAAAGACCTCCATCTTCTCGTAAACGGCATAGGCATTGAGACGCATACTGCTTTCACTCAATGTGTTGAAGAGCTGCTTATAGAGGGTATCTTTGTCGGCACCCTTTCGCAGCAACTCGGCCACGACGATATAAAGGTCGGGGTCGGCACAATTGTATGAGAAATTACCCGTATCGGTCATCATGCCTGCAAGAATGCATTCGGCAGCAGGCTTGCTGATGAAGTTGAAGAGCTCCAGACGACAGATGAAACGGAACAGGAGATAGGCTGTTGCCGCCATCTCCGGGTGCGAAATAACCACATCGGCCTCTATGTCGGGGTGCAGATGATGATCAATGAGGATTTTGGGAGCCTTGCAGTCGCGCAAAGTTTTCTCAAGACGCCCTGTGCGGCGTGGCTCGTTGAAATCGAGACATATCACAAGGTCTGCCTCGTTGAACAGACGAGCTGCAAAATCGGGATAACGGGTGGCATCAACAATCTCTTTTGCTCCCGGCAGTTTTGCCAGATTGGCATTGTATGCGTCGGGCACTATCGCGCGGCAGTCCTTGCCAAGAGCGCCGAGCACATGGACAGCGGCAAGCGACGACCCCACGGCATCGCCGTCGGGCGCGGTATGGCATACTGTGACGATACGTTCGGCCCGGTCTATGAGCACCTTAGCCTTTTTTATTGATTCTTCTGATATTGTACGCGAAATCATTGCGCAAAGATAATCAAAAACTCGCGCACCCCAAACTAATTAACTTCCGTTAGCAACATAAAAAAGCCCCTTTCGGGGCTTTTTTCAACTTCAATAATATTCAGAAACGCGCGGTTATCAGAAGGGGAAGTTCATGCCGAAGTTTACAGAAGCATTGGAGTTTAGAGGAGCAAACTCTTTTGTCACCCGGCCCAGAGTGTGGTCCATGCCGAGGAACAGATTAAATCCTGTGGTATGGAGATTCAGGAGCCAGCCGAATCCGACACCATAGGTGCCTACTGCGACATTGGCGTCGGCCGAAAAACATTTTACAGGTGCAACATTGGCCGACAGACGCACTTCACTCCATGTGTAGTCGCCCTGGAAGCGTGTTGAGCTGAGGAGGCCGAAGTGCAGTTTGCGGTACACGGGCAGTGTGTAGTCAACGCCAACATTGAGCGTCGCACCCAGACCGACCGAGCGGTTGCCTATATTTCCGCGGTCCTCGAGCTGGTACAGGTCCTCGAGATTATCGCGCAGGCGTTTCCATTCGTTTGAGAATGAGTTTGCAGCGTCGTCGTCGGCATTGAAGGTATAGGCGTCGGTATTAACGGTGCGGGTTCCTCCAGTAGTGGCGTGGCGGGTATCGCTGAACGATATGAAACCGAGGTCGAGAGCTGCAATCGAGAAGTTGAAGTCGCCCCAGCGGTATGCAGCGCCAAGATCGAATGCGACACCGAAACCGTTCGGTCCGATGCTGCCGTCCCCGTCGAGATTCATGCCCGAGACATAGTCGGCGCCTTTTTTGTTGGTCTTGTGCTCATACTGGAATCCGCCTACATTGGCGTAAATATCGGCATTCGTACGGGCAATCCACTCGTTTTCACCGAGAGTGAGGTCGGCCTCGTTGAAATAAGCGTCGAAATTAGCGACACCTACAAGCGCCTTGACCGCCGCACCAATACGCAAGCCGGGAAGCGCCTTGATATCATGCGAATGGTTGAGGGCAACTTCGGCATATCCCATGGCACGGGCACGGAGGTTGCGGATATCATATGTCTTGTTTGCAACTCCCTCTTTTGCAAGCGAGAAGAATGCCTTCGGGACAATGGCATTGACATTAGAACGGGCGTTGACCGACAGTGTGTTGTAACCGCCGAAGGCCTTGAAGCCGGCAGAAAGTATGTTGAGTTTCAGATTGGCTCCGATACGGTTTTTATCGCTCAGATTACCCATTACTTCCGATGCACTTATACCGGGATTTGTGAACAATACGGTGCGTCCGTTGAGGCTGTAGACAACGCTGGAGAGATGGAGGTTGCCGCGTACGGCCATATTCAGATTGCCGAGCGCCGGCATCGACACAAAATGACGGTCGTTGCCGAAAGCAGGGTTCATCTGATATCGATATGTATATCCTTCGAGAAAATAGCCCGAGTTGGTGTTCTGCGCCACAGCGGCGAAAGAGGCGGCCATTATGCCGCCGAATGCGAGTATTCGGTTGATACGTTTCATAAGGCAGATAATGGTTTAGAGTTCTTTTTCATAATAGCCGCTCACGGTGGCGCGGATTTCCCTGAGTGTGATGGTCTGAGACGGTGCGAGAGCCACCGGCGAGCCATCGCTTTTCACACGGGCCTCGAAAGTGACGCCGTCGATATGCCTGATTTCGCCATGCATCACGATTCTTATCTCGGCGTCTTCGGCATTTGCGGGAAGTGCCGATTCCGTAACGACGGTAACACCCTTGATCGGCGCACCGGTCACATCGACGGGATAAGCGCTTATAGAAGCTCCCAAAGGCACGGTGCTCGACGCTTTTGCGGTTACGACGAGCTCGGTGATTGTTATGGCATCTACGTCTTCGTCGTTCCAGCCATCTTTCGTATCGGAATAAACTATTTCCGACCCGGCGCCCAGCGCGAGAGGAGCCATCAGTTCATAACGGCCTCTTACACCATCTATCTGGCGCCCAAGTGCAAAATCCTTCACTGCCGACTGCTTTATGCCGGGATTGTCGAGAGTTATGCCAATCATATCCGGCAGACCCTTGACTGCGGCATCGGCAGGAGCAGACACCAGACTGCCGAGTGTCGAGAACTCGACGAACGAGGGCGATTCATATCCTGCCGGTACAATAAGATTGTCGGACGACGGCGCGAGCACAAAATTATAGGGTCCGGCAATGCCCTTGTCGAAACCGATATTCATCTGATTGACATCGGGAGAGAACGAGCGGTCGGCATAGCCCTCGCGGATTGCGGTGAGGGTGATACCGGTGCTGCATTCGAGACTGTAGTCGGCCACAGGATTGTTCACCTGCAGATATATCTGCGGATTGGCGATTGTGATATCGGTCTCGTCGCCGGAAATGAAATCAGGTAAATCGCTTAAATCCACGGGGTCAATCGACATGCCTTCAAGTTCGTACTTGACAACGCCTGTAAACGAATTCACCACGATATCACCCATTTTATAACTTACATACAGGTCTACGGTCTGAGGCAGAGTCGTTCCGGCCTTAGGCTCTACGGTGAGAAGACCTTCGAGAATGCGGAAACGGTTATCGAATTTAAGTGAATGGTTCTCAATGGTGCTACCATTGGCTACAAAATCAATGGCCGTCGCTGTAAGCACTGCTGCGCCGGTATGGCCGCCGAATTCCTTGGTCGGAATAGTCCAGATACCGGTCGCAGAGTCGTAGCTGCCATCAGACACAGTAGCCTCAAGACCTTCGGGCAGCTGGAGTGTCATTCCGGAGAATGTCATTTTCTCTGCCATGCCGGAAATATTCCTTACATCAAAGTCTATGCGGAACTCCAGAGGCTCTATGACTGCCGAATTAAGTTCGACAATTGCCTCATCGATATTTCCGGCAGTGTAGGTAAATTCATTGCCCATCTCGACAATTTCATATGTCAGAGCCGAGCCGTCGGTTACGATTCCTCCGTAGGGTGCGATTTGAAGAGTGCGCTGGGTGGGCGTCAATGCCGGCGCCGGAGCCTTGACCTTATCTACATAAATCGGGTCTGAGTTAAAATCGCCTTTCTGCGAAAGAGCATAGAACTCGTTTCCATCAATGGTCACTGCCTGAATCTTGCTGCCTTCATCTATAGATATGATGTCTGAAAGCACTACGGGATCCATGTTCATCGGAACAGTCAGATTGTCGACTGTCACACGGGTTGTCGTATCTATATCCGACAAATCGTAGTTGTCATCTACGCACGAAGCCGCAGCAACGCATAATGCCAAAATCAGAGTACAACTTAAAACTTTGGTTTGCATAAATGTGATTATAATGATTGTTGGGGAAATGACTCAAATATGTTGCAAAATTAGCAAAAATTACTTAACAAACCAAAATATACATAAAAGCAAGGCCGCTCGATTGAGCGGCCTTGCCATGAGTAGTCCCACCAGGATTCGAACCTAGACAGACAGTACCAAAAACTGTAGTGCTACCATTACACCATAGGACTATCCTTTGCCCAAGCCATAAAATGGCCTAAAGCGCTGCAAAGGTAGAAAATTTTCTACAATCTGCAAAATATTTTTTCCATACCTGACTCAGACAGCCACGCGGACCGCTTGTCGGCCGACACGCACGATATATACACCGCGCCCGGGCATCAGGTCGCATGCCGCTCCTTGGTAAACGAGGCGCCCGTCGACAGAATACACTGCCACAATGGCATCGTCAGGACAATCGAAAATAATCCGGCCGCCAGCGACCCTGACGGCGCAATCGCCCTCAATGTCCACATTGCCAATACCCGAAAGAGTGCCGTCGATATGTGTAAAGAGGCCCCACCCGTCGGCAGCGGCGTAAGCATCGCGGCAGCCTTCCGGCACCTTGAGCTGAGCCGTTCCATAGACTGTAGAGGTAAATGCATCCGACGGGCATACAGGCGGCACCGTTGCCTGGCACTCGACAACGCCGATGGAATTACAGCCGCTGAATGCCCCGCGTGCGACCTCCGTCATAGAAGCCGACATGACTACAGTGCCGAGCTTGCTGCAGTTATAGAACATATTGGAGAATAGCGACTTTACACGTGGCCCCATGACGACTTCCTGCAAAGCGTACGAGTTGCCAAAAGGCGAAACAGACGACATTCCAAGGGTCTCCATATCAATATCGAGATATATGCTTTTTGCCTTAGTAGTGTATGGAACATTACCTATGTTTATGGCTGATTTGTCTTTCTGAAGTATCTCCAGTTTTTCGACTGTAGGATTCACGGCATCACGGCTGCTTGAGAAGTCCACATCTACAAGGGTAAGCTGAGCAACCTTGCCACGGTCGAAAACAAAAGAGCCCTTCGGCAGATTTATAGTGCCCGAAATAGTCATATTGTCGATATTGCACTCCTGAAAAGCGGCTTTTTCGAGTGTGGTGCCATCGTGGATTTCGACATTATCCATAATGCACTTTCTGAATGCAGTAGCGCCTATGGTTTCTATATGGCTCAGATTCACTTCGAGTTTCGACTTGCAGCTGTTGAACGCATCTTTTGGCAACGCGGTCAGCTTATCGCCTAAAACAACTTTTCCGACACCGCTAAGATAGAATGCCCCTTCGCCCATGGTTGTCAGACCGGGCAGAGACACCTCCCGAAGACTGCTCGCGAGGAAGAAAGCCTGACTGCCTAGCTCGACCACGCTTTCAGTCGCAGTCAATGTCTCGATAGAGCTGCTTGCAAAAGCACGCGCCGAAATCGAAACGACTTCGTAAGTTTTTTCGTTGTAGACAACAGACGAGGGAATAGCGACATTTACAAGAGACGCGTCGCAGCCATCGACAGTCACAGTTGCGTCGTCAATAGTCTGATAGACAATCTTATCCTGGGTGAAAACCCAGGCGTTTGCCGACAATACGCCGGCTACGGCCATAAAGACAGCCGTTGCAAAGAAACGATTCATGAATTGTAATTATATATTAGAGGTTGTTTAGCTCATACGAGTCCTCGCGTCTTTGATATGAGATCTGTCACTTTGTGGACATCAAATTTCGCCATAAGACTTTTTCGGTAAGTCTGCACGGTGTTCTGGCTTATATTCAGTCTGTGAGCTATGTCTGAAGTCGACATGCCTTTTACCAGAAGAGAAAGCACCTCTGTCTCGCGCAGCGTGAGGCTGCCTGACCCTACATTGCCGCGAAAAGAAGAACTGGCATAGGGTTCGCCCTTGAAATAGGCCCGTATGGCATTGTCGAGTTCCTCTATGGAATCCGACTTGTCTACCATATATCTCACGTTCAGACGTGTCAGCCGCTCTTTGACCCAAGGAGAACCATGCATGGTGTACACCACTATGCCCGGAGGGTGCGGCAACGCCGACAACTGCGCTATAAGGTCCCATGAGTTTGAGGAACCAAGTTCAAGATCGATTATCCAAAGATTTATTGCCGCAGACTCAACCGGAAGCGTCACAAGCTCTTCCAGCCGGTGCAGCACCCCCACGATATTGAACGGATATGGAGCCAGGCGCTCTCTGAGAGCGAGACCGATAATGGGGTGGTCGTCGACAATTACTAAATTCTGCATATCTGATTTCATAAGGGCACGTATAGATTGACCGACGACATATTAGCGTCGGCAGACCGCTGCAGTCTTGCATTGATAATGCGCAGACGGTCGGCCACAGTGCGCCGTCCGATGCCGGAGCCGTCACACGGCACGTCGCCGGGAGTGCCGTCATGATCGATTGTGAGATGAAGCACATTTCCCGATTCAGACTGCAAAGATATGTCTATATGCGAGGGCCTGGCATATTTTATGATATTAGCCATCTCCTCCTGGAAAATGCGATATACCTCGCGCGCTGTCATCTCGGGAATTGCCACCGACATGTCAGCTTCCACAAACTCAACCCGGATTCCTGATGCCTCGTCACCGCCTACAGCCTTGGCATAGGCAGCGATGGCAGTGCCGAGAGTCTGGTTCGATAATTCAGGAGGCATGAGCCTGTGGGATATTGCCCGGACGGTAAGGCGCAGCTGTTCGGCCATACCGACTATGTTTTCAGGTGTATTTCCGCCGTCGATATTAAGCCGCAAAGCGAGCAGGTCGGCGGCGACTCCGTCGTGAAGTTCGCGCGCGAATATGCGCCGTTCTTCCTCCATTCCGCAGATATATTGCTCCGAACGTTCGAGCGCCATGCGGGTTTTAAGGCGTCTGTGACGGAAAACGAGTATAAGGACGAGTATAAGAACAAGCGTAAGCAACAGGCCGCCCCCAAGGAGCATGCGCTCTCTGAGGAGCACTCTGTTGCGAAGGTCTGTATTTTCAAGTTCGCGCTGCATGGTGCCGTATCTGACATCGAATTCTGCCATGGCACGGTTCATGTCGCGGGCGGCGAGAGTGTCGCTCCACATCAGTGCCGAATCCATGTGCAGATATGCCTCGCGGTCTTGTCCGAGCCCGGCCAGACACACAGCCATCTGCCGGTAAAGGCTGGTTTCTGTCGGCGCGAAATCCATATCGCGCAGCACCTTTAGCTCGGCCAAAGCATCGGCATAACGTCCACGCGACATATCCAGATGCACCTTTGCCGAACGAAAGCCGCCGGCAAGCGATCCATTTGCAGAAACCGAAGGGAGCAGGGTCTGCCCTAATTCCATATAGTAATCAGCAGAATCGGGCTGCGCTGTAGCCTCGTAATACGACATCAGTGTCGGCATGCAGCGTATCTGCAAGGACGGGTCTCCGCTCTCCTGCGCCAGATTCCAGGCCTTACGAATGAAAGAACCGCCCTCCTCCGTCCGATTGAGTTTCAGGTATGCCTCTGCGGCAAGCTGGGCAGAGGCAAGCTCGGTGTAGCCGTCATCGCACATAGCCGCATGATTCACCGCATTGCCGAAATACTCTACGGCAACGGCATAGCGCTCCAGGTTGTAATATAACGCGCCTATATTACACTCCAGAGCCGACTGCCACGACGCATCATCGGCTCTTCTTGCATGTTCAAGCGCACGCTGATAGCAGGCGAGAGCCGAGTCGGGAGATTCGCGGCGGTTATGGACTACGGCAAGATTATTCCAGAGACTAACGTTGACAATCTGGTCGCCGTCGGGGTCTACGGCGCCTCTGGCAAGCTCAAGAGCCCGGGCCATTTCGGTGATGTTGCCCGAGTAATAATGCATTGTCGATTTTTCGACCATCACACGCCCGTACATCGTGTCGGTCTCGAAGCCCGGGATATTTATGATTGAATCTATAATAGCGGCAGCCGAGTCGAGTTCTCCTTCTCCAATCAGATTCTCTGCATGCGCAAATGCCGATACGGTGCCCGCATCAGCTCCATAAAGATTTGCCGAAGCGCCCAAAAGGACCAAAGATATAAATAGTTTTTTCATAATCGACAAATATACACCTTATCGCTACGCAAAACAAGCGGCTGCTTTCCCTTTTATAGTAAAACACACAATTGATTTGCAAATATATAAACCTTATCGCGCCCTGACTTCACCTTTACAGGTGAGGCAAATACTAATATCTTTCAAAAAATGTAAAAATTCATCAATCAGAGGCCGATTCGGGAATCTTACGGTCATCTATTCTGGAAATCCTATACGAAGACCCGTCGACTTCCATAAAGAGCGTATCAACCTGCTTCATAACAGTTCAAAAAAGATAAAAATCAGAATAGCACATACTATTGTCGCTAAAAATATTGCGGCCAGATATTTATTGTGACGATGCGAGGATTGCCGGTCAAAGACATCAGGGCCTCCGAATCGCTCAATCGCACTAATGACACTTTTATTTCGACAGAATTTTCCCGAAAGTCTCACATTTACATACTTTCTTTTCTTAGCGGGCGACAATAAAACAGACAATATACGAAAAAAGAAAGTGCCGTATGACTGCGCATAAAATACTGTACATTTCTCGATATCCATCCACGTGTGCTTAGTGGTCTTGCCCCATTCTTTAACTTCAATACCATCAGCATTTATTCTTAAGCAATCGCGCCCGAAGCAGATGTATTTCCCGGCATAAATCGACACAAATACCCCGAAAAACAATGCACTTATTATCGCACCGACAGGCCACCCGTCATCGCACCCCCAATATATGTTGCATGCCAATACAACAAGACAAAACAACGGAAACACAAACGTCTCTTTCGCAACATATCCCTCCGCCCTCTTCATCGCTTGCCTCCTTCCTGATTTATCATTCTATGTTTTGGCACAAGGTTAAATGCCCAAAGGACATAGTCGACCGTCCGGGAGCTGACGGCCTTATATATCTTCCTGCACACAGCCCAGATAATAAACACAATTGCTATATACCTTAAAGCTTCTTCCATATCTTCAGAATGGAATATAATTCCTGCCGCATGGCAGTTTATGCTTATACAAGGCTGCCGTTCTCAGTGTGGATTCCGATGTATCGTTAAACAGGAACTGTCTGTCTCGGGTATTCACACCGACAGTTCTCAAAGGAAATGAGAAATCTACAGGCAACGGAGCTACTATAAATACACGTGTTGTATCGGCCGTATAGACACCGACATAATCATCTGACAGACGGATTCGGTTCTTGACCATCGCAAATTTTGTTGGTTCTATTTCTATAAGATAATATGAGCCACCGATGTCTTTCGCGCCAATCACATTGCCTTCGACAAAATATTCAACTTTCGAGAAATATTCGTTCTGCTCTTTCTCGAAATTTCGCGCCGAGTATGCGAATAATCCGACAAGCCCCATTGCGGCAAAGGCTATGACTGCGAATCCGCCAAATATCCACAACGAAATCCCGAATATTCTTTTCATAGCTTTGATTCTAAGGTGAGAGCAGAATAATAGCCGTTTACAGAGGCTTATCCGCAAAAATAATCATTTTAATTCGAAATTAGGGATATGCCGACAAAAAAATCCGCATTTACATGGTTGGCAGCCATGAAAATACGGATTTAAAAGTATGTTTAACCGTATAAAACTACACGGTGTAGCCTACGTAGGTAGAGGGCTTGAGGGCATGCAGCTCGGCGCGGACGGAGTCGGAAATGCCTTCGAGCGAGTCGATGAAGTTGGAGATAGCGGCTTCGTCGACCACAGAGTTGGTGCGGGTCAGGGCCTTGAGAGCCTCGTAAGGCTTGGGGAAGCCTTCGCGGCGCAGGATTGTCTGAATGCCTTCGGCCACAACACTCCAGCAGCCGTCGAGGTCGGCGTCGATAGCCTCGCGGTTGAGAATCAGCTTGCCGAGGCCTTTGAGGGTAGATTCGACAGCAATGAGTGTATGAGCCAGAGGCACACCGATGTTGCGCAGAACAGTCGAGTCGGTAAGGTCGCGCTGCAGACGCGAAATAGGCAGCTTTGCGGCCAAATGCTCCAAGATGGCGTTGGCTACGCCGAGATTGCCTTCGGAATTCTCGAAGTCGATGGGGTTCACCTTGTGGGGCATAGCAGACGAACCAACTTCTCCGGCTTTGATTTTCTGCTTGAAGTAGTTCATCGAAATATACGACCAGATATCGCGGTCGAGGTCGACGATGATTGTATTGATACGCTTGAGGGCGTCGAAAGTTGCGGCCAGCGAATCGTAGTTCGAAATCTGGGTGGTGAAGTATTCGCGCTGCAGACCCAGGCGGTCCTTTAGGAAATTATGGGCGAACTCGCGCCAGTCCACGCCGGGATATGCGGCAAGATGAGCGTTGAAATTGCCGGTGGCGCCGCCGAATTTGCCGGTGGCCGGAACTTCGGCAAGAGCCTCTATCTGACGCACGAGGCGTTCGAGGAACACGGCTATTTCCTTGCCGAGCGTTGTCGGCGAAGCGGGCTGTCCGTGGGTCTTGGCGAGCATGGGCACGTCGGCATACTCCATGGCGAGTTCCGACAGTTTGTCGGTAAGGCGCTTGAACGCTGGGCGCATCACTTCCTCGAGAGAGTCGGCAAGAGCCATGGGGAAGGAGGTGTTGTTGATGTCCTGTGAGGTAAGGCCGAAGTGAATGAATTCCTTGCTGTCGGCCAGAGCGAGGGCGTCGAACTGCTCCTTGAGATAATATTCTACGGCCTTGACGTCGTGGTTGGTGGTCTGCTCGATAGTCTTGATTTTTTCAGCTTCCTCGGGTGTGAACACATCGGGCTCGTAGATACGGCGCAATGCTTCAACAGTCTCGGGTGCGAGAGCCGGCAACTGCGGCAGCCCCACTTCCGAAAGAGCTATGAAATATTCGATTTCCACTTTTACGCGGTAGCGTATGATTGCATACTCCGAGAAATAGTCGGCCAAAGGCTCGCACTTGCCGCGATAGCGTCCGTCAACGGGCGAAATGGCTGTTAAATTGCTGAGTTCCATTCGTCAAAAGAGGTTGAAATGTATCTATATGTCGTTGTTTTTTTTCTTCGAATATCTCATCGATGGCAAAGAAGATGCCGCTTTCCTCGACATCGCCGAATTCATCGTTGATTGCCGTGCCAAACATTCTCATCGTCGGCGACAGACCCATATATGCATGCACAAGCGGCGGAATATTGTCGCCGTGACTGCGCACAAGGGTGTTGAGAATGCGGAAATCCGATTTGAAATCGCCGCCGTTGAATATCTTGTCGAGCGCTACGGGGTCGGCATCGGTCTTCAGAGGCGTAAGCGGCCACACAAGCCGGTCGGGGTCAGGGAAATACTTATGGAGGAAATGAAGGATAAGGTCGCGGCACTCGGCGGTATAGCTCGGATACATCGTCACCTTACCGAACAGATATTTCAGCTCAGGATTCACTACAGTGAGCGAACCGAGACCATCCCATAGATTGTCGAGCGCATAGATAGCCTTCGTGCCTGCGCGCGACGACTGGTATTCGGGGCGCACAAACGAACGGCCAAGTTCAAGCGTATAGGGAAGGTATTCGCTCATGAAGCGTTCTGAGAATCCGAACATGTGGGCAGTCGCAATACGCGGGCTTCCGTCGGGCTTGATTTCAATATCGCGCCCGCAGATAAAGCGGTAGCCGCCGAGAATAAGCTTGCTGTCGGGATCCCACACCAGCAACTGGCTGCAAGGGCGCTCCATCGTATCGAACTCATCGATATCGCAGGCCTTTCCTGTGCCGCCTCCGGCCGCGCGGAAAGCTATCTCACGCAGTCGGCCGACCTCGCGCATTACATTTGGGGCGTTATGTGCCGTCACCACATATATATCGTTGCCGCCCTTGTTGGTTTTCCTCAGAAAACGCTCGGGCGTAAGCTCCGATTCTATCAGAGCGGTGTCGACAGGGTCTATTATTGGTTGGTTCATATCGATGAATTATATTCGGAAGGAAGTGAATAGACAGTGCGGCGTATTTCTCCGGCACGGATTCCGGCCTCGCTCCTGGAGCCGAGGCTTTCCCACGGTACAGGACGCCCGCATGTGAGAGTGAAGCGCTTTCCCCGGGCTCGGAACACCTCGCGGGGCAACAGCACCATCTCTATGTTGAATTTTATGCCGAGTCGCTTGCGACGCTGTGCAAAGCGGTAGAACGAGGCCGAATTTTCGCCGGCGAAATGCACCGGCACTATCGGCCGCTGATATTCCACAGCCTTGTTTATAAACATCTTGCGCCATTCGAGATCGGCAACCGTTCCGTCGGGCTGAAGACGCGACACAAGACCTGCCGGATAGACAACCACAGGTGCATCGCCGGCAAAAGCCGCATCGAGCGCCGAGACATCGCCGCGGTTCTGTGCCCCGTGCTTGTTTACAGGCACAAAACACTCGGCCAGCGGCTCTACGGCTTTCAGGAGGTCGTTGACAACAAAACGCGGTGTTACGCCATAGCGCCGTTTCAGCCACGCTATCATGCAGATACCGTCGAGGCCGCCAAGGGGGTGGTTCGAAGCCACGATGATTCGCGGATTGTCGGGAAGATTTTCTTCGCCGCGCACATCGAGACTGACCCCGAGACGCTCCACGACATGCTCGCAGAAATCGGCTCCACGACGCGGATATGCCGTATCGAGCAGGTCGTTGAGCTCGTTCTGACACACGAGCCGCTCAAGATAGCGCACGGCAAATCCGGGCACCAGACGCGCCCGACGGCCGAGCTTTTCGGCCAGCACGCAGCCTATATCTATCTTTATCGGACCTTCTTTTTTCAACGGCATAACAATTTTAAACTGCAAAGATACAAAAAATCGCCGTCACTTCGATTATTTAATCAATGATTCGAAGGATAGTAGGTGCCGGTGTAGACGGTGACGGCCGGGCCGGTCATGAGAATATGGCCGGTAGTGGGGTCGGCGTCGAGGGTGAGGTTGCCGCCGATGAGGCGCACGGTAATAGGCCAATGCGCACGGCCGGTGGCTACGGCGGCAGCAGCGGCGGCGCATGCGCCGGTGCCGCAGGCCATTGTCTCGCCTGCGCCGCGCTCCCAAGCCCGCATTGACAGGGTGTCGGGCGAATCGACGCGTACGAACTCTATATTGGCTTTTTCGGGCCACACCGGGTGCTTCTCGAGCTCCGGGCCGAGGGTAGTGACAATATCGCCGTCGAAGCTGTCTACGAAGATAACACCATGAGGATTACCCATCGAAACAGCTGTGACTGCCACTTTGCGCCCGGCCACATCGACCGGCGCCTCGAGCATACGGTCGCCGGAATAGTTTACCGGCACAGCCGAGGGGCTCATTTCCGGCAGGCCCATATCTACGGTCACGGTATCGGTAAGACCATCGATACCGGCATGAATCTCAACGGTTTTGAGGCCACTGAGAGTTTCGACTGTTATCTGCGGTTTGTCTACGATTTTGTTGTCGTAGATATATTTTGCCACACATCTTATGCCATTTCCACACATCTGGGCCTCGGAACCGTCGGCATTGAAGATACGCATGCGACAGTCGGCCTTGTCGCTCGGCAGAATGGCTATAATGCCGTCGGACCCGACACCGGTATGGCGGCGGCTCATCTCTACAGCCAGCTCGGACAGACGGTCGAGCGGTCGCTTCATACAGTCGACATATACAAAATCGTTGCCGAGACCGTGCATTTTGATAAACGGTATATTTTCGGGAATGTCGCCTGCGGCAGCCTTCTTTCCGTCGGCCAGCGGCACAATGGCATCGCGCAGACGGCTGAGGCCCTCTTTGAGTATGCTTCGGGGTACGCCTACATTCATGCGCATGAAGCCCGTGCCCTGCTCGCCGAAGGTACTGCCGTCGCTAAGAGCGAGACGGCCTCGGCTTATCAGCAGATTGACAAGTTCGGGCTGACTCAGACCCAGCTTCCTGAAATCCAACCATATTGCAAATGACGCTTCCGGAGTGTACATGCCTACCTGCGGTAATTCCTTATCGAAAAATTCGCGGGCGCAGTCCACATTGCCCTGCAGATAGCCGAGAGCCTGGTCGAGCCATGCATCGCCATGGTCGTAAGCAGCCTGGGTTGCTACCATGGCAGCAATCGGAGGAGCATTGAATTCACTCGCCGACAACCAATTATAGAAAGGCTCGCGCAAAGCAGGCGATTTCACTACGGCCCATGCGCTTACGATGCCCGGAATATTGAATGTCTTGGACGGCGCTCCAAGAGTCACAGTCACCTCTTCCGCCTCAGGCGAGACGGTGGCAGTAGGAATATGAGAGCGTCCGGCAAGCATCATATCGCCGTATATTTCGTCGGAAATCAGCACTATTCCATGCTTCTTGCAGATTGCGGCCACACGCCTGAGCGTATCGGCATCCCACTGCAGGCCGACAGGGTTATGCGGATTGCAGACAAACATCATGGCAGGCCGTTCGCGCCCGATAATTTCTGTAAGACCATCGAAGTCCATGACATATTTGCCGCTCCGGTCCAAAACAAGAGGATTATTTACCACACGGCGTCCGTTGCCTTCTATCACAGTACGGAACGAGTGGTAGACGGGCGGCTGAATCACCACAGCATCGCCCGGTTTCGTGAAGAAATTGATACAGAGACTCAGACCCTTTTTCAGGCCCGGAAGAAAGGTTACTTCGTCGTGACTGACATGCCAGCCATGACGCCTGCGAAGCCACGACGTTATGCTCTCCCAGAAATCGCCGGGAGGTGTCGTATAGCCTAAAACGGCATGGTTCAGACGGTTTCTAAGCGCTTCAATAATGCACGGACATGCCTGAAAGTCCATGTCGGCAATCCAGAATGGCAGCAAGTCGTGACGCCCGAATTTAGCGTCCATTTCCTCGAATTTGGTTGCACAAGTGTCGTGGCGGTCTACCACGCAGTCAAAATTGTATGTCTCTTCTTTCATAACAGGACAAAATTAGCGATTTTAGTCCATTACTTGAAACACTTTTTGGCCGAGCCTGTTTTTTTAGATATTTTAACCGGGAATACTCAGTATCATATACCTGTCTTTCAAACCATAAACGAATATACCGCAAGCTCTCGCTTGATTTGATTTTCGGAAAAGACTATCTTTGTACAAACCTTGAATTATCTACACATGACTCTAAACAACCGTTTTTCATTAGTTTCACTGCTGGCTGTGTGCACATTACAGATGGCAGCGACCGAATATACCGTTAAAATCAAAAACGATTATCTCATTTTTCCCGTATCGCACGAACGGGAACGCTCTCGCCTCACCCTTGAGTGCGAAGGCATGGAGCCGCTTCCCATCGACATACGCATTACCGACGGAACGCCCGATTATCTCACTTTCAAAGACGTTTCCGCATTCAAGGGAAAATCCATTAAGATAAAAGCCGATGACAGCGTCAAGGGGCTAAAGGCCATAACGCAATCCGACAATTTACCCGACAACGAATCAATATATAAAGAGGCTAACCGACCGCAATATCATTTCACCACACGCAGAGGCTGGATAAACGACCCCAACGGCCTGATATACCACAACGGCGAATATCACCTTTTCTACCAGCACAATCCGTATGAGCGCGACTGGGGCAACATGCACTGGGGGCATGCCGTCAGCCCCGACCTTGTACACTGAAAAGAACTCGCTCCGGCGCTCTATCCCGACCCGAGCGGAACCATGTTCTCCGGCTCGGCCGTAATAGACTATGACAATGATTCCGGTTTCGGCAAAGACGGTCGCCCGGCAATGGTAGTTGCCTTTACTGTAGATTCACCCGACCGCGAGGTGCAGAGTCTTGCATACAGCAACGACGATGGCCGTACTTTTACCAAATACGAAGGCAATCCGGTGATTGATTCCAAAGAAAAATGGAACTCACGCGACACCCGCGACCCCAAGATTTTCAAATATGGCGACAGATGGGTGATGGTACTGAACGAACGCGACGGCCACTCGATATACAACTCCGACAATCTACGCGACTGGACCTTCAAGAGCCACATAGCCGGATTCTGGGAATGCCCGGAACTTTTCGAACTGCCGGTCGACGGCGACAAAAACAACACAATGTGGGTCATGTATGGAGCTTCCGGCACGTATATGCTCGGCGACTTCGACGGCGAGACATTCACCCCTCGCTCGGGAAAACACCTGTACACCACCGGTAGCATATATGCGGCTCAGACTTTCAACAATATTCCCGACTCCGACGGCCGCCGCATTCAGATTGGCTGGGGGCGAATCTCGCATCCCGGCATGCATTTCAACGGCATGATGCTGCTGCCTACGGAACTTAAACTCAAATCTACAAAAGACGGCGTGCGCCTCGTCTCCAAGCCCATACGCGAAATCGAGGAACTATGCACCCCTGCCGGACACTGGACTAATATCCCGCAGGAAAAGGTAGGCGAAGTACTCGCGCCATTTGCCAACAACGACTGTCTGCGTATCCGGGCCACATTCAGCCTTTCGCATGCAACAAACGCCACCCTCAGCCTCGCAGGCATGCACCTGTTCGACTACGATATGAACGGCAACAATGTGAACGGCGTATTTTACTCTCCCCAGGGCCCTACCTCCACAGAGATAAGCGCCGATATATACCTTGACCGCACTTCCGTCGAAGTATTCGTTGACGGCGGTCTCTATTCTTACTCAATGGGCCGCATAATGCCAACTGACGATACACCGTCATTCCGCCTCGACGGCAACCGCGTGACCGTCAAATCACTCGAAGTATTTACCATTCCATCTATCTGGTAAATCCCGACCACAACAAACAGAAGAGATAGGGGTGTGCCAGTCCTCCCTGAGGATTGGTTTTCGCTCCTTATGCCAAAACTGTCACACATAGAACCAGCCCTAATAAACTCAAAATTCTTTTCTTTGTTTTCAGTTGATTAATTGAGAAAAAGTTATAATCATCTGCTAAAAAAAATCATATTCCGCCAGTAATATTGACGGAATATGATTTTTCGAGTCATTCAGAGATTCTCAATCCCGAAACCATGAAGTGCTCATGGCTTTACGGGAGAGAGCACAAAGGAATATGAATACTCCTTGCCATCGAGGCGATAGTGCTTATAGGGGAGTGCGCCCCAACTGTTGTCGCCGCCGAGACCGCGCTGTGCAAGGTCAACATAGAGGTAAACATCGTGGAGTGCGGGAGATACATCGCTGTCGTGCTGCTGATGTTTCACCAGACCGGGATCGAGGGCCGAAGGCTGAACGTCGAGCGCGCTCACTTCCAGGGGCTGAAGACCACGCACCTCAATGCCATATCCGGTGTCATCGGTGAGTGTGGCCTCGCGCACGTCGGTGTGGTTGCCGGTTTCCTGCGGACGGATATAGTGCCAGCGCATATCGGCCACTTTGCCGCTGTAGCGGCCCATGAAGGCAGCTGTGCGGCGGTCGCAGTAGTTCTCCTGCGGGCCGCGTCCATACCATGCGAAATTATCGCAGCTCTTCGGCATTGTCAGAAGCATACCGAAACGGGATAGTTCGGGGATAAAAGCTCCTTCATCGGCTTTCCAAGCCACATCGACACGGAGGCTGCCGTCGGCGAGCGGAGTATATGTCACGGTGTAGTCTGAAGGCACTTCCTGCAGACGATAGACAGCCTTGAGGGAGTTTCCGTCGCGTGAGAAAGAGACGAGTCGGCGGTTCGCGGCGGCTGTGCGCCATACGTTCGACTTGACATGGAAGTTGTTGCCGAAGTCATTGTCGGTCGGAGCGCGCCAGAACGACGGTGTCATCGGACGGGAAATGATTCGCTTGCCGTCGATAGTATAGTTGCGAAGCTCGCCGTTGCGGGCATCGAATGTCATTACCGCGCCGGCAGCCTCTGCGGTCCAAAAATCGCCATTCTGCGAAATCTCAGCTTTTGCATCGGCGAGTGGTGTTGCCGAGAGGTCTTTAGTGGCAAGAATGAACTGTTCGCGTGCTACTTCGTGGCCTTCCGGAATGATTTCGTCGCCCGATTTTGTCTTGGCATACACGCTCAGTGCATAGTCAGAGCCGTTTTCGAGTGCGGGGAGAGGCAGTTTCACGGTCTTGGATGACTGAGGAGCCACGAGAGCTTCGAAAGTGCCGCCGTCCACCTTGCGACCGTCGCGGAGGAGTTCCCACGAGAATACATAGGGCTCGGTCGAACGCGAAGGAAAGTGGTTTTCTACCGTCACGACACCCTTGGCAGGGTCGGAGGAAGAGAATCGGATATCCTGATAGACCTTCTTGACTTCGCTGAGACCTGGATGGGGTGTGCGGTCGGGGTCTACGAGACCGTTGATACAGAAATTCTCATCGTGGGTATAGCCGGTTGCGCCGTAATCGCCGCCATAGCTCCAGTATTCGCGTCCATTCTCGTCTTTAGTCCTGAAGCCCTGATCTACCCAATCCCAGATAAATCCGCCCTGCAGAGACGGATATGTGCGGATAAGGTCGAACAGTTCCTGGAAGTTGCCGGTGGAGTTGCCCATGGCGTGAGCGAACTCACACATTATATACGGGCGCTTGTCGCCTTCGCGCTTGCCGTACGCTTCGATATGTCTGTAATCGGGGTACATAGGGCAGATGATGTCGGTGTTACGACCTTCACCGGCCTGTTCGAACTGCACGGGGCGGGTATTGTCGCGGTCCTTAATCCAGTCGTAGCTGTCGAGGAAGTTGGTGCCGTTTGAGGTCTCGTTGCCGAGCGACCATACGATTACCGAGGGGTGGTTCTTATCGCGCTCCACAAGGGAGATTTCGCGGTCAAGGATAGCGTCGTGCCACATTTCGGCATGTCCGGGGTGAGTCTTCTTTGCCTCGTCGCTGATATTCCACACGCCGAGTCCGTGAGCCTCGATATTGGCCTCGTCGACGAGCATTATGCCGTAGCGGTCGCAGAGCTCATACCACAGCGGGGGCTGAGGATAGTGCGATGTACGCACGGCATTGATGTTGTGCTGCTTCATCGTGCGGATATCCTTCATCATGATTTCCTCATTGATGTCGTGGCCACCATAAGGGTTATGCTCGTGCATGTTCACGCCGTGAACCTCTACAGGCACTCCGTTGACCATCAACTGGGAATTTTTGATTTCAACCTTGCGGAAGCCGACATTAGCCGAAGTGGCTTCAATGGTTTTGCCGGAGGCATCGCGAAGGTCGAGGACGAGCTTATAGAGGTAAGGGCTGTCGTAGTTCCATTTATTTACCTTCGACAGTTTGGCATCGAAAGTAACATCAGCGTCTGCAGCCACTTTCTTGCCTGCGCTATACACCTTTCGGCCAGAAGCATCGTAGAGGGTTGCATTGAGGCTCAAAGGCTCTGACGACTGGAGCTTCACATCTACGCTGAAAAGACCGGTGCGATATTTCGAATCGAGGTCGGCCTTGACAAAGAAATCGGCGATACGGCCGCGCTTGTCGGTATTATAGATATATACATTGCGGTCAAGACCCGAGAGGCGCCAGAAATCCTGGTCTTCGAGATAGGAACCGTCGGTCCAGCGATAAACCTCGCAGGCGACTTCGTTTTCACCCGGTTTGACAAACTCGGTGATATCGAATTCCGAAGGGTTCTTCTGCGACTGAACATAACCGACCTTCTTGCCGTTGACCCACACATACATGCCCGACGTCGAACCGTCGAAGTGCAGATATGTCCGGCTTCCGTCTACGGTAGCCTTGTCGAGGCTGAATGTACGCTTGTAGCTGCCGACGGGATTATCGTCGTGCGGAACGAAAGGCGGATTTGCAGGGAATACATATTTGGTGTTGGTGTAGATGGGTGTGCCGTAGCCTTTCATCTCCCAGTTGGACGGTACTTCGATTTTATCCCAGCCGCTCACATCGTAGCCGGGCTTGTAGAAATCGGCAGGACGCGACTCAGGGTTGGGCGAATATCGGAACGACCACTCGCCATTAAGACTCGTCACACGCGGCGACTGCCACACATTGCCATCGAGAGCCTCACCGGCAGTGGCATACGGATAGAAGGTAGCGCGAGGCGCAAGCCTTCCTTCCGCAAAGACACGGGGATTCTCCCAATCGACAGCTCCGGCGCCGAAAGCCACGCCGAAAGCCAGAAAAAGAGGTAGGTATTTCATGCTATATGATTATGTGATAATTCATGTGCTACAAAGTTAAGCAAACATCTCTTAATACAATACGTCTAATCGTTCAAAAACACTCCCCCCGACCTCCACAAACGAATCAAAATTCGGCCAGACACAAAAAAATATCGGCTTCTCCCGGGCATGGGTGAAGCCGTTTGCAGCTGCGGCGGCCCGATTGGGCCTTGCCAGAAAAACGGATATTATTATCCTTTGGAGAATACGCCTTTTATGCGCTCCAAAACCGATGGCCGGTTGGGACGTATGTGCACACTCACTTTAGACGAAGTACGGTTGAGGAAAACTATAGATGAATGCATCACTATCGCCACCCACTCCTCGAAAGGCACGATTGCATTGATTTTTTCCAGCGGGATACGATGGAAAGGCGAGTGCGGGTCGACACTGCGGATAATCAGCGAATCGACAGGGCCTTCCATATCGATGCTCACATTATGGTGAGCCGATGCCTCGAACAGCAATGGCATATCGAGGCAGTCGGGGCTCTCGGGCAACCTCTTGTACTTTTTATACAAAGTATCTATTACTCGTTTAGTTATCATAGTGCAATCTCCTTAGTTCAATTGAAAACCCGGGCTTCGTCATTATTTCGGGCTTCGAGATTATAACTTGCAAAACGGACATTTGTTTACAAATATTTTATTATTTAAATACTTTTTACTATTGTAACAATCCTGTAACAGAATATACCTTTATATAAATTTTGAAATTTAAATAACATTTATTAACTTTGTGGCGATTCAAATTCTTTTTGTTATGAGAAAGTTAAGCATAGTACTTGTTATAGCCGCCACAATATGTGCAGGAATGCTTTCGGCCTGTTCCGACGAGCCGGTCCTTTCCAAAACAGACTCGTCCAACTTCGTTAAAAAAGGCGAAGTCACGCAAGGTAAAATCGATATAAACACTCTGAGCCGCTTCACGACCGATCTTAAAGACGCCACATACACACTCGAGGATTTTGCCGTATATAATATGGACGATTACAGCAATGGACTCTGGGAAGAATTAGACACACGCACTCTTGATGGCTGGAGTCTGCCCATGTCGCGAACGATTGTTGTCAAAGACGGCATCAGCTGGGAACCGATAATAACATTTACCTCACATTCGGGGCCGTCGGGCTTCGGAATTGCACTCGACCTGATCGAAAGGGTTGAGGGCAAGGATTATAGTGTCTTTATAAAGAAAGCAATCAATATCGACGTGGAGAAGCTTACCGTATCTATCGGAAACCGGGAATATGGCATTCTCCTTGCCGACGGAGATGCGATGGTTCTATCGTATGAGTATCCCTACTATGGAGGACGCACACACAATGGCGGCCTTGAAATGTGCGTAGCCTCCTATTCACTATCCGAGCCACTCGAATTCGATGACACGGCCATGGCTTATGACTCGGAGACAGAGGCCTACGACTGGCTGATTGATGTATTCGGCAAGACCTTCGGAGATTCGGTGAATCTCAACGACTATTATAACGGCGCAATCATACTCACAAATCCGATGTTCTACTTATCGGACCTGATTGCCGAGCGCGACCGTCTCAGTGGCCGATAGCAGCCACGACATCAAGCGAGGGCAATGTTACGGGCTTCGGGCCGAATGTTGCCCTCGTTTTTTTGTTTGCCGCATAATGAAATTTATCGTAACTTTGTGCTTTGAACACGCCTGAAGCTACAGGCGTCAGCAATGACAATAAACACAATATAATATAGATGGAAATTAAAGGAACAATCATTGCCGCCCTTCCCGAAGTATCGGGTATATCCAAGAGCGGCAACGCATGGAAAAAGAGAGAATATGTGCTGGAGAACACCGAAGGCCAGTTCCCCCGCAAGGTGGCTTTCACCTGCTTTGGCGACAATGCCGACAAAATCCAGCTTAGCGTAGGCCAGGTGGCTACAATATATTTCGACATCGAATCGCGCGAATTCAATGGCCGCTGGTACACCGACATCCGCTGCTGGCGCGCCGATGTGGAGACACCCGCAGCTGCTCCCGCTCCCGTCCAGCCTACTGCAGCCCCCGGCGCTGTGCCCCCTCCCCCGCTGCCCGACGACATACCGTTCTAAGCCGCTGAAAAGGTTTAAACTCCAGATTTTAAACACCCTTTCAAATTAAAACCAATGGCAATAGAACTTAAAAACCTTACAAAACGCAGCGAGAACTACTCGCAGTGGTACAACGAACTCGTTGTCAAGGCCGACCTGGCCGAGCAGTCGGCCGTCCGCGGCTGTATGGTAATCAAGCCCTACGGCTACGCGATATGGGAAAAAATGCAGCAGACACTCGACCGCATGTTCAAGGAAACAGGCGTGCAGAACGCTTATTTCCCTCTTCTTATCCCGAAATCGTTCCTCTGCCGCGAGGCCGAGCACGTCGAGGGCTTTGCCAAGGAATGTGCCGTTGTCACCCACTATCGTCTCAAGAACGACCCCAACGGAACAGGCGTTGTCGTTGACCCCGAAGCACGCCTCGAAGAAGAGCTCATAATCCGCCCGACATCGGAAACCATCATCTGGGGCACATATAAGAACTGGATTCACAGCTGGCGCGACCTGCCTGTGCTGTGCAACCAGTGGGCCAACGTAATGCGCTGGGAAATGCGTACCCGCATGTTCCTTCGCACAGCCGAATTCCTCTGGCAGGAAGGTCACTGCGCACACGCCACAGCCGAAGAATCGGAAGCCCGCACAGTGCAGATGATAAAGCTTTATGCCGAGTTCGCCCGCAAGTACATGGCTATTCCTGTGACTATCGGTGTCAAAACCGCCAACGAACGTTTCGCCGGCGCTCTCAACACCTATACCATTGAGGCTATGATGCAGGACGGAAAGGCTCTACAGGCAGGTACATCGCACAACCTCGGCCAGAATTTCGCCAAGGCTTTCGACGTTACCTTCGCAAACAAGGACAACCAGCCCGAATACGTATGGGCCAACTCATGGGGCGTTTCTACACGTCTTATGGGCGCGCTCATCATGACTCATTCCGACGACAACGGCCTCGTGCTGCCTCCGCACCTTGCCCCGATACAGGTGGTAATCATACCTATCTATAAGAATGCCGAACAGCTCGCCGCCATCACAGATAAGGTGATGCCTATTGTGCAGCGCCTCGGCGAACTCGGAGTATCGGTCAAATTCGACGACGCTGACAACAAGCGCCCCGGATTCAAATTTGCCGACTACGAACTCAAGGGCGTACCCGTGCGTCTCGTTATCGGCGCCCGCGACATCGAGAACGGTACCGTAGAGGTAATGCGTCGCGACACTCTCGAAAAGCACAGCGCACAGCTGGCCGGCATAGCCGACTATGTGGCCGATCTTCTCGAAGAAATCCAGACCAACATCTACAACAAGGCTCTTACCGCCAAAGAAGCCCAGACACATATCTGCGATTCCTACGACGAGTTCAAGGAGAAAATCGAAGACGGAGGTTTCTTCCTCTGCCACTGGGATGGCACCACCGAGACCGAGGAGCGTATCAAAGCCGACACGAAAGCGACAATACGCTGCATACCTCTCGACGGGGAAGACGAACCCGGCGTATGCATGGTTACCGGAAAGCCTTCGGCACGCCGCGTAATCATAGCCCGCAACTATTGATTTCCAAATGAAGTCAAAAGAGTTTAAAGTTTAAAAAGTTGAGATAATAGTTCTGTCTCAAAAGCACTATTATCTCGACTTTTTTCAACTTTATCCGCTTTTCCGACTAATCAAAGGCTAAGCCCTTCATGGACCTGAATCTAACTAACAGAAAAGTCGCTGACGGCCGCAAAGAACGGCCGACGGTGGCTTTTGTCGTTCCATGCTATAATGAGAACCAGGTTCTGCGCCAGAGTCTACCTCTGCTGCTTGGAGCGCTCGATGATATGGCCGGGGCCGGAATAGCCTCGTCCGACAGCTTCGTGCTGTGTGTAGACGATGGAAGCAAAGACGATACCTGGCAGATAATTGCAGCCATGCATCGCGCCGACAAGCGCATAAAGGCCATACGACTGAGCCACAACCGAGGACAGCAGAATGCGCTACTTGCCGGTCTCATGACCGTGCGCCCCCTGGCAGACGCCGCCATTACCATAGATGCAGACCTTCAGGACTCGCTCGAGGCTGCCGCCGAAATGGTGGCTCTCTACCGCGAAGGCTTCGACATTGTCTATGGTGTGCGCGCCTCCCGCAAGTCCGACTCGTTCTTCAAGCGGACATCGGCAAGAGCATTTTACAATCTCCAGAACCGCATGGGGCTCGAGACCATCTACGACCACTCCGAGTTCAGGCTCATGAGCCGCAGAGCTCTCGACATACTTGCCGAATATCCTGAGCGCAACCTCTATCTGCGAGGCATAATGCCGGCGATAGGACTACGGCATGCCACCGTCAGCTACGACCGGTCTCCACGACTGGCCGGCGAGACAAAATACAGCTTCATGAAGCTGCTGTCGCTCTCGATAGATGCCATAACATCGTTTTCGGCCAGGCCCATGAGGCTGATTTTCCTGATTGGTCTTATATTGCTCGTGGCCGACATCGGAGTTGCCATATGGGTGTTTATGTCGCACTTTGCCGGAAGAGCAATGTCGGGCTGGTCGTCGCTAATGCTCTCCGTATGGTTCCTGGGCAGTCTCATGCTGATATCTCTCGGAATCATAGGCGAATATATAGGAAAGATATTCAACGAAGTCAAACGCCGTCCGCGCTATTCAATCCAGGACGAGCTACTTAACTGATAAAAGCACATTGAGCAGTTTATAAAGAACATCATTCAAGATAAACACCTCCTCTTTCAACTTATCTTAACTTTATAGACTCAAAACGCTTTCAACGCAATAAACAATATGGATTACAAGACATTCCGCCGCCACCTCGCAGATAAGCTCGGGCGCAAGAGTTCTGATGTCGATGCCCTGGTAGAGGGCCTGTCGATAGTCTTGCGGCAAAGCTGCAGCGAGCTCGACAGCGTCGCCATACCAACCTTCGGCACATTTGCTCCGCGAAAACACCCGGAAGCTGTGGTCGACGACCTCGCTACCGGCAAAAAAATGCTCGTACCACCTGAAATCTCCGTTGAATTCCGCCCCGGAGCAATGCTCACAAAACGAATGAGATGAACAATATCGTAAATCTATCACAACTCATAACGAGGCTTGCCAAAGTAACCGACACAGACCCGAACACGGCCCGACGCTTTCTGCGCACATTCTTCTCAACCATAGAAGAGGTGCTTGCCGAAGGTGAAACCGTCGAAATCAAAGGTATTGGCACTTTCCGGCGCTGCGATGACCCTGCGGTCGGCACTCCCGGCTCCATAGGTTTTGCTCCGGCCGATGATTTCGCAGAAGAAATAAACCGTCCCTTTGCCGTTTTCGAAGCCGTAGAGCTTGCCGACGGTCTTACTGCCGAAGACCTTGAACCAGAAACAGCCGAACCGCTGGCAGAAGTGCCCGAGACAGATATTCACGAAGAAGTTGCCGAACAAGCGGAGATGGTTGAAGAGGCTGAAGAAGCTGAAGAAACCGAACTTCTGACTACAAAAGAAGACGAGACTGCTATCGACGCGACCGAACCGGAAGAAGAGCACAAAGCGCCCTGGGAAATCTACGGAAAAGGCCCTTTCACAATGGAAGAAAAAGAGCCTGAGACAATAACGGAATCTATTGAAGAACCGGCGACAGCAACTGCCGTCCCGGAAGAAGAGCACGTTGTAGAAACGCCGGAAGAAGAGCCCGTCGCGACAGCGCCAAATCTCGAAGACGAAGACTTCGAAGATGAGAAGCCGCATAGCCGTACATGGATATGGATTGCCAGCGCAATCTTAGTGGTTGGCGCTATTGTTGGTTATTTCGCCGCCGTTATGGCTGTTCCTATCCCCAAATATGGCGAAGACGAAACGGAGCAAAACGAATATCAAACCGAAAGCGATGAGGCTGCAGAGCTCTGCATCATAGAAGAACTCGAAGATACAGCACCGCTGGAATCCGAGCTGATACAGGAAGTGACTCCGGAACCTGCAATTGAAGAGCCCGCAGCTCCGACCCCGGCCAAAGAACCGAAATACGACACAGTGACATCAAAACGCTATCTTGCAATAATGGCACGTGAATATTACGGACGTAGTATTTACTGGGTGTTTATCTACGAGGCCAATGCGGATAAAATCAACGACCCCAACAAGGTGGCACCAGGAACGAGAGTACTCATTCCGGACAAGGAGTCGCTCCCGGGCTCAACCGATGCCGAACGAATGTCTATCGCTGAAAAGAAAGCAGCAGAAATCCAGGCCAGGTATAAATAGATAAAATGTGTCTACATTTCTGCCTTTCATATTAAAACCACACCTGTGAGTGTGATTTCGAATCATGAAGATAGCATTTTGACAAATCGTGCATGTAAAACATAGTTGAATATTTATGTTATAAAACATAATGCTATGGCAAATCATCTATTTAGCTTAATTTAACTTTTAGAAGATTTTTTATTTAAATTTCGGTTTTACATCGATAAACGAAGCAAAAACAAAAGAAGACAACATTTACATCAACCTAAACAACTCTTTGCTTTAAATCATTGAAAGCAGCTTTGCGATGGATAATGCTGAAAATTTTGCAGATTTGGAAATGTGATGTACCTTTGTATCGGAAATGATACGACAAGCATTGAGCAATGCTTTTTCATATTAAACAAATCTGGAATAGACATATAATCTAACATTAAGTACTATGTGTAAGAAAGCAAGGGCTGTCCGTGAGGATAGCCCTTGTTTGCTATACATATCTCCGATTGATACTATTTTGGCAACAGAGCGGACACAAGTATAAGCTTTCCAATCGAAATAAATGAGTATCTTTGCAAAAAGCAAATATATCTAAAACCTGATGAAATACATTCTTACTGCAAGCCTGCTGACACTGTCGGCCTTTTGCATATCGGCCGATAATCCGATGGCAAAACCTCAAGCCGTAGTCGAAGACGGAAACGCCCGTTTCACGGTCCTCACACCCGAAATGATTCGAATAGAATACAGCCCTGCACACCGATTCGAAGACAGGGCCACATTCTCTGTAATCAACCGTGACCTTCCGGTGCCAGAATTTACCAAAACCGACGACGGCACTTTCATTACCATAACCACCGAAGACCTCAAGCTCAGATACCGCAAAGGCACCGACCCTCGTACAACACCCGCCTCGCCCGAGAATCTGAGCATAGCCATGACCGTCGGAGGCAACGACGTGCTCTGGTATCCCGGCCTCGATGACCCTCAGAACCTGCGCGGAACATACCGAACCCTCGACCGCAACAACGGCGACGAATACCGCAGCCGCATGGAACAGGGCATAATATCGCGTTCGGGCTGGGCTATCATAGACGATTCGCCGGCCACCGAGCGTGCCGACGGCAGCCGCTCGCTCGCCCTCGAGAAAAATGACGGAGGCATGGACTGGGTCGCACCCCGCGCCGATGCCAATGCCCTCGACATCTATTTCATGGGCTATGGGCACAATTACAAGAAAGCGCTATATGATTTCACACGCATTGCCGGGAAAATCCCTCTGCCGCCAGACTATGTCCTCGGATATTGGTACAGCAAATACGACGAATACTCTGCCGACGACTTCCGCAACATCGTGAAAGCCATGGCCGACAACGACATCAACGCCGATGTGCTCATTCTCGACATGGACTGGCATTGGAACGGTCGCGAAGTATCGGACGGACGCGGAGGCTGGACAGGCTGGAGCTGGAACACCAAACTGATTCCCGACGCCGACGCCCTCCTCGCCGATATTCATAAGAGCGGACTCCGCGCGGCCCTCAACCTGCACCCCGCCGACGGTGTCGATGCCTCAGAAGACCAGTACACCGCCATGTGCGCAGACCTCGGACTCAATCCCGCAGAAGGCAAACGCATACCATGGCAACTCGAAGACAAGGCTTTCACAAAAGCTTTCTTCAAAAACATCATCCGCCCGCTTGAGCGCCAGGGCGTAGATTTCTGGTGGCTCGACTGGCAGCAGAAACTCGTTAACGACAGCATCGACGGTCTCGGCCAGACAATGTGGTGCAACCACGTATTCTTCAACGACATGAAGCAGGCCCGACCCGACCGTCGCCCCGTTATCTTCCACCGCTGGGGTGGCCTCGGCAGTCACCGCTACCAGATTGGTTTCTCCGGCGACACTTTCATCAACTTCCCCACTCTCGCCTTCGAACCCTATTTCACCGCCACAGCCTCAAACGTCGGCTATGCCTACTGGGGTCATGACCTTGGCGGACACATGATAGAGAACCTCGGCGGCGACCCCAACGACCCCGAACTTCTAACCCGTTGGATGCAATTCGGCGTGTTTACACCCGTATTCCGCACCCACGCCACAAAAGACCCCGCCATCGAACGCAGAATATGGACATACGACAATTTCGACGACCTCAACGCGACCGTCAAGCTCCGCTACGCCATATTCCCCTATCTCTATACGATGGCCCGCAAGACCTACGATACCGGTATCGGCATGGTGCGCCCGATGTACTATGAATTCCCCGAAGCCGACGAGGCCTATACCCGCGAAGGCCAGTACTACTTCGGCGACGACATCATCGTATCGCCGGTAGTAACCCCTGCCACAGACGGCATCAGCCGTCAGGAAGTGTGGTTGCCCGACGGCGCATGGTGGTCGCCCGCTCACGCCCGTCTGCTTCCGGGCAATGCCGTGCACACCCTCGACTATACCCTGCAACAGATACCCTATTTTCAGCGTCAGGGCTCAATCATTGCCAACAACCCTCCCGAAGTGAAGCACGTGACCGAACGTTCGCCCCGACTGATTCTCAACGTAATCGGTGGTGCAGACGGCAAGGGCGAGCTTTATGAGGACGCCGGCGACAGCAGCGACTACGACACGGCATATACTACCACGGCATATACTCAGACCGTAAAGGGCCGCAAGACTACCATCGCCATCGAGCCCCGTACCGGCTCATATCCCGGCATGCCGACCGAGCGCGGCTATGAACTTCGCTATTTCGGCGACAAGATAGCCAAAGCCAAGGTCAACGGCAAGAAAGCCAAAGTAGCCTACGACCCCGCTACGGCCTGCTCCACAATTGAAATACCCACTCTCCCCTGCTCTGCAAAAACAATTGTCGAACTGAGCAAATAAGAGGTTTTTAACACACACCAGGTCTCACCATTCAAATAGCCCGGATATGCATATGCCATATCCGGGTTTTTGTCTATCTTTGCGTCCACAATTATGACAAAGGAAATGACTATAGAGAATTACCGCAAGGTAATAGAACGAATATACAGCGAAGTGCTTCCATATCAGGGCACAGGAAAAGTCGCAGACTATATACCGGCGCTTGCCGAGGTAGACCCCGGACGCTTCGGAATAGCCGTCGAAACTCTCGAGGGCGACACAATAGCCCAGGGCGACGCCGAAATATGTTTCTCTATTCAGAGTATCTCGAAAGTATTCACTTTCGCCATGGTGCTCAGACATATGGGCGAAGATATTTTCAAATCTGTCGGCCGCGAGCCTTCGGGAAATCCCTTCAATTCGCTCATACAGCTCGAACACGAGAAGGGCATACCTCGCAATCCTTTTATAAACGCAGGCGCGCTCGTAGTGACAGACCGGCTGATGGAACTCTATCCGCGGCCAAAAGAAGCCATACTCGATTTTGTGCGCGAAGTATGCGGAAACGACGACATATACTACGACCGCCGTGTGGCCCAGTCGGAACTTATGCACGCCGACCGCAACCGAGCCCTCGCCTACTTCATGAAGAGCTTCGGCAATATCCGCAACGATGTCGAAGCGCTTGTCGACGTCTACTGCCATCAGTGCTCCATTGCCATGAGCTGCGTAGACCTGGCCCGAGCGTTCCGTTTTCTTGCCAACAGAGGCGTCAATCCGGCCGACAACGAGCGGCTACTCACCGAAAGCCAGGCCAAGCGCCTCGGAGCACTCATGGCAACCTGCGGATTCTACGACGAGTCCGGCGATTTCGCCTTCCGCGTAGGCCTTCCCGGTAAAAGCGGCGTCGGAGGCGGCATCGTGGCCTATCTGCCCGGCAAACTCTCGATAGCCGTGTGGAGCCCCGAACTCGACCCCCACGGCAACTCCCTGATGGGCATCGAGACCCTCGAACGCTTCACCACCGACATCGCCAGCTCAATCTTCTGATTTACCGAATACAAAGGCTCCCCGGCTTGGACTTGATTCAAACCGGGGAGCCTGATGTTTTATCGGTAAGGTATTATTTGCCGAGCTGGCGGAGGAGCTCGTAGACGGCGGCGCGAATCTGGGCGTCGTCTCCCGATATGATTTCGGCCGGGGTATTATAGACCTCTATATCGGGCTGGAGCTGGGTGTTTTCGAGTATCTTGCCGTCGGCGCCGATTGATGTCACCTGCGGAATGCCAAAAACGATCGAGGGGTCAACCTGGGTTTCCCACCATACGGCAGTCATAGTGCCGGGCACGGGCGAACCTACGACTTTGCCTATGCCGAGAGTCTTGTAGACGTAGGGTGTTCCGTGAGCGTCGGAGTAGTTGGCCTGATTCACGAGCATTACCGACGGTTTTGTCCACTGCGAGAACGGGTCGGAACCGATATAGCGTCCACGGGGTGTATAGCGCACGTATTCGCGGCCGGAGAGAAGCTGGGCTATGTCGTTGTGGAGCCAGCCGCCACCGTTGAAGCGGGTGTCGACAATCACAGCCTCGCAGTTGCGGTACTTGCCGAGAATGCGGTCGTAGGCAGTGCGGAAGCTTTCGCTGTCCATGCCCTGTATATGGACGTAACCAATTCGGCCGCCCGACAGGCTGTCGACACGGGCCTCGTTGCTTTCAACCCACAGCTGATATACAATGCCGCTTTCGGCTCCAGCGCTAATCGGCTTCACAACAACGGATTTAGCCGAGCCATCAGCCTTAGTCACGCCGAGGCGCACTTTCTTCCCGGCTTTGCCGTCGAGCAAGGGATAGAAATCGCTTCCGGCAGGTATCTTAACGCCGTCAATGGCCGTGATGACATCGCCGGCCTCGATTCCTGCGCTCTTTGCCGAAAGAGGACCGCGGGGGAGCACCTCGGCAATGCGGATTCCGTCGCCATCATATCCGAAATCATAGTAGGCTCCGAGCGAGGCTGTGCTCATAGGAGCTCCACCACCATAGTAACGGGCGCCGGTGTGCGAGGCATTGAGCTCGCCAAGCAGTTCGCTGAGCATGATGGCAAAATCGGTGTTATTATCTATGTAGGGCAGGAATTTGCGATAATTCTTGCCGTAACCCTCCCAGTCGATACCGTGTATATTGGCATCGTAGAACTTGTCTTTTACCTGCTGCCATGCATGAGTGTAGATATAATCGCGTTCGAGCGAGGGGTGACGGTCGTATGGCGCCTCGAATTCGATGCTTTCGGAGGTTCCGGAGGCAAGATTGATTTTGCTCATGCCGCGCCCGCTTATTACGAATATGTTTTCACCCTTCTTATCGGGAACAATGCCGCCGCTTTTGCCCGAAGCAAGCACCTTGGTGTCGCCCTCGCGAATATCGCGGCAATAGAGATTGTAATCGCCTTCGGTCGAACGGGCCATGTAGTAGAGCTTGTCGCCTTTGGGCGAAAGGAAGTAGTCGCCGAGACGCGAAGAACCTCCCGTGAGACGCTGCACGCGGTAGCGACGGTTTTCGATGTCAAATTTCAGAGTTTCAGCCTCATCGGCCTTGGCATCTTTCTTTTTGTCCTTTTTGCCTTTCTTATCTTTTTTGTCCTTGTCGGCAGCAGATTCGGCTTCTTCTTTGGCTTTTTCGGCAATTGCGGCCTCTTCTTCGGTCATACGGAAATTGTCCCATGCCTCCGGGTCGAGAACCATAAGCACGACGTCGGCCTCGTTGCCCCAGCTGCCGTGGCTCTTGTAGCCGTAACGGCCAGTTGAATAGGTAAGAGCCTTGCCACCAAGAGCCCATTTGGCATTTCCATCGGAATAGCCGCTTTCGGTGAGGTCTACTACCGTTGCTCCGTCTTCGCTCACAAGGGCGATATCGGTGTTGTTCCAGCCGCCTTCGCCAATATAATCAATGAGGAACCAACGGCTGTCGGGACTCCATTCGAAAGTTATGTCACCGTCGGTATAGGAATAGTTGTATTTGCCGTCGAGAGCAGTGTGCACTTTCTTGGTATCGAGGTCGATGACATTCAGCTCCGTGCGGTCTTCAAGGAAGGCCACTTTTTTGCCATCGGGGCTGAATGCCGGCTGCTGAACAGGCTTATCGCTACGATAGAGCGGTTCTTCGACGATATCGGTAGCATAAGCAAATGATTTCTCTTTGTCGTCTTTGATTTTTGCAGTAAAAAGCTGCCAGATTCCATCGCGTTCGGAGTCGTAGACAAGTGTGCGGCCATCGGGCGAGAAATCGACAACACGCTCCTGCGAAGGTGTATCGGTGATACGTTTTGTGGTCTTGTATTTGACCGAAGTGACATATATATCGCCGCGTGCTACGAAAGCCACTTCCTCGCCCGAGGGCGAAACAGCCATATTGTCGGCGCCTCCGCTGATGAATCGGCGCACATGGTCGGAATCGTATTTATCGGCTGTGATTTCGACATTGATTTTGGCCGGTTTTCCGCCCGGGGTAAGTGTGTATATTTCGCCATCCCAATTGAATGCAAGGATTTTGCCGTCGGCACTCGCTGTAAGATGACGCACAGGGTTTGTTTTGAAGCCGGTAAGCTGGCGAACACCCTTGCCGTCGACAGAAGCTTCATATACATTGAGTGTGCTGTCCTGCTCGCTGAGATATGCGAATCGGTCGGCAGAAAGCCACACGGGATTGCGGTCGCTGCCCTTGAACGATGCTACCTTGCTGAACTTGCCATCGTCATAAAGATAAATGTCGGGAGTGCCTGCAGAGGTTTCGTGTTTACGCCATTGGTTTTCGTAGCTGCTGGTCTCTTCGAAAAGAATTTTGCCGTCGCGCACGGAGGCAGTCCTCATCGAGAGTGGCAGAAAAAGTTTCGGACGCATGCCGGGCCTGGCAGGCACAGAGTAGACCTGAGTGAAGAATGCGTCGTTGAGAGCATGGTGCGACGGGTGCAGGGCTGCCGAAAAGAGAATCGTAGAGTCGTTGAGCCATGCAAGAGGGGTCTCGGCACCACTGTGAGTGGTGATACGCTGCGGAGTTCCGCCAGTTGCAGGTGCCACATATATGTCGGCAGACCCTTCGCGGGTACTTGAAAATGCTATGCGGCTGCCGTCGGGGCTCCATACGGGTGCGGTGTCGTAGGCTTTGTCGGAAGTAATCTGTCGAGCAGCACCACCGGTTGCGGGCACTGTAAATATGTCGCCTCGGTAGGTGAATGCAATCGTTTTACCGTCGGGTGAGATAGCCGTATTACGAAGCCACAGGGGCGATTCGGCTGCATAAGAGCACACTCCCGTCACCACAAGGGCAAGAAATGCAATGGTCTTTTTCATATATGATAGTTTATTTTAGTTCCTGTAGTCGTTTTTTTGCATAGTCGTTGCCGTTGTCAGCCGCTTTCTTATACCATTCGCGAGCCAGGCTGATGTCTCGCCGCACCCCGATACCGTTTTCATAGCATCGTCCGAGCTGGCACTGAGCATAAGCATAGTTGCTTTCTGCGGACATTTGATACAATTTCAGGGCCTGCTCTAAATCAAGGGGCACCCCGTTGCCTTTTTCATAGAGTTCGCCGAGATAAGCCTGGGCCCGGGGCCACTCCTGATCGGCACTTTTACGGTACCACTCGGCGGCAAGGCTCATATCCTGGTCAACTCCTTTGCCGCTTTCGTAGCAATAGCCAAGATTGCACTGGGCAATGCGGTTGCCCTGCTCGGCAGCGGCGCGGTAGAGGTCGACGGCTCTGGCTATATCCTGCGTGACACCATTGCCGAACTCGTATGCAACCCCAAGATTCAGCTGAGCTCTCGGCCAGCCTTTTTCGGCGCTTTTCTTGTACCAATGCGCCGCCATTTCCATGTCTTTTTCTACTCCAAGACCTTTTTCATAGCACCAGCCGAGATTGCACTGGGCAATGCGGTGACCCTGGTCTGCAGCGGCGCGATACAATTCGACAGCTTTCTGATAGTCGCAGGCAAGACCGCCTTCGCCGTTTTCATAAGCCACACCGAGGTTTAGCTGGGAAGCCGACAGGCCGGCGGCAGCGGAAATTTTATAGAAGCGCACAGCCTGAACCATGTCGGGCTCCGTACCGTTGCCGAAATCATAGCATAGGGCAAGCACTTCGCAACCGCGCGGTTCTCCGGCTTCGGCCGGTTTACGGGCAAGGCTGAATGCTTCGTCGTATCGTCCGGCACCGTAGGCCTCATCGGCTTTTCGGCCTTGTTCGATTATCTCGGGTGGAAAGGCAGACGACAAATCGGCCTTTATTTCGGCAAGGCGGCTTCGGGCAAATTCATTGCCTCCATCGGCGGCTTTGGTGTACCATCGGAGAGCCTCGTCTACATTTTTGCCGATTCCAATTCCGAAATCGTAGCATCGGGCCAGACGCATCTGACCGTAGGGATGGCCGTTTGCAGCAGCTTTGAAATAAAGGTCGAGCGCTGTTTTATGATTTTCTGTCACACCCCAGCCTTTTTCATAGCATTCGCCGAGATAAGCCTGGGCACGACTCCAGCCCTGGTCGGCACTCTTGCGATACCAGTAGGCAGCCTGGGTCAAATCTTTTGCAACACCGTCGCCCTGCTCATAGCAGTAGCCGAGGTTGCACTGGGCAAGGCGGTCGCCTTTCTCAGCGGCCTTACGATAGAGCTCGACAGCTTTTCTGAGGTCAATCGAGAGTCCGCCTTCGCCATACTGGTAGGCCACACCGAGATTCAGCATCGACGTGGCAAATCCGGCCTCGGCGGCTATCTGATAGTATTTCACGGCCTGAGTCATGTCTTTTGCCGTACCTCGGCCGAACTCATAGCAGAGCGCGAGCACCTGGGCTGCGATAGGATTGCCGTTATCGGCCGGCTGGCGAGCCTTCGCGAAAGCTTCGTCGTAGCGGCCTTCGTCATAGAGGCTGTCGGCCTCATGAGCGAGCGCCTCGTCAGAGCCCCTGACGGGGTTAACCTTTCCCTCGATATTCCTGATGGCCTGTTCGGCTCCTTCATAATCCATCTCGGCAGCCTTGCGATACAGGCGTCGGGCCTCGTCATAGTCTACCGGGGAGCCCTGTCCACGCTCGTACATCACTCCAAGATTATAGAAGGCTCGTGGATCACCCTCCTCGCCGGCACGGCGATACCAGTTCATGGCTTCTGCAAAGTTGATGTCGCACCCAAAACCATTGGAGAGACACCATGCATAGCACGACATAGCGTGCACACTGCCGTTTTCGGCACCTTTGCGATACCAGTATGCCGCCTCAATCGGGTCAATATCAACACCGAGACCTTTTTCATAACACCAGCCAAGATTGTCCTGACTGGCTCTCAGACCTCCTTTGGCGGCAATTCGGAACATTCTGGCGGCATAACGTTCGTCTTTGAAAGAACCGAAAGTAAGGCTTAGCGCCACTATTTCGGCTGCCCATGGGTCATTCATGGAGGCAGGCAGAAGAGCCTGCTCGAGGGCTCGGTCGCGGTCTTCGTCGTATGTGGCTTTGCAGAGCGATGTTGCCGCCTCGCGCTCCTCGTCGGTAAGACGAACACATACATCGAGCCGCTCAAGGGCTTCGCGTGCCTCTTCGATTCCGCCCTGCACCGCAAGACGGTAAAAATAGATGGCTCTATCGCGGTCAGCCTCACAGCCCTTGCCATCTTCAAGAAAGACACCAAGGTTGTAAGCCGCCACTCCCGAGCCAATCGAGGCGCCTTTATGGTAATATTCGAAAGCCTTTATATAATCGTCCAATTCATTCTCATAGGCATATCCCAGACACGCATAAGCGGCCGCAGAGCCAAGTTCGGCAGCTTTTTCCCAATTCCTGATAGCCTCGGGCATATCGGTGTCTACGCCTATCCCCCGGCTATAGGCAATGCCGAGGTTGAGATATCCGTTATACCAACCGGCATCTGCCGCACGACGGAACCAGCGCAGGGCTTCGGCTTCGTTCTTTACGACACCGTCGCCGTCCTGATAGCAAAAGCCCAGATTGACCATCGCACGGGGTTCTCCGGCCTCCGCTGCACGAAGGAACAAATCGAATGCCTTTGCAAGATCGCGAGGTACCCCATGTCCATTATAATAATCCCAGCCAAGAGCGTTGATGCCACGATGGTTTCCGGCGGCGGCAAGGCGGCGGTCAATCGCGACAGCCTCGTCGTAGCTGCCTTCGTCGTAGTAATTGTTTGAAAGAGTCACCAGGTGAACGGCCTGCTCCGGCGTGATATTCTCCGACTCGGCATCGCGGCGCTCAACCGCAGGGGCAACGCCGGCGCCGGGAGCTTTAAGACGCTCAATGGCTTTCCGGGCAGCAAGGTCGCCGCCCTTGGCCGCTTTTTCATACCATTCGAGGGCGAGATCCATATCTTCGTCGGCACCCCGGCCGGTCTCAAACATAGAGGCGACAATCCTCTGCGAGAGAACATCGCCGGCCTCGGCAGCGACCATATACCATGTAAACGCCCGGCGTTCGTCCTTGCCCACTCCTCTACCGTTTTCATATATGCGGCCAAGGCGATATGCAGCCTCGGTATTGCCTGCTGCAGCCGCATGCTCGTAGTAACGAGCCGCTTCTGCCACATCTGCATCCTTGCCGTCGGTCTCAAGTATGGTGGCGGCACCGAACATAGCCTCTATATCGCCGCCATCGGCACCGTGGCGGTACCATTCGAGCGCCTTTGCCGAATTACGGGGATAACCGGCCAAGGCCTTGCTGTAGAAATGGCCCATGATAGTCTGGGCGCGGGGCATGCCCACTTCAGCACATTCCTCGATTATAGGACGCGCTGCGTCGTAGTTATGGTCGGCGAAGAACTGCTCGGCCTCTGCAAGCTTGGATTCCATCAGTTCTTCGGTATCGACACCTGATTCCAGCAGCTGTCCTAGCATTGCAAGGCTTTCGCGTGCGCTTTCGAAACCCTGGTCTGCCGATGCCTTGAATAAGCGGGCGGCCTCGTCGTAATCTTCCTCGACCCCGCTTCCTGTCATATAGCAGAGGCCAAGGGAGTACTGTGCCGATTTATCGCCTGCGTCGGCTCCTTTACGATATAGTTCGACTGCACGGTTGATATCACAACCGACACCTTCGCCGAATTCATAGCAACAGCCAAGATGGTAGTATGCCGGACTGTATTCGGACTTTACAGCAGCGTCAAAAAGCTCTGCTGCAAGTTCTAAATTCTTAGAAACACCGTTGCCCTGGGAATAGGCGAGGGCGAGGTCGAGCATCGCGGGCTCAAAGCCGGCATCGGCACTCGCGCGAAGCCATTTTTCGGCCTCGGCGGAAACAGAGTCTGTCGTAGCTTCGCGTAGCAGGCAAGAGCCAAGCACATGCATAGCTGTCGGATTGCCATATTCTGCCGCCTCAACGGCTTTTTCCTTTGCGGTATCAAATTGCCCCTGCATGAAAAGGCTACGGGCCTCGTCGGCGATATGCTGTATCTCTACGTCGGTCAGCCGAGGCGGCTCGGGCTTTTTCTCTTCTGAGGCTTCGAGGCTACCTAATGCCTCGTTTGCTTCTTCCATACCCTCGGCTGTTCCCGAAGGAATGTTTTCAGACTTCTTTTTGCCTCTGAAACGATCAAAAAACGCCATAATGAAAGGAGATGTAAGAGTATATTTGAAGATACAAAAATACGAAAATTTTCATCAGAGCACAAGGTTTGTATTCTTCATTAATATAGTTTTTCAAACTACTGCCGCTCGGCAAAACCAAATAAATTTGGTATTGCTCTCGACTTATTCGTATTTTTGTAGTCTAAAGCATGTCAATGGAATTATGAATATATATGCATATGCCCCGGAACGGGATTTTATAATGCCTTATCTTCAGAGGGCTCTCGACGGCGCCGTATTCTCTGAAGCGCCCGATACGGCCGACCGCTGCATAATGATTTCATCGGTCGATATCTATCAGCAACAGGAAGGAAATCTTATCGGTGAAGACGCTGAAACAGACCACAATTCGCCATGGACGACCTACGAAAAACGATTCGCGAAAATGTGCACTGCAGCCGATAAGCCTTATATTATATTGAGAAGCGCCGACGTTGTCGGCACGGGTATGTCGGGCTGGCCCCGGGAGCTCGCAGAACGGATATGGAAAGGTTCGCTCATGCACTTTGCCGGCAATGAGGCAAGAGTAAGCGTGGTCCATGCCACTGATGTGGCCCGTGCTGTTGCGGCTCTATGTGAATCTTCCACAACAACAGGTGTCTTCAATATCACCGACGGCGACAATCCCACTTTTCGCGATTTTGTCGATAGTCTTGCGTTCCGCATGAAAGACAAGCATGTATCTACGCTAAGCACAAAAGGACAGTTGTTGCTCGGCCGTATTTTCTATGGGAAACGGCTTTATCGCAAATTCACCACAGAACGGACATTCGACTGCTCCGCGCTATGCCGTGTGATAGACTACAGACCGACGGCTGTGACCCACTACCTACGCAATCACATCTACGACGAATCGAGCTTATGAATTTCGCAGATAAATTTTTCAATTCCATAAAAAGCATTGCCAAAGTAGCTTCGCAGTCACGCAAATGCACTGTTTGTCCAATACCCGATGCTGATAGAATAATAATCATGGGCAACGGGCCTTCGCTTAACGGCACCATCGAGGCGAATTCCGATATTCTGCGAAAATTGCCGACCATGGCTGTTAATTTTGCCGCAAACGCTCCTGTATTCCGCGAAATCAAGCCGAGGTTCTATGTTCTCGCCGACCCATATTTTTTTAGCAATGCCGAAGACTCCAACCTGAAACGGCTTTGGAGTGAATTAGAATCCATCGACTGGCCATGCACGCTGTACGTACCGGCCTCAATGAGAAAAAAGGCTTGTAAAGCCATCAGGTCACAGACGGTCTCTGTCGAAGGTTTCAACGCTGTAGGCGCCGACGGTTTCGAGGGCCTGAATCATTTTCTTTTCAGACATGGCCTGGCTATGCCGCGGCCGCGCAATGTGCTCATACCCTCCATTATGCTTGCCATCCATGCCGGTTTCAGGACCATCGATATCGTAGGGGCCGACCATTCTTGGATGAAAACTCTGTCGGTGGCTGAAGATAACGAAGTTGTATCAATACAGGAACACTTCTATTCCGACAATGCCGAAGAAAAAGCCCGCGTGCGCCATGAATACCGCGGCTATAATCTATACCAGATTGTAGAAAGTTTTGCAGTCGCATTCAAAAGCTACATCGACATAAGGGCTTATGCCGATAAGAGGGGGGTTAAAATCTATAATTGCACTCCGGGGAGTTTCATCGATGCATTCCCGCGACGAAAACTCCAATGAGAACTGAAAAGGCGGCCCTCACGAGTCGCCTTTTTCAGTAGTGATTCTAACACTAAATACCTAAAACCATTTTTCTTATCCTATAAAAATCTTTTCCTAAGTTCTTAATTCAACCTTTGAATCTTAGACCAAATTTATTTACAATGCAAAGTTATGACGAAAGCAAGCAGTTTTCGTATTATTATAAATGCAATATAAATAAATACAGCGATGGTTAAATTATATTATATTGCAATCCAAATAGATACAAAATAGCGCTAATGTATAAATATAAATGCTCTTCTAAGCGTTATCTGAGATTTTCATAAGCTGATTCTCAAATTCCGCACGGTCTGATGCTCGTCCTTTAAGTCTGTTGCGGTAAGTATATACAGTGTTCAGAGAAAGTCCGAGAACTGCTGCGATACGAGAGCTGTCGCTTATGCCAAGACTCATCAATGCCGCTATGCGAAGTTCGGGCGACAATCTATTTCCGGGCATTAGCTCGAGTTTCTGGTCCGGACGCAACAATGAGTTCAGGCTATCGAGGAAATGAGGCTCGGATTTAAGGAACATGGCGTCAAAATCCTCAAAGAATCTATCGGCCTGAGTCTGCACAAAGCTACCGGATTCGAGGTCCTTGAACAAATCTTTTGCCTGACCCGCAGTCAGTTTACGGTGGGCATACCGATTGAACTCCTTAAGACCTTCCAATGTAGAAAAGGCAAGAGAAAGATATGTTCGCCTGTCAGAGCGCAACTGTTTCAGACGTTCCTCGGCATCGTTTATACGTTCTGTCATCAGAATTTCCTGACGCTTGGCATTGCGCAGACTTACAATCAGCAATATGGCAAGAGTTGCAATAACCAGAAAAGCCGCAGCCGAAACTATATTGCGCACAATAAGGGAATCGTTGTTGCTGCCTGCAAGCATGGAAGCGTATTCGCTTGTATTACTAAGCTGATATATACCTCTTTCCGCATCATTTGCACTGAATGCAAGATATATACATCGTGCGCCGCGCTTACGGTCGCCGTCGAGATATAGTTCACGACCCAGCCGGGCCATAAGCAACGGACGAATGACACCATGCCTAAGACTCGCCAATGTCGCACCTATCAGATAATTCATATAATCGTCGCGACGGTTGGGATTGCTTTGATAAAACTCAGCAAGTATCTGAGAAGCACGTGTATATAGAGCAGGTCGATTTCTAAGTTCCGGCAACAATTCAGCCAGCGTTGCCGCCGCAATAGATTTATTTCCAGTCAAAAGGCTCCTGAAAGCATATAAATAACGATAAACAGGAACATCAGGACTATAATATAGCATGAGAGAATCGATAGCCTCTACGGTCTTGCCAATATTGCGGTTCTTTTGGTGTGAATCGGGATATTTAATGGCAAGATTATAATGCAATTCACATGAGGCCAGAAAATAAGCACGCTTGAGTTCGCTGTCGAAATCGGTTTTGTCTATTTTCGTAAAATCAGTGAAGCCCTCGGCTCCCATACCGATAAAGGGCATGTAGCCATCAATTTTCATACGTAGCATCATGGCTTCGCGGTCGAGACCAAGCGCTGTAGCCTCATCTCTCGCCATATTCCAGTAAATAAACGCGGAATCAGTATAATGCTCAAGAAAATAATCGCCAAGCTCCTGCGCCGCCATTACGCTGCTGACCGATGGAACGGTCTTGTTTCTGATTGCTTTCAGACTATCTACGACACGTACATTTCTCGACAACAGAAGCGAGTCTCCGAAGATATAAGGGTCAATATCGACAATGGAATTGCGGGCACCCAGAGCAGGCGCCGAAACCACAATCAGAAGAAATATAAACCATCGTATCAAGGCAAGGACTTTTTTTGTGCTTTATTAGCGGCAAAGATATAGATAATAGCTGATATAAGCAAAATTATTTTTATATTTATTACTATATTTAATAATGATTAAATGTCGATATTACAGATATATAGCGATTAAAAATATTTATATTCATGTCAAAAAAATCTTTTCACCCCACCTAAGGTGCTCCTCTGTGTGTAAATTTGCATTGCAAAGATTATAATGGTTCGATAATTTGGACAGCGATTTCCAATGGGCCGCGACATAGAGGTGTCTGAACAGGAATAAAGCATACGACACTCAGAACATCTTTTAATCGTGGTAAAATCCAATTCCAAGGTTTGTTTTAGGACCGGCCGATTATCAATAACATCGGACGGCCAATAACAAAAGACGTCATCGCGAGATGGCGTCTTTTGTTGTCGAAGAAAAAACCTTGGTCAATCGTCGCAATCGTGAGCTCCCTGCAGTTCGTCCTGATCGTCGTGGCTTGTCTCCAGCAAGTCGAGAAGCTTGCCGCGGTCGAGAATCCGCAATTCCTTAGGGTTGTACTCGAGAATGCCCTTTTCTGCCATCGATTCAAGGGCTGCATCAAAGGTATTGCGTTGCACACTGAACAAAGAGCACAAATCGCGTCGCCGACATGTAAGCCTTATATCGGTTCCTCCGGCCTGGGTAAGCGCCGAAATCCAGTACGCGATACGCTGGTCGACCGCAGCTGTTGTCAGCGACAATATGCCACAAATACCTTTCTGGGCATCGACCGAAAGCATATTCAGAAAATTAAAAAGAAAAACGTGGTCAGAGTCCAGAATCCTTATGAAATCACTTTTGGATATCTGCAGAATACTGACGCTGTCTATAGCTCTGGCAGAGAACGGATAAGATGTCGTCCGACCGAATAGAAAATCCGGCCTTATTATTGTCGGGGCCGCCAATGTCTGACTTACAGCAAAACGACCGTTATTATTCTCGATGGTAGTACGAACTTTGCCGTTGAGTACAAAAGTGACATGAGCGCATTTATCACCGACCGAGAATATAGTCTCTCCAGCCGGATATTTTAGAAAATGGAACTTTGACTCGCCAACAATCTTTGACATGCGCGAGATACTGGCCCCCTTGAATAGAGGCAGCTCCATAAGTTGCTCTAACATGCTTGCCATAGTGTTCTTCTTTTATGTTTTAACACGCCGCACCCCCGAATGTTCAGTCAGATTTCAGGTCTCGCTTAGTCTTGAAATACATCTGGAGAGAATTGACTGTATTCTGCCATGCGATATAAGCGGCAGGCCCTACCGAGGATACCGGATTCAGATAGGTGAGCGACATCCATATTGCCAGAATAGTGTTTTTCTGACCAAGCCCCTGGGCTCCCGACACAGGGTCGCCATAGCGGCTCCCGACCTTACGGCCGATAATAAACTGGACGGCGCACAAAAAACCTGCAATCAGGGCCATAGCTATCATTTCAGGGATAGCGGCCGCCGGCTCTGCCATGACAAACGAAACGGCACGGCCAACAACTACAATAAGCGACAGCGACCACAGATAAAACGACACGCCCTGCACACGGGCTATCCCGCGATGGATTTTCGGCGCACAGAAGTATAGCGCAAATGCCAAAAGCATAGGAAAGACAATCATCGGGGCCACCTTCATGGCTATGGACATGAATTCATCTGTAAAAGAAAGTTCAGGGCCATTGCCGCCAATCCATGTAAAAAGGACGGGTGCCAGCACTGCGACAGATAGATTGCTGAGCACAGAGAACGCCGCCACCCGCGGTATGCTTCCCCCAAGCATGCCTGTGACGACAGGAGCCGCCGTAGCAGTCGGGCATAGCACGCATATAAAAGCGGCCTGAGCGAGATTAAGGCCAAACGGTCTGACAGCCATAAACACCGCCACAGAGCCTAAAATCTGCACAGCAAGCATAATCCACAGCATCGGACTTAAATCAAACTCCTTCGGACGCACCCGGCAGAAAGTGATGGTGAGCATAGTGAATATAAGATATGGCACCACCCATTCGACAGCACTTATATAGCTGTGAAACAACACGCCAAGCACCATTGCAATCGGAAACATCCACGGCTTTAGCCGTCGCTGAATATCGCTTATCGATAGTCTTTTCTTCATTTCGGCTGCAAAGGTACGAAGTAAGTGTGGAAAAACAAACAAGGCGACTTCTCACGAAGGCGCCTTGCCGCGTTTTAATTTGCTTAAAACAATTACATAACTAACATAAAACACATTTTTTCCATTCAATCATCAGGTGTGCATATCGCAAGAGGGCAACACGAACGAGTCGGGATGCTCCTGCAGTATCTTGACAACTGAAAAAAAGTCGATGAGATACATTAAGTACTAACAGTCTATACTAACCCTAAAACTAAAATAATCGTATATATTTCGTGATACAAAGTTAATATGCCCGACAGCCAAATGTCAAGCACATATAAAATAAAATCCGCAAAATACAAGTTGCCCGGTTGGTAATAGTTCTAATACTCAGCAATTTGAGCAAAAACAGGACACTGCCAAATATAAAACTATGCTTAAGCGTTCGAATCTATCTTCATTACATCGGCCTCAAAAGTCTCTCGATTTATAGCCCTCGCCTTAAGGCGGTTTCTATAGGCATATATGGTATTTAGCGAATAATTAAGAACTTGTGCAATTTTTGCGCTCTCATCAATACCAAGCCTCATAAATGCGAGAATACGCAGGTCTGTGTTCATCTTCTCACCTTCCTTAAGCTCTATCTTACTTTCAGGCAGCAACAGAGTATTGACCTCGTCTACAAAGCCGGGGTATATATGCAGAAAGGCATTATCAAAGACATCGTAAAACTCCTTGCTCTGCTCCTCAACAAACTTGCCCGATTTTACCATACGGAAAAGTTCATCGGTCTGCCCGGCCGCTATTTTACGTGTACTTATCTTACAGAACTGGTTGAGTTTATCCATATATATGGAACACAGTTCGAGGAAACGGCTTATATATATTTCTTTGGCGTAATTGGCGGCCTTAAGCTTATTCTGCAACGCCGACATACGCTTCATTTCGCGGTGTAACAGAAAAAGAGTCGCACCCAATCCAAGCAAAAGGACAGCCATACATGCCATAATCCAGTAAGTATTGCGGCGCCAACTCTTTATGTGCGCATTATGAGCCCTCTCGATGATAGGTAACGACTTCGAACTCTCAATCATTCGCAAAGGCGCGCCGCACTCCACGGCATTCTCCACAGCGACAGCCAGATAGCGATGAGCCCGGCTTATATCTCCCGAAGCATGCACCTCGCCGCCGAGCTCCTGAAGAGAGGCCACCTCGCGAGTGGCCGATTTCAAATCGGCAATCGCAGAGCGCGCAAGATAATAGGCATAGGAATCGTTATCCCCCTCGTTGCGCGATATGATGGCAAGATGATGAGCCGCACGCGCCGAGAACTTCTCTCCGGCGGGTGTGTCGAGAATTTCCTGAAGAAGCACCTTGGCACGCACATCGCTGCCGGTAAGCAGATAGTACTCACCAAGATTATATTTATACTCAGCGCTGTCGTGAGGCAATACATCAAGAAGCTTTTGCTGAAACTCCAGAGCCTTCGACGCATACAATGCCTTTGGCCCGGGATACGATTCAAAGAATGCAGACAGGTAGCTGTAGAGCTGGCGTCCGGAATCATAGTACGACGGCAAAAGATGCAAAGGAACACTATCCGGAACTATCGACTGGAAATCGTCTTCCGCCTTCTGGAAGAAACCGGCCAATGGAAGGAGCGAACTGCGCAGCCACGTAAACCTCATCTTTTCCACTCCTTCTGTCTTATCAACACCGCAGGTAAGATATTTAAGAGCAGAATCGTTGTCGAAGCCTATAAAAGCCTCCGACAGTTCGAGAAGCAGAGAAGAATTGCCGGGAGCGCCGCGATGCTTCAAGGCAAGACTATCGATACGGCTCTGGCGCATATCAAGATATTCATTGCGCAAATCGAGCTGACGGTCGAGTTCTTTGAAAGCCTCCGGAGCCCGACGCCCAAAGGCTCCGCCCGTAGCTCCGACAATAAGAATCAATATCAGAAGAGCCCTTCTCATTGCAGACGTGCGGAGATTTCGCCGCTTTCTATCAAAGTCATCACAACAAGCCCGTCGGGAGTAAACGAAGACTCTGTGCAGCGGAACAGGTCGGCTATAATGCTTTCCATTTCAGCCGGAGTAAGAGTCTGTGAAGCCGAAATGGCCGCACTGCGCGCCATTGCCAGTGCGACAGGACTCCTGAACGCTACAGAATCGACAAGAATGTCGGCCGCAACGTCTTCAAGAATTCCCAAAAGAGCCTCCACGGCCTTCCCGCCACTAAGAGATGCCGGTACCGAGGTAAGACTCCAGCGGTTTCCACCACTATGCACGACGGTGAACCCCACTGACTCAAGTGTTTCCCTGGCCTGTTCAAGCAAAGCTGAAGACGACGGCGACAATTCGAAATCTTCGCTGAATATCAGCTGCTGCGACGGCACGGGGCCGCCATCCATCTGACGCATAAAATTATCGTAGAGAATGCGTACATGAGCGCGATGCTGGGATATGACCATTATACCGGAGCGCGAAGGAGTGACAATATACCCTTCATGCAACTGAAAACATGCCGTTGGCTTTTCGACCGAAGGAATAGCACCTTCGTCCTTGAATAGAGAACTCTCAGACGATGCTAAATCGGCCGGAGCCATTTCTTCTTCGGGATATACTTCGGTTGGAGAAGAAGCGAAAGCGTCGTCTCTTTTCCGGGTAAAATTATCGTACAAAGCCTCCCAGTCGGTTGTCGGCGCGGGGCGAGTCTGCCACTGACGAGCATGGACTGCCGGCTCTGGATTGTCTGTCGCCGCTCTGAAAGGATTGAATGTATCGTCGGCCGAATCATCGGGCATTGGCGCATCCGCCGACGGGTCGAAGATAGGTATATCGGGGGCTATGTCGGCCTCAAAATCAAGAGCGCCGGCAGCCTGGGTTTTTCCGAGGGTCTCGCGGACGGCAGCCAGAAGAATCTGCATTATCGCCTGCTCATGCTCGAACTTTATCTCGTGCTTCTGAGGATGAATATTCACATCAATGGTAGATGGATCAACCTCGAAATTGATGAAATACGAAGGCTGAGCCTGTGGAAGCACCAAAGGCTCGTAGCAGTTCATGAGAGCGCGGTGGAAGGCCGGATGGCGCATATTGCGTCCGTTGACAAAAAAGAACTGGTTGAATCCGCGCTTTTTGGCAAAACGGGGCATACCGATGAAGCCCGAAATCTTCACGAGAGAGGTTTCCGTGCCTATTTCAGCAATCTGGCCTTCGCTATTTTTACCGAAAAGCGCGCCTATCCGCTGCTTGAATGTGCCGTGCGAGAATTGGTGCAATGTCACATCGTTATGTATCAGCGTAAAGTCAATACCGGTATTAACCAGAGCCAGCCGCTCGAACTCCCGCATGATATGCCCGAGCTCCACGCTGTCCTTTTTCAGGAACTTACGGCGCGCCGGCATATGGAAAAATATATTCTTGACACTTATATTTGTGCCCGGCACACACGATACAGGCTCCTGACCTTCGAAGCGCGACTCTGAAATAAGAAGACGTACGCCCACCGTATCGCCTTCGCGCATAGTGCGCAAATCTATCTGCGACACCGCTGCAATCGACGGCAAAGCCTCACCACGGAAGCCCATGGTGTGAAGGCTATACAAATCGTCGGCCGAAGAAATCTTGCTCGTGGCATGGCGTTCGAAAGCCATTCGGGCATCTGTCGGCGACATGCCCGAACCGTTATCGATAACCTGTATGAGAGTCCGACCCGCGTCCTTGATTACTATGGTGATTGCTGTAGCACCCGCATCAACGGCATTTTCAACAAGTTCCTTGATGACTGATGCCGGTCGCTGAATCACCTCGCCGGCAGCAATCTGATTGGCCACCGAGTCGGGAAGCAAACGTATTACATCACTGTTCATAGAGTGCAAAAATACACCTAAAATCGCTAATAAGAATCTATAACATCAAAAAAAATCGCCCCTTGTTGAAAACTTTCCACAACTTTCGGCCACCTTCGCACACCTCCACGACATAGCGCCGGAAAACTTTGCAGCATATCGGCCTACATGCATGAAAATTTATGGTATGGCAGCGATTTTTGGAGTCAAGTTTTTGGCATGAACGTTTTTTTTCGTATGTTTGCAAAACTTTATCCTTTTCAAGGCCTCTTTCGCGCCGACACAAACAAACATAATATATTCGTATCACCCGGAATATGCCAAGAACTGAAAAAGAAATAGAACACTGCACCCTACTCGGCTCTGCCGGGGTTAAATATCCTACAGACTATGCACCCGAGATGCTCGAGACTTTCCCCAACAAGCATCCCGACAACGAGTATCTGGTCACGTTCACCTGCCCCGAATTCACTTCCCTGTGCCCCAAAACAGGTCAGCCCGATTTCGGCCGTGTCATAATAAATTATATTCCCGGAGCCGAGATGGTAGAAAGCAAAAGCCTGAAACTCTATCTCTTCAGCTTTCGCAACCATGGGGATTTCCATGAGGACTGCATTAATATAATAATGAAAGACCTCGTAAAACTCATGAATCCCAAATATATCGAAGTGCGCGGCATATTCATGCCCCGCGGCGGTATTTCCATCATTCCGTTTGCCAACTGGGGCGACGAAAACCATCAGGAGCTTGTCAGGACCCGTCTGGCGGCATCTTTTCCATCAGACTTCTAAGAAATTTCTGTGATGAAACCGAAAAAACATATATTGATGGTACTCTCGGGCGGCATGGATTCCGTAACCATGCTCCATGAGTATGCCGATGAAATCGAACTGGCAGTCAATTTCTCGTATGGCTCCAACCACAACATGCGCGAGCTCGAATGCGCCCGTCTGCACTGCCGGCAATTAGGCATTGAGCTCATCGAAATCGATTTGTCATTTATCGGGAAATACTTTCACAGCTCCCTGCTCGAGGGTGCCGAGGCTGTGCCTGAAGGCGACTATGACTTCGACAACATGAAATCTACCGTCGTTCCCTTCCGCAACGGCATAATGCTCGCAGCGGCTGCCGGACTCGCCGAAAGCCACGGACTCGACACCGTCATGATTGCCAACCATGCCGGCGACCATGCAATCTATCCCGACTGCCGCGGAAGTTTTATCGACGCCATGGCACGCACTATCGCCGAAGGAACCTATGAAGGCATTTCTCTCAAAGCTCCATACACATATCTCAACAAAACCGACATCGCCCTGCGCGGAAAGCGCCTGGGCATAGACTATACGACAACATACTCCTGCTACAAAGGCCTTGAACACCACTGCGGCCGCTGCGGCACATGTCTGGAGCGTCGCAAAGCCCTTGCCGATGCCGGTATTGAAGACACGACTATTTACATAGATTAATTCACATATTTACTCACTATCAAAAAAAATCAGTCCATGGAATCGTTAGTACAGCAAATCCAGGCAGCTTACGAAGCATTCAAAGCCGACGCTGCTCTTCAGGTAGAAAAAGGTAACAAAGCAGCTGGCACACGCGCCCGCAAGACTTCCCTCGAACTCGAAAAGCTCATGAAGGAATTCCGCAAAACCTCACTGGAACACTCCAAAAAGTAATCGGCAGCATATGCACGAACAAAAAAGCAGCACCCCTCAGGGCGCTGCTTTTTCAATTATATAGTCTGTCGTGAATCAGACGCGAAGTATAGTCTTGCAGAAACGCCTGTGCCTTAAGGAGGAGAGCTTCAGCCTCGGCCGAATCGAACGTGGCAAGCGGAGCTTTCATTGCAGGATCGACACTGATGTCGTAGACTTCTTCTATTGATTTTACGTCGGGCGACGTAAAAATAGCATAGCGCGGGCCAACCACCATGTAGCGGCCTGAAATACGCTGTATTCCAAAGCTATCGGCATCGGAATCGAATGCATCGGTTCCGAGCTGCACAAATGGCTCGTCATAGCCGGCAAGCCCGAGTGTCGTCGCCGCGATATCATGTTGAGAGAAAGCACGGCCGGTATAGATACAAGGTGCTACAGAGCCGTCAGGCGTATAGACTATAAAGGGTATATGGCTCTGGATATATGGCGTATCATAGTCGGTGCCCTTGAAATCGCGGTTGCCATGATCGGCTGTGATTATAAATGTAGTATTATCATACCATGGCTGCCGTCTGGCTAATTTAAAAAAACGCCTCAATGACTGGTCGGTGTACTCAAGACCCCGCTCAGGCGAGGCTTCCGGGTGTTTGAAGCCGCTTGTATCCCATCCATCCGGGATAGTGAACGGCCCGTGAGCCGACACCGTAAACCAGTTAGCGAGGAAAGGCTCAGGGCGCGTGCCAAGGTCGACAGCTATATATTCGGCCATCGGATAATCGAAAATACCCCACATGCCATCGTAGTCGCCATCGTCGCCATATGCCTCGCGGTCTACTATTCGCTGATAGCCCGAAGCGAAAGCAGTCTGGTCTATATTGAAGGAACCATGCTTGCATCCATAGTAAAAAGTCGTATCCCAGCCTTTATTGCCGAGCAGACGTGCCGGTGAATCGAGTGTGTTCTTATTATATGGCGACAGCATGAAATAGAAAGGGTCGAAAGCAGGAAAACCGCACGACACAGCCGTGAAACCGCCACACGACGAGCGACTGCAAGCTATCGTATGGACAAACACAGCCGACTGCCCGGCAATGGAATCGAGAAAGGGCATCAGACCATGCTTCTCTGCGCCGAGACGTGTAGCAATGCTGTCGAGCCAGACCGAACCTCCGCTTTCGATGACAATTGTCACTATATTGCGCCGCTTCAGAGAGTCGGCGCCGGTATGAACAGAGTTTCTGACAGAAGCGAGGCCAGGCTCGTCGAAAAACACAAGTTCTGCTTCGGTGTTACTTTTAATACGATTGAGCGAACGCAGAATACAGAATGGCGAATTGAGCACAACGTTAATCTGCGGCGACCGAGCAACAGCAAAAGCGGCATCGGGAATAGCCAGCGGCACACCGGCGCCTACACGGCCGCGCATGGCAAGGAAAGCGGCACCTGCAAAGACAAGAGCCAAGGCAATCCGAAACCACAACCCGCCCAAACGGCCCGATGGTCGGCAGAGCCTCACCCGAGTGGCCAGATACATCATCAGGGCAATCACAAGAGCGACCGCAGCAAATGCCCACCAGTACGAGCCGGCATATTGCAGCACAATGCGCCATATATCAGAGTCGGTGGTAATATTCAGTATGTTACTCCAACGCAAACGGGCGCCGGTGAAGCGGAAATATGGTATGTCACCGAGGTTTACGGCGAGCAGCAGCGAGTTGCACACGCCATATATCCACAAGACAATACGATTGTAAATCGTTCTGTAAACAAAGTCAAAAGGCAATATGCGCATCAATATAAAAAGCGCATTGAAATAAGCCAAAGCACTCAAATCGAAGCGCACTCCGGCAAGTGCAAGCCTTAAAACCTCGCCACACGACCGTACCTGACATATGTCGGCATTATAGGCCGCGAACGCAAAGCGGCTGAGCCACAGCAAAACGAAAGCAACGGCAAGCTGCCACAACGTAGCTCCGAGAGCATCGGCGCCAAACCATTTACGCCTCATCGTGCTTGCAGCCTAAAGCGAAATGACGCCACAGAGGCGCAGCCATGAGCGCCTGCTTTATTTTGTCGTCTACAAGGAGCTGCCACACCTCTTCGCGGTCGAGCAACTGCACCTCAATATCCTCGGTGCGGTCGAGATGTTGCGCAGAAGTTTTCTTCACCCCTTCTGCCAGATAGCAATAGTTGAGATTAGTATTGGCCGAAGGATTGGGGCAAAGCACACACTGGAGCGACCACTTTCCGCCGGTATAGCCGGTTTCCTCCTCAAGTTCACGACGGGCACCTTCCATAGGGTCTTCACCCTCCTCTACCACGCCGGCGCATAACTCCGTGAAGACATCGCCAAGACCGTGACGATACTGCCGCACCATCACATACTTTCCTTCTTCCGTAATAGCGATTATATTGACCCATGTCGGATATTCGAGAACATAATACTCGTCATGAATCTGTCCGTTAGGCAACTGCACTACATCGCGGCGCGCAGTAAGCCAAGGCCTCCTGAACAGATATTCGCTTGAAAGCGTCTTCCACTTCTCCATAATCGATGATTTTTCCGCAAAGTTAGCAAAAAATCAGAAAGGATAGCCGATGGCAAGATGGAAGGCAAGCGATTTGCCGAAATTAGGCATGTTATAGTAACCACCGTGGCCGGTATTGTAGGGTGCGTGGATACCGATACCGAGGTCGGCGCGTATCACAAGCATCGAAATATCGAACCGCAGTCCCAAACCTGTGCCGAGGGCTATATCGCGCAGGAATGTCTTGGCCTGGAGCGTTCCTCCGGGGCGCATAGGGTCGTCTTTTAACAGCCACACGTTGCCGGCATCGACAAAAAGCGCACCGTGAAGCGGACCCATAAGCGGAAAACGATATTCGACATTGGCCTCGAACTTGAACGTACCCGTACGGTCGAAATAATCTTCCGGCTGTCCTGGAGGCGCCTTATAGCTGCCGGGGCCGATACTGCGCACGGTGAACGCTCTGATTGAGTTCGCTCCGCCGACATAGAACTGCTCGGCATACGGCACCTGGCTCGAATTGCCGTAAGCATGCGCAGCCCCGACAGCCACACGGCTCACAATCCAGTGGTCGCCGTAGAGAATACGTCTGCCCCATACAAGCTGCGTCTGTCCCTTGACAAACTGCGAGAACGGTGTTCCGAAAAGTTCTTTCTCGCCCTTCTTGCCACATGCGCGATATATGGCCCAGAAAACATTTCCGGCTTCCTGCACCGAAAACTGCCAGTTGATATTGTTATCGGGATTTATCTGCCGGTCATATACATATGTATAGCTCATCTGCGGTATGAACTGGCTCTTGAAACTTTGTGCCACCGAAGGATTTGCCACCATGATGGAGTCGAACTCGTGGGTAGTATGCATCAGGTTGGTATATGTGAGTTTGAACAGTGTCAGAGTGTTCTGCACATGACGCCTCACACGCCAGTCGTAGTTGATAGAGGCGTTGAACTGCGCCATCTTGAAATAATGCGGACGATTGAGCAGGTCGGCGTTAAGCTGCAGTCTGGTCCAGTTGAGCTGATAGCGGCTACGAGGTATGAACTTCGGAGCCAGCAGACGCGGAAAGGCGAGCGAGCCCGTAATTCCGACTTCGTAGGAATTGAACACAGAGCCACTGCGGCCACGGCCGGTCTGCCATTCGTATGAGCCCGTCAGCTTTACCGACAGCTGCTCTCCGCCTCCAAATATATTCTTGTTCGTCACGCCGAAGGTAAGCCCCGGGCCTATATAACTGTTAGACTTGGACGATGCGTTAACTTCGAGCGATGTTTCGAGCGGAGTATCGAAAGTACAGTCGATATCGACGTTGAGAAGATTCTCGTCGCGCGCTGTAGTATCAGGAAATGCATTTATTTCTATGCCGCTAAATATGCCAAGACGCGCCAGATTAGCCTGGGTTCTATCCATATTGCGGACTGCAAACGTACGACCGGGACGGAACATCACGTTTTCATCGAAAATCTTGCGGCGCAGCCGCGACGGCATCATCTGGATAAGAGTGGAGCGTTTGAGCTGCACGGTATCGGGCTCACCTCCGCCTTCATTGCGAAATACTCTTACGGTCACTTTACCCGTCTTATACGGTTTCAAGGCGAACTTCGGGGCATTGCTGGCCATGTCGATTCGGAGAGCTATCCGGCCACGGTTCTCAACGCTGTCGGCCAGATACTCTATATATTCGGGACGAAAGAAATAGTATCCCTTGTTGCGCAGCGAATTTGTGATTCGCTTTCGGGCATTACCGAGCGAATCTATCGAAAAACGGGGTGATTTCATAGACAGATATTCGTCATTTCGGGCGAGCGAGTCTATGAGAGAGTTGAGGGCAGTCGTATCGGGCAACAGCATTACAGTATCCACAGGAAATGCCGGACCGGGGTTGACCGTATAGAGAATCTTGGCTTTTTTCGGATTGCGTCCTTTCACAAGCTCGTATGTCGCGGTACCGCGAAAATAGCCATTGTTGTCGAGAATCTGCTCTATCATATGTGTCCGCACCTCAGGACGGACATCTGATACAAGCACCGGCTCTGCCACAAGCTTCTCATAGAGCCAGTGGCGCAGACCCTTTTCAGGATTCGGCCAGTTGTTATACACCCATAGTCCCAGCGGAAAAGGATAGTGCCAGCCAAGCAGCTTCCAGTAGTTATTGGGAGCCACATCGACCGCATCTTTCACCGCCGCCGTCAGAGCCGGCGGAATCTTTACGGAATCCTCTGCCACCTCTACCTTTTTGACTCCGGTATAGAGCACCTCATCGTCGGGAATGCGTGCTGTTGTCGAGCAGGCAGCCAGCAGAGCCGTCAAAACGATACAATATATGTAGTTCAGACATTTCATGGCTTCTCTGTTTTTTCGGATTTAGAATCAGACGTTTCATCTACACGATTACGGGCCTCCTCGCGACGGCGCACCACAGAAGGCGGCAGGAACATATCGCCGAGACGACGCAGTTTGCGGCGATATACAAAACCGACACCGGTCTGAGTGATTTCGCCCTCAAGAATACTTTCATAGCCTGTATGGCGGAAAACCCTTAGATACATCGTCTTGGTCTTATTGAGGAAGTATTCGAACGATATGTCGTTGATAAGATTCTGCGAGAAGTTCTCGTCGGCATTGGCATCAGTGCTATAGTTGCCGCCCACCACAATTTTCACGCGGTCGTTGAAAAGCGACTTCGACACCTGGTACGAATATCTCATCGTAGAAGACGTAGCGCCGTCGACAGTACGGTCATACTGGTCTATGCCAAAACTGATGTCCACGCCCTTGATATTGTTTGCCGCCCAGGAGTTAACCTGCGACTCAAGGAAAGAGAACAGCGGATTTCCGCTCAGCGACGCACTTGCCTTGGTTCCCGGGCCGGTGTAGACATTATACAGGAGCATGTTCATCGCCTGGTTGGCCCGCTGCTCCGGGGTCATCGACTCGAGTTCGTTGGCAACCGTCATATCATCGTTTGTCGACAGATCGAAGGCGACGTTCATCTGATTGAGCGAGCCGGTGACTGCCAGCGACACATCAAAGTTGACAAGACGGGAGTTCTGGCCCGTCTGGGTGACATTGGCCTTCATTACATCGATTGCATGGACGTTAAGTGCCGGATTCATCATATCGCCGGTGAAAGCGACATAGCTTCCATTCTGGAAATTGAATACTTTCTCGGAAATAATAGGCGGCTGAGAATAGCGCACAAAACCGCCATCGATATTCAGGCGTCCAATCAGCCTGCCGTCGCTGAGAGGCGTCATTGTATAATTCAACTGACCGTTAGGCTGTAGCTGAACCTTATTTTTGCCATCAGACGACAAATCGACGCTGATAGTCGAGCCATTTTCGATATTCAGCCGGGCATCGAGGAACATCGCCATACCTGTATTAGTCAGACTGTCGGCAACGACCACAGCCGCACTGTCGGCAAAACTTACAAATTTCACCATGTCGGAGTTCGAGCGGTTCGCAATGGCGTTTGTGGCATCGGGAATCACATATGTCACATTCGTTCCGGCAAGAATACCAAGTTTCGCGTCCACATTCAGCAGGCGCATAGACCCGGCCACCCTGGCGTCGACATCGACAAAAGCACTTCCATACACATCGGCTCCCTTAGAGGCCTTGCGTGTGTTCACAATCTGCATGTCGCGAGCGTTCAGGCCAAGATTGAACTTCATATTCTGGACATCCTTGAAGTCGACGGTGCCGTCGACGGACAAAGGATTCTTATTACAACCTTTGATAGTAAAATTCTTGAATTCCACCACATTGTCCTGCACCGGAATACTATCTTCGCTGAATTTATACTCAGTGCCGGTAAGAGCCAGACGCACTGCGGTGGAGTCGAAATCGAGATAGCCGTTTACAATAGGTTTGTTGGTAGAGCCCGTAATATCCATGCGGCCGTTGAGCATGCCCGACAGCCGTGCCATACCCTGAGGCAGGAAAGGATTGACTGTAGCGAGCGGGAAATGTATCATCGAAAAATCAAGAGCCATTGGCGAGACAGCCGTAGTGTCGTTCAGAGCTCCGCTTACAGTGATTGTCTTCACACCATCTACCAGCAGGTCGGCTTTAGCCCTGATTGTGCCCGACGGTGTCGCCGAAACATCGAATTCGGCATTGAAGTCGGCAACCTTCTCGCGGCCGTATTTAAAATCTGTAATGCCGGCCGAACCCTTGCCGACAAGGCGGTCGCCCTGGCGGTTAAGGCGCATATCCGCACTCACATCGCCTTTTACCGGCGGTGCAAACGGGTTGAGCGCTATCCAGTCGGAAATATGAATATCGGTCAGCTTCACTACGAGATCTTCCTGCTCGCTTTCACCGGCAGAATGCTCGGTATAAATAGCCAGAGCACTGTTGCCACCCTCCATACGCAGATTGGCGTCGATGTGCCGGTCGGGAATGCGGTATGAAATAAAGTTATCCTCATTCACTTTCCACGGCTGGTATCCGATAGTCGGATTATATGGCTTCAAATTGACAATGAGCGTCGAATCGGACGCTTCGGCTTTTGCAACCAGGCCGAAATCATAGCCTGTATTGCCCTTCAGATTCTGCTGGCTCAGGCGCATTAGCAGACTATTGCCTTCTCCCTTGCCCTGCAGGCTCACACGGTGCCATTCGTCAAGGTTGCCGGGCTTGTTTTCTAAACCGGCAACGAAATGAAGGTGCTCGTGGTGCTGCCTGGCGTTTATAAATATCGAATCGAGCATCATCGAACCCGTGTCAAAACCAAGCACGGAGCCGTCGAGAGCAAGGATAGAATCGTTGTCGGCACTCAGCCGGAGATTGCGCAGCGACATGCGCGACGATGCAAGAATATCGTTTACAAGACCGTTTCGGCCCTGCCTGACATCGATGGCGAATTTAGGCAAAGCCTGCGAAAGAGTATCGATATCAATCATATACGATGCGAGCTGCTCTTTCAGAATATCAGAGGCTTTCATAAATCTTGAGCCAAGGGTGTCAAGGCCGCATGGCGACGAGAAGGAAGCCATGAAATCGCGGTTTGCAATGTCGGCGGACGTAAGGCTGTCGGCTGCCGAAAAATGAATATCGACACCGGATAGCCCGATAGTTCCGCTATGCCGGCGGAAAAACAGGTCTTCGAGTACCACATGGGCCTTCATGTCGTTTTTTCCGGGACCGATTGTGGCGTCTGCTTTGGCATACACTTCGAGGGTCGACGGTTCAGCCATCATGCCGAGCGATTCAAGATCGATGTTGCGGCCCTGGATATCGGCAGTCCAGCCATAGGTATTGCCTGTCAGATTCCCCGAAGCATTGAGAGCGAAGTCAAGGCCGGGGTCAGCCGAAACGAGTTCGACGGCGGCGCGACCATCGGCGACATGCACCTTGCCGTCTATATTCTTATATGTCACATCCTGGTACACTGCCGACGACACTGCAAGGTCTGCGTCCATGGTCGTGCTTGCGGCAAACGGATTATAGCCATGGCCTCCGGCCTGCAGGTCGGCAGACACCGCACCGACACCAAGCAGAGGCATGAACGCATTCACCGGAAAGCGGTCTGTTCTGACAGTGGCCGCATAATCCTCTCGATTACTGTTCCATCGTCCGTCGAGGCGTATTGAACCGCCCTTGGTGCGTGCCGTAAGGCGCCCGCCGGCGACACCGCTTTTCATAGTCACATGTCCTGCAAGAGTCATGGGCGGTATCGCTATGGTTTTGGCTGTAGACGGCGCAAGGAATTTATTCTTCAGACCGTCGACATTTATAATATTGCCCGAAAGGTCTATATTGCCACCTATCCTGGCCGGATTCATCATATTTTCAACCGAACCGCCGGCGCGCAATGTCAGGCAACGATTAAGTTTTAGTTCGAGAGTGTCTATATCGACTCTGCCCGAGGTTCCGGCGACATCAGCTCTCAGCAGGATATCGCCGGCAGAAGGAATGGCAGCGAGATACGGTGAGAAAGCGGGAAACATTTTGCCAAGATCGCCGGGAGCGAATGCACCGTCGAGATTGAGAGCCAGAGGCAAGGCTGGGTCATTGACGAGGTCGCCCATGCCCATCATGGCAGTGAATGCGGCAGCTGTGCCATCGGGTGTGGACAGACGGAAATCGCGGAAATTGAGTCCGACCGAATCGATGTCGAGCGTACCCTGCGCATTGAGCCACACGCCGCAGCGCTCGCGGGCGCTGACTTCGAGCGGCAGCTTCCCCGTAGTCGCCTGATTGAAGAAATCGTGCAGCCGGAGACTCAGTTCGTCAACCTGGATATAAGTAAAATCAAGGCCAGGCAGAGGCACTACTCCGGCCGTGGCGTAGAGCGCCTTGGAATCGTCGAAAGCTATGGAATCTATGCTCACAGACCACGGTTTGGAGACAACGGCGCTGTCGGCTTCAACGACGGCAGAATCCGGGTAAGGACCACCGAGAGCTATTGCAGCCGAATCGGGCACGATATATCGGGCATCGAGCCCCGTTCCCATAAACGAAGCGAGAGCTATTTTCTGTTCGAGAAGATTGATGTCGCCGGTGCGGGCAACAGCGTAAGGTATGTGGGCCGAAAGAGTGTCGATGGTCGGCATAAGACGCATCGAATAGTCGAAATCGCGAAGAACAAGTCTGTCGGCTCTTATACGCATGTCTGTCGGAGGCGACGGAGGTTTAGGTGCTGACGTGTCGGGCCGTATTGTCATATCAAGACGGCCGCCGGAAATGGTAGCATCTCCAAGAGTGATATCCATCTGGGAAAGAAGCACCGAAGCCGGCGATAATGCCAGAGAATCGGCGTCTACAGTCATGTACATCAGAGAGTCGGGCGTACCTATGACATATCGCCCCCCGGTTAAAAGCGCGGATTCAAGGTCGGCACGCCCACGCAACAGCGGAAGGAGCTTCACTCTGGCATCCAGGCGGTCTGCTCCGATAATGGTATCGCCATTCTGGGTCAGGGCAAGACCTTCTATTTCAAGATTCAAGGGAAATCGCAGTCTGAACCCGTCAAGTTCCAGACGGACATCACCCGGCACAGACTGCATTTTTTTGACGATTGCTTCGCGGGCAATATTCTGTGTCCATGGCGAATATACCAAAACGAGAATGCCGCAGGCAAAAAGGACCACGGCAAGCAATGCGTAAAGCAAAATCCGGCTTAAAGAACCTATAGCACTTCTGATGTTCACTGTGTGATGAATTTCGTTTACTTCAAAACCATTTGACAATGGTTTTGGTTTGCCCCCCTAAGAAAATTTAGAGCTGGTTTTCTCTTATTTGGCTATGACCTGCGTAATTCTCACACGCTTATTTTTAATCTTATGAGGCTGCAGGGCCTTGATTACCTCCCGGGCCTTGTCGGCCGGCACAGCCACATAGGCTCCGTGGTCTTTCAATACAATTTTTCCTACTTGAGACGGCTCGAGACCTCCCTTGGCTATGAGAAATCCTGCGATATCACCGCGCGATATCTTATCCTTTTTTCCGGCATTGAAATACAGTGTGCGCAGTGTCGCGGGCATTACCGGCCGTGCTGCATCTGCCGCAGGGCTGAAACCGCTGTCGAAAGCTATGTATTCGGGCACTTTATCGGCTCCGGACACAATGACAAAAGCCTTGCCTTCGGCGCCCATACGGGCGGTGCGTCCATTGCGGTGCGTCCAGTTCTCGGGAGTCGGAGGCAGATGGTAGTGCACGACAGCGTCGACACTATCAATATCGAGACCTCGCGCGGCAAGATCGGTAGACACAAGTATTGTTGCCGAGCCGTTTTCGAACAAAGCCAGCGACTGCTCGCGCATAGCCTGCTCCATGCCGCCATGATAAAGTGACACAGGGAATCCGGCCTTTGAAAGATGTGTGAATACGCGCTCTGCCGCATCTCTGTGATTCAAAAAAACAATTGTTTTACGGGGCTGAATGGCCCGCAGCAACTTGTCGAGCGTATCTATTTTGTCGGCAGCCTCTGAAACAACTTTCAGAATCTCGACCTTCGGTTTGCCCTCCGATGTATAATCGAGTGTCTTATACCCCCCGGCATCTATGAAATCCGGAAGCTCCACCCCGGTTGTGGCCGATGTCAGTATTGTTGTCTTCAGATTCTTAAGCCGCGCGACAATAGACCTCATTTCCTCATGAAAGCCGAGTTCGAGCGACTTGTCGTATTCATCAAGCACGAGAGCGCGGACACCACGCACATCAATATGATTGCGGCGTATATGGTCGAGGAGACGGCCCGGAGTCGCCACGGCAATATCGGGATTGCCGCTCAGACTGGCCATCTCCTCGCGCACGTTATGGCCGCCATATAGCGCAACTGTCTTACGCTCGGGAGCGGCAAGAACTCGAAGAACTTCGGCTGTCTGCAGCACCAGTTCGCGTGTCGGCGCTATAACGAGACCGCTCAGACCATGACCCGGCTCGGAAAGCGAACGTAGAAACGGCAACGCGAACGCAAGTGTCTTACCGCTCCCTGTAGGAGCGAGCAGCAGGAGACGGGCAGGCACTTTAAGCGCCAGCGTTGCTTCCTGCATATCATTGAGCTTATCAATGCCCAGACGATCCGAAATTCTCTTTTTCATTATATTGTCATTTTGCGAGAGCCGCGTCAATAAGCGCCTCGAATTTATCGACAGGCAACAGATCGCCTGTACCGGTATATGCATTCTTGCTTCCGTCGGGATAAAGGAAGAGAACGACAGGAATCGATGTTCCGAGATTGTATGCCTCAAACAAATCACCGTTTTTGTCGACATCGACCGACACAAATGTGACCTTGCCCTCGTATTTTACAGCAAGTTCCTCAATAACCGGTGTGAGCTGACGGCATGGACCGCACCACACGGCATTGAAATCGAGAACAGTAAGCTGAGACACCTTCACTCCGGGAGCATATTCTTTGGAATCGGTGAGTTCTATCACCTCGCCACCTGCGGCTACAGGAGCGACATATTCGCTCGTCGGCTCGTCGGCACCAGTCTGCGGAGTGGCTGCCTGTTCGGCTTGCTTAGGCGTACAGGCGCCGAGTGCCAACAGAGCGGCCGACGCAAATATATATGCAATCTTATTCATGTTTCATTTTTTTCTTAACATAACACGCGGGAAGCATAGCATCCCGCGTGTCATATCAACGTTTTTCCAGTGCCGCAGGTTTAGTTAAGTGCAGCGTTGGTTTTGTGAACGGCAGCAGCCGAAGCGGCGAAGAGTGCCTTTTCTTCTTCGTTGAGGTCGAACTCAACAATCTTTTCGATACCATTGCGGCCGAGGATACAGGGAACACCGATGCAGAGGTCTTTTTCGCCATATTCGCCTTCGAGAAGAGCCGAGCAGGAGATGAGACGCTTCTGGTCGCCGAGAACTGCAGCCACAACCTGAGCAGCAGCAGCACCGGGAGCGTACCATGCAGATGTGCCGAGAAGCTTGGTGAGAGTAGCACCGCCTACCATAGTGTCGGCAGCAACCTTGTCGAGCTGTTCGGCAGGCATGAGGGTAGAAGCGGGAATGCCGCGGTAAGCTGCATAGCGCTTCAGAGGAATCATTGTGGTGTCGCCGTGGCCGCCGATTACGATGCCTTCGATTTCATTGGGGTTGGCACCGAGAGCCATGCTCAGGAAATATTTGAAGCGTGCGCTGTCGAGAGCACCGCCCATACCGATGATTCGGTTGCGGGGGAGTTTGGTTTCGCGGTGAATGAGATAGGTCATTGTGTCCATGGGGTTGCTCACGCACACGATGATGGCATTGGGAGAATGAGCAAGCACATTATCGGTTACCGATTTAACGATACCGGCGTTCACACCGATAAGTTCTTCGCGGGTCATACCGGGCTTGCGGGGAATACCGGATGTGATGACAACCACGTCGCTACCTGCGGTCATGGCATAGTCGTTGGTCACGCCGGTGAGGCGGGTGTTCAGACCGAGGATATTGGCGGTCTGCATGATATCCATTGCTTTGCCTTCGGATACGCCTTCTTTGATATCAAGAAGAACAACCTCATCGGCCACCTGATTGGTAACCAATACATTTGCACATGTAGCACCGACATTACCGGCGCCAACAACAGTTACTTTAGACATAGTTTAAGAGTATAGGTTGATAGTTATGTTAGTTGTGTTGTGTATTGCAAAGGCAAAGATAAGCTATTTTTCCCCCATTTCCAATTTTTTTCTTCAAACCTTTCATTCAATAATCTGCTTATAATTAAAAAGCGCTCCGGGCCAAAGGCTGCGGAACGCTTTTTTGTCTTGTGTCGGGGAAGAATTATTTCTTCACAACTACGCGACGCTCTTTGATACGGGCTTTCTTGCCGGTGAGGTTGCGGAGATAGTAAAGTTTTGCGCGACGAACTTTACCGTATTTGTTTACGGTAATCGAATCGATGAAGGGCGATTCGATGGGGAAGATACGTTCTACACCGATGTTATCGCTCATTTTGCGAACGGTGAAACGCTTCTTTGCGCCTTCTCCCGAAATGCGGATTACAACACCGCGGTACTGCTGGATACGCTCTTTGTTACCTTCTTTGATACGGTAAGCGACTGTGATGGTGTCGCCGGCGGCGAATTCGGGGTGCTGCTTGCCGGTAGCGAAAGCGTCTTCGGCAATCTTAATCAAATCCATTGTACTAATCGATTTATAATGTTAACATTATTCGCAATATTCGCAGGCTGCATGTCCTGCCAGAGATTACGAAACCGGCTGCAAAGTTAGCATTTTTTTCGCTATCGGCAAAATTTATTTCACTATCAGACATTAACAGCTCTGACGAATGAAGGGAAACCGCCACAAAATAGTATTCAATAATGCCATAATAGTATGCCTGAGGTGCCGTTGGAAGCATAGCCATTTTATGCACCGAAAATCTCGCTATATTTGTAGGGCAAACATAATCACATATCGCTATACCTACAAAAAACACTATGAAAAGAAACCTGCTTCTGACTCTCTGCCTTCTCGCCGCATCGGCGGCTTCGGCTCAGACAAAACTGACAGGCATTCCCATCGGCTCTGCCGGCTGGAGCTACGAACAAGGCCGCGAGATAAACGCGGCTCCAAACGCATTCGACGGTGATTTATCGACATATTATGCTTCTGTTGACCGCAGTTATACCTGGGTCGGACTCGACCTTGGCAAAAAGCACGTAATAACCAAGGTCGGCTGGTCGCCACGAAACGACATATACAATGGCGAAAAACGAATGATTCTCGGCATGATACAGGGGGCAAACCAGGCCGACTGGCTCGACGCTGTTCCTATCTACCTTATTACCGAAAAAGGTATAATAGGCCATATGGACTATGCCGATATCGACGTCTCGCGGGCATTCCGGTATGTGCGCTATATAGGGCCGCATGATGCCCGCTGCAACATTGCCGAACTTGAGTTCTATGGTTATGAAAGCGAGGGTGATGACTCGAAACTCTTTCGTTTCACCGAATTGCCAATGGTGGTCATAAACACCAAGGATGGCGTGGAACCCTTTGACAAAGAGACCGAAATACCATCAAACGTAATAATAATCGACGAAAATGGTAAAATCGACATAAACAAGCCGGCCGGAGTCCGCGAACGAGGCAACTACTCTCGGACACTTCCCAAAAAGCCATGGCGCATAAAATTCGAGAAAAAACAAAGCCCCCTCGATGCACCGGCCGAAGGCAAGAAATGGACTCTTGTCAACAACTATGGCGACAAATCGCTAATGAGAAATATGGTTGCCTTCGAGGTTTCCCGTCGTTTCGGAGCGGCTTACTCGCCCTGGGCCCGTCTTGTCGAAGTGACGCTCAACGGCGAATACAAAGGTGTCTATCAGTTCGGCGACCAGATTGACGTCCGCCCAAACCGGGTAGACATCGACGAAATGGAAACATCCGACATCAACGGAGATGCACTTACGGGCGGATACCTCCTCGAAATCGACGGATATGCCGACCGCGAACCTGCCGGCGAATGGTTTGTATCGAACATGCAGATGCCCGTCACCATAAAATCGCCTGACGACGGCGGCACCACAGAGCAGTTCAACTATATAAAGAATTACTTCAACGAGGTCGAGAAACGGATATACTCCTACGATTTCACCGACCCCGAAAAAGGCTACCGCGCGCTTTTCGACATCGATTCTTTCGTAGGCCATATCCTGACAAATGAACTGTGCGGCAACCACGACCAATGCTGGAGCATATACTGCTACAAAAAACGCAATGACCCCAAATTGTATTTCGGTCCGGTATGGGATTTCGACCTAGGATTCGACAACGACAACCGCTGCTATCCTGTCTGCGAGCGCACCAAGTACAGCACCTATCTTTTCACGTCGGCCGGAAGCGATGCCGGCGGAGTGACGCGGCGTATGGTCCGCCGAATATTCATCGACGACCCCGCGACAAGAAACGACATTTCGCGTATCTGGTCTATCGCCGTAAACGACAGAGACCTCAACATCGAAAGCCTGCAGCAGTTCATTCGCCATCAGGCAGAGCTGATTCAGGATGCGCAGCGTCTCAACTTCATGCGCTGGCCGATTCTTGACCAGAGAGTACACGAAAACCCGCGCGATGAGCCTACGTTTGAAATCGCCGTAAACAATGTCCTTGATTTCATCGAAGAGCGCTATACCCAGCTGCACGGCAAACTCGGCTACGACCCGAACATCAGTAGCATCAGCAACATTGCCCACGATATAGCATCAAAACTTTATGTTGACGGCCGCGCAGTCTGCTCGTCCGACCCCGACCAGGCATTCGCGGTCTATAATCTCCAGGGTGTGAAAATTTTCGAAGGCAAAACCGCAAGCGCCCCACTCTCCCCTGGCCTCTACATAGGCAAAAGCGACGGCAACTCCGTCAAGCTGCTCGTCCGCTGACCGAAACCCGTCTAAACAAGAAAGAGGCTGTGTTTGTGAACACAGCCTCTTGGCATTTTATGATACTCGGATTAGAGCGACCACTCTACTCCGTCCTTGGTGTCCTTGACGCTGAAGCCGATTGCGGCAAGACGGTCGCGGATAAGGTCGGATGTGGCCCAGTCTTTGCGCGATTTAGCTTCGGCGCGAATCTGCAGAAGCAAATCGACGGCATCATGATAGGGCTTGAGGTCGGCGGCAGAGCCAGCGGCGGCTCCATCGGGAGTGATACCGAGAATCTCAATAAGGAAAGTGTCGAATAGGGCTTTAAGAGCATCTATGTCGGCCTGAGTGGCTGTCGCGGTATGGTCGTTCACCTGATTTACCAAACGAACTGCATCAAAGAGCACGCCGATGAGTACGGGAGTGTTGAAATCATCATCGAGGGCCTCATAGGCGCGCTTCTCAAGGTCGGCGACACCTTCGAGAGTCGAAGTCTCGGAAGGCTTCAAATCCTGCAGGCGACGATAGCCGTCGCTCATGCGGGCCAAAGCCTTCTCGGCGCTCTGCAGTGCCTCGTTGCTGAAATCGACGGTGCCGCGATAATGGGCCTGCAGAATGAAGAAGCGGATAGTCATCGGCGAATAGGGCTGCTCCAGAAGAGGATGCGAGCCGGTAAAGAATTCGTCGAGAGTAATGAAATTACCCAACGACTTGCCCATCTTCTTGCCGTTGATGGTTATCATGTTGTTGTGCATCCAGTAGCGCACGGTAGGTTCGCCGTTATGCGCCACCGACTGCGCGATTTCGCACTCATGATGCGGAAATTTGAGGTCCATTCCACCACCGTGAATGTCGAAATGACGACCGAGGTATTTCTCGCTCATCGTCGAACATTCGAGGTGCCAGCCGGGGAAACCTTCGCTCCACGGCGACGGCCAGTGCATGATGTGCTCAGGAGCGGCCTTCTTCCAAAGGGCGAAGTCTGCGGGATTTCGCTTCTGTTCCTGTCCGTCGAGAGCACGAGTGGTGGCAAGGAGTTCGTCGATGTTGCGGCCGGAGAGTTTGCCGTAACCATAGTCGCGGTTGAACTTGGGTACGTCGAAGTAGACAGAACCCTCGCTTTCATAAGCATACCCGCTTTCGAGAATCGATTTGATATACTCTATCTGCTCGATTATATGACCGGACGCATGAGGCTCGATTGAAGGCGGCAGGACACCGAGAGCGTCCATCGCACGATGGTAGCGCAACAGATAGTGCTGCACAACCTCCATGGGCTCGAGTTGCTCAAGACGTGCTTTTTTTGCTATTTTATCCTCGCCGTCGTCTGCGTCGTGTTCCAGATGGCCCACATCGGTTATATTGCGCACATAACGCACCTTATAGCCAAGATGGGTAAGATAGCGGAACACGATGTCGAAGGTAATAGCCGGACGAGCATGCCCCAGATGACCGTCGCCGTAGACAGTCGGGCCACACACGTACATGCCGACATGAGGCGCATTGAGCGGCTCAAACGCCTCTTTTTGCCGTGACAGCGAGTTGTATATAACCAGGTTGTTGGCTTTCATGGCCTTGTTCGCGAATTAAGCTTCGAAGGGGTTGGGAATACCACCCTTGGGAGTATTGGGGGCAACCGGAGCCTTGCGCTGGATTTCGCCGAATGTCTGCTCGTATTTGGCAATGTTATCGCGAAGAGCGAAGAGAAGAGTCTTGGCGTTCTCAGGGCTCATGACAATGCGGCTCTGCACGCGGGCCTGCGGCATATTGGGAGCAACGCAGATAAAGTCGAGAAAAAACTCGTTTCCGCTGTGAGCGATGAGTGCGAGATTTGAGTAGTGACCGCCAGCGATTTCAGGGGCGAGCTCTATTTTAAGTTCTTGTTTCTTATCCATTGTATTTTTATTCAATTGGTTTAATTATTGATGAATCATCTTTCTCTATGGTCACGGTTTCTCCGCTATATCCGCGACACATCACCTTGATACCTTCTACGTTCTGACGGCTCCATATACCACTTATATCATACGAACCGTAAAAACCTAATTCTTGCTGATCAATCTCTGCATTGCTTTTAAAAACTATATGCAGTTCAGGATATGCACTATCAAGAGTCGTCTCATCGACATAGCATTCGAATTTCTTAGGAGCGACAGAGGGATGCGACGCCATCTGCATGGCAAGATTCAGATATTGGCCGGCTCTGTAAGCCTGAAGATAGGAAATCTTGTCGCTATACCAATTGTTCAGGCTATCAACGATTGCCGGAACGGGGGCGGCTCCACTTCCGAAGACCGTTCCCGCCTGTATCACAGTGACATCACCGCTTTGAGCATGCGCAAGACCACCAATAGGCTTATATAGAATCAAAATACGCTTGCCAACCTGCTCTTTCGAAAAAGCCTGTACACACGACAGAGTCACAAGTGGCGAATCATTTTCTTTTCTGAATGTCATTATCGATCCCTGCTGGTCTGTCGACTTAAGTGTCACTATATCCAGATAGGTACCCGATGAAGGACTATCGCTGCTACTATTGCAGGCGCCGAAGGAGAGAGCTGCGGCTGCAAGAATGAGATAATGGATTAATTTCATTTTCAATGATTTATTTGATGAGAGATTATATGATTGACTTGATTTTTCCGTCTGCCATATGGATTACGACATCGGCATCTGAGGCAAGACTTTCGTCGTGAGTGACAATTGCGAATCCTGTTTCCAGTTCATCGCGAAGCTCGAAAAACAGCTTATGCAGCCGAGTCCTGTTTTGGGAATCCAGGCTGCCCGAAGGCTCGTCGGCCAGGATTATCTTCGGGTTGTTTATCAACGCCCGTGCGACTGCCCCGCGCTGGCATTCTCCGCCAGATAATTCATAAGGTTTATGACTGTCGCGACCTTTAAGATCGAGGCGTTCGAGCAGACGGCGGGCTCGTTCGAAAGCCTCGTCTCGGCCCACTCCTGCAATCAGAGCAGGCATTGCAACATTCTCAACAAGTGTAAACTCAGGAAGCAAACGATGAAACTGGAATACGAAACCTATGTTAAGATTGCGGAAGCGAGAGAGTGCGGAGTCTCCAAGTGCCGTAACCTCAGTACCGTCGTACAAGACAGAACCACCGCGATCAGGCGTCATAAGCGTACCTATGATTTGCAGGAGCGTAGTCTTGCCGGCACCGCTGGGCCCGACAATAGCTGTGACTCGCCGAGGCTCGATGTCGATATCGATACCCTTCAGGACTTCGAGGTTCCCGAAAGTCTTTCGTATGTTCCGTGCAGTAATCAAATCAGATGTTTCGAATTAAGTCATGTTCGTAATCCGCAATCAGCAACAGCCGCCGCAATTGCCGTCGGAACAGCAGGAACTGTCGCCGCAGCCGCCGCCACAACCGCCGCAACCATGCGCAGGCTGGAGTTCTTCCTGAGTCGGCATACGGACTTCTGTAACCTCGCCAACATAGTGCACGCGGTCTTTGGCAAGAGGATGATTGAGGTCGAGAACCACTGAATCGGGCTTAAGTTCAACCACAAGGCCATCGACAACGAAACCGTCGGGCGTACGCAGGGGTATCAGATTGCCAGGAGCAAACATTTCCTCATCGAATTTACCGTCGACAAGCAGATTCTCGCGAGGCACTGTATAGATATCCTCTTCCGTATAAGGGCCGAAAGCCTTGTCCGGTTCTGCGTAGAAGTCGAACTTAAAGCCTTTTTCCTGTCCGAGAATGGCCTCGTCGAGAGCTTCTACAAATCCGACTGTCATACCGAATATGGCGCGGTCGGGCTGCTCGGCAGAAACCTCATGCATGAGAGTTTCTGTTCCATCGGGATTCACACGGAAGAGCTTATATGCTATTTCAAAATATTTTCCAGGTTCTATTTTCATTATGAAAAGTTGTTATTGTTGGGGTTCTACTACTTTAAGGCGATCTCCGGCGTCTTCCACAATAGAGCGGAAGTAACGCTCGTTATAGCCGCCGAAAACAGGCTGTACGGGCATACCGTCGGCCGTACGGGCAAATTTTCCGTTTTCTTCTTTCTTGATATTGCCGTCGAGATATTTCACCAGAAGATAGTCGCCGAGCTGTTTGTATCGTGCAGTGGCATCTGTAGTGCGTGCCACGGTCATATCGCGGAGTGCTGCCTGAGCCTCTTCATACGATTTACCTGCGAGAGCAGCCGAAGCCTCGGCTACAGCCGCGTCCATTTCATTCTCCAGCTGACCCTGCACACGGCGGATATCCGGAATCATCTGCGAATAGCGGTTGTATGCCTGGTTGGCAACATAATTGTTCACCCAGAACATTGCATCCCACGACAGATTGTAAAGGTCTGCATGACCGTCGAGTGCACGAGGCACTGTGTCCGTACTGTTGAACACGGGCACGTACACGCAGGTATTTGCGTCGTCTACACCGAACCACAGAATGCCTTTCATGGCATCATGACGATCTTTGTTCATATCGGCTACAAATGAAAAGCCTGTCTGTTGGGTAGCAATGGCTCTTTCATGAGTGTACTCCTGACCGTCTACGGTAAAGCCCATCGGACGCCAGCGATAGGGAACTTCGAAAGGACCGGCACCGATATCTTTAGTCATATCGAGGTGTGTATCTTCAAAGTGGTCGCGCATCATCCATTTGAGGTCATTTGCGCTCAGAGCCTTGGCCGGCTTTACCCAAAGGGGCATCGGTTCGCCCTTGCCCTCCATAATCCACGGAATATACTGGTCCATCGAGCCTTCGGGAGCAAACTTCCGGAAGTAAGACCATACACGGGCATCGCAGCCGCGCAGAGCGCCGGCATCTGTCACCGCATATGCGCGCGAAAAGTCGAAATCCTTATCTTTGCCGCTGAAATAGCCCTGAGAACGGGCGAAATCAATGACATCTTTAGAATAAATCGTCTCCTTGTCTTTGAGAGGGAACTTGTGGATACGCGCATGGTTTGCATGACCGCTGATATATCCTTCGGGCACTCGACGAGCCACCCAGACGGCACCCTTATCGGTTTTACCCTTGCCGATAAGCTCCATAACCCAGACTTCGTCGGGGTCTGCGATAGAGAAAGACTCGCCGGAAGAAGCATATCCGTAATCGCGCACAAGGCCAGTCATGACATCGATGGCCTCGCGGGCGGTGCGGGCACGCTGCAGAGTAATGTAGATGAGCGAGCCATAGTCGATGATACCGCTGCCCTCAAGTTCGGGGCGTCCGCCCCATGTGCTTTCGGCAATGGTAAGACCATGCTCGTTCATATTGCCGATAGTAGCATAGGTATGTGCCACTTCCGGAATTTCGCCGAGGTGACGGCCTGTATCCCATTCCACTACCTGACGCATAGCTCCTGGAGCATGGTCGGCGGCAGGCTGGCGATAGAGTTCGCCATAGAGAGTGTGGCTGTCGGCCGCATAAGTAATCATTGTGCCGCCATCGACGGTAGCACCCTGAGCCGCTATAAGGCTTGTGCATGCCGAGGCATCGGCTGGAGCCGCCACGGCTATCGCCGCAGCGCCTAAAATACATGTCAAGTAATGTTTCATCATATTATCAAACGGCAAAGTTACACTTTTATTATCAATCCAAGAAGAGGATACCACAAGAATCCGTCGACTTTTTCGCGCCCCATACGGCGGAGCAGGCTTATATAGAGTTCAACCTGGCGCCGATGTCCTTCGCGCGCTTCGGTCGTAAATTTATAGTCTACCACCGTCACGCGGCCATCTGGAGTCACCACAACACGGTCGGGGCGGAATGTTTCTCCTGTCGCAGGCAAATAAATTGCACGCTCGGCAAAGATTTTATTTTCAGGTCTGAACCAGGCTTCGGCAGCTTCTCCGGCCTTGCTGAATGCCTCTTCAAGCTCTTGCAGATAGCCGTCGGCTTCATCTGTGCTCAGCCCCTGCCGCAATGCAAGTCGGCTTACGGCCTCCGGCAAATCATCGCGCGTCCGCACAGAAGCAAGCACTGCGTGCAGATTCTGACCACGTCTTGCAGCCTCCGCCATGACACCGTCGGCATAAGAATCGGTTATTTCTTTCTCTTCTTCACCACCAATGTCAGGATCATCGCCGAGCATATCGTCGATTGTGGTAAGCTCCCTGGCATCATCGCGGCATACAACAAAGTATTCACCTGCAGAGACATCGGGTTCTGCACTGTCCGCGTCATTCGACTTGCGGCTTGTCGGGGCGCCATACTCGAATGTTCCCGATTCGGCGTTGTAGTATTCCGATATAGGCATCAAAGCAGCATCTGAGCGTTCGGATTCGTCGTCAGGCTGCTGCAAAGCTTCGGCAAACCATGCACCGATATTATCGACACCACTGTAAATCAGCAACTCGCGCGAAGCACGGGTATAGGCTACGTAAGCAAGATTAAGATTATCGGCGTCGATATCCCGCTCATTCTGCTCGAGAACTTCTGCAAACGGCGAATGGGGCGACGTGCGCAGGACATTGTTTTTACTTGTTGTCACCCTGAGCAACGGGGGAACAATGTCGGCATCGAAACCCGGCAGTCCCCTATCCAGAGGCAACCATAAGTCGTCTGTCTTGCGCCTCAGTTTCCAGTCGGCCAAAGGCATGTGTACACAAGCTCTTTCGAGGCCTTTGGACTTATGTACCGTCATTATTTCGACAGCGTCGAGTTTCGACGATGCCTTTATGGCCCATTTGTCGATATTGCGGTCATACTCGGCGAGGAACGCAGCCAGCGACGGGTCGGCACTCTCACAATGCTTTACCGCAAGGTCCTGCAGTGCGGCAATATATGCATATTCGGCCTGGCGCTGTGCCGGCGGTATCTTGTGTGCTATAACCGCCTCAATAAGAGCTACAAGATTGGCCGGATTCTCTGCCCGTATGGCGAGCACCTCGCGCTGAAGCGAACCGCCGGCCTCCGAAGCCTCTCCAAGAGCCAGTTCAAGCGCCTCGGCACAACCGAAACCTTCGCCACGATAATACGCAAAACGGCTTATCATCATGACTACATCAGATTTTGAGGCATAGGGCTGATGACGGCGCTCTCCGACCTCCGACAGAACACGATATGAGCGTTCCACAAGCTTTAGCATGCCGATTATAGACCTCACGGCTACCGAACTGTTAAGCATAAGGGCTTCGCTCGAAAGCAGGCGGATTTCCGGGTGACGATACATCAGGTATTCGGCGATAGCCTTGGCTTCGTCGCGGGCTCGGACAAGAATCAGAATATCGCGCCAGCGATAACCTGCGGCATGCTGCCGCTTGATTTCATCTGCCATGCACCCGAATATCTCATTCCGTGCCTCGTCATCGCAACCGTCTACAAACTGAAGCCTTATGAACGCCGGTGTTTCCGCATTCCTTGCCGCAGGCGTCTGCACGACGTTGCCGTAGCAATCCATTTTAAGATTGCGTGCCATGCGGCGGAAAAGAGTATTGTTGAAGCGCACTATGGCGCCGGCGCTGCGATAATTTGTATTTTCGGACGGAACATTGCCTCGCAGACAATGAGAGTCGGGAAAATCGCGCTCGCCCACAAGATGGCCGAGCAGTTCGCTGTCTGAATTTCGGAAACGGAAAATAGCCTGTTTCTCATCGCCGATTATAAGACTGTCGTGTCCTTCAGCAATACTGTTTGCCACCAATGGCCGCAGATTGTGCCACTGCAGATGCGATGTATCCTGAAACTCGTCGATAAGCAGACTGTCGAGTTTCATGCCGAGCCGTTCGTATATAAACGGCAGTTCGGCATCACTGATTATACGCTTAAGCAGTTCGCCGGTATCGGATATTAGCATCATATTGCTGTCTCGCAAGAACTTCTGCATGTAATTCTCTGTCATGCCTATAAACTCAAGCAGAGGCAGAGAGCCTGCAATTTCCGCAAAGACGGCCATTTCGCCTATGTTAGCCACGGCAATCTCCGCAAACCGGCATGCCAGACTGAAAACATCATCGAGAGACGAACCCAGATGCCTTATATTCTTTATGCGCGACTGCACATAGAATTTCTTTTGTTCGGGCTCGTCGCAAAGCATACGGAAAAGGCCTATGCCAAAATCCTTGGCCGTAAGCGTTGTCGGGTCTGCTATAGCTTTGTCGATACGAGGACGGAACGACTTATTATATGCGTCTGTAGGGATTCCAAGGCCATCGGCAAGGCCGACAAAATCTTCGGCTGCGGCTTTTATGAGGTCTCCCTTTGCAGCGATGGCTCTGCGGAGTTCTTTCTCAAAAGCCGATATGCGCGATGGGTCGGCAATATATCGTCGGAAGGCTTCGGCACGCGTAGTATATGTTTCGTCGCCAAGCGCAGACGCTACCGAAGCCGAAACAGAAGCAAGCATACGCCCTGCCCTGTTGAAAAAATTATAGCTTCCACCATGCTGAAGACGCGAAAGCACATAATCGCGTATCCAGCGGTTAAGACGCGCCGAATTTTCAGACCGCCCGTAATTGAGGTCATCAAGCATGAGCGAGATTGCCTGCGCCACGACATCGGCAAGATTGAGACTCAGTTCATAGTCGCCCTGATGGTCTATCTCGCGCGAGAAGGTACGCAAAACGCTCTGAAAAAACGAGTCGATAGTGCTGACATTGAAGTTGCCGTAGTCATACAGCATTTCCGAGAGGGCCAGAGACGCTGCAGCCTGCAACTCGGCCGCCGTGCACCCGAATATCGCCACCAGACGGTCGCGGTAGTCGGCCTCACCATCGCCGGCAAGCTTGCCCAGCTCACGCACGATACGGCTTTTCATTTCCTCTGTAGCGGCGTTGGTAAATGTAATGGCCAGAATGCCCCTGTGACGACATGCCATACGCCCGCCTCCCGGCACATAACGCGGATTGTTGAGCACATAACGCTCCGAGCCGTCAGTAAGTTTGACACCCAATAGGAGCTTTACATACTCGAAAGCAAGCGTATATGTCTTGCCGGAGCCGGCTGAGGCCTTGTAAATCGTCAGCATACCCGGAAATCAGAAAGCGTTTTCATCTGAGCGGAAAGCATTTATGACAGTCCGCACAATTATCTTCATATCAAGAAGCAAACTCCAGTTCTCAATATACCACACATCGTATTCGACTCGACGCTCCATCTTCCATAGTTCGTCGGTAGGTCCGCGATAGCCGTTGACCTGTGCCCAGCCCGTAATACCCGGCTTGACGGCGTGACGAAGCATATACCTGTCTATCAACTCGGTATATTGCTCGGTGTGCATGAGCATATGCGGTCGCGGGCCTACTATAGACATCTCGCCGCGCCAGACATTTATAAACTGCGGCAATTCGTCGATTGATGTACGGCGCAGAAACTCGCCGAAACGAGTCTTGCGCGGATCGTTTTTCGTTGCCTGACAGACATCGGAAGTCGAGTTTACTTTCATTGTCCTGAATTTCAGACATTCGAACGAGCGGCCCAGATAGCCGGTGCGTTCCTGCCTGAAATATACTGGCCCGGGCGACCCCATCTTGACACCTATCGCCACAATTATATAGACAATAGGATAAAAACAGAGAAAGAGCGACGATATTGTCAGGTCGAACGAGCGCTTCAGCAATCTGTTTAAACTTTTTTTCAACGGATTGTGACGTATCGACAGCAGCGGCAGATGCCCGACATTGTTCAACTCGAAATTACGGGCAAGAGTACGCGGAATCTGAGGCACATAATAGAACTCGATACAATTGGCATCGGCAATTCTGATAACATCTGCCAGAACATCATTCTGCCCCGAGAGTGTATAGAAAATCTGACGGACATCATTATCTACGACAAATTTTCTGAGTGCCGCAATAGGATAGACATCGCCCCGAACCGATATTTCGTCTGACGAGTCATCAAAAAAACCGAGAATTTTATAGCCAAAACCGCTGTCTTTCCTAAGCGAAGAGGCAAGCCGCTCGCCATTGGGCCCGGCTCCGACAATAACCACTCTCGTATAATTATAACCGTGCCGCCTGTATTCCTTCAACGCATATGCAGCCGCGACTCTGAATACAAGCAGCCCGACGAGCATAAGCGCGTAAAAGAATATATAGTCACGTATTCTCATATCGTCGAGGTGCAGGAACGTTGTAAGAGCCAAAAGAAACAGAGCATGTATCACAACGGCTACCAAGGTGCTTTTCACCACCTTATCGAGCAGCATTGCTCTCTGTTCATGCCGTCTCATGCTACCCATGGCAAGAGCAGGAATGGCGCTTACATTTACCAGCACCCACATTTCACGCAAATACGACACATTGACCCTGGCCATCTCGGGCTGAAGGGTGAGAATGAAGAAAGCGAGATTTATGACTATGACACAACCGATATTGAATATCAGCGATATCGCACGGGAGGTCTCTATCAATCGGTCATTTCGCGGCATTAGCGGTGTGGTGCAAGCGGGAACACGGTTTTTCGTCCGCATTCCCGCCTGGATTATGTCTTGAACAGATTAAGATATTTTTTCGTCTACGAGTTTGATTTTCTCCTGGATTTCAGCGATATCAGCCTTCAGCCGGTCGATACGGCGGCTCATGTCGCGGAGAAGGGAATCGCCAGATTTCGACTTGCTCTGAAGGAATCCGAGATTGTTCTCATAGGTACGGAGTTCGTTGCGGCGTCCTTCGAGAGCCCGCACGAGACGTTCGCGTTCGCGGTAGAGCTTGTCATTGTCGCCCTCAAGCTGCTGCACGGAGGCTTCGAAACGGTCGCGGCGCGCACGGCTTTCGGCAATGGCGAAGTGAGCGCGGACGGCATCGACAGCCGAGCGATAAGCCTCATAGAGCTTATCTTTCTCGCGGAATGGCACGTGGCCGATTCCCTGCCAGCGTTTCTGGAGCTCCTTGAGCTGGTTTATAGCAGTTTCTTTCTCTGTGCCGTCGGCCATGAGCGCCTCAAGCAGACCGATAATCTCGCGTTTTGCCTTGAGATTGGCCGCTTCAACCTGACGAGTGCCGGATCCGGCCTTTTTCTTACGGTCGAAGAAATAGTCGCAAGCCTCAGTAAAGCGTTTCCAAAGAGCATCAGAATATTTCTTGGGAATGGCACCGATGGTTTTCCACTCTTTCTGCATGGCAACGAAGCGTTCGGTTGCTGAACGCCAGTCGGAACTTTCCTTAAGAGCCTCGGCCTCATCGGCAAGACGCTGCTTGTGGGCAAGATTATTGGCGAGTTCATCGCGGGTGGTGCGATAGAACTCTGCTTTTGCAGCGAAGAAAGCATCGCAACCCTTGCGGAAACGGGCAAAGAGCGAGCGGTTCATTTTCTTCGAGGCATAGCCGAGGGTGCGCCATTCTTCCTGAAGACCGATAATTGTACGGGTCATCTCTTCCCATGCAGCAAAGGTCTTAAGACCGCTGTAGTCGAGAATCTCGAGGCGCTCGCAGAGTGCTGTCTTGGCAGCTTCGTTCTCGGCCTCGCGTGCTTTACGCGCTTCGAAGAAAGCCTGATAACGCTTGTTGATTTCTGCTGATGCGTCGCGGAAATTATTCCATATCTCATCGCGGAGTTCCTTGGCAACAGGACCTATCTGGCGCCATTTGTTATGGAGATCCTGCAGACGGCGGTATGCGGCTATGACATCTTCTTCGGTTGTGAGGCCGCGGGCTTCGGCAAGAAGCACTTCCTTATCGGCAAGATTCTTCTTGAAGTCGTAATCGCGAAGTTCCTTGTTTATCTTCAGATTGTCGGAATAGCGTTCGCGGGCTTCCTGGAACCGCTTCCAAACGGCGGTGTCTTCTGTCGGGTCTACATCGCCCAGAGCATTGAATTCGTCCTGTAGCTCGCGGTAGCGCGGGAAAGTGCGGTTCACATTGTCGGTGTCATCGGCAAGAGCAATGATTTCGGCTATAATGGCATTCTTACGCTCGAGATTAGCTGCACGACGGGCTTCTTCGGCCGCAGTCCATTCAGCTTTCTTGGCACGGAGCTGTTCAATAACCTCGACAAAACGCGCTGCGACAGGATCTACCTCCGGAGCCTTCGGCTCGGCACCTTCCTCTTCTGGAGTTTCCACAGTCTTCTGGAGCATGCTGAACCGCTGACGGAGGCGGCGTATGTCGTCGGTAGCAAAAGCAGAGCCATCAAGCGCCAGCATGGCTTCGGCAGCCTCGAGAACGCTCTCCGGGGTATCGGCAACCTCTGCCTCGGCAAGCTCTTCGCCTTCCGACATTATTTCTTCTACCTCAAGCTCGGCTTCGGGCTGAGGCTCTACGGCCTTTTCGGCGGGGATTGCGGCGGCTTCGGCCGGCGCTTCATTCACGGGTTGGGCCTGACGCTGTTCTTCGGGAGTCAGGGTGGGATCAAGCATGTCCATAATTTTGTAGATAAAATGGTTGTTGGCGAGAATTATGGATTCTCGCCCCAAAAATAATAAAAATTCCATAAACCGCGAAAATTTTCCAACATGAGCTTTGGCCCGAGGTACATTTTTAGTATTTTTGCATTCCTCCCGATGCATTTACATTACCGGGAGTAGTTTCCAATACGTTTATTTTCACACTATCAAACTCCCAATGAAAAAACTCGCACTCATACTCGGCACCATTCTATTAGGCTGCACTCTATCAGCAAAAGCCCAGGATATTTCATTTGAATCGGACGACAACAGGCCGTTTCTCGGAGTACGCCTCGGCCTCGACATTTCGTGCCCTACCAATTGGAAAGCTTCCAATATAGGAGGAACCGGTGCTTCGCTATCGATGCCGTTATTCAACAATGGAGCCGGGTTTGACCTTGGAGCCGTATATAACATTCCGCTATGGAAGAATCTCTATTTCGAACCGGGCCTGAGCATCTACTACAATACCATGGGCTGCTCCGTTACAGCAATCGACGACTCGGAAATCGGTGCGCCGACAGATTTATCAGGCTCCATTCGCCGCTTTGGCTTCCGCATTCCATTCCAGGCCGGTTATAGAGTGGATTTCACAGATTTAGGATTTTCTTTATCGGCATTTACCGGCCCTGTCCTCACTGCAGGCCTGATTGGCCGTGAGTATGCCACTATACAATCCGACGGCTTGAAAGAAAGCGGCAATGAAAATATTTACGGCCACGACGGATTTCTCAACCGTGTCGACATTGGCTGGAAATTCGGCGTCGGTGCCGAATACGATCGCTTCGTGCTCCAGTTGAGCGGAACTATAGGTATGTGCAATATGCTCAGCGGCGCCATGAACACAAAATACCGCGACAATAACGTTGCACTGACCGTAGGCTACAATTTCTTTCTATGAAATTACTGAAACCTATCCGAGTGCTTCTGGCCGTGCTTTCCATCACGGCCATCTGCCTCGTTTTCGTTGATTTCACAGGTATGGCGGCCAATTATCTCTCATGGCTGCCAAAGCTACAGCTCGTGCCGGCACTGCTGGCAATCAATTTCGTTGTCCTTTGTATCCTGACCGCCCTTACGCTACTTGCCGGCAGAGTGTACTGCTCGCTTATATGTCCTCTTGGCATATATCAGGATATAATCAACCGCCTGCGCCATGTCTTCGCCGCCAAGAAAAAGCGGCGTCTCGGGCTCTTCCGTTTTGAGCAGGCCGCGACAAAACTCAGGCTCGGTTTCCTGATTGCATTCGCCATATTGCTGGCCCTTGGCCTGTGTGGCGTAATAGCAAGCTCATTTGCAGGCATTCTCGACCCCTACAGCGCATTCGGCCGCATAGCCGGCCAGTTTATGGCACCTCTCTGGCGCTCGGGAATATCGGCCGCTGCCGACAGCGCCGCCGAGCACGGATATTATATAATCGACAGCTATCCTGCCGCCGCGGCATTCAACATCGGAGTGCTCATTATTGCCGTCGCGACACTCATCGTCACTTCCGCCATGGCATGGACCGGCGGCCGCGCATACTGCAACAAAGTGTGCCCGGTCGGAACGGTTCTCGGCTTTCTCTCTCGCCACGCCCTGCTCCGCGTAAATATCGACACAGACCGTTGCAACCGCTGCGGCTCTTGCGGACGCAAGTGCAAGGCCAAGTGCATCGACACAAAACACCACACCATAGACCTCAGCCGCTGCGTTGCCTGCATGGATTGCATAGGGGCATGCTCGCAGCACGCCATATCATTCTCGGCAAAGCGCAAAAAGCCGGCGTCCAAGCCAGATACGACCGACACGACACGACGTGCATTCCTCGTAGGCACCACCATTATCGCCGGCTCGCTCGCCATGAAGGCTGCCGACAAAGCCACTGACGGCGGCCTTGCTCCCCTCAAATCAAAAAAACGCGTTGACGGCGCCACTCCTGCGGTTCCTGCCGGAGCCATCAGCCTGGCACATCTGCACAGCCATTGCACAGCCTGCCAGTTATGTATCAGCGCCTGCCCCAACGGCGTTCTAAAACCCTCGACCGGTCTGAGCGATTTCATGCAGCCGGTCATGGTCTTCACCGACGGCTATTGTCGTCCCGAATGCACAGCATGCACAGACGTCTGCCCGGCCGGAGCGATAAAACCGATTGATATCGAAGAAAAATCGACAATAAAAATCGGCACAGCTGTAGTAAATCCTGAAATATGCATATCGGCAGCCTACGGGCAGCACTGCGGAAACTGCGCGCGCCACTGCCCCGCCGCTGCAATCACTATGGTCAAGACCAAATCGGGCAATATGCGCCCTACCGTAGACGAAAGCCGCTGCATAGGCTGCGGCGCATGCGAATACCACTGCCCGTCGGGCACTGCCGGACAGATTTCCGCCGAAACCGCCGCCATTCATGTCGAGGGCGCGACAGTACACACTTCCGTATGAGCAACGAACAATTCGACAGCAGCCGCCGGCGCTTTCTCCGCAACGCCGGCATCTTCTCTGTAGCCGGAGCGCTTGCAGCCTGCGGCATACGCCCACAGTCCGACTCAGACAGCGCAAAAAACACTCCCAGAGAGATGACACGCCGCGTGAACCACAACACCGGCGACAGCATAAGCATTTTAGGCTACGGCTGCATGCGCCTCCCTACAAAAAAACTCAAGACAGGGATAGAAACCGACGACGAAATCGACCAGGAGGCAGTCAACGAACTCACCGACTACGCTCTGGCGCACGGAGTCAACTATTTCGATACATCTCCGGCATATTGCAAAGGCCATTCGGAAGAGGCGATGGGAAAGGCCCTAAGCCGCCATCCCCGCGAAAGCTACTATATTGCCACCAAACTATCGAACTTCGCGCCATCGACATGGCCGCGCGAAAAGTCGATAGAAATGTTTCAGAATTCCCTGAAATATCTTCAGACCGATTATATCGACTACCTCCTGCTCCACGGAATAGGCATGGGAGGCATGGAATCATACCGCGGACGGTATGAGGACAACGGAATCCTCCGATACCTCCAGGAGCAGAAAGAAAAAGGGACAATCCGCAATCTCGGTTTTTCATATCATGGTGACATAGAAGTCTTCGACCATCTTCTGGCAATGATGGACCGAGGCGAAGCCCATTGGGATTTCGTCCAGATTCAGCTCAATTACCTCGACTGGAAACATGCAAAAGAAATAAATCCACGCAACACCAATGCCGAATACCTCTACGGCGAGCTCAACCGAAGAAACATTCCTGTAGTCATAATGGAACCGCTCCTCGGAGGACTCCTCGCCTCCGTAGCCCGTCCGGTTACCGCCAAAATGAAAGAAAGGCGACCGGACGACAGCATTGCCTCCTGGGCCTTCAGATATGCAGGAACTCCCGAGGGCGTTCTTACCGTACTGTCGGGCATGACATATATGGAACATCTTCAGGACAACATAGGGACATACTCACCTCTCGAGCCCATTGATTCCGACGAAGACGCATTCCTGCAACGAATGGCTCTCGAAATACTTCAGAACGACGATGTGCCGTGCACCGACTGCAAATACTGCATGCCATGCCCCTACGGTGTAGACATACCCGGCATTTTCGCACACTACAACCGCTGCATCAACGAAGGCAACGTGCCCCGCGACAGCGGCGACCCCAACTACCGCAACGCACGGCGCCGCTTCCTCTTCGGCTACGACCGCAGTGTGCCCCGCCTGCGACAGGCCGACCGCTGCATAGTCTGCGGAGCCTGTGTGTCCCATTGTCCGCAGAGCATTCCGATTCCAACCCGCCTCAAAAAAATCGCCGACTACGCCGAATCCCTGCGCGCCGAATCCATCTGATACCATTCTTCTATCCAGAGAACTCCATCTAAATACTTTTCCTAATCCTTTTTTTTAATGAAAAAACGTCTATTCAAATTAGCTCTTGCGGCAGCGCTTCTGGTTCCGCTAAGTGTATTCGGGCTTTTGCCGAACTTACCGAATCACAAAAACAGTGGTTTCGACCGCATTAACACAGTTGCGACAGAACGACCGGACAAAGGCTCGCTTCCTCCGTCTGCAATATCCAGACAGCGCGACAAAAATCTCGTATCACCTTCCGACTACTCTTTCCGCTCAAAAGCACTTCGTGCAAATGCGCCTGTGGTATCAGGCAGCGCCCCGGTGTTCGGGTGCAACCTGGTTTCTCCATTCGCCCTTCTTTCTCTGCCAACAGACGGCCAGACAACACAGCCTTCTATCGTAAGCACCGATGAAAATTTCAATGCCAACGGAGGTGGCGTATGCGACGGAAACACATATTACTCCATAAGCTATTTTAAATTCGGCTCCACTACTTTTGCGACAATTTACAAATTCGATGCCGAAACGTGGGAATATACAGGTCTTAAAAATGCCAATATAAGCGTAGTGTCGACAGACATGGCATATGATCCTGTCACCGAAAAAATCTACGGTTGCTTCAACGATAATTCCGGAACCGGCTACGTATTCGGAACACTCGCACCGAACGACGCTCAGCGAAATGCCATCAAAAACCTTGACACCCCGTGGAATGCCTGCGCGATCGCTAAAGACGGAACCCTGTATGCGATTGACATGGAAGGCTGTCTTTTCACAGTCAATAAAGCGACCGGCGATATGACCTCGGTTGGCGATACCGGCATCAAACCATGCTACACGGCATCTGCAGCAATCGACCACAGATCGGGCCGTTTCTATTGGACAGCCGCTCCAGAGAACAGTAATCCCGGCCTATATGAAGTCAATCCGACAACTGCCGAAGCAACCCTGCTATACAATCTTCCCGAAAACTATCGCATTGCAGGTCTCTATATCCCGATTCCCGAGGCCGACGACAATGCACCGGACGCACCATACTCTCTTCAGACAGTATTCGAAAATGGTTCGACAGCAGGATTTGTGTCATTCATAATTCCGAAAACGACTTTCAGTGGCTCGCCTCTTGAGGGAACCATATCATACACCGTCTACATCAGCGGACCGGAAAGCAACTCTATCACAGGCTCAGCAACCCCTGGAGAAACAGTATCTGTGCCTTTGTCTCTGTCAAAATCCGGCCAATATGAATTTAAGGTCGTATTATCGAACGCATCTGGCGATGGTCCGGCGGCCACAAGTTCCGCATTTGTAGGATCAGGCAGACCAAACGCAGTCACTATTTCCTCTCTCGAATTTGCGGACGGCCGTGCGACACTGCACTGGGAGGCAGTCACAGAGTCGGCCGACGGCGGATATTTCGACCCCTCGGCCGTTACCTACACCGTGCGCCGTTATCCGGCCGACATAGTCGTAGCGTCAGGTACAAAACAGACCGAATTTACAGAATATTTTGAAGACGGCGAGCTCACAGTGCACTATTATACCATCTCTGCCGATTACAATGGCTCTGTTTCAGAAGCGACCGAATCCGACAGATTCGTGACAGGAAGTGCAGCAGTTCCCTATCTGGAAAATTTCGATAATTCAGACGCACTGGCAGCATATACAACCGTCGACGGAAATAACGACGGCACCACATGGGAATTCTACGAATCGCGCGTGCGAATGAAATATAATATGCGGGAAGCGATGGACGACTGGCTCATAACTCCTCCCGTACGTCTGAAAAAAGGCTGGACCTACCGTTTCGCATTCTCTGCAGCCGCCCATAACGATAGCGACCCGGAAAGACTCGAGGCAAGTTTCGGTCAGAAGCCGATAGCCGATGGCATGACAGAGCAGCTCATTGCCCCTACAGTAATCGCAGGAAAAACCCCAGTTACATTAGAGAGCTTTGTATCTGTATCGGCCGACGGTCTTTATTATTTCGGCATACACGGCATAAGCGACAAAGACAAATATTACCTCTATATTGACGATATTTCCGTTTCAGAAAACTTCTCGAACGATGTTCCGGCAGCTCCTTCCGACTTCAAAGTAAGCCCCAGTCTCAGCGGAGAACTGACAGTCGACATCGAAATCACAGCCCCTGACAAAACTCTGGCCGATGACAATCTTCAGTCTATCTCGAGTATTATTCTCGAACGCGATGGAGAAATAATTCATACCTTCACATCTGTCAGCCCGGGTGCTGTAGTTAAATATACAGACAACAACGCCACGCAGGGACCTCACACTTATTCCACATATGCAGTCAACACTGCCGGAGATGGCCAAAAGAGTTCAAAAAGAGTCTATGTAGGAATCAACATTCCATCGGCACCGCCTTCTGCCACACTTGTCGAGAATGCCACTCCGGGAGAAGTCACTATCTCGTGGGAAATACCAGGTTCTGACATCGAAGGAAATCCTATCAATCCCGAACTTATATCCTACCGTATCGTAACACAAGATGACAACGGCGACATCATTACTGTAGCCGACGATGTCAAAGGCAATTCATATACCTATCAGGCCATACCCTCCGACGGAAAACAGGACTTGGTCGTATATGCGGTTCATGCCAAAACATCGGCAGGAGAATCAGAAGATTTTGCAAAGACTCCGATGATTTTTGCCGGACCAGACTATACACTTCCTTTCGCCGAATCATTCCCCGGAGGCCATCTTGGCGAGTATGTATTCGGTATCAACACTATAAACGGCACATATGCAGGCTGGGCTCTGAGCACGGAAATGTCGCAGGATGGCGACGGTGGCTGCATAGGGTTCATCGGACAGTATCGTGGCGACGAAGCCACACTATATACAGGTAAGATTTCGCTTCACGCCACCACTGCGCCTGTGCTTCAGTTCTACTATTATGCTGCGGCGACCTCAACATCAACCCTTAAGATACTAATCGACGATTACACCGGCGAAGGCTACAAAACGGTACGCACTATAACTATGAATGAAAGCGGCAATGATGGCTGGGTAAAAGAGACCCTGGCTCTCGACGAATACCGCGGCCACACCGTAAGCATAATGTTCGACGCTACTGTAGGCAGTCATAATGCGGTCGTTATCGACAATATCAAAGTCATCAACCGTCCGCAGCACGACCTTATCGCCTCTGCTATTTCCGCTCCGGCCAAGGTGACTGCTGGCTCTGAAATGACCATATCAGTGGCTATAGAGAATTTCGGCGCACAGACTGCCTCAGACTACATAGTCGAACTGCTTTGCAACGGCGAGAAAGTAGCAGAAAAGGCAGGCCAGACTCTTGAAAGCGGCCAGACGGCAAGTCTCGAATTCAATTATCCCGTAAGTGTAGTAAGTGCCGAACGACTGAATTTCGAAGCTCGGATAATCTACTCTCCCGACGAAAATCCCGACAACAACACTACCGAGACCATGTGTACGATAGTCGATTTGCCGAACTATCCCAGAATCTCCAACCTGAAAGCTGAAGTCTCCGGCAACGACATCGTGCTCACATGGGCCGCGCCTGACCTCAGCACAGCTATTGCGGCTCCTGTGACCGAAGATTTTGAGAGCTACACCCCCTGGTCGACCACCGGTGTAGGCCAATGGCTGCTCATAGACCGCGACGGTTGCCGCACAGCAGGAGTCGTTGATGAAATCAGCGGACAGATAACATCGTTCTTCGTCTACGACAACACTTCGAAAGACCCTGTGGACTACGCGGCACATTCCGGCCACAACATGATGGCCTCAGCATATGTAATAGACGAAAAAGGCACTCAGTCGGACGACTGGATGATTTCGCCGCTTCTGCCCGGGTGCGCTCAGAAGATTTCATTCTTCGCCCGTAGCCAGAGAAGCACGTATCCTGAATCCTTCGAAGTACTCTACTCTACCGGAAGTACTGAGCCAGAGGACTTCATCTCTCTGGGTAAATATACCGACATTTCCGACTCCTGGACCGACTACTCGGTTGAACTTCCTGAAGGAGCCCTCCGATTTGCAATCCGTGGCATATCAGATGACTGCTACATACTCTTTATCGACGACGTAACGTTTATCCCCGCCGACGCCAAACCCGAGGAACTTCAGATACTCGGATACAATGTATATCGAAACGGGGTACTCATTTCAGACAATATGGTTTCTGAAACCGCTTTTGCAGACCGCAACACCCCGGCAGGCCTCCACTCCTACATGGTAAGTGTGGTATATGACAAAGGCGAATCGGCACCATCAGAGGCTGTAAGCGCCGAAACATCGACAATCGGCTCCATATCCTCTTCTGAGATAAATATCTATTCAACCAACGGCCTCATTATAGTAGAAAACGCTGTCGGAAAGGCGATTTCGGTCTACACTCCCGATGGAAAAACCATCAGCACAACCGAAGGCAACGACCATACCGAAATTCCGGTTTCAAAAGGCTTCTATATGGTCCGCGTCGGCTCTGTCACTGCAAAAGTCGCAGTAAAATAAGTCGTAAAAAATAGCTAAATAACAATAAACGGGCGTCCGGTTTTTGCCTAGCGCCCGTTTATTGCTATCTATTTTTAATAAGTAACAACGGGTGGTAGTTCTTTGGCTTGGCCAATCATTTTTTCGAGTTCGGTTACGGAGGGTACTCGGTTGCAGAGGTTTCGCTGTTCGTTTACCTCTACGAGACGCGGGTAGAGATTGGCGACAACGCGGTGGCGGAATTCCTTAACAGTATCGACTCCGGCAGCCTCAAGCAGTTCGGCAAATTGTCCGGCCACACCTTTTATACGGAAAAGGTCGGCGTGGTTGGTCCATTTCAGAATCAGTTTTTCGCTGATTCCAGTAGCCTCTGCAATGGCTTCGCGACCCTTTCGGCTTGCTCCTTTCTCAAGTAGAGCTTCGGCGGTACTGATACCTGCTACGCGCAGTTTCTCGGCATAAGTCGGGCCAATGCCTTCGATTTCTTCAATTTTGTAGCTCATAATATAGTAGTTTAGTGCTACTATTCCAAACAAATGGCCACCAAGGAGTGTTCGCACAAACAAAACAAGCCTGGTCACACAGGGATGAAGTGCCCCCAAAAGGTTGGACAGGTTATTAACTATCCGATTTGAGAAAGAG
>CAMNRO010000005.1 GCA_946553045.1 uncultured Porphyromonadaceae bacterium | reverse complement strand
TCTTTCTCAAATCGGATAGTTAATAACCTGTCCAACCTTTTGGGGGCACTTCAAAGCCCAACAGCCCGTCAGCCTAAAAAAAGCCTGTCAGCCCAAAAGCCCAGCCGCCCAGCCGCCTATTTATTGTAGAAGAGGAGGATGCGGGCGCGGAGGATTGCCTCGTATTTGGCCTGGACGGCTTCGGCGAGAGAGGTGGTATAGTCGGAACGCGTTTTCTCGTATTCGGTGGGGGTGGCGCGTCCGTTGTCGAATTTCACCTTCATAGCCTCGAAGGCGGCACGGCTGCTTTCGACGGCCACTTCGGCGGCATCGCGCTTCTTGTGAGCCGCCTTTGCCTGCGTATAAGCCTGGACAATGGCCTTGTAGAGGCGCTGACGGCTGTCGTCGAGCTGCAGGCGGGTGTTGTGAGCCTGCACATGGGCGCGGCGGACGCTGTTGCGGGTAGAGAAAGCGTCGAAAATAGGCACAGAGAGCGAGAATCCTATCTGCTTGGCGAAATTATGGCGCATCTGCTGGCCGAATGTCTCGTTTTCGAAGCCCGATGTGCGGTAATAATTGGTGCCGACACCGGCGCTGAACGATAGTGTGGGAATATAACCGGTCTTTGCGAGCGACACATTCTTGTCGGCGGCTTCGGCCTCGAGACGGCCTGCACGCAGGGCGTGGTTGCGCTCGCTGGCGTTTGCCCATACCTCTTCGGGCGAGAGAAGAGGCATTTCGCTGTCGGCCAGAGGCTCGATGGCAAAACCGTCGGTGTCGGGCAGGTTGAGCAGCTGGGCGAGGTCGAGGAGCGCTATAATGCTGTCGTTGGTGCAGTTGACGAGATTGAGCTCGTCCTGGCTCACCTGCGAGCGGGCCTCATAGATGTCGAGTTCGGGTATTTTTCCGGCCTCGAGGAGGCTCTGACGCCTGTCAAGCTCGGCCGACGATATTCTGAGGCGCTCGCGGGCCACCTGCAGCAGCTCGCCGGCATACAGCGCCTGGAGATACTGGGTGATGACGTTGAGCGTCACATCGTCTTTGGCCGCTTCGGTCTGCTCCAGGAGAGCCTTGAGCGAGGCCTTGGCGTAGTCGAGACGGCGGACACCGGCAAGACCCTGGAACACAGGCAGCGACAGGTTGGCGCCGACAGAGAACGACGACGTATTGCGGTTCGCATAGGTGTTGGCAGCCGTAAGACCGCGGCCGAAGCTGAAGCTCTGGCTTCCATAGCCGCCGATAGTGGGCAGGAAGCGGTCCTTTGCCTCGGTGACGGAAAGGCGGCCGTTTTCTTCCTGCAACATGCGCGACTGCACGCTGATATTATGCGATATGGCATAGCTGACGCAGCTGTCGAGGCTCCATGTCGCGGCAGAAGCCGCCGAAGCAACCAGCAGACAGGCTGCCGCAAATATATGTTTTATAGAAGTCATACTATTGTCTTAACTTTTTAAACTCAATACTTTATTCACCTCGCGACTACTGGATTTTGTCGCCACGAAGGACAACGGTAGAGTCGATTCCCGATTTCACTTCGAGTCTGATACCGTCGCTCATGCCGCCGGTGAATGCACGGCGCTCGAACTTGGGCTCGGGCAGGCTGTCGGTCATCACGTAGACATAGGTGCTGTCGCCCGAGAATTCGACCACGCCCTCGGGCACGGTGAGCACGTTCTCGGCCTTGGCGAGGGTGACAGAGGCGTTGGCGCTGTAGCCGGCGCGGACGGCGTCGACATTGTCGAGTGTCAGCGCGGCCTTGATTTCGAAGGTGTTGGCGCCGCTGGTGTCGGTGCCCTTGGGAGCAATATACTCGATGATGGCGGTGGGCTTGCTCTCGGGTAGGGCGCCGATGGTTATTTCCATAGGCATGCCGACGTGTAGGAGTCCGACCTCGGTCTCGTCGACCTTGCCCTTGAATATGAGGCTGTTCATATCGGCGATGGTCGCTATCGTGGTGCCGTCGTTGAAGGTATTGGCCTGAATTACCGACGAGCCCACTTTCACGGGCACATCGAGGACAAGACCCGTGATTGTAGCGCGCACGAGGGTGTTGCTCTCCTTGGCGTTATACCGGCTCACGCCCTCGCGGACGATACGGAAAGCGTCTTCGGCCGATTCGAGCTCTTCCTTGGCGCGATTATAGGTCTTTTCGGAGGTTTCGTATTCCTCGCGCGAAATGACTTTCTTGGCGTAGAGGTCGGCGTCGCGGTCGTACTTCACCTTGGCGTCGCGCAGTTCTATTTCGGCGAGATTGACGCGGCTCTGGGCCGACGACAGCTGCGAGGCTTCGGGAATCACCTTGATGCGCGCTATTACGTCGCCGGCATTGACGCGGTCGCCGGCCTCGACCTCGATTTCGGTGATGATACCCGAAATCTGGGGCTTGATATCGATTTCGTCGCGCGGTTCAATCTTGCCGGTGAGCACGGTAGAGCGCTCGATGGTGGCTGTCGACGGCTTCACGGTCTGATAGCTGTCTTTTTTGTCCTGAGAGTTGAGATAAAGGTAGACGAAAGTGCTCACGAAGAGAAGACCGACAATCGTCCAGAGCAAAATGCGAAAAACTTTTTTCATTATGGTTGAGGTTTTTATTTTTTACAGTTTATAAAGTTTAAAAAGTCGAAAGAGTTAACTGCAGAAAGAACTATTATCTTAACTTTTTAAACCTATTACTTCTTACTTACAGCTTATTACTTGTCGCGGAGAGCCTCGATGGGCTTGATACGCATGGCCTTGATGGCCGGGAGGGTGCCTGCGGCGGTGCCGAGCACGAAGAAGGCCCCGACGATAATCATGGCGGTGGTAAATGTAATCTGGAAGCCGGCGTATCCGTTGAGAGGGTCGTAAGTACCCTTGTCGGCGAGGCCGAGCACCAGCGAGGCGAAGCATACACCGGCGATTCCGGCAACGAGCGTCAGCAGCACACTCTCGGAGAGCACCTGCACGGTGATGTCGGACGGCTTGGCGCCGATGGCGCGGCGGACACCGAACTCGTGCGTGCGCTCCTTGACGATAATCCACATTATATTGCCTACGCCTATCACACCTGCCATGAGCGAGCCGACACCCACGAAAAGAGCCAGAAGGCTTATGCCCAGGAAGAGGCCTGCAATCATCTCGAACATCTCCGATGCGTCGAAAAACTCTATGGCGTGGTCGTCGTCGGGGTGTATGGCATGGGCGGCGCGCAGCGTGCGGCGGATATACTGCTCATTGTCGGCCGGTTTGCGGCCGTTCACAGAGGTAAACAGGAAAGCGTCGACCGTATTGCCGCGGTTGAAAGCCCGGCGCATGGTGCTGGCGGGGATAATGAAACTGTCGTCCACACGCCCCATGATAGAGGCCTCGCCGCGCTGGCCCGCCACGCCGACTATCTTGAAATAGACATTGGCGAGGTTGACCGACTTGCCTATCGGCGACTCGGAGCCGAACAGCTCCGTAGCCATATTGCGGCCAATGACGGCAACTTTGACCTCCGACCCTACATCGGAGTCGTTTATGAAGCGGCCCTCATATACCACCGGCTCCATGAGGCTGACGTAGCTCTCCTCTACGCCGAGCACGGCGCCGCTTTTGCTTTTGTCGGCATACGAGGCGTTGACCCATGAGCGGTACATCATGCTCGATTTATCGATATAGGGGGCTACACGGCGGATATTGTCCACGTCCTGCACGGTCATGGACCAGGACGATCCTTTGTTGAAGCCGCGGTAGGATATGCTGCGGTTGTTGGCGAAGACGGCGCCCATATTGGTGGCGACACCGGCGAAATTGCGGCTCATTATGCCCTTGAAGCCCTGCGAGCCGCCCCAGAGCATGGCGAGCATGGCCGTGCCCCAGAAAATGCCGAAGGCGGTGAGGAATGTGCGTGTCTTGTTGCGTGCGAGAGTGGCCGTGATTTCGCGCCAGTTCTCAAGGTCGAAAATTGATGTCGATTTCATGGCTTATTCGTCGCGGAGCGCTTCTACGGGTTTCACTTTGATAGCCTTGAGGGCCGGGAAGAGACCGGCGATGGCGCCGGCGACGACGAGGGCTATTGTCACTTCGACGGCGATGGAGATGTCGACGGTAGCGTTCTTGAAGCCCTCCATGTCGCCGAGCACGGCGTTGAGGGCCTGCAGGGCGAGAGTGCCCAGGACTATGCCGACGTAGCCGAACAGAGCCGTCATGGCCACGCTTTCGGCCAGAATCTGCGTGAGCACCGAGCGGGGCTTGGCGCCGATGGCGCGGCGTATGCCGATTTCGTGTGTGCGCTCGCGCACCGACACGAACATGATGTTGCTCACGCCCACGATACCCGTCAGGAGGGTGAAAATGCCTATCACCCATACGGCCAGATTGAGGTAGCCCATGGCGGCCTGGCCGCTGAGATAGCTGTTGAAGCTGTTCCACGACCATACGGCATTGCGGTCGTCGGGGTGGAACTGGTGTGTGCGGCTCAGCGTGGACCGGAGGGCGGCTTCGGCAGCCTTGCCGTCGTCCTCGGTCTTGAGGCCGGTCACTTCGACACTGATTTCGTATGCCTCGTCGTTATTGCCGGTCACGGATTTGTATGTCGAGTATGGCACCATGGTGGTGGAGCGCCAGCGGTGGTCGTAGACACCCACGATGGTCCAGGCCAGGCCCATGCACTGCACAGTGCGGCCGACGGCCACGGAGTCGCTTTCGAAGAGCAGGCGGGCGTTTTTTGCCGACAGCACCATCGTGCGGCGCGCATCTCTGATATCGGCGTCGTTGATGAAACGGCCGTATTTCATTTCATAGTTTCCGTTCTCGCGGGCCTTCGGATACACAGCCTCGAAGCCGCCACTGACAACGTCTTTAGCAGTCGTTATCTTTGCCGAATCGACACTCGCCCGGGCCGAGGCGTCGGTCACGAGGCCGCGGTTGTCGTGCTTGAGAGCGTCGATATCGCTGCTTTTGAGGGCGATATGGCGCCCCTTGCTGTAGCCTTTGTACGGCATTGAGGTGAATCCGTGCCAGAACTGGATTTTGTTGCTTTCGTTGTCGGTCCAGTTGTCTTCGAAGGAGTTGCGCACACCGCGGCTTGCGCCCAGCAGAACAATGAGCATGAAAATGCCCCACGACACCGACACGCCGGTGAGAATGGTGCGCAGACGGTTGTTGCGGAGGGTCTGCGCTATTTCGTGTATGAGGTCAAGCATTTTCGTTCACAATTTCGCCGTCGACAATGCGGATTATGCGGTTAGTGGCGGCTCCGACTCCGGGGTCGTGCGTCACTATCACCACGGTCATGCCCTCGGCGTTGAGCTGACGGAATACCCCCATCACCTCTTTCGACGTATGGCTGTCGAGGGCGCCCGTAGGCTCGTCGGCAAGGATAATGGCGGGGTTTGTCACCAGCGAGCGGGCGATAGCCACGCGCTGCTTCTGACCGCCCGAGAGCTCGCCCGGCAGATGATGGGCGCGGTCGGCCAAGCCCATGCGTTCGAGCTGCTCCATGGCGAGGGCATTGCGGCGACGGCGCCCTATGCCCTGATAGAAGAGCGGCAGAGCGACGTTCTCGAGAGCGTTCTTGTAGTTGATGAGGTTGAACGACTGGAATACGAATCCGATTTTCCGGTTGCGGATTTCGGCGGCACGGTTCTCGCTGAGGTTGCGGATTTCGAGGCCGTCGAGCACATAGTCGCCGCTGTCGTAGCTGTCAAGAATGCCCAGTATGTTGAGCAGCGTCGACTTGCCGCTGCCCGAGGCTCCCATGATCGACACCAGTTCGCCCCGCTCTATCTCCAGGTTTATATCCTTGAGAACATGAAGCGGCACGATTCCGGGGTAGGTCTTGTTGACATTGTGAAGCGAAATAATCATGTCTATAGATGTAGATAAAAAAAGTGTATCGGTCAGTTTTGGACATGTGACGCATTTAACCACCGTTAACTTACATTTCACCCCTGTTTTTTTTGAAAAAAATTAACATCATCCGGCAAGCCGCACGGCTTTCACCTGATTTTTAGCTATCTTTGCGTACTATGGATTTTGAGACATACAGCGTTGCCGGGCGCGAAATGAGAATCCCGGTGCCGCGCAGCTATTCAGACTGCGCCGAACTGATAAAATCGGATTATTACCGCCACAACGGGCGTCGTCACTCGCTGTTCCGCATATGGCTGGGCAGCCTGTCGCGCACGAGCATGGGCTTTTCGTTCTGGTTCCGCCTGTCGCAGCACAAGGGGCTGCTCTACCCCTTCACGAAAATGATGCTGCACCGCTACAAGCGCTTCGGCCTTCTGGTACCGGCGCGCACGCGCATAGGCTATGGCTTCTATATCCAGCACTGCTGCGGCACTGTGATAGGTGGGTCGGCGGTAATAGGCAATAATGTGAATATCGGGCAGTTTACCACTATAGGCTCCAATGTGCCCGAGGGCGCCGCCATCGTCGGCGACGGCGTGTATATTGGCCCCGGCACGAGTATTGTAGACAATATCGAAATCGGCCCGGGCGCGTGCATAGGCGCAGGCGCGGTGGTGACAAAGGACGTTGCGCCCGACACAACGGTAGCAGGCGTTCCGGCACGTCCTATCGCCGCTCCGCCACACCCCGAATACATCCGCAACCCCTGGCCCGTAGGGGAATTATGAATTGAGAATGAAGAATTAATAATTAATAATGAAGAATGAGGAATTGAGAATGAGGAGTCGACAAGTAATTTCTCCTAATGCTCAATTATTAATTATAAATTATTAATTCTCAATTAGCTCAATAATTTGCTGGGCGGCGTTTTTGGTGTCTACTTTTTTGATGATGTGGGTTATGCGGTGGTCGGCATCGGTGATGAATGTGGTGCGGACGGTGCCCATATACTCGCGGCCGGCCATTTTCTTTTTCTGCCATACGCCGAAGGCCTGGTTTACCTCGGTCGAGGAGTCGCTCAGCAGCAGGAAAGGCAGCTCGTATTTCCCGGCGAATTTGAGGTGGCTGGCGGCGGAGTCCTTGCTGATTCCTATGACAGTGTAGCCAAGCGCAGTGAGGCTCTGGTAGCCGTCGCGTATGGAGCAGGCCTCGGCGGTGCAGCCGGGGGTGTTGTCTTTGGGATAGAAGTAGATGATGAGGGGTTTTCCGGCGAAGTCTGAGGCCTTTATCTCGCGGCCCTCGGCATCGAGGCCGAGCACTTCGGGTATTTTTTCTCCTGTTTCCATAATATTATGATGCAGTGCTGAGGCGTATAAGGTCAATACGGGCTGCCGACTTTTTGACTATGTCGAGGCGGTACTCGCCGATGATGACAGTAGCGTCCTGCTCGGGAATGGTGCCGGTGGTGTGCAGCACGAGACCGGCGATGGTCTGGTAGCTGTCGTCTTCGGGAATATCGAGGTGGAAGCGCTCGTTGAGCTCGGCAATTTCGCAGCGGCCAGAAAATTCGTAGATTCCGGGCTCGATTTCGCGGGCTGTGTATTTGGCGGTATCGTGCTCGTCTTCTATATTGCCGCAAATCTCTTCCATGAGGTCTTCGAGGGTAAGCATGCCTGCCGTGCCGCCGAACTCATCGACCACGACTGCAATCGAGCGCTTCTGCTGGAGCAGACGGCGCATCATGGTGTTGGCCATAAGGTTTTCGGGAGCGAAAAGCACGGGTTTGATGTGCTCCTTCCAGTCTTTGGCGGGGTCGAAAAGCTCGCTTACGTGGATATAACCCTCGATGCTGTCGATATCCTCGCGGTAGACGAGAATTTTTGAGCGGCCGGTGCGTGTAAACATTTCAGAGAGCTCCTCGCGCGATACGGTGTCGATATTTACGGCCACGATTTCGTTGCGGGGCGTCATGCAGTCGCGCACGTGGGTCGAGGAGAAATCGAGGGCGTTGCGGAAAATCTTGACCTCGTTTTCTACGGTCTGTTTCTGTTCCTCAAGATCGTCGATAGATTCCTCGATATAGTCGTTGAGGTCGCCGATAGAAATGAGGTGCAGGCGTTTGGCCGTGTCCTTGACGCCCACCAGACGCATCAGCGCTCTCGACAGCCATGCCGTGAAGACCGATACGGGATAGAGTATGATATAGAATATCCAGATGGGCAGGGCGAAGATTTTCAGGGAGTTATTGGGGTTAATGCCGAAAATGGTCTTCGGCAGGAACTCGCCCGTGAGAAGAATCACAGCCGTCGAGATGAGCGTCTGGCAGACAAGAACGAAGAATTCGTTTGTCGAAATCTTCTCGAGGAAGGGCTCGATAAACATTGCGGCTCCCATACCGTAGATGACGAGCATCACGTTGTTGCCCACCAAAATAGTGGATATGAACAGCTCGGAGCGGGAGTAGAAAAGGTTTATGATTTTGGAGATGAGGCCTCCGCGCTTCACGTCGAGCTCCACGCGGACGCGGTCGGAGGTCACATATGCCATCTCGCAGCCCGAGAACAGGGCCGAGAACAGCAGCGATACGAGTGTTATAGCAATCCAGATACCTTGGTCGGATTCCATGATTATAATGCTTTACGTTTTACCGGCTGGATTTTTTCCCTGGTCACCGGTCGGGGTTCTTTATCTTCAATAACGACAGCCTTCTCCAAGCTTTGCTCATCGGCCGGAGCGGGCTTTGCGGTGGCTGCGGCGCTTGAACGGCGCACAGACACTGCGCGCGCCGAGTCGGGCGCGGCACTCTCTGCGACAGCGCTGTCGGCGGCATTTCTGCGGCCTCCGGGCATGCTGTTCGCGGGCAGTATGGCCGTAGGCTTGCGGACGGAGTACCAGAGCATGTTCTGGTCCGATTCGAATCCATAGCCCTCGATTGTGCGGTCGGAGCGGACGATGTGTATGAACGAATCGGTGTACATCTTCCTCTTTGTCTGGTCCCAGAAAAGCTGCTGGGTGAGGAAACTGTCGCGCAGGGTGTTGACCATCACAACGTTTCCGTCGAGCTGCCATATGCGCTTGCGCGAGAGATACACGGCCGAATCGCACACGACGTTCGACTCGGGGTTCATGTCGTGGTCGTACTGCTCGAGCTCTATTCCGTCGGGGAAGCGCCAGAAGGGCTCTTCGGCGTCCTCGAACATCTGCCACAGCGGCGTCACGACCTTGTATCGGGTGTATCCGCTGTCGCTGATGAGGGTTGTGACATCGGCCGTCGCCATCGTGGGCGTGAGGTCGCCACCCAGCGAGTTAGGCACATAATGCTGTTTTTCGGGCGAGCATGCCGAAAAAAGCCAGGCGACGGCACCGAGGAGAGCCGCCGCCGCAGGCAATGCGCGCATTGTGCTGCCTGAATACATCAGTCGATTTTGCTTTGACCGAACCACATCTCGTTGAAGTTAATGCCGAGAGTGATATTAAAGTAATTCTCCTTGATGAGAGGATTGGGATTAGCCTGGCGGTGCTTCCACTCGAATCCGAGGTTGACGATGGTCTTGAATGTCGGCACGGGGAAACCGAAACCGCATGTGACGCCATATTCGCGCAAGCGGTTGTCGCGTATCATGAGGTAGTCGTTGTTGTAGTAGAGACCTGCACGATACTGTATGCGGCTGAAGTAATTGCCTCGGATATTGGGCGTGAACTGCATACCGAGGGCATATTTGCTTCGGTCGGCATACTTGTGTGTCATGTCCTCGCCGTCGAAGCCTCTGAACTTCGCTTTGCTCCAGGGCTGGTAGGTGTAGTCGAATTCGACCAGAAGACGGCGGTCGAGCTGATAGCATATGCCGGCGCCCCATGTTTCGGGCAGCGAATAGTTGTTTTTAAGCTTGTGCTCGTCGGTTATGCTCGGCTCGGTGTCGGCCTGGGTGTCGTAGTAGACGAGGCGTGCGTTGCCCAGAAGAGTCTTCTCGGGGCTGTATGTGAGGCCGAGGGTGATACGGTCGGTGCCGCGCAGGGGCAGCGAGTACTGGGCGCCGAAGTTAAGGTGGTAGTCGCGCACTTCGAGCTGCTTCTGATAGAGGGTGCTGTATCCGGCCGTAGCGACGGCATATGTGTCGTTCAGGATTGTACCGAACAGATATGATATGTTGGCGCCGATGGAGAAGCCCTTGAAGGGTCGTCCGGCGACACCGAGGTAGAGCTCGTTGAGGCTGCCTGAGCCCTGGCGCGAGTCGATACCGTTTTCAATCTCGCTGCCGAACGAATATCCGACAGAAGAGAAGGGCACCACGCCCACCGAGGCTCCCATATAACGGCCAAGCGGGAACTGCATTGTGGCGTAGTCGAGACCGCCGCCGAAGCTGTTGTCTTTATGTACTTTTCCGTCGACGTTCTCGGTCTGCCAGAGGGCGGTGACGTCCACACCCATGTCGAAGAGGAATGTGAGGGTATCTATCGAGGCATATGAGGCGGGGTTCATCACGTTAATCTGACGGCCGGAGTTCATGGCATAGCCCACGCCGCCCATGGCGCGCTGCGAGGAAGTGGCGTGGTCACTCAGAATGCCGTATCCGAAGCTCGAATAGGGGGTCATTACGCCGTTCTGGGCGCTTGCCGCCGTTGCAAGAAGGATTGCGAAAGCTGCTATTATCTTAGCGATTTTCATTGTAGTTTATGATGCTGTTTAGACCTCTTAGCACAAGGTGCGGGTCGTGGATATGCTGGAATGTGATAAGATTGTTTTTTATCAGATATTCGGAGCCGCCGCCGGTGAGCACCGTGGCGCAGCCTTGTGGGGCGTGCGAGCGGTAGAACTCGAGCTCGGCCATCATGCCATAGACAGCGCCGTTGAGCAGGGCCGAAGCGGTGGAATGGCCCCAGAGACTGTCGGGCACAAGGTCGGGTGATACCTGCGGGAGCGCCGATGTGTGCTCGTTGAGCGAGCGCAGACGCAGAGGCACGCCGGGCGATATGTTTCCGCCACGGTAGACGGGCCCGTCGGGCGTGGCCTCGAGGAGGTCGAAGGTAGCCGCCGTTCCGAGGTCTGCCACAAGGGCGCCGCAGCCGTCGATAAGTTCCAGGGCGCCGGCAAGGGCGGCTATGCGGTCGGCGCCGAGGGTCTCGGGGGTGCCGTAGGCGTTGACAAAGGGCAGGGCTATGTCGCTTTTCACATCGTAGACCGCACATCCGAGGCCCGAAAGGACTTCGAGGTCGGGGCGGCATGCGTCTTTCACAACGCTGCTGTAGCCGACAGCCGATAGCTGTGCGACGCCAAGCGCTTCCACAACCTCTGATATACACGAATGAGCAGACAGCGAAACCACCTTCTCAAGGTGTCCGCCGCCATCCCATATCGCGGCCTTGAGGGCTGTATTGCCGCGGTCTATAGTCAGCCTCTTTGTCATTTGGGGGCAAAATTAATATAAAATCGGCACTCTACCCAATTGCCCCCGCCTTTTATAATAAATTAACCGTTGTTTAAGGAGATTAGGAGAGGTTAGGTGGTTAGGTGGTTATGAAGTTAGGTGGTTAGGACGGTTACAAGAAATTATGAAATTAGGAGGCCCGGAAGAAAATTTGGAAAGTTAAAAAGCTGGAAATACCTAATGCCATAATTTCCTAACCTCTTAATTTCCTAATTTCTTAATTTCCTAAGCTGAATGCCAGGGCGTAGGCGCGCATTTGTTTGATCATGGCCACGAGGCCGTTGCTGCGCGTGGGTGACAGGTGTTCGGCGAGGCCTATGCGCTCGATGAAGCTGAGGTCGTCGGCGAGGATTTCGTCGGGGGTATGGCCCGAGAGGACCTCGACGAGCATCGATATGATGCCTTTCACGATTATGGCATCGGAGTCGGCGCGGTATATCACTTTTCCGTCGGCGGTTTTCTCGGCGTCGAGCCATACGCGGCTCTGGCAGCCTTCGATGAGGCGGTCGGGGGTCTTGAGCGATTCGGGCAGGGGCTCGAGCGCGTTTCCGAGGTCTATGATGTAGGCGTAGCGGTCCATCCAGTCGTCGATGTCTACGAACTGGTCTACGAGTTCATCTTCTTTTTCCTTTATAGTCATTGTATTCTTTCTTTATAAACTACATTGAGAACGGTCTTTCCGACGGCGTCGAGCGTACGGCGGTCGATATTGCTCATATCGTCGGCAAGGGTATGCCAGCAGGGGTGGAAAGAGCCGGTCTGGTGATGCTGCGACTCGATGATGTCGGTGGTCGGTATTCCGGCCCGGGTGAGGAAAATGTGGTCGTCGATTACCGGGGCTCCTTTCTCGCGCACAAATGTATCGGAAAAACCGAGACGGTCGGCCTCGCTCCACACCTTTATAGTCGGCACGCGGGCTTCGGCCTGCGAGAATAGTTCGTAGTAGAATTTTGCGCCGGCAGCTCCGACCATGTCGAGGAGGATGCCATATTCGGGGCGGTTGCGGAGGGTGTAGGGTGTCATGTGGCTGACCCAGTACTGTGTGCCGAGGCACCATGTGTCGGTGTTGTCGCTGAAGCCGTCGGACTGTCCGTAATCTTCGGCATCGACAAGGAGTATGTCTACGCCTATCTGAGGCGCCTTCAGGGCGAGGTTGCGCGCTATCTCGAGGAGCACACCGGTGCCGCTGCCGCCGTCGTTTGCGCCGGGGATAGGCTTGGCGCGGTTTTCGGATGACGATTCTTTGTCGGCCCAGGGGCGCGTATCCCAGTGCGCCGCGAGGAGCACACGCTTTGGCGCGGCCATGTTGAATCCGGCGAAGATGTTGGAAATAGGAAGTATGTCGCCGTTGTATGCCTTGACCTCGGCATTCTGCACGATAAGGGTGTCGGGGCTGAAGCCTTCGAGGGTCGTCACGAGCCAGTCGCGACATGCCCTGTGACCTTGCGAGCCCGGCACACGAGGGCCGAACTCGACCTGGCGCGCCACGTAGGCATATGCACTGTCGGCGTTAAAGGAACCGATGATTTCGGATTTAGGACTACTGTCGGCGGCAGTGCTTTTGTTGGCGTTGACATTGTTGCCGCAAGCGCTACAGCAGCAGAGAACGACACCGAGCAGAAGTGAGGAGCTCATTTTCATAGCTTTTGTGTCTATTATTTGACGACAAAGTTACAAAAACTTTTCAAGCCAGCAAAATTAGGGGCGAGTGGAGAGGGGCGAGGTACGAGTTGTATGACGTTTAGGCCCTCGTTCCTCGCACCCCGTACCTCGCCCCTAAAAAGCCCTCGTTCCTCGCACCCCGTACCTCGCCCCTAAAAAGCCCTCGTTCCTCGCTCCTCGTTCCTCGCCCCTAAAAAGCCCTCGTTCCTCGCTCCTCGTTCCTCGCCCCTAAAAATCCCTCTCCACTCGCCCCTAAAAAAGCCCTCGCCCCTCGCTCCTCGCCCCTCTCAACTAATTTTTTTTGGGGCTTGCGGGGAAAATAGCTAACTTTGCAGATTGAAAGCGGCTAAGGCTGCCAACCACATCATTACAACACCTCAAATGAACGTATCATATAAATGGCTCAAGGAGTACGTTGACTTCGACCTTACCCCCGAAGAACTCAGCGCTGCCCTGACCTCGATAGGCCTCGAAACCGGAGGCATTGAAACGGTAGAATCAATCCGCGGCGGCCTCGCCGGCATAGTGATAGGCAAGGTTCTGACGTGCGAAGCTCACCCCGACAGCGACCATCTCCACATCACCACCGTCGAACTCGGCCAGGGTCCGGTGCAGATAGTGTGCGGCGCGCCCAATGTGGCAGCCGGCCAGACTGTAGTAGTCGCAACCGTAGGCACCACGCTCTATGCCCCCGACGGCAGCGAGTTCAAAATCAAGAAATCGAAGATACGCGGCGTTGAGTCGTTCGGCATGATATGCGCCGAAGACGAAATCGGTATCGGCCATGCCCACGACGGAATCATTGTCCTTCCCGCCGAGGCCGAAGCTTTCATTGGCCACCCCGCGGCCGAATACTACCACATCGAGAACGACTATGTGCTCGAGGTAGACCTGACCCCCAACCGCATCGACGCCGCCTCGCACTATGGCGTGGCCCGCGACCTGGCCGCATGGCTGAGCTGCCACAAGACGGCTACGGAAGCCCGCAAGCCTTCGGTCGACGGTTTCAAGGTTGACGATGCCGCCGGCAAGGCCGTGAGCGTGACCGTAGAGGCTCCCGAGGCCTGCGTGCGCTACTGCGGCCTCACAATCCGCGGCGCCAAGGTGTGCGAGAGCCCCGAATGGCTGCGCAACCGCCTGACGGCTATCGGCATGAATCCGATAAACAATGTGGTCGATGTGACCAACTTCATACTCCACGCCATCGGCCAGCCCCTCCATGCTTTCGACGCGGCCACTCTTGCCGACGACAGCATTGTGGTGCGCAAGGCCAAGGCCGGAACAAAATTCACCACTCTCGACGGCGTGGAGCGCACTCTCACCGATGCCGACCTGATGATATGCGACTCTAAAGAGGAAAAATGTATCGCCGGCGTGTTCGGCGGCCTCGATTCGGGCGTGACCGAAAACACTGTCGACATCTTCCTCGAAAGCGCCTGCTTCAACTCTACAAGCGTGCGCCGCTCGGCCCGCCGCATGGGCATAAGCACCGACTCGTCGTTCCGCTTCGAGCGCGGCGTTGACCCCAACGGCTGCCTCTACGCCCTCAAGCTTGCCGCTCTCCTCATCAAGGAGACTGCCGGAGGCACTATCACGGGCGATGTCGTAGACTGGTACCCCACCCCGGTGGCACCCTACCCCGTGGAGATGAAATTCGGCGACTTCGCGCGTCTGATAGGCCGCGAGATTCCCCGCGAGACCGTGGGCGGCATTCTCAAATCGCTCGAAGTGGCTGTTGAGGAGAACGGCGACGAGCTCCGCCTTGCCGTGCCGACCTACCGCGTAGACGTGCAGCGCCCCTGCGACGTCATCGAAGATGTGCTCCGAATCTACGGATACAATAATATCGCCATGAGCGACGAGCTGCACGCCTGCCTCTCGTTCAAGACTCCGGTCGATGCCGCCGACGACCTCCGCCGCATCATCGCCGAGCAGCTCACCGGCGCCGGCTGGAACGAAATCCTCAACAATTCGCTCACTGCCGAAGGCTACTACCGCGACCTCACCGACTTCCCCGCCGCAAACTGCGTGCATCTGCTCAATCCGCTTAGCCAGGACCTCAATGTAATGCGCCAGACTCTGCTTTTCGGCGGTCTCGAATCGGTGGCCCACAATATCAACCGCCGCAACCCCGACCTCGCCTTCTATGAGTTCGGCAATGTCTACTTCCTCAACCCCGAGAAGGAATCGACCGCCGAGGCGCCTCTGGCACCCTACCGCGAAGGCGCCCGTCTGGGCATGTGGATGACCGGCGCCACCCGCGGCGCCAACTGGCTGCGCCAGCGCGAAGAAGCGACCTTCTTCGACCTCAAGGCCGCCGTCGCCAATGTGCTTGCCCGCTGCGGCATCAACCCCGTGTTCAAGGCCACCGACGTTGCCGAGGGCAGCATTTTCGCCGCCGCCCTGGCCATCACCAATGAGAAAGGCCTCCTGCTGGGCCACGCCGGTGTTGTTGCGCCTGCGCCGTGCCGTGCCGCCGACATCAAGGCGACTGTGGTGTATGCCGAACTCGACTGGGATGCCGTATGCCGCCTGGCCGCCCGCCACAACGCGCTCTACACGCCGCTGCCCAAGACCCAGGCCGTGAAGCGCGACCTGTCGCTGCTCATCGACTCTACCGTCACCATGGCCGAAATCGAGGCCGCCGTGCGCGAGGCCGAGCGCAAGCTCCTGCAGGGCGTCGAGCTCTTCGACGTCTACGAGGGCGACAAGCTGCCGGCCGGCAAGAAGTCGTATGCAATCTCCATACTCCTTCAGGACCCCGAAAAGACCCTCCAGGACAAGCATATCGACAAGATTATGAGCAAGGTTGTCGACGGTCTGCGCCGCCGCTTCAATGCCGAACTACGATAATTCAGAAAACAACCAAATAAACGTCACAAAACTCTACCATGGGAAGAGCATTTGAATACCGCAAAGCCCGCAAGCTCAAACGCTGGGGCAACATGTCGCGCACTTTCACGCGCATAGGCAAGGAAATAACCATCGCTGCCAAGGCTGGCGGTCCCGACCCCGACACCAACCCCCGTCTGCGCGCTCTTATGCAGAACGCCAAGGCTGCGAACATGCCCAAGGACACCGTAGAACGTGCCATCAAGAAAGCCACCGAGAAGGACTCGGGCGACTACAAGGAAATTTCGTATGAAGGATACGGCCCCTTCGGTATCGCCATATTCGTGGAGGCTGCCACCGACAACAATACCCGCACCGTAGCCAACGTGCGTTCTTACTTCAACAAGCACGGCGGTTCGCTCGGCACTCAGGGCTCGCTCACATTCCTGTTCGAGCACAAATGCGTGTTCCGTATCAAGCCCAGCGAAGGCGTGAGCCTCGATGACCTCGAACTCGAACTGATTGACTACGGTGTAGACGAGCTCGGACACGACGAGGACGAGAACGGCAACGAGCAGGTGGTGCTCTACGGCGCTTTCGAGGAATATTCGAACATTCAGAAGTATCTCGAAGAAAACGGCTACGAAATCATCAGCTCTGAATTCGAACGCATTCCCAACGACCTCAAGGACGTGACCCCCGAGCAGCGCGAGAGCATCAACAAGCTCCTCGAGAAGCTCGAAGACGACGAAGACGTGCAGAACGTGTTCCACAACATGCGCGAAGAAGAATAGTCACAAAAGTTACAAATTACAAGTTAGAAGTTAGGAGTTGTTGCCCCAACTACTAACTACTAACTTCTAACTACGAATTCCCCTCATATGGTTAAGAGATTTATATTTGCACTTGCTGCGGTAGTTGCGATGACACTTCCTCTTACAGCAAATGCCCAGTTCAATGTCGGCCGCGGTCTCAAGGCCGTAGGCAAGGCCGCCCAGGCCCTCACCCTTTCTGACGCCGACATGGCCCAGTATGTGAAGGAATATATCGACTGGATGGACAAGAACAATCCTGTCACCCCCGCCGACAATCCCTACACCAAGCGCCTCGACTCTATCACCGCAGGCATGACTTCGGTAGAAGGTATCCCACTGAACTTCAAGGTTTACGACGTTATCGACGTGAACGCCTTCGCATGCCCCGACGGCAGCATACGCGTGTTCTCCTCGCTGATGGACATCATGAGCGACGATGAGCTCCTCGGCGTAATCGGCCACGAAATCGGCCATATCGCCAAGAAACACTCCAAGAGCTCTATGAAGCAGGCTCTTCTGACTTCGGCTCTCAAAGACGCCGTGGCCTCTTCGAGCAACAAGGTGGCTACTCTCACCGATTCGCAGCTCGGCTCGCTCGGCGAAGCCCTGGCAAGCGCAAAGTACTCGCGCAAGCACGAGGACGAGGCCGACGACTATGGCTATGAGTTCCTGAAGTCGCACGGCAAGAACCCGCTGGCAATGGCTCTGGCTTTCAAGAAGCTTCAGCAGATGGAGCAGGAAGCAGGCGCCTCCAAGACCTCAAAAATCAATCAGCTGTTCTCCACTCACCCCGAACTCGACAAGCGCATAGAGCGCATGGAGAAGCGGGCCGCCAAAGACGGACTATAATTTTAAGTTTAGAGTCTAAAGTTTAAAGAGTTAAGACAATAGTACTTGCGACTGATTGTCTTGACTCTTTTATTTAAACTTTAGAAAACTTCTTAATGTTGACATAATACTATGAAAGTACATAATTTTGCCGAACAGCCGTCGCTGGTGAGCCAGTATCTGGCCGAAATGCGCGACATCAACGTGCAGGGCGACCGCCTGCGCTTCCGCCGAAATCTTGAGCGACTCGGCGAAATCTTCGCATATGAGATAAGCAAGGGTCTCGAATACAAGACCGAGCAGATTACGACTCCTCTCGGCGTCGAGGCCCCGTGCCAGGTGATAAGCGAGCCGCTGGTGCTGGCCACTATCTTCCGCGCCGGCGTGCCCTTCCATCAGGGCTTCCTCCGCTATCTCGACAATGCGGAAAATGCCTTCGTATCGGCCTACCGCAAATATAAGGAGAAGGAGAATTTCGATATTCTCATAGAGTATCTCGCATCGCCGCGTCTTGAAGGCAAGACGCTGATTCTCTGCGACCCCATGCTCGCCACCGGCGCCTCGATGGAGCTGAGCTACAAGGCTCTTCTCACCAAGGGAACGCCCGCGAAGCTGCATGTTGCGTCGGTCATCGCCTCGCAGCAGGCGGTCGACTATCTGCAAGGGGTAATGCCTGAGGACGCAGAACTGTGGGTAGGCGTCATCGACGATAAAATCAACGCTCACAGCTATATCGTGCCCGGTCTCGGCGACGCCGGCGACCTCGCCTACGGCACCAAAGAGTGATGTTGGGCGATTGGGCGGCTGGGCTGACGGGCTGACGGGCGGTTGAGCTGACGAGCGGTTGGGCCATTTCCTTCCACCACTCTAACCACACCCCGCCAACCTCTAACCACTAACCTCTAACCACTAACCACTAACCCCCAAAAACAAAAAAACGCAAGCGCCCGAAACTGGCGGAACAGTTTCGGGCGCTTGTCGTATATATGTATCTGCGGCCGCGAGATTTGGAGAGAGGAATCGCCGGTGGCACTTTCAGCCTTCCGAAGGAGAGAGGGATTACAATCCCGCGATGCCATCAGGCATCAAATCTCCGGCTTTGTAAGTATAACACTCTTTTATACACAAATGTTTATTTAGGAGGTTGGGAGGGTATGAGATTAGGAGATTAAGAGGGTAGGAGGTTAAGATATTAAGATATTAGGTGTATAGGAGATTAGGAGGGTGGGAGGATTCATTTATACCTTATATTCTATAATTCTGAAAAAGAGACCGACGGCTCAACCGCCAATTATCCTTAATACCCTTCCTATCCCCCTACCCTCCTGATTTCTTATCTTCCTATCTTCCTAACTTCCTACCCTCCTATCCTCCTAATTTCATATCCTCCTAATATCTTAACTTCCTAATTTCCTAATCTCCTAATCCGCCTACTCGGAAGAGCGAGAAGTTGACGGAGCCGTATGCGCGGTGGTCGAAGAAGCCGGGGAGCGCTGAGAAGTCGTGCTTTTTCGAGTGCTCCACGATGACGAGTGTGCCGGGCTTCACCACGCGCGATGCGAGGATTTTGCCAGGTATTTCGGCAAATCCGGGCATGTCGTATGGCGGGTCGGCAAAGACAATGTCGAAACTCTGCGACGCACCTTCGAGGTATCGGAGAGCGTCGCCACGCACGAGGTTGAGATTGGTTGCGCCAAGCTCGCCGGCCACTTTCTGAATGAAGCGCTGCTGCGTCGAGGCCTTTTCCACGGCTGTTGCCGTGCGGCATTCGCGACTGAGAAACTCGAAAGTGACGGCACCCGTTCCGGCAAAGAGATCGAGGGTGTCGGCGCCTTCTATGTCGGCGATATTCTCGATGACGTTGAATATATTCTCGCGGGCGAAGTCGGTCGTAGGCCTCGCTGTAATATTTGTGGGCACGTCGAAACGTCGACGGCCGTATTTTCCTCTTATTATTCGCATAGGGGTATCAGAATCAATGGAAGTGGGGCCTTAAGGGCGTCGTGTCCGCCCCGCAGGGCAGCCGAAGGAAATATGAAAGGCAGCACATTGGCGGCATAGCGGCCGAGCTCGGGAGCAAGGGCCAGGCGTGCCGAGGTGTCGCCGCAGAGGTAGATACTGTCGGCGGCGGGGTCGAGCCCGGCCTCGCGGGCGGCAGCCATCACCCAGTATGCGGCATCGGCCACAGACGGGGCGTCTTTTGTGGCGCAGAGGCGCAGAGAGCCGTCGCGTCCGAAGACCAGGAGGTCTACGGCAGGGCTTACTCCGCCAGTGAGATGGGCGTATAGCTTGGCGGCGTTGCCTCCTTCGTTTTTCGCGCCGATATACTTCAGCAGGGGCGTTATGCGGCAGCACACACGCGGGTTGCGGAATGTGCGGGCGAGGAAGTTGGACAGTTCTTCGGGGCAAGGCCAGGCAACGGCGAGGCTTTGGCCGACAAACTCGTCGGTCAGCACTATTTCGCCCTCTTCGGCCAGGCAGCAGTAGCGGGCACTTTCTTCGATGGCCGCTGAGCCGAGTCCGGCGGGGGCCACGAGGTAATGGCGAGTATCGACAAGTATGTCTACAGAGGCAAAATCGGCTGTCAGCAAAGGCACTGCGTAGACGGCCTCCTCTACGGCCGCCAGAAATCCGGCGGCGGTCGGGTCGAAAGGCACGTTGAAAGCCACTGTCTGTACGTCGTCGACAGTGCTGAGGGCAACGGCGCGTATGGCCGAGCCATCAATCATCAGCAGAAGGCGCCACAGTGAAGGATTGGAAATTTCCGGTTGTTCCATAGATTGCAAAATTAGCAATTAATTCCGCCATCACCAAAACGCCCTTTCATTTGTTATATAATTATCATGAAAGCGAAACTATTACTCATACCCGTAGCGGCGTTTCTGATGGCCGCATGTGCCGACCTCGGCTTCGGAGTCGATGTCGATTCGGGCCCGTACAATCCTTATTACTACGGCAACGGCTACTATGGATACCCCTGGGGCAATGTCGGCTGGGATTGGGATTACCCGCTCTACTCTCCCCCGATTGCACGGCCGCCGCGTCCGCCGATGACAGGCATAGGCCCTGGCCCGGCCCGACCTCCGCAAAACAACAACCAACCGCAGGTGCGCCCGCCGATGAACGGCATTCCGACAACAGCCCCCAACGGCAGTATGCGCCCCGGCAACGGCGGCCTGCCGTCGGTGACGGTGCCCTCTACGCCTCCGCGCACCCCCGGCAGCAGCAACAACTCTCAGCGCGGCCGATGATTTTGGGCTGATGGGCGATTGGGCTGTTGGGCTGACGGGCGGCTGGGCGGTTAAGGACCTTAAAGTCTTTAAATACCTTAAAGACCCTTTTTGCCCGTCAGCCCAACTGCCCGTCAGCCCAACTGCCTGTCAGCCCGTCAGCCCAACAGCCCAACTGCCCAGCAGCCTAGAAGCCCAGCAGGCCGAGGGCGTCGGCGCCGAGGGCGCTTTTTTTCTCGATGTGCTCTTTCACCATTTTTACGAAGGGGTCGGAATTGAACTCGCCGCGGACGTTGATGAAGTCTTCGTCGGCGTCCTCGTCGGGGTCGTCAATGCCGAAACCGGTGCGCGAGGTGAGCGAATATTCCTTGGCGGCGTCGTCGAGGAGCATGCGGTCGAGCGTTGTGACGCTTTCGAGCCAGCGGGTGACGATTTCGGCGACATCGGCGCGTGTGAGCTCGCCGACGCTCTTTCCGCACCATCGCTGCAGGTGCGCGGCCACCCATGTCCACTCCATGTCGTAGTAGTCGGCATGGAGGCGGCGCCATCTCTGTTCGAGGTCTTCGAGCGTGGCGATGGTTCCGTCGACAATATCGGCGCACAGACGGTCTATTTCGGCCTTAGGCGCGAACAGCCCGCATATATCCACCCATTTGCCCTCGCCGGCGGCATGCGTGGGTGCGAGGCGCGCGCGCAGCTCCTGGTCGCTCTCCACAGGCGTGCGCCCGAGGCGGTGAATCACGGAGTTGCCCATGAACTTGTCGATTGCCATGCCGTAGTACTCGCGTCCTTTGCGGAGGGCGTGCGCCTCGATGGTCATGGTCTGGAATGCGAAGCGGTTGGCAGTGAGGCCGGCAGTGCGTTCGAGCTCGTTGAGCAGCTTTATGCCGTCCATCATCTTGCCGACTGTATAGGGGCTTAGAAGGTTGAAATTGATATTGTCGAGCAGCTCGGTGTCGCGGCGACGGTCGCGGCGCGGCCATTTCTGGGCGTCGCGGATAGTGCCCACGCTACGCAGATTGACGCCGGGCACAAGGAAAGAGTCGCCATGGCTTTCAATGAGGTATGAGAATGGCAGGCGCGATGTGTCGGGGTGGTTGACATGACGACCCATCACCAGCGAGAACGCGCCGATTTTAGCAGGCCAGAGTATGTATGAGTCGCTGGTGGTCTTGGATCCGCGCTCCACCACTCCCTGGTGGATAGGCCCGAGCTTGTACATATGGTTGCTCTGGTTGGAGCCCGAACCGGCGTTGAGGAATGAGAACATGCCGGCGATGAGGAGGCTCGATTTGTGCATCGTGACGGTGTAGGGTCCTCCGAAAATAGCGGCCGCCTCGCCGTTCTCGCACGCGCAGTTGGCGAAGAAGAGCGAGTCGTGCGCCGAGAAGAGGTGCGACAGCTGCGATGCCTGGCCGACGAAGCAGTGTGTGATTACGGCGCCGTCGTCGACCTTCGCGCCCGAGGCGAATATGAAGCCTTCGGCAATGACGTCGCGGCCAACGAAGACGGGGTCGGCCTTGACGGAGGAGATGGTGCCGTCGGTGAGGCGCGCCACACCCTTGATTCGGGCATATTCGCCGATATTTACGTTGTTGATGGCTCCGGCGTTTACAATCTCGCAGCCGCGGCCTATGCTGCCGCGCTTGCCGAAGTTGCGGTCGGCATGCACCTTTACCATGGTGACCAGGCGGCGGATAAGCTCGCTGCGGTGGCGGTACATGGCTACGAGATATGCCGTCTGAGCCGACATGTGCTCATAGATAGGCACTTCGCGGCCACCGGTCTCGTTGAGCACCGACACTTCGGTGCCGATGCCGAAGGTGGAGTCGAGAGTGCCGACGAGCAGGCCGATATTGTCGATATAGACGCCGTCGGCAATGTCGTAATTGGCGATATAGTTGGAGACTTTGGCGATATACACACCGTCGCCTACGCTCACGTTGTGGAGAGTGGCGTCGGATATGCCGGCGGGGCGCTCAAGGCCTCCGGGGCGATGGAAAACACCGTCGAAGCGTCCGAGGGAGACTTCGCCTGAAAATGTCACATTCTTGATTTTCAACGGATCGAAGCCGTCGGCAACGATGACTTTGCTCCAGTCCTGCGCGGAGCAGCCCCGGCTTTCGAGGATTCTGATTTCGCCCTCGGAAAGGGCGCGGCGGGATACAGACATACTTGATATATAATGATTATGATGATTTGACTACAAAAATAGCCTATCTGTGCCACATTTGCAAATCGGACGTGTGGCGGCGCCCCGGCCCGGCTCAGCGGAAGGTGTAGGTGATGCGGGCTGTGGAGCGTTCGGGGGCCTTGTCGTCGTTGCGGGTGAAGCGGCGGCGCTTTACTTCGGCCATGCATGCCTGCACGAGGGCGCGGTCGGCAGCGGCGGGCGATTTTCCGCCTGTGAGCTCGACGGAAATGACGTTGCCGTCGGGCCCTACGATGGCCGTGAGGATTATGCTGCCGGTCACTTCAGAGGGCACGCGCGAGTAGCGGGGCATTGTCCAGCCTCCGCCTACGGTTCCGACACCGGTTCCGTTGGCGTCGGAGCGGCCGCCGTCGGGTGTGCCGCTGTCGCCCTTCTCAGAGCCCTTGGAGGCGGTGTTGTCGGGTGTCTCCGATGTTTTCTTGAAGGCATCGCCTACACCCTTTCGGGCCTTGCGGCGTGCTTCTTCCTCGGCGAGTTTTGTCTTGTCGGGGCCTGTTTCGGGCGGCACCGGCTTTTCCTGCCTCTGAACAGGCGAGGGCCGCTCGGAGGTGACATCGGGCGCGGGCGCGGCGGCCTTGCCGGCGTCGACCTTGTCCTGGCCTGAAGCCTGTGCCGGTTTCGAATTGCGTCGCACCGGCTCGGGTGTATAGGCAGGAGAGGGGTCGGACGGGCCGTATGCCATGTCGAAGAATTCGACGAATTCCTCGTCGATTTCGGCCACTTCCGTCGTCGGACGGGCGTCGTGGTCCGGGGGGATAGCGTCGGACAGATGGAGCATGCACAGCAGCACGACAAGTATCACTGCGGCGATTACAGTGGCTGCCGCGGCCTGCAGGCGCGGTGTCATGGCTGCTCTTCGGTTTTGGCGGGAGAGGCCGGTTTGGTGGCGAGGACCATCTTTATGGCGTTGTCGGCGCCGATATTGAGCACTTCGACCACTTTGCCGTAAGGCACGGCGGCATCGGCATATACGGCCACTGCGCCGAGAGAATCGGCGGGTGCTATGGCCTGAATGAAGATTGCGAGAGAGTCGGCGGGCACGGCCACGGGGTCGGCTTCGGGCGCAGCGACGTAGTAGGCGCCTTCGGCGTCGATAAACATGCGCGTGGTAGGCTTGAGGGGCGTCTGCTGCGAGCTTTCGGGCAGGTCGACCTCAAGGGCTGTAGGGAACACGAATGCCGAGGTCACCATGAAGAACACTAACAGAAGGAAGACCACGTCGGTCATCGAGGCCATCGAGAATGTGGCCAGCATTTCCTGTTGACGTTTCAGTGCCATGGTGTCAGGCCGGCTCGTTAAGGAGGTCCATGAAGTCCATTGTGCGGGCTTCGAGACGGTTCATGATTTTATTTATCCTCGCCACGAGGTAGTTGTAGGCGAAAAGGGCCACAATGCCGACGATGAGGCCGGCTACAGTGGTGACGAGGGCCGCGTAGATGCCGTCGGCAAAGGAATCGATTGTTGCCGAGCTTCCGGCCTGTGCAATGGCATAGAATGCCTGCACCATGCCGATGACGGTGCCGAGGAAGCCTATCATAGGCGCTCCGGCGGCAATTGTGGCGAGCCAGGGCAGACCGCGGCTGAGCCCGGCTATCTGAAGGTTGCCGGTGTTTTCGATGGCAACGAGGACATCGTTCATCGGGCGTCCGATACGCGATATTCCTTTGGCAATCAGAGCGGCTTCGGGCGTGCGGGTGAGCTTGCAGAGGTTGAGGGCGCTTTCGAGCTCGCCGCTATGGATATATGTCTTGATACGGTTCATGAAGTTGTCGTCTTCTTTCGAGGCGCGCGCAATGACGATGCAGCGCTCGGTGAAGACGTATATGCATAGCAGCAGCAGGGCCGCCAGCGGTATCATTGTCCAGCCCCCTTCGAGGCAAAGTTTCCAGAGAGACATTATTTAATTAAGAATTAAGAATTTATAATTAAGAATTAATAACGACGAATCAATTCAATAGAAAATTCGTCTATCGCAGCAGAACCAATAATTATTAATTATTCATTCTTCATTCTTAATTGTGATTTGTAGCGCTTGACGGTTTCGGCGAGGCCGAGGTAGAGGGCGTCGCAGATGAGGGCGTGGCCGATGGATACCTCGCTCAGGAAGGGGATGCGTTCGTGGAAGAAGGCGAGGTTCTCGAGGCTGAGGTCGTGGCCGGCGTTGACACCGAGGCCGAGGCGCCGGGCGGCTTCTGCGGCCTCCACGTAGGGGGCTACGGCTTTCTCGGGGTCTTCGGGGTAGAGGTCGGCATAGGGCTTGGTGTAGAGCTCGATGCGGTCGGCGCCTGTTCGGGCGGCAGCCTTGATGGTTTCGATGTCGGGGTCTACGAAGATGGAGGTGCGTATGCCTGCCTCCTTGAAGGTGTCGACGAGCTGTGAAAGGAGCTCCATGTGTTCAGCCACATTCCAGCCGGCCGACGATGTGAGCGCATCGGGGGCGTCTGGCACGAGAGTGACCTGGGTCGGGCGCACGGCGAGCGCCATGTCGATGAAGCGCTTGTCGGGGTAGCCTTCCATGTTGAACTCGCTGCGGAGGAGCGGACGGAGCTTGTAGACGTCGTCGCGTCTGATATGCCTCTCGTCGGGGCGCGGGTGCACGGTGATGCCGTCGGCGCCGAAACTCTCGATGTCGAGAGCGACGGCGCATACGTCGGGATTGTTCTCGCCGCGTGCGTTGCGCAGAGTGGCTATTTTGTTTATATTAACGCTTAAATTAGTCATCTATATCTGAAAATCGCGGAATTGTTCGTAAATTTGTGGTAGTACTTCAGCACATAAGCGGGCCGAAGTCGCTTAATTTATGCAAAAGTACTCAGAAATAACAAAACGACGAAAGAATTTGGCTTCAAATAAGATAAAATTCCCGGAAAACGAGTATCTCTATCCGCCTGTAGCGGATAGTTCGAGGCTGCTTGTGGGCTGCCGCCGCGAGGATTACAGCGCCTCGCGGATAGCCCGTGCCGTCGAAGACTGCAACGCCCATCTTCTCAATCTGAATGTCACTTCGATGGGCGAGGGCAACGAAAACGACGAGCGTCCGGGCTTCGCCGACACCGACCCGAAATTCCCGGTGGTGTTCGATATCCGTGTGAGCCACCGCGATACCGCCGGCATCACACGCTCGCTCGAGCGCTACGGCTATACCGTTCTGGAAGCGCAGAACGCGCGCGGGGCCGACGACGACACTTTCCGCGAGCGAATAGACTACTTTTTCAGATACTTCTCATGAGAATAGCAATCTACGGCAGCCGAAGGCAGCAGGAGGCGGCACCGACAGTGGCCCGCTTCCTTGAGACGCTCCACAGCAAGGGGGTCGAGACGGTCATGCACCGCAAGCTCTACCGCCATCTGCTGGAGGTGATTCCCGAGTCGCTGACACATGTCGGCACCGTCACCGAGACGCCCCGATTCACTGCCGACATGGCCGTGAGCCTCGGCGGCGACGGCACATTCCTGCGCACGGCCATGTGGGTTGCCGACAAGCAGATTCCTATCGTCGGCGTCAACACCGGCCATCTGGGCTATCTCACATCGCTCACCATAGGCCAGCTGCCGTCGCTGCTCGACATGGTAGCCTCCGACCGCTTCCGCATAGAGCGCCGAAGCCTCATACACCTCGACGCGCCTTTCCTTGGTGAGCATTTCTATCCTTATGCCCTCAACGAGTTCGCCCTCACCCGCGAGGACACGGCCTCGATGATATCGGCGCGCGTGAGCGTGGACGGCGTAGACCTGGGCGACTACCGCGCCGACGGCCTGCTGGTATGCACCTCGACGGGCAGCACGGCCTATAATCTTTCGGTAGGCGGCCCGATTGTGCAGCCGACGGTCGACGTGCATGTGATAGCGCCCGTGGCAGCTCACTCGCTGGCAATGCGGCCTCTCGTTGTCGACGGCGCGGCCGAAATTGCCATCGTGCCCTCCGGGCGAGCCAACCGTGTGCGCCTGGCTCTCGACGGCCGCTCGGCCGACGTAGACATGGGCACACGCATATGCCTGAGCAAGGCGCCGTTCAAGGTGCTGGTAATGCAGCTTGCCGACCATACTTTCGCCGACGCGCTGCGCGAAAAACTACACTGGGGGATTTCGTAAATGAACAAGGGCGTAGCCACCGTCAGGTCGTGCAGATACCATCATGCCGACTACGGCGATGTGCGCATCACCGTCAACGGCCGCGCACGCCGCATAGTAGGCCGCTGGGTCGGCGCGGAGCTGCGCATAACCGTTCCCCCCAATCTCTCGACCTATGAGCTCGAGCGCTTCTTCAGCGAGAAGCACCAATGGATTCTGGCCCATAAACCGGCGCCGAAATATCATGTAGGGCAAATTATCGACGCGGGCGAGGTCGATTTCAGCATCGTGGAGGCCTGGGAGACCGACAAGGGCGATATTTTCATGACGATGGTCGAACGCAGCCCGAAACGATACAAATTCAAGAATTATTATGTGCATCTAACCACGAGGGCGGCCGAAAACATAGGTCGCGCCGAGGTGCAGGAGTATATCTATAAGCTGCTGATATGGGGCGCGAAGGAGGCAACGGGGCGCTATGTTGTGCCCCACGCCCGCGAACTGGCCTCCCGCATCGGGCGCCGCCCTCTGGGCTGGGCCGTAAAGGAGTCGAAGACGCGCCTGGGCTCTTGCTCTTCGTCGGGGGTAATCACGCTGAGCCCGCGCCTGATTTTCCTGCCGCCCGAGTTGCGCGATTTTGTGATTTACCATGAGCTTGCCCATCTGTCGGAAATGAACCATTCGGCCGCCTTCCACGAAATCTGCAACCGCTACTGCTCCGGCCGCGAAGCCGAACTCTCCGCCCGCCTCCGCGCCTTCCGCTTCCCCCTTCTTTAGGGTAGGAGATTAGGAGGCTGGGAGATTAGGAGGTTAGGATATTAGGAGGGCTGGGAAGTTAGGATATTAGGAGGTTGGGAAGTTAGGATATTAGGAGGTTGGGGGCTATGATTCTGCAGTTTACTGCAATCGCAAAATCGATAAAGGGACTGTAAATCAGCAATAATCATCTAAACCATCTTCGCCTTCCCATTCTAATCCTTGAGCTAAAACAAGGTTGCCCTTATTATGCACGTAACCCCGGGCAAGTGCGCCAAGCGGCACAATTACCCGGGGTTATGTTGATTCAAGCGCTGCGCGCCTAATAGCTTAATATCCTAATAGCCTGTCGATTTAGACGGTGAGGATTTCTTTTTCTTTGGCGGCGAAGATGTCGTCGATTTTCTTGAGGTATTTGTCGTGTATTTTCTGGACTGTTGCCTCGGCGTCTTTTTCGGTGTCTTCGGGCATGCCCTGCTTTATGGCTTTCTTGAGGCCGTCGATGGCGTCGCGACGGGCGTTGCGCACAGATACTTTTGCGTTTTCGGCTTCGGCCTTGCACTGCTTCACGAGGGCCTTACGGCGGTCTTCGGTCAGCGGGGGAATGGAGAGGCGGATAACTTCGCCGTTGTTTTCGGGTGTGATGCCTACTTCAGAGTTGATGATAGCCTTTTCGATGGGCTTGAACATGGCTTTTTCCCAGGGGGTGATGGCTATTGTGCGGGCGTCGGGCACGCTGATGTTGGCGACGTTCGACACGGGCACCATGCTGCCGTAGTACTCTACGCGTACACCGTCGAGAATCTTGGCGTTGGCCTTTCCTGCACGGATTCGCGCAAGGGTTTCGTCGAGATACGCCACGGCCATTTCCATTTTTTCTTCGGCGGGCTCGATGTAAGTTTTAGGATCTGTCATATTTCCGGAGGTTTAGAGGGTTTTCATAATATCAATATACAAGAGTGCCTATGTTTTCGCCGGAGAGGACCTTGGCGAGGTTGCCGGGGGTGTCCATGTCGAAAACTACGATTTTCATGCCGTTTTCGCGGCAGAGTGTCGTTGCGGTGAGGTCCATAATCTTGAGACCCCGGTTGTAGATTTCGTCGTAGCTGATGCTGTCGAATTTTGTGGCCGAGGGGTCTTTCTCTGGGTCGGCGGTGTAGATACCGTCCACGCGGGTGCCCTTGAGCATTACCTCTGCCTTGATTTCGACTGCGCGGAGGGCTGCGGCGGTGTCGGTAGTGAAGAAGGGGTTACCTGTGCCGCCGGCAATGATGGCGACTGTGCCCTGCGCGAGGGTCTCGAGGGCGCGCATGGGGCTGTAGGGCTCTCCGACGGGGAACATGCCGATAGATGTGAGCACGCGTGCGCCGCAGCCTATGGCCTCGAGAGCCGAGCTGAGGGCGAGCGAGTTGATGACGGTGGCGAGCATGCCCATCTGGTCGCCTTTGACGCGGTCGAAGCCTTTGGCAGCGCCCGAGAGGCCGCGGAATATGTTGCCGCCGCCTATCACTATCCCTACTTCGACACCGGCCTTGACGAGGTCCGAAATCTGCGCGGCATAGCTGCCGAGGCGTTCGGGGTCTATGCCGTAGCCCTGATGGCCCATGAGCGATTCTCCGCTGAGTTTGAGGAGTATTCTTCTGTATTTAGGTTCCATTGCTTATTATGTTTTTTTTGTTGCTTTAAGGAAGAAATAGAGATAAAGGACGGCAGCAAGGAGGAGGCATACCGAGAAGCTGAGCACGATTCCGTACAGGCCCAGGCCTGCGGGGAATGCAAAGAGGTAGGTGCATGGAAGCCCGACGACGATATAGCTCACCAGGGCTATGAAGAGCATTGGCATGACCTTCGATGTGCCTCGCAGGGCGTTGGCGAAGGTTATCTGAGTGGCGTCGCCGAACTGATAGAGGGCCATGGGCACTATCAGCGAGACCGCGGCTGCAATGACGGCGGGGTCGTTGGAGAAGAGGCTCATCACATGGCGTCCGCCGAAGATGAAGAGCATGCACACCAGCACCATCGTTGCGAGAATGAGGTGGTATCCGGCCCAGGCGTAGCGCCGCATGGTGCGGCAGTCGGCCGAGCCAGCGGCATGGCTCACGGGTATTGCCATGGCGTTGCCGATACTGTAGTATATGCAGAATCCGAACATGCCGCTGATGACAACTATCTGGAATGCGGCCAGCGAGATGGCTCCAATCCAGCCGGCCATGATGGCCGAGCCTGAGAAGGAGGCGGTTTCGAATGTCATCTGGGCGGAGACGGGAAATCCGGTCGATACGACGGTGCGCGTCATGCCGTCGCCGGTGCGCGCGCCGTGGTAGAATCCTTCGAGGTAGGGGCGTCCGCGCCGCGAGCGGAAGAAGAACCACGCCATCACGGCCATGCAGAGCACACGCGCCGTGAGGGTGCTTATGCCGGCACCTGTGAGGCCTAATTCGGGTGCGCCGAAGTTGCCGTAGATGAGCACGTAGTTACCGCATATGTTCACGGCGTTGCAGCCGAGCACAATCCATGTCGGGAGGGCGGTGTCGTTGCGCCCGAAGCTCCACTGGGCCAACACATTGAAAACGGCCACGGGTATCATGCCCGCGAGCACAATCAGATAGTATGGCCTGATTAGGGGCATGAGATGATCGGGCTGGCCGAGGCGGTGGAGGTTGAAATAAATGGCGAGCATTATGAGGCTCACCACGATGGTGAATATGGTGTTGACCCGGAGGCCGACACGCACCACGCGGCCTATGCGGGCGCTCTCGCCGCGGGCATACATGGCGCCTACGAGTGGCGTGAGGCCGAATGTGAAGCCTACGCAGGCGAAGATTGCGATGTTGAAGAAGTTGTTGACAAACGAAGCCGAGGCGAGGGCTTCGGTGGAATAGTGGCCCACCATTATATTGTCGGCAAAACCGACAGCAATATTGCCGAGCTGGCCTAAAAACAGGGGAAAGGCCAGCCTGGCAATAGAGCGGTATGCCTCGGCGTAAGTCATTACTTTGAGTTAGGAATTAGAAGTGTGAAATTAGAAGTTAAACTTGTAACTACTAACTTCTAATTTTCAACTAATCGCGGTTTCCGCCGAAAATGCGGAGAAGGAAGAGGAAGAGGTTGATGAAGTCGAGGTAGAGGGTGAGTGCGCCGAGGGTGGCGAGGCGGCCTACCATGCCGTCGGGGGTCACCATAGCCATCTGCTTCACCTGCTGGGTATCCCATGCGGTGAGGCCGACGAAGATAATCACACCTGCGATAGACACAATCCAGTCGAGGGTGCTGCTGTGCATGAATATGTTGACCAGCGAGGCAATCACCAGGCCTATGAGGGCGTAGAAGAGATAGTTGCCTATTTTAGAGAGGTCGTTGGAGGTGAAGTAGCCGTAGACGCTCATGGCGCCGAATGTGGCGGCGGTGATGAAGAATGTCTTTATAATGGCGCCCGGGCTGTAGGCATAGAATATGGTGCAGAGCATCAGACCGTTGAGAACGGCGAAGATATAGAACAGCAGCGAGGCCACTCCCGAACTGAGTTTATTGATGGCTCCGGAAAGAGCGAAGACCATGCCTAATTCGGCGATGACCAGCACCCACATGAACCATGAGTGGGTGAAAAGGAAGGTCATGTATGAGGCCGACGAGGCTGCATAGAGCGATGTGAGGGCCGTAACCAAGAGGGCGAGGAACATCTTGAGGTACACTCGCTTCATGACGCTGCTCACGGTCGAGGTAATCGACATGGCATCGTGGCGCGGACTGTTGTATGCGTTGTAATTGTAGTTGTCCATTTTGTTAAGTTAGAAATTAGTGGTTAGAAGTGAGGAGTTATTTGATGATTATACTAAACTTTAACCTCTAAACATTAAGCTTTGTTCTCTGCGGGGTGTAAAACCCACAGAGAGCAAGTGTCTTACATGCGCTCGGGCACGTTTATGCCGAGAAGGCCCATGCCGGCCTTGACGGTGCGTGCCGTGGCGTCGGATATTGCCAGACGGAGCGACTGCACCGCGGGGTCGTTCTCGCGGAGAATGGAGCAGTCGTGATAGAACTGGTTGTATTCCTTGACGAGGTCGTAGCAGTAGTTGGCGATGAGCGCGGGCGAATATGAGCGGCCGGCTTCCTGCACGACTGCGGGGAAGTCGCTCAGACGCTGAATGAGGGCTATTTCCTTCTCGTTGGGCACCACTTCGGCGTAGTCGGCGCCACCGGCACCGGCCTCGGCGGCACGGCGGAGCACTGAGCGGATACGGGCGTAGGTGTACTGTATGAAGGGGCCAGTGTTGCCGTTGAAGTCGATACTTTCGCGGGGGTTGAAGGTCATGTTCTTGCGGGGGTCGACCTTTAGGAGGAAGTATTTGAGGGCTCCCATGCCTACGGTCTCGGCCACGGCTGCCACTTCGGCTTCATCGAGACCGTCGAGCTTGCCGAGCGATGCAGAAACCTCGCGGGCGGTGTTTACCATTTCGGCCATGAGGTCGTCGGCGTCGACAACGGTTCCTTCGCGGCTCTTCATCTTGCCTTCGGGGAGCTCAACCATGCCGTAGCTGAAGTGCACGAGGTCTTTGCCCCAGCTGAAACCGAGGCGGTCGAGGAGTATGGAGAGCACCTGGAAGTGGTAGTTCTGCTCGTTGCCTACGACGTATATCATCTTGTCGATGGGATAGTCGTCGAAACGCTGCTTGGCGGTGCCGATGTCCTGGGTCATGTAGACCGAAGTGCCGTCGGAACGGAGCAGGAGCTTCTCGTCGAGGCCGTCGGCGGCGAGGTCGGCCCATACGGAGCCGTCTTCGCGGCGATAGAGCACGCCTTTCTCGAGGCCTTCGAGCACTTTCTTCTTGCCGTCGAGATATGTCTGCGATTCGTAGTATATCTTATCGAAGCCGACGCCCATGCGCTCGTATGTGGCGTCGAATCCGTCGTAGACCCACTGGTTCATGCGCTCCCAGAGGGCACGCACTTCGGGGTCGCCTTCTTCCCATCGGCGGAGCATGGCGCGGGCGTCGGCCATGACTGTCGAAGCGGCCTCAGCCTCTTCTTTTGTCATGCCTTTTGCCTGAAGCTCGGCGAGTTCGGCCTTGTAGTGCTTGTCGAAAGCGACGTAGCAGTCGCCAACGAGGTGGTCGCCTTTTGTGCCTGTGCTTTCGGGGGTGGCGCCGTCGAACCAGCGCTGCCATGCGAGCATCGACTTGCAGATGTGGATACCGCGGTCATTGACGATATTGGTTTTCACCACCTTGTTACCGCAGGCGGCGAGGATATTGCTGAGGCTCGCGCCGAGCAGGATATTGCGGAGATGGCCCAGGTGGAGGGGCTTGTTTGTGTTGGGCGAAGAGTATTCGACCATCACGAGGGGGCTTTCGGGAGTGGCCTCGGCGATACCGTAGTTGGAATCGGCCTCGATGGCTGCGAGAACGGTATTCCAGTATGTGGGTGTTATGACGAGGTTGAGGAAGCCTTTCACCACGTTGAAGGCAGAGACGGCGGGTTCGTTGTCGACGAGCCACTGCCCTATCTCGTTTCCGACAGCCTCGGGGGCCTTGCGGGCGGCTTTCACCCACGGAAATACCACGATGGTGAGGTTTCCTTCGAATTCCTTGCGAGTGGCCTGCGGCACAATCGCCGCGGCATCGGCGTCGATGTCGTAGAGGGCCTTTACAGCCTTGGCGACGCCGTTTGATATGATTTTGTCTATCTGCATTTTATTATTTTTCAGGGGCGAGTTTTCAAGGGCGAGGTACGAGGAGCGAGGTACGAGGGTATTACTTACGCCTTATTACTTATTACTTGTACTTACGCCTTATTACTTGATTCCTCGCTCCTTATCCCTTATTACTTCTTACTTATTACTTAAAAACTTAATCCTTAACGCACTACTCGTATTTTTCGCCGAACTTGAGGCGGGCGTCGATTACCATGCGCTTGATTTCCTGCTCGCGGGCCTTGGGGCATATCAGGAGCACGTCTTCGGCATCGGCAACGATGTAGTCTTCGAGACTGTCGACCACGATGAGTTTTTCACCGCGGACAGCAAAGATATTTCCGCGCGAGTTGTAGCTGAGCACGTTGCAGTTCTGGGTCACATTGGTGTCGCTGTTCTTTGGCGAGAGGTCGTAGAGAGCGCTCCAGGTTCCGAGGTCGTTCCATCCGAAGTGTACGGTCTCGACATATACGTTGTCGGCCTTTTCCATGACAGAAAAGTCGATAGATATGCTCATGCACGTGGGATATGCCTCGTCGATGAATTCCCTTTCGGCAGCAGGCGAGGTATATGTTTCGGCAGGGGCGGCGTCGAATATCTGGGCGATATCGGGCACATACTTCCTGATAGCCTCGCGGATAGCTTCTACGCTCCAGAGGAAAATACCTGAGTTCCAGAAAAACTCGCCTGTGGCGATAAATACTTTGGCCAGCTCGATGTCGGGCTTTTCGGTAAATGTCTTTACCTTGTTGAAATCGCCTTCGACGTGGTCTCCGACCTGGATATAGCCGTATCCGGTCTCGGGGCGCGTCGGTGCGATACCGAGAGTGAGCAGGGCGTCGTGGTTTTCCACAAAATCGAAACCGGCGAGTATGCTCTTATGGAAGTCGGCCTCGCGAGTGATGACATGGTCGGCCGGGGTGACGATTATGGAGGCTTCGGGGTCGCGGGCGGCGATATGCCATGCGGCCCATGCCACACATGGAGCGGTGTTCCGTCGGGCAGGCTCGAAAAGAATCTGGTCGCGTGCCAGCTCGGGGAGCTGCGCGGCCACTTCGTCGGCGTAGCGCTCGTTTGTCATGATTACAATGTTCTGCGGCGGCACCAGCGAACTGATACGGTCGAAGCTCATCTGCAGGAGCGTGCGGCCCGTGCCTAAGAAATCTATGAATTGCTTGGGAAGTCGAGTGCGGCTATAAGGCCAGAAGCGGCTTCCGATGCCGCCGCACATGATGACGCAATACCGGTGGTCTCTCTTGTCCATTATAGAGTTTGTTGGTTTCAATTTGCTAAATTACAAAAAAATTCTCAATGTAGCGAACAGAGCATCAAAGTAATTGAAGGAGACGTCCGACCGACTCGAAAGTACGCTCCGGAGCTGCGCTCCAGAAGTCGGTATAGGCAGCCATGTTGCCACCTTCGCCGGGGGTGTCGCTCACCACGCGCAGACACACGAAGGGCACGTCTTTGAGGGCGCAGACCTGTGCGATGGCGGCCGATTCCATATCGACGGCTATGGCGTCGGGATAGAGGGCGAGTATCCGCTGCAGGTCGGCGGGGTCGTCAACAAAAATATCGCCGGAAGCGAGCAGGCCTTCGCGTGCGCCGAGGCTGGCGCGTATCTCCTGCGGCAGGGGGCACCGGAAGCGTGCCGGAAAGCCTGCGGCCTGGCCGCGCTCAGTACCGGGGCCGCACCACACGTCGTGATATGCGATTTCGGAGGCAAGCACGAGGTCGAGCACGCGAGCGGGCGGATTTCCGGCTCCTGTGCCGCCTGCCACGCCTGTGTTCACCACCATTGCGGGGTGGAAGGTGTCGATAAGCGTCATGGCGCCGACGGCGGCGTTCACTTTGCCTATGCCGCATTTGCCGACCACGACCTCGCGGCCGCCCATACGGCCGCAGTAGTATGTGAAGCCGTTGGTTTCGACTATGCTTTCGTTCTCTATATGAGGCCTAAGGAGTGCCAGCTCCTTGTCCATGGCCACGATGATTGCTATTTTCATATTCAGAGGTTGTTTAATAACATAAGTGAAAACACAGGCCAAAAAGTCTGAGATATAAAGGCGCTCGGAGCTTTTATAGGCGACACCTTTGTTTTCATTATGAGATATGTTAAGCCGTTGGTTGAATGAGGCTGTTTTTAACAATAGTGCTGTCTTGGCGTCTTTTTGTTAACTTGGCCATCATTCATCGGTCACATAGCAACCGCTATGCTCCCTCTTCATAATGGCCAATTTAAGCAAAAATTCGCCAACCTGTGTTTTCACTTATGTTGTTAAACAACCTCTTATGTTGTTTCAGAACGCAAAAATACGAATAAGTATGGAGCAAAACCAAATCGGAGGCTGCAAGAAACACAAAAAAACCGCCGGGAGAACAGAATTCTTCCGGCGGTCGATGCCTTTGAGCTATATCAGAAGCTCATCAGAGGTTCGGGTTGATTTCAGACCATTTGTCGATAGGAGGCATGATGCCGAGTTTTATCACCTCGTCGCGGAGCTGGCAGAGGTGTTCGTAGCTCTTCTGAAGTTCGGCCTGCTCGGTCTTGTTGCCTTCAACGGGTTTTACGTGTACGCCCTCGGCGTCTACGGTTGTCTCCATAGCCATCATGATATGCTGGAAATGGTCGTTGTTGACGTATGTTCCGACGGGCCAGCGGAATGGTTTTCCACCCATCGTGGCGGCAATCATCTCAATCGAGAGGTAAGCGGGGCTCTGGAATGAAGAGCGGCCGCGGAGGTCGATGATGTGTTTACCACCCTGGATTACGCGCACTTTCATCGCTTCCCATTCGTCGGCAGGAAGGGCTTCGGTGCCGATGATTTCGGTGAGGGGCTTGCCGTCGACGCTTGTGGTGGAGGCGAATACGGCCATCTGCTCGCCGTGGCCGCCGTAGGTGCGGCAGTTGACAACGCGCTCGGCGGGAATGTCGAACCACTTGACGAGCTCGTGCTGCAGACGAGTGCTGTCGAGGGCGGCGAGGGTCGATACCTGGCTGGGCTTAAGACCGGAGTAAAGGAGGGTTACGAGGCCTGTGATGTCGGCGGGGTTGAACACGACCACAACGTGTTTCACGTCGGGGCAGTATGCGCGCACGTCCTTGCCGAACTGCTCGGCGATTTCGGCGTTGCCTTTGAGGAGGTCTTCGCGGGTCATGCCGGCCTTACGGGCTGCGCCACCGCTGTTTACGATATATTTGGCTCCGGTCAGAGCCTCTTTCACGTCGGAGGTGAATGTGAGGTTGACACCTTCGAAGCCGCATGCGTAGAGCTCTTCTGCTACGCCTTCGAGGGCGGGAGCATAGGGGTCGTAGATGCAGATATTGGGAGTGAGGCGCATCATCATTGCTGTCTGCGCCATATTAGAGCCTATCATGCCGGCTGCGCCGACGATGACAAGCTTGTCTTGTGTCAAAAATTCCATAATGGTTTATGTTAGTTAATACGGTGTGTTTTCTATGTACTCAAAAGATTAACGCTGAACGCGTGTGAAGGTTCTGATTATATAGAAAAAAAACGGTGCGCGGTCTGTTTCGGACACGCGCACCGTCGGGAGTTATGGGCTTGGAGTCATTCCTCGGTTTTAGTATCTTCCTGTTCTGCAGCATTGCCAGCCGCTGATGCGGCACCGTCGGCCTTGGGTTTGCGGCGACGACGACGGCGCTTTGCTGGCGCCTGGACACCTTCGCCGGGCAGCTGCTCGAGCGAGGGTGTTTCTACAATCACGGCCGGAAGCATTTGCTCAACGGCAGTCTCTTCTGCCACCGGCTTGACAAGGGGCTGCTCTGCAGGCTTCTCTTCGGGAGCCTGCGGCGCGGGCTGCGGCTTGGCCTTGGGAGCCTTTGGCTTGGGCTGTTGGGCTGACGGGCAGACAGGCTGCTCTTCCTTGGGTTGCTGAGCCGGACGGGGCTCTTCTTTCGGCTTGGCCGGCTTGGGCTGAGCCTTTGGCTTGGGCTGTTGGGCTGACGGGCAGACGGGCTGCTCCTCCTTGGGTTGCTGAGCCGGACGAGGCTCTTCTTTCGGCTGAGCCGGCTTAGGCTGAGCCTTCGGCTTGGGCTGTTGGGCTGACGGACTGACGGGCTGCTCCTTGGGCTTCTGCTGCTTGGGCTGCTCGGCCTGGGCGTCGGCTTCCTGACCGCGTGTGCGGGCTTTCAGGGCCTTCTTGTTGTCGGAGCTTTTACCGCTGTCTTTCTCGGCCCGGAGGGGTATTTCCTTGCGGTCTTTGCCGACAGCGCGGTATTGGAGATATGCCAGACTTTCGTCGGGTAGTATCTTGAAACAGCGGCCGAGGGTGCGGCGCCATTTGCCGTACATGGTAGAGAAGAGGCCTTTTTTCAGATATGCGTCTACGTAGGGGTGCACGTAGAGTATGAAATCGCGCAGGCCGAGGTCGCGCACCATGTATTCGAGCTTTTCGAAAAGAGTGTCGGTGAACAGTATGGAGGGGTTCACGCGGCCTTTGCCGAGACAGGAGGGACACTCTTCGTCGACGGTGATGTCGAGCACGGGGCGCACACGCTGGCGTGTAATCTGCATGAGGCCGAACTTGCTCAGCGGCAGAATGTTGTGCCGGGCACGGTCGTTGGCCATGATTTCGCGCATGTGGTCGTAGAGCTCCTGGCGGTGTTCGGGCTTTGCCATGTCGATGAAGTCGACCACGATGATACCGCCCATGTCGCGCAGGCGTAGCTGGCGTGCGATTTCGTCGGCAGCGCGCAGATTGACTTCGAGGGCGTTGCTTTCCTGGTCGTTTGTGGCCTTGGAGCGGTTGCCGGAGTTTACGTCGATTACGTGCAGAGCCTCTGTGTGTTCGATGATTATGTATGCGCCCGATTTGAACGATACTGTCTTTCCGAACGACGATTTAATCTGTCGTGTGATGCTGAAATGGTCGAAGATAGGCTCGTCTTTTTCATAGAGCTTTACGATGTCGCGGCGTTCGGGCGCTATCAGATTGACGTATTTGAGAATCTGACGGTGAATCTCGGCGTCGTTGACGTGTATGCTCTCGAACGAAGGGCTGAAGACGTCGCGCAGCATTCCGACAACCCGGTTTTCTTCTTCGAAGACAAGGGCGGGAGCCGCCGACTGCTGTGCCTTCCGGCAGGCATCTTCAAAGGCCTGTATGAGCGCCTTGAGCTCGTGGTTGAGCTCGGCCACACGCTTGCCCTCGGCCGAGGTGCGGATAATGACGCCGTAGTTGCGGGGCTTGATGCTCTCTACGAGCTGGTAGAGGCGAAGCTTTTCTTCGGACGATTTGATTTTCTGCGAGATAGATATCTTGTCGCAGAATGGCGTGAGCACCAGGTAGCGGCCTGTGAAGCTGATTTCGGTGGTGAGACGGGGGCCTTTCGACGATATTGGCTCTTTGACAATCTGCACGAGCAGTTCCTTGCCGGGCGCGAGCACATCGGCTACGGAACCGTGTTTGTCGATTTCGGGCAGAGGCTTCATCTGCGGCAGGCGCGGCAGACGTTTCTTATCGGCCAGGAGCTGCGACACAAACTGCTCGTAAGAGGCGAAGTGCGAGCCGAGGTCGAGGTAATGGAGGAATGCATCCTTTTCATAGCCCACGTTCACAAAGGCGGCATTGAGGCCCGGCATCAGTTTTTTGACTTTAGCCAGGTAGATGTCGCCCACGGCATAGGCGAGGTTGCGCGCTTCTTTCTGAAGCGAGACGAGACGCCCTTCTTCGAGAAGGGCTATCGACACCTCGGATGCCTGTACGTCTACTATTAATTCACTTTTCATGAAAGCAGGGGTGAGTATTAAAGGATGGTTAAAGAATTGTGGAGGCATTTTGAGCCGCATCAGATGAGGCTCAACAAAAAAATAAAAACAAACCTGCCGCACCGGGAGGGCTTAACCTCCCGGGCGCCCAAGCTTGTTTTATGCGCTTAACAGCGGCCACGCGAAATAAGCCGGGCTTATTTCTTCTTGTGGCGGTTCTTTCTCAGACGTTTTTTGCGCTTGTGCGTAGCCATCTTGTGGCCTTTTCTTTTCTTTCCGCTGGGCATTTTCGAACGCTTTTTTAGGAGGGTTAGGGATATGTTTATTTATGGTCACCACACAGGGAGACCGGAGTGTATGGTGCGATTATTCGCCTTTCACCTCGTCCATGAACACACGTGCGGGCTTGAAAGCGGGAATTTTGTGTTCGGGGATGATGATGGTGGTGTTCTTGGAGATGTTGCGTGCGGTTTTTTCGGAACGGGTCTTCACGATAAAGCTGCCGAAACCACGGAGATAAACGTTTTCGCCGTTGGCGAGGGAGTCCTTAACTACTTCCATGAAACGCTCAATGGTTGTGAGCACTGCGGCTTTGTCAAGGCCGGTCGACTTGTAGATTTCGTTGACAATGTCGGCTTTAGTCATTTTTATGCGATTTATATGGTTGGTTGTATATTTTATGGCACAAACAACGGCAGCGCCGGAGGCCCTGCCCGTTTTGCAGGTGCAAATATCGTGATTATTTTTGATTTACGCATAAAAGGAAGACCCAAAAATGCATTTTTTCGCCTCAATCATAGCGAAAAAGCGCTTTTTTGAGCCTTTTTCGGGTCGCTCGCAGGCCGATGTCAGTCGGCTTCGCGGGTTTCTTCTGACGGCTGTCCGGTTTCGGCCGGCTCGGGCATCGGTGCGGGCGCAGGAGCCTGTGCCGGCGGGGTTTCAACGGTCTGTGGCTGCTTGCGGAGCATGCGGTTGCCGGAGCTGATTGAAGCGGCCTCGACCAGCGTCATGAGGCCGAAGAAAGCAAGAGCGCATCCGGTGACAAGCATTATGGTGTAGTCCGACTGTCCGGGCTGCTGCATGAAGATGTAGACGGCGCCACCGCAAAGCACCATCGGCACCAGAAAGAACCAGCTCGACAATCTCACGGGCCGCGACCCGAAGAGGAGGAGGCAGAACTGGAATATGGCGCCGAAGAGAAGCAGGACGGCAAACATATAGCCGACCATAGTCTCGAATACGGTGCGAAAGAGCACCATCACCACTCCGAGCACCACGGCGGCGGCGCTTGCCACCCAGCCGATTGCCGTGCCGACAGCACCCATGCGGGCATGGCCGTCCTTGTCGCGCGAGGCGAGAAAGACGGTTACGTTTGCGATACCGGCGAGTATGAACAGTATTCCGCAGCCAATCACCACATTGTTGCTTGCCAGGGTGTTGCGGAAAAGAATCATCAGAATGCCGACGGCAAGTGTGCCTACTGCCATCAGGATTAGATTGCGTCCTTTCATTTTCGTATATTTTTTATCTTTTAGCTATATAAGGCGTTTAAATAGCCAAAAGTTTAAAAAGTCACGAAAATAGTTTTTTTCTGGGGCTGCGGGTTTAGGGAATTTAGGGTCTTTAAGGTGCTTAAGTTTTTTTTAAACCGACCTCCCAACCTCCTAATCTCCTAACTTCCTAATTTCTTAACTTCCTACCCTCCTAACCTCCTAACCTCCTAATCCGCTATTCTGAATTCGCCGCGGTGGTAGACGAAACGGAGAAGGCCGGCGGCAGCGAGGTCGGCGACGGCACTTTCGGCGCGAGGCGTGCTGATGTGGAGGCCGAGGGCTATGTCGCGCACTTCGACAGGACCACCGGCACCGCCGACAAAGGCTGCGACAGCGCCATGGAGCTCCTCGAACGCGACAGGACGCGAACTGCGGCGCCAGGCTTCGACCATGAGAGGGTGTGCGGCGATATTCTCATCGGCGACACGATAGTAGGCACGCCATGAGCCGTCGGGCTCCGATGCCATGACGGGGCGGGAGGGACATGCCTCTATTTCGGCCACTATGACGAGCAGCGTGCCGTCGACCTTATAGCCTTTAAACTCTACCGACACGGCCGGACGGCAGTAGCGCTCGGCAGCCTGTTCGACAACATATATGTCCTCTTCGTTGCGCACGCCGGCAACGACGCCGTTGTCTTTCACGCCAATAAGGAGGCGGCCTCCGTCGTTGTTGGCGAAGGCAGAGATGGAGCGCGCTATCTTGCGTGCGTCGGAAATGGCGAATTTGAAGTCCTGATGCTCATGCTCGCCCTGAGCGATGAGCGAGTGTATCAGGGAGGCTCCGCGCACGGCACGGAGGTCTTTCATTTTGCCGGAGAAAGGAGTCGTTTGTATTCGGCGGGGTCGGCGATGATTGCCGCGGCGCGGATATATGCGCTGTCGCCGGGAAGGGTGAGAAGCACACGGTCGCCGTCGCTGTAGTAGCGGCCCGCTATTTCGTCGCGGAGAATGTCGGTGATATCCTCGCGGTTGATATTGAGGTCGTGGTCGAGGTCGTGCTTGAGCATGGCCGACAGAACATCGAACTGTGCTGCGACCGAATCGGTCATGTATCCCTCGTTTTTGGCCGCGGTGCGCAGATAGTCGAGCGCCGACTCGCACTGACGGTCATATTTGAAGCGGGCGGGATCGATGAAGGCCTTGAAATCGTCGAATATGCTGTCGGTAATCTCGAAGTCGCCAACAGGCACGGCGTCGGGGTGGGCGGCATAGTAGCGGTTGGCATAGTCGAAAGCCCACATATCGGCGATGATATTGTATATGAGGCGGTTCATCTCCTTGGTCTCGACTGTCACGTCGGGGGTAATGCCGCCGCCGTCGCGCACACTGCGGCCGGCACGGGTCTTGAACTCGGTGGTAAGACTGTCGGGGGTGCGGGCAGGCGTACCGTCGGGGTTGCGGTGCGAATAGTCGAGCGCCTGGATAAGACGGCCCGAGGGGATATAATATCGGCCCGTAGTAAGCTTCATGATGTCGTCGAAGGGCAGCGGACGCGTGGTCTGCACAAGGCCTTTGCCGAATGAGCGCTGGCCGACGACAACGGCGCGGTCGAGGTCCTGCAGCGAGCCGGCCACGATTTCCGAGGCCGACGCGGTGCCGTCGTCGGTAAGGACTACGAGGGGAATATTGGCGTCGAGTGGCTGGCGGGTGGTCTTATAGACCTTCTCGGAGCGACGGTCGCGGCCACGGGTGCGGACCACCTCTGTGCCTTTGGGCACGAAGTTGCCCACAATCTGCACGGCGCTCTCGAGGAGACCGCCGCCATTGCCGCGGAGGTCGAGCACAATGCCTTTCAGAGCGGGGTTGCGGAGCATGTCGGCCACGGCTTCTTTCACACGACGGGCGCTGCTCTCGTTGAATGTCGTCAGGCGGATAAATCCGGTGCCGTCCTTATCGATGCCATAATATGGCAGCGGATTCACCTTGATGTCGGCGCGGGTGATGTCGAACGACAGAATCGAGTCCTGCACATAGGGGCGGCGCACGTCTACATGCACATTGGTGCCCGCCTGGCCTCGCAGACGACGGCTCACGTCGCCTATCTGCATCGAAGAGCGCACCGTATCGCCGTCGACGGCAATGATGACGTCGCCGGGGCGCAGGCCGGTGCGGCGGGCGGGCGACTCCCACTGGGGCTCGCTGACAAGCACCTCGGCTCCACGCTTGACGATGGTGGAGCCAATGCCGGCATACTGGCCCTGCGAAATCGACAGGAGCTCGTCCTGGTCGCCGGCGGGGTAATATTCGGTATAGGGGTCTATCTGATAGAGCAAGGCGCCGATGGTCTTGTCCATGATATCGTTGGCGTCGAGCGTGTCGACATAGTTTGCCTGCAGCTCCTTGACTATGGCATTGAATGTGCGCAGCTTGCGGGCGAAATCGTCCTTGCGGGCTGCAGCCGGGGTCGCGGCCAGAGCCGAAACGCCGGCAAACGCGGCGGCTACGGCCATGATATATAATAGTTTCTTCATAACGGTTGAACGCGGAGCGACGCCCACACGGGCGCGCAATCAATTAAAAAACAAAATTAATCATTTTTTTGTTGACCGCAAAACCAGATGGCAGCCGGGTGGTGCAAGCAGGAAGTCTGAAGTTGGCGGGCGTGGTGAACATATGGCGTGTCCTGGTCGTTTGATTGTCAGTAAAAGAACGAATTCACACGGACTTTATCCTATGAAGGGATTGACTCATGCTGTATCGATTTTTGTATGCGTGGCGGCAGCCGCTCTTTCCTCCCACGGCGTGTGGGCAGGACCGGCCGACTGCGACTGTCCGGATATAGCACTGAAGACCAATCTGCTGCACGACGCCATTCTGACGCCCGACCTGGGAATAGAGGTGATTCTGCCTGCTAATTTTTCGGCGTCGCTGACGGGCACATACGCCTGGTGGAGCAACGACAGCCGCCACCGCTACTGGCGCATCAGAATGGGCGTGGCCGAGGTCCGCTACTGGTTCGGAAGCTGCACGCAGTGCCGGCTCCTGACGGGGCATCATGCGGGCATATATGTCTCGCTATCCGATTACGACTTCGAATTCGGCGGCCGCGGGTGGCAATCGCCCGACGCTACATTCGGCGCCGGTGTTTCATATGGATATTCGATGAAAATCAGCCGGAACCTCAATCTTGATTTCGGTGTGAGGGCGGGCTATTCCGGCGGAACGCTGATAAAGTACAAGCCTCAGTGCGACGGCTATGTATGCACGAGCCATTCGTTTCACCGCTATTTCGGCCTCACGGGCCTGTCGGTGAGCCTGGTGTGGTTTCCGGGCAGACATACGAAAAAATAAACGAGACCCCATGAAAGCAGCGTTAAAAACATGGCTTGCGGCCGTCGCCCTTTCGGGCGCGACACTGGTGTCGTGCAGCCACAAAGACATAGCATGCCCGGGGTCGGAAGTGCGCGGCATCGATGTTGTCTTCGAATGGACCAGGGCGCCCGAAGCCAAGCCCGAGGGCATGACGCTGATGTTTTTTCCACTTGGCGCCCATGAGCAGGTATGGCGCTTCGACATCGCCGGCGCCGATGGCGGCAGCGTGGAGATTCCGACGGGAACATACCGCATGATAGCGTTCAACAACGACGATGCCTCGGTACGAATCACCGACACACAGTCGTTCGATGGCATGACAGCCTCGGCCAGGAATACGGACAGGGATATGTTCGGCACCACCGGAATGCTCTACCGGGCCGAGGTGGAGTATCTGGAAGTGACTCCCTGCGGCGTGAGCTACAGCGCCGACGACGGCTCGTGTAAAGAATGCCCCAGAAGCGTTGTGAGGGCTCTGCCCGACTCCGTATGCACCGTCTACGACATCAGAGTGAGCGACATCAAAGGTATCGGCCGCGTGAAAAAGGCATACGCCGCTCTTTCGGGCACGGACTCCTCGCTCAGGCTCGGCCCCATGATAAGCGAGAATCACGACGATTATCTCTATGCCCCGATGGTCCTGTCGGCCTCAGACAGCCTTATGACAGCCTCGGCGGATGCATTTACCCCGACGGCTCTCAGCGGCCCATATACGCTCACTGTAGCGGTGACGCGCACCGACGGCAAGAGTTTTTCAAAAAGTTTCGAGCTCACCGACCAAATGATGAACTCAATATCTCCGAGACACGTTTTTATTGAAATAAAAGGGCTTGTGATTCCCGAAGGCGACACTCCGGGGTCTGACGTGGGCGACATCGACGTAATCGTAGATGGCTGGACGACCATAGAAATAGACCTCGAGTACAATGTCTAGAACAAACCAAACTCAAGAATATATGAACAGACAGAACTTACTAATCATCGCTTCGGCGGTGGCAGGCGCTGCCGCTCTGGGCGCATGTTCGAGCGACGAAAGCTATTCAGGACCGGCCGAGGAGGCTTCGGGCGAGATACGATTTGCGGCCAACACGGAGTCGTCGCGCGCGGGCGATATCACGACCAATAACCTGACGGCCTTCAATGTGTATGCATACACGGGCACGCCCGCTGCCGCCAATCTGTTTATGGACAACGTGGAAGTCACCAAGACTTCGGGCAACACCTGGACTTACTCGCCCGTCAAGTACTGGCCGGCCAATGAGAACGTGGATTTCTACGCCTTCGCGCCTGCGTCATGGGTCGGGTCGGGAGGCCCTCTGGCACCGGTGCCTTATGATGCCACCGGCGGCACCGAAGATATTGTCTATGCCGTGGCACCAAATCTGCGCGGAGCTGCCGGACAGCCCAACGCCCAGGTTGTGTTCAATTTCAGACATGCGTTGTCGAAAGTGACCGTGAAGCTGAGTTCCTCCAACGAGAATCTCAAGGTGCGTGTTTCGAACGTGGCTCTGTCGAGCTTAATGACCAAGGGCAATTTCACATTCCCCTCGGGCTCGACATCGGAGACGGCATCGGCCGACAATGTAGGCACGTGGACAGACCAGAATACACCCCAGAACTATGTGCTGCTCTGGTCGCAGGCCGCCGACGAGCTCCTCGACCTCACCTCGACACCCACCGTGATACCGACCGCCGGCCTTGGCCGCGGAGGCACTGTGTTTGCAATGCCACAGCCCCTCACCTACCGCAGCAACGGCAACGGCGCCGACAATTACATAGGCGTGATGTGCGTAATATACGACGCCTCGACCGGAACCAAGCTGTGGCCTAACGAGAACACACCCGAAGAGAATATCGTGCAGGGCTCTACCTTCGGCGACGGCATTCTCAAGTTCCCGCTGCCTACAAGCAAGTTTTCGGCATGGCAGCCCGGTTGCCACTACATCTACAGCCTTGTCATAAATTCCAACGAAGAGATGGGCGCCATCGAATTCGGCACGCCCACCGTCGACAGTTTCATCGAGGTTGAGACCAGCTACGAATAACACGGAAACACAAAAAATCGCCGGGAGCAGTGCTTCCGGCGATTTTTTATGCATAGGGTTCAATTAGTCTTTCTTGGGAGCGCGGGGTTCGCGGCGGGGTCCGCGGTCGCCATCACGGCGGGGTGCGCCTTCGCGACGGGGACGGTCGCCTTCGCGGCGCGGGCCGCGTTCGCCGCGGGGAGCGCGCTGGGGCTCAACGTAGCCTTCGGGCTTGGGCAGGAGGGCACGCATTGAGAGGCGGTATTTGCCGGTCTTCTTGTCGATTTCGATGAGTTTCACCTGCACCTTGTCGCCTTCCTTGAGGCCGGAGGCTGCCATGTCGTCGAGGCGTTCCCATGCGATTTCGCTGATGTGGAGCAGACCGTCGCGGTGGGGCATGAATTCAACGAATGCGCCGAAGTCCATGATGGAGCGCACGGTACCGTCGTAAACCTTGCCTTCTTCGGGAAGCTCTACGATAGCGTTGATCATGGCAAGAGCCTTGTCGATAGCGGCGCGGTTGGGAGCAGCCACTTCGATGTAGCCGCCTTCTTCGATTTCGTCGATGGAGACGGTGGCACCGCTCTCTTCCTGGATTCCCTGGATGATTTTTCCGCCCGGGCCGATAACGGCGCCGATGAGTTCTTTGGGAATGAGCATGGTGACGATGCGGGGCACGTTGGGCTTGTAGTCCTCGCGGGGAGCGGGGATAGCCTCGTTGATGAGGTTGAGGATGTGGAGACGTCCGTCGCGGGCCTGGAGAAGGGCTTTCTCAAGGATTTCGTAGCTGAGGCCGTCGCACTTGATGTCCATCTGGGTTGCGGTGATGCCGTCGGCAGTACCGGTCACCTTGAAGTCCATGTCGCCGAGGTGGTCTTCGTCACCGAGAATGTCGCTGAGCACGGCATATTTGCCGGAAGCAGTGTCGGTGATAAGACCCATGGCGATACCGCTGACGGGCTTGCGCATCTTCACGCCGGCGTCGAGAAGCGCCAGAGTGCCGGCGCAGACGGTGGCCATCGAAGAGGAGCCGTTACTTTCGAGGATATCGCTCACTACGCGGCATACGTAGGGGAAATCTTTGGGGAACATGCGCTTGAGGGCGCGGTGCGCGAGGTTGCCGTGGCCTACTTCGCGACGGCCTACGCCGCGCTGGGGCTTGGCCTCGCCTGTGGAGAAGGGAGGGAAGTTGTAGTGGAGGAGGAAGCGCTCGCGGCCCTGGTTGAGAACGTCGTCGAGTATTTTCTCGTCGAGTTTTGTGCCGAGGGTTACGGTTGCGAGGGCCTGGGTCTCGCCGCGGGTGAAGACAGCCGATCCGTGAGGTCCGGGCAGGTAGTCTGTCTCGATCCAGATGGGGCGGATTTCGGTGGTCTTGCGACCGTCGAGGCGAATGCCTTCGTCGAGGATGCAACGGCGAACGGCTTCTTTCTCAACGTCGTGATAGTAGCGTTTTACGAGGGGTGCCTTTTCGTCGCGTTCTTCTTCGGGAAGCGATTCGATATATTCGTCGCAGATAGCGTCAAAGCTGTCCTGACGCCAGTGCTTGTCGGCGCAGCCGGCTTTAGCGATGGCATATGCGCGGTCGTAGCATTTTTCGTGCACGTCGGCGCGGAGGGCTTCGTCGTTTACTTCGTGGCAGTATTCGCGCTTGGCCTTGCCGACAGCCTCGGCGAGTTCCATCTGCACCTTGCACTGAGCCTTGATGGCGTCGTGGGCGGCACGGAGGGCGGCGAGGAGTTCGGCTTCGCTCACTTCGTCCATTTCGCCTTCGACCATCATGATGTTGTCGTAGGTTGCGCCGACCATGAGTTCCATGTCGGCTTTCTGGAGTTCTTCGAAAGTGGGGTCGATAACGAATTTACCGTCTACACGAGCCACACGGACTTCGGAGATGGGTCCGTTGAAGGGAATGTCGCTGACAGCGATTGCAGCAGATGCTGCGAGGCCTGCGAGGCAGTCGGGGGCATCGACGCCGTCGGCCGAGAAGAGAATTATATTGACGAAGGTGTCGGCGTGGTAATTGTCCGGGAAGAGGGGACGGAGCACGCGGTCGACCAGACGGGCGGTGAGGATTTCGTAATCGCTCGCACGGCCTTCGCGCTTAAGGAAGCCGCCGGGGAAACGACCGGCAGCGGAGAATTTCTCTTTGTATTCAACCTGCAGTGGCATGAAATCGACTCCTTCGCCGGCTTCCTTGGCGGAAACGACCGTGGCGAGGAGCATGGTGTTGCCCATGCGCACTTCTACCGCTCCATCGGCCTGCTTTGCCAACTTGCCGGTCTCGATGGTAATCGTGCGGCCGTCGGGCAGTTCGATGGTTTTTTTGATGGGATTCATAAAAATAAAAAATGTATGTTACGTCGTAAAATCGCGCAAAGATACGAAAATGCGCGGCCTTTTCCAAATTTATTTCCTTTCAGGCAAGGATTTAGGGAATTTTCAACATCTGCGGGGGCGCTTAACATTTTTTCACCGTTAGTGTCAAAACAGCGTCAGAGCACTGTCTGAGCGGGTTTTGCATCCTGCGCACACGTTGCCGGATATAAAAGAAATACCATTTAATTTCCTTGTTTGAAGAAAATTTGCTTACTTTGCACCGCAAAACGTGAATTTACTAAAAATTTAAAACTATACTATCATGTCAGAAATTGCAGATCGCGTAAAAAACATCGTAGTTGACAAGCTCGGCGTTGAACCCGAAAAAGTAACCGAAACCGCAGGCTTCATCACCGACCTCGGCGCAGATTCTCTCGACACCGTAGAACTCATCATGGACTTCGAGAAAGAATTCGGTATCACCATCCCCGACGAAGAAGCTGAAAAGATCAAAACCGTCGGCGACGCAGTAGCTTTCGTTGAAGCCAACGCGAAGTAAGAACACGACACAACGCACAATACAGCCGCCGCGAATTTCCATAGTGAAACAGCACGGCGGTTTTTACTATTTATCCCTCCCCCTCTCTCATCACAATCAGAACCAAACACCCACACGTTAAATAATGGAACTTAAAAGAGTCGTAGTTACCGGCCTTGGAGCTATCACCCCGCTTGGCAACGATGTTGCCACTACCTGGGAGAACGCCAAAGCAGGCGTGAGCGGTGCCGGCCCCATCACCCATTTCGACGCCAGCCTGTTCAAAACCCAGTTTGCCTGCGAAGTCAAAGGTTTCAAAGCCGAGGATCATTTCGACCGCCGCAAGGCGCGCCAGCTCGACCTCTACGCACAGTATGCGCTTGTGGCAGCCCGTCAGGCCGTGGCCGACTCCGGCATCGATGCCGAAGAAGGCAACAACGTCGACAAAAACCGCGTAGGCGTGATTGTAGCAGCCGGCATCGGAGGTCTCCACACCTTCGAGGAAGAAGCAGGATATTATGCCATGAACGCCGACAAGGGGCCCAAATACAACCCCTTCTTCATTCCCAAGATGATTGCCGACATCGCAAGCGGCCACATCTCGATGGAATATGGCTACCATGGCCCCAACTACGGTGTCGTTTCGGCCTGCGCCTCGAGCAACAATGCCATTATCGACGCATTCAACCTTATCCGTCTGGGCAAAGCCGACGTCATGATCACCGGCGGCGCTGAAGCAGCCATCTTCCCTGCAGGCGTAGGCGGCTTCAACTCCATGCACGCCCTCTCGACCCGCAACGACAGCCCCCAGACCGCCTCGCGTCCCTTCAGCAAAAGCCGCGACGGCTTTGTGATGGGCGAAGGCTCGGCAGTGCTCGTGCTCGAAGAACTCGAACACGCACTCGCACGCGGTGCTAAAATCTACTGCGAGGTAGCCGGCGGCGGCATGTCGGCCGACGCTTACCACCTCACCGCCACTCACCCCGAAGGCCTCGGCGCCAAGCTCGCCATGAGCAACGCCCTCGAGGACGCCGGCATGAAGCCCGAAGATATCGACTATATCAACGTGCACGGCACGTCGACTCCCGTCGGCGACATCTCCGAGGTCAAGGCTATCGTGGAACTGTTCGGCGACGCAGCCCACAAGCTCAACATCTCTTCTACAAAATCGATGACCGGACACCTCCTCGGCGCTACCGGCGCCCTCGAAGCCGTATTCAGCATCAAGGCCGTAGAAGAAGACATCGTGCCCCCGACAATCAACCACGACCCCGAAGACAAGGACGAGGAAATCGACTATACCCTCAACTTCACCTTCGACCGCGCTCAGAAGCGCACAGTGCGCGCAGCACTGTCGAACTCTTTCGGTTTCGGCGGCCACAACGCTACCGTCATCGTGAAGAAATTCGAGAAATAAGCACTTCTTCAAGTAATAAGTACTTCTTAAAGTAATAAGCAATAAGGGATAAGTAATAAGGATTTGGCTCCGGCCACTAAGCCTTATTGCTTATCCCTTTCCGCATCTCCGCCCCCCCCTATCCCTTATTACCTATTCCTTATTACTTATTACTTATTCCTTATTCCTTCCTCTTACTTCCTCCTTACATATGTTCGAGACCATCAAGACCTTCCTTGCCGAAAATATCGGCACCTCCTACGCCCCAAACATCATCACGGCCATAATCCTCATCGGGATAGCCCTGGCGGCCTATATATCGTTCAAGCTGGCCAAATTTGTAATACCCTATATCGAGCACTACATCGAGCACATAAGCCGCACCAAATGGGACGACGACCTGCTCAACAACAAAATGCTCAACGCCATAGCCCAGCTCGTGCCGGCACTGATTGTCAACTGGCTCCTGCCGGGATTTTTCAGCGGAGGCGACGACGGAATCCACTGGCTCGGAGTAGTCACCGCGCTATACATTCTCGGCACATATATCTATATCATCATGATATTTGCCGACAACCTGTATGAAGCCGTCAAAAAAAGGCCCCGATACAAGATATGGGCCGTGCGGGGACTATTCCAGACCATAAAGGTGATAGCCATCTGCATAGGCGTGCTAATATGCTGCAGCATACTCTTCGGACGAGGTCCGCTGGCTATCCTGACCGCCTTGGGCGCCACAGCCGGTGTGATGATGCTGGTGTTCAAGGACACGATACTGGGCTTTGTAGCCTCCGTACAGCTCACGGTCAATAAGATGCTCCATATCGGCGACTGGATTGTAGCCGAACGCCACGGAGCCAACGGCGAAGTGCTCGAAATCACCCTCACGACCGTAAAAGTGAGAAACTGGGATAATTCCATCAGCACCATACCGCCCTACTCTCTTGTGACCGACTCGTTCCGCAACTATCAGGCAATGCGCGAATCGGGCGGCCGACGCGTGGAGCGTCCTATATATATCGACGTCAATACGGTTCGTTTCTGCACGCCCGAGGAGCTCCGCACGCTTTCGGAACGCGGCTGGCTCGAGGGCCTCGACATAGCCGACGCCGCACACACGGTAAATCTCCATCTGCTGCGCCGCTATCTCGACCATTATATAAAGAATCACCCCGCCATAAACCACTCTATGACCGAGATGGTGCGCCAGCTTGACCCCACACCTTCCGGGCTGCCTCTCGAGCTGTATTTCTTCACCAAGACCGTCGAATGGGAGGCGTTCGAGAATATCCAGAGCGATATTTTCGACCATATATATGCTATCGTGGCCGAGTTCGGCCTGCGCATGTTCCAGACTCCGGCCGGCAACGATATCAGGAGAATAGGAGATTAGGAGGTTGGGAAATTAGGAGATTAGGAAGGTAGGAGGTTAGGGTCTTTAAAGACTTTAAGGACTTTAAGAACCTTGAAGACTTTGAGGACTTTAATGTTTCTATCATAGCAAAAGCGGCCCGCCGGGATTCGGCGGGCCGCTTTGCTATGGTTAAGGATTGGGCTTATTTCTTTTTGGCGGCAGCAGCCTTGCGACGGCTGTCGGTGAGGTAAGCAACGGGGCAGGCTACGTAGATTGTAGCGAGTGTGCCGATGATTACACCGAAGAGCATTGCGAAGGTGAAGCTGCGGATTGCGTCGCCACCGAGAATGAAGATACAGAGCAGCACCAGGAGGGTCGAAGCCGATGTCATGATGGTACGGCTGAGGGTGGTGTTGATCGAGTTGTTGATGGTGGTGAAGAAATCCTGCTTGGGATAGAGACCGATGTTTTCACGCACGCGGTCGAAGACAACCACGGTATCGTTGATCTGATAGCCGATAACGGTCAGAATCGCCGCTATGAAGGTCTGGTCTACTTCCATCGCGAAGGGCAGAATGCCATAGAAGAGCGAGTAGAAGCCGATGATTGCAAATGCTGTGAAAGCAACGGCTGCGAGGGCGCCGAGCGAGAAGGCTACGTTGCGGAAACGGAGAAGAATGTAGAGGAACATAGCCAGCAGCGAGATAGTCACTGCGAGATATGCCTTGGTCTTCATGTCGTTTGCAATCGAGGGGCCTACGAGCTGCGAGCTGACGATACCCTGGCTTGCGTCGGTTGTGGAGAACTCGGCAGCGCTCATGCCTTCGCGGAGGTAGGGCTTGAGGGCTTCGAAGAGTTTGTCGGTGATTTCGTTTTCGACACCGGCTTCTTCGGAGTTGATTTTGTAGTTGGTGCTTACGCGAACCTGGTTCGAGCTTTCGATGGTGATGACCGATGTGGAAGCGTCGGGGAACTGGGCTGCGAGAACCTGCTGGAGTTCCTGGGTGTCGACGGGGCGTTCGAACTTGACGATGTAGTTGCGGCCGCCGGAGAAGTCGATACCGCGGTTGAGGCCGCGAACGAAGAGCGATGCTGCTACGATGACAACGATTACACCTACAACCGAGAAGGCAAGCTTACGCTGGCCGAGGAAGTTGATGTGGGCGTTGATAAACATCTTCTTCGAGAGGCCGGTGCTGAATGTGAGCGAGTTGAAGGCCTTGGTCTTAGAGAACCAGAGGAAGAACAGACGGCTCAGATATACAGCGGTAAAGAAGGAGCAGATAAGACCGATGATGAGGGTTGTGGCGAAGCCCTTGATGGGGCCTGTGCCGACGAGGAGAAGAATCACACCGGTGATAATCGAAGTAAGGTTCGAGTCGAAGATAGCGGAGAAGGCGTTGCTGTAACCGTCGGCGAGGGCGTTGCGCACGTTCTTGCCGGCGCGGAGCTCTTCTTTGGTACGCTCGAAGATGAGCACGTTGGCGTCGACAGCCATACCGAGCGAGAGCACGATACCGGCGATACCGCTCATGGTGAGCACGGCCTGGAAGGAGGCGAGGATACCGATTGTGAAGAAGAGGTTGCAGATGAGGCAGACGTTGGCGATGAGGCCGGGCATTACGCCGTAGAATGCAATCATGAAAATCATGAGGAGCACCAGAGCGACAACGAAGGAGGTGAAGCCTGCGTTGATGGCCTGCTGACCGAGCGACGGACCTACGACCATGTCGGAGATGATGTGCACCTTGGCGTCCATACGGCCGCTCTTGAGCACGTTGGCGAGGTCGCGGGCTTCGTCGAGGTCGAAGTCACCTGTGATAGACGATGAGCCGCCTTCGATTTTGTCGTTCACATTGGGAGCGGAGTAAACCATGTCGTCGAGAACGATTGCCACCTGCTTGCCGATGTTCTGGCCGGTGATGATGGCCCACTGGCGTGCGCCGGTAGAGTTCATGCGCATGGAAACTTCGTTGCCGCGGAGGGGATCGTAGTTTGTCGAGGCGTCGCTCACGGCCTGGCCGTCGAGGCGGGCCTTGCCGCCGTTTGTGCGGAGGGCGTAGAGAGCGGTGCCGAAGTTGTGTTCTTTGCCGTTTTCATCGATGCGCACGGTAGGCTTCACACCCCAGCGGAGCTTGAGGTCGTTGGGCAGAAGAGCCTTGGCCTGCGGAGTAGCGAGCACGGCGCTGATGGCGTCCATGGTCTTTGCGTCGGGGGCATAGCCTACGGTAGCGCCGTAGCCTGCGCCCTGCTGGAGCATGGCGATGTAGGGAGCGATGTTGACGGTGGTGTCGTTCGACAGTGCGTTGGCGAGCGAGCCGAGAGCGTTGGCGATTTCTTCGGCGCGGTATGTCTCGTAGAATTCGAGGTTAGCCGAGCGCTGGAGAAGGTCGCGGACGCGTTCGTGGTCTTTCACACCGGGGAGCTCGAGGAGAATCTGGCCGTCCTTGCCTTTAAGCACCTGAATGTTGGGCGAAACAACGCCGAACTGGTCGATACGGTTGCGGAGCACGTTTGTAGCGGAGTTGTCGACACGGTCTTTCACCTGAGCCTTGAGGGCTGCGGTGGCAGCGTCGTCGCTCATGCCGGGCTTCACAACGTCCTGGAAGAGAACCGAGAAGTCGGCCATGGGCTTTGCCTGACGGTAGCTCTTCACGAAAGAGCTCACGAAGTCGTCGGTCTGATGTGTTGCAACGAGCTTGTTAGCGTCGGCGAGAGCTGATTCGAACACCGAGTCGGTGTCGCCGCTCTTCATGCCGCGCATCATGTCGGGCATGTCGACCTGAAGGATAACGTTCATACCGCCCTTGAGGTCAAGACCGAGGCCAACGCCCCATTTACGTACCTGATTGAGAGTGTAAGCGCCCATGTAGACTTTCTGGTCGCCGAGCGAGTCCATGTAGTGCTTGTAGGCCCTGTTGTAGGCTGCGTCGTCGTTGTCGCCCGATTCTGCTATGGCATAGGTTGCAGCCTGGCTTTCATACTTGTTCGAGATGAACGTGAATGAAAGGTAGAACAGACACACCAATACCAAGAAAACGGCAATGACACCGGCTACGATGCTGCCCAGATTTCCTTTGCTTTGCATGTGAAATTTATGGTTTTATTAATAATTGAATTTACAAGGTGTCGATTTCGGCTCGCAAATATAGTGATAATTCTGCATACAAAAGGCATTTTTACAGCTTTTTGTAGGCCGTGGCACTATGATTGAGGCGTTTTTGCGTCGCCCGACGCCTTTCGGGTGCGCCGAGGGTTTGCGGGGAACCAGCCTTTACGCACCCTTTCGCGCTGCTCGAATATTTCCTTTATCGTCCAGAATGAGGAGAATGCGGTGACTCCGGCCAGTGTGGAGAGCACGCTGTCGGAGGCAAGCACAGACAGCACGCACATGACTATGCCGAGCACAAGAAACCACCACCAGCAGCGGACGCCGAAGTAGTACTCGCATTTTATGACCACCGGGTGGAAAATGCCTATGATAAGAAAAGTGGCCAGGCCTACTACAAGGCCTTCGATATGCCACTCGCTAAGAAATTCTGCCATTGTTTAGGAAATTAGGAAGTTAGGCTATTGGGCTATTGGGCTGTTAAGCTGACAGGCGGTTGGGCAGTTGGGCGGTTAAGCTGTTAGGCGATTAGGAAGTTGGGGGAGTAGTGCGACCACTAACCACTAACCACTAACCACTAACCTCTAACCTCTAACCCAAACCGGAACCAGCGGTTTTACAAAGGTAGCCAAAGGTGGCGTCATGACAAAATCGGGGTGTAAAGGCTTAAAATTTGTTAACACAAGTTAACTTTACGCATAGAACTTGGAAACGTTTGTTAACGGCACGTCATTTTCACGGTTCAATTTGTTAATAATGAAAGGCAAAGGTTGTACCTTTGCAGACTACTATTGTAAGACACATATTTGATGCCCAATATTCTCACACACATAATCGAGCAGCAGACAGGGCGTTATGGCCGCGAGCGGGTGGCATTCACCACCATCGACACCGCGGCGCGAACCTTGCGCCCGTGCTCATGGGGCGAACTTGCCGACCGCGTGGAGCATGCCGCCTGCGCCCTCGAGATGCTCGGAATCAAGCCTCAGGACAATATAGCCATTCTTGCGCCCAACTGCAGCGAGATACTGGTCACCGACTTCGCCTGCTACCGCAACCGCGCGGTTCCCGTGTCGATTTATGCCACCAGCAGCGCCGACCAGGTGAAATACATAGTCAACGACGCCAGCGCACAGGCCATTTTCGCCGGCACACAGGCGCATTATGATATAGCCCGCAAGATTGCGGCGGAATGCCCGTCGATGAAGCATATCGTAGCATTCGGCGACGACATCGTCTTCGAATCCGGCGACACGACATCGATGCTTTTCAAGGACTTCCTCGCCCTGGGTGCGGCCGCCTCAGCCGACTGCCGGGCCGAAGTCGCCCTCCGCACAGCCGCCGCCAACCCCGACGACATAGCCACTCTCATCTACACCTCGGGCACCACCGGCGAGCCAAAGGGCGCCATTCTGCCGCACAGCTGCTTCGATGCCGCCATCGACATGCACCGCGCGCGCCTCGACACCCTCTCGGATGCCGACACCTCCGTATGCTTCCTCCCCCTGAGCCACATATTCGAAAAGGCCTGGACATACTTCTGCCTCACCATGGGCATACGCGTAGACATCAACCCCAACCCCAAGGAGATACAGACCGCCGTGAAGGTGGCAAAGCCCACATGCATGTGCAGCGTTCCCCGCTTCTGGGAGAAGGTATATTCAGCCGTGCAGGAGAAAATCAGCTCCACACGCGGCTTTACCAAAATAATGTTCGAGCGCGCTCTTGCCGCCGGCGCCAAGCGCAATCTCGAATACGTGCGCATGGGCCGCAAGGCTCCCTGGCTTCTCGAACAGCGCTATCAGCTCTACAACAAGCTCGTATTTTCTAAACTGCGCGCAGCCATAGGCCTTGAGAACGGCCGATTCTTCCCTACGGCAGGCGCACCGCTGTCGAGCGCCATCGTGGAGTTCATGCACGCCTGCGGAATCAATATCATCATCGGCTACGGTCTGTCGGAGACCACGGCGACTGTGTCGTGCTATCCTACCGTAGGCTATGAATTCGGAACCGTCGGCACTACCCTCTCCGACGTTCAGGTGAAAATAGGCGAGAACAACGAAATTCTCGTGAAAGGCCCGACTGTGATGCGCGGCTATTTCGGCCGACCGGACACGGACAACTCCGTGTTTACCCCCGACGGCTGGTTCCGCACGGGCGACGCCGGCCGCTTCGACGAAAACGGCTCGCTCATACTCACCGAGCGCCTCAAAGACCTCTTCAAGACCTCCAACGGCAAATACATAGCCCCGCAGGCCATCGAAAGCCGCCTCGGCGAGGACCGCTACATAGAGCAGGTGGCCGTCATCGGCGACCAGCGCAAGTATGTCACAGCCTTCATCGTGCCTGCCTTCGAAGCCCTCAAGGAGTACGCCGGACAGAAGGGCATCAGCTACAGCTCAATCGACGACCTCGTGAACAACAGCGAGATACGCCGCTTCATCGCCGAGCGCATCGAGAAGCTTCAGAAAGGTCTCGCCGGCTTCGAAAAGATTAAGAAATTCACTCTCCTCCCCCGCGAATTCACCATCGAGGCCGGAGAGCTCACCAATACACTCAAGATACGCCGCCCGGTCATCAACTCGGCCTATGCCGACGCCATCGAGGCGATGTATTGCTGATTAAAGTGTGGTTTTCAAATTGAAAACCACAGGGTTAGTGGTTAATGGTTAGTGGTTAGAGGTCAATGACACGCCCCCACATTAAACACTAACCTTTAACCACTAACCTCTAACCCCTAACCTTAAATTCCGCTCGCGGAATTTAGTCCAGTAATGAAACAGAACTCTATCATAGCGCAGGGAGCGCAGCCGGAACGCGCCGTTCTGGTCGGCCTCATCACGCCGACACAGGACGAGGCCAAATCTGAGGAATACCTCGACGAGCTCGCATTCCTGGCCGACACCGCCGGTGCGGAAGCCGTCAAGCGCTTCACCCAGCGCCTCGACTACCCCAACCCGCGCACATTCGTCGGCAAAGGCAAGCTCGAAGAGATAAAAAAGTATATCGAAGACGACGGCGACATCGCCATGGCCATCTTCGACGACGACCTCTCGACCAAGCAGGTGCTCAACATCGAGCGCGAGCTCGGCGTAAAGATTCTCGACCGTACCAACCTGATTCTCGACATATTCGCCAAACGCGCGCAGACAGCGAGCGCCAAGACGCAGGTAGAGCTGGCCCAGTACCAGTATCTTCTGCCCCGCCTCACCCGAATGTGGACCCACCTCGAGCGCCAGCGCGGCGGTATCGGCATGCGCGGCCCGGGCGAGACACAGATCGAGACCGACCGCCGTATAATCCTCACCAAAATATCTCTGCTCAAGGAAGAGCTCAAGGCCATAGACCGCCAGAAAGCCGTGCAGCGCAAGAACCGCGGCAAGCTGACCCGAGTAGCTCTCGTGGGCTATACCAACGTTGGCAAATCAACCATCATGAACCTCCTGAGCAAGAGCGATGTATTTGCCGAAAACAAACTTTTCGCAACCCTCGACACGACGGTACGAAAAGTCGTAATCGACAACCTGCCTTTCCTGCTCACCGACACCGTCGGCTTTATCCGCAAGCTGCCCACACACCTTGTGGACTCGTTCAAATCGACTCTCGACGAGGTGCGCGAGGCCGACATTCTGGTACATGTGGTCGATATATCGCACCCCAACTTCGAGGAACAGATAGAGGTGGTCGACAAGACCCTGCGCGAGGTATGCAACGGCGCCGACAAGCCCATGCTGCTCGTTTTCAACAAAATCGACGCATTCTCATGCACGCCGAAAGCCGAAGACGACCTCACACCGCGCCAGCGCTGCAACCGCACCCTCGAAGAGCTTAAAGCCTCGTGGATGGCACGAATGAACGACAACTGCGTCTTCATTTCAGCCAAGAAGGGCGTGAACATCGACGAACTCAAGGACCGCCTCTACACAATGGCGCGCGAAATACACCTCTCCCGATTCCCCTACAACGACCTTCTATACGAGACATACGAATAAAAGGTAAAAAGTTAAGGGTGAAGATAATAGTCGTATCTTCACCCTTAACTTTTTTACAAAATCCTCACCGCTCGGTTCAGAGGTCGGTGGCAAAGGGAGCGACCGGGAGACCGGTGGTGCCGTAGAGGTTGCCGCCGGGATAGTCGGCCCAGTCGTAGCGGACTACGGCGGGCTTGTCGACGAGAGGCGAGGAAACGACGATGGTGTCGTCGCCGACCATGCGGGCGTTGGCATAGGCAAACTTACCGTCTTTGCCGCCGACAATGAAGCCCGTCACAGCCACCGAGGTTGGCTTGACGGCGCCGTCGAATTTCAGCACCATCTTATTGCCGTCGGCCTTGGCAGATTTGAGCACGGGAGCCTTATACACCACATCTTTCCTGCCATAGTCGCGGCTGAGCGCTATGAGACCGAGGCGGCGGGCAACTTCCTGCTTGTTCGAGGGGTGTATATCGGTGGGGTGACCAAGGTCTATGGCCACGGCCATGCCGGTGTTGGGCAGTTCGAGAGCCTTGGCCTGGCTGTTGCGCAGCAGTGCCCACTCCGATTCGGGCTGCACGTTCTTCTGAGCCAGATAGCCGGCGAGCTGAACGAAGTAGAAGGACATTTCGGGATTATCGAATGCCGTGCGCCAACTGCCGATGAGCGATTTGAACAGAGGCTCGTACTGGGCGGCGCGACCGACGTTGCTGCAGCCCTGATACCATATCACACCCTTGACAGGAAGAACCTTAAGCGGATTTATCATGGCGTTGTAGAGCACCGTAGGATAGTTCGGACCCTGGGGCGACGAAGGCCTGCGGGGCATTTCGGCGAGAGTCATGTCGGCGCAGTAGCTCCACTCGCCGTCGAGAGGATAGACCTTGCCATCGACAGCAGCAGCCATCTTCGAGCCGTCTTTCACACCGCCCTCGCCCATGAAATCGACGATTTTTACGGTTATTACATTTTTTCCGGCCTTCACAAGATTGCCGGGCACCTCATAGACACGCGATTTGCCGGGATTTTCGTAGCCGCCGATACGCACGCCGTTGAAATATGTGTCGTCGAGGTCGTCGACAACACCCACCTCGAGTGTCAGAGGCTTGCCGGCAGCCTCGGCGGGCAGCTCGAGCTCGCGCTGAATCCACACCAGGCCGTCGAAACCGGGAAGCACCGAGTTTTCCCAGATTCCAGGCAGCGGCATCTTGCCCCAGCCGGCACCCGACTGCATTACACCGCGGTCGAACTCACGTCCGGCCTTGTCGAGCGACTCTGTCCATTGGGCGAACTGCTGATTATATACCTTATTAATACGCTCGGCGTCGAAGCCGCTGCTCTGCAGAGCATTGAGCTGCGACTCGAATCCGGGCACGCTTTCGAGAGGGCCGAAAGGCGTCCAGGCCTCGGCAACGGTGCCACCCCAGCTGGAATCGATGATACCGACGGGAACTCCGAGCTCGTCGTGCATCTGCAGGGCGAAAAGATAGCCGATGGCCGACACTCCCATCGTGGCAGGATTGGCTTCCACCCAGCCGCCATTGGCAACGGCGGTATCGTCGAGGGGCGTATAGCTTGTCTGCTGCTTCACTTTCAGGATACGTATATCGGGGTGCTGAGATGTTGCCACGACCACGTCGCCGTTCATGAGGCTCGAGCCCCAGTTGTTGCGGTTCACCATGAACTCCATGTTCGACTGGCCCGAACATATCCACACCTCGCCAGCAAGGAGATTGCACAGCACCGTCGGGTCGCCGTCGCCATCAGACAGAATCATCGTAAAGGGACCTCCGGCAGCGGGAGTCGGCACATCGACTCTGAAAGCGCCGTCGGCACCGGCCTTTACGGCCAGGGGCTTGTCGAGCCAGTCGGTTTTCACAGTCACCTTAGCGCCGGGCAGCGCTTTTCCGGGCACGGTCATGGTTGAGTTTTGCTGCATCACCATATTGTCGGTGATGAACTGCGACAGAGTCACCTTGGCCGAGGCCGAAGCAGCCGCCATCAGACCAAGTCCGAGCAGACATATTTTTTTCATAGGATTATGATTGGTTTTGTAAATAAATTCGGGCGTAAATTAAGGTTGTTAAGGCTTTTAACGCCTTTAAAGACCGGCTATTTCAGGAGCTTGAATGTTATGCGGTGGAGCGGGCAGGGGCCGTACTCGGCGATGGCAGCACGGTGTGCGGCCGTCGGATAGGCCTTGTTGACATCCCAGGCATACTGCGGATATTGGCGGTGAGCCTCGAGCATATACAGGTCGCGCGAAGTCTTGGCGAGCACCGAGGCGGCGGCGATGTTGGCGAAACGGCCGTCGCCCTTCACGAAGCATGCATGCGGTATATCTTCGAAAGACTTGAAGCGGTTTCCGTCGACAGCGATTGCGCCAGGGCGCACCGCCAGCTGAGCCAGCGCACGGTGCATGGCTTCGATAGAGGCGTTAAGAATATTCATGCTGTCGATTTCGGCGGCATCAACGCTTGCCACGGCCCACGCAAGGGCTTCGGCCATAATGACCTCGCGCAACTCCATGCGGCGCCGTTCGCTCATCTGCTTGGAGTCGTTGAGCCAGGGATGCGAGAAATCGTCGGGAAGAATTACGGCGGCGGCAAACACAGGGCCTGCGAGACAGCCGCGGCCGGCCTCGTCGCACCCTGCCTCGAGCACTCCGGGCGCCGAACAGGGAGGGAGTGGGGCATGCTTAGGCGATGAAGTCATGATTTATCACGTTTTCAACAAGATACAAACCTTCGATATCGGAGCGGTTGATTTCGATATCGTCGTAGTCGGGATTTTCGCTGTGCAGAATCACTTTCGTCGGGTCGTCATGGCGGCGCACATACTTCACGACCCTGAAGTCGGCAAGCACCACCACATATATCTGCCCCCACGAGATTGTAGCCTCACGGCGCACGGACCGTATTGAGATATAGCAACCGGGGTTGAGGCGAGGCTGCATCGAATTGCCGCTCACACGCACAATTGGCAGCTCGGGGTCAAGCCCGGGCAGATTGACACGGCCTATTATTCGCTCGTCGGTAAACATGCGGCTCAGCGGCGTCGTGCCGGCCGTAACGTCTATGTTATAGACGGGCGCGCCTTCCGGACGACGCGGCGCCTCGGCCGCTCCGCCGCGCGGGAAAGGCACATCGGCACCTCGCGCGAGCCAGTCTTTCGACACGCCAAAGTTAACGACTATTCGATTGAGAAATACATCGTTAGGCGCAGCCTTTCCTTTCAGCACGCGCGACACAGCCGCCGGATCGACGCCCATTCGGGCGGCGAACTGCGCCTGCGTCATTCGCATCAATTTTACAAGATATTTTATGCGGTCTACAACATCGGCCGCGGGCCCGGGGAGATCGAGCCGTCCGGGAGCATTATCCATAATCAGTCTCTTTTGCGCAAATTTACAATTTAAATTGCAATTACGCAAGCCCTAAACCCTTGTTTTTGCAAGCTATTGTCAGCTTTTCTGATATTCGGTGGGCGACATGCCGGTGAGGTGCTTGAAGTATTTGCCGAATGATGACTGATTGGAGAAGTTGAGGGCATATGCCACCTGCTGTATGTTCTTGCCCGAGAAGCGCAGCAGATTCTTGGCCTCGCTGATGACGAAATAGTCAATCCACCGGGCGGCGGAACGGCCTGTAGCCTCTTTTACGAGCAACGACAGATATTTGGGAGATATGAAGAGCTTGGAGGCATAGAAGTTGACCGAGCGCTCCTTGGTGTAGTAGAGATGAACGAGTTTCAGGAATTCGTGCACGTAATTGTTGCGGTTTGTGCCGGGGCGGCTCGGGTCGACCAGATCCAGACGCTTATACAGGAAAACCACGGTCTGATAGAAGAAAGCGGCCATAATGTTCGACACCATATGGCGGTTGAGCTGGCTGTTGAAGTTGTCGCTCATCACAGTGTGTATGAGCTTGAAATAGCGCATTACCAGCGGCAGCTCGCGGTCGCGGAGCTCAATCATGTGCGAGGGGTTCTTTATGAAAGCCTCGCCCGAGATTGCCGAGAACGAGATATTTATATCCTGCAGAAATTCACGCGAGAGCACAAGAACGTATGCGTCGACTTCGGACCAGTCGGGGCTTTCGAAACGAAGGAGCGTGCCCTGGGGCGCCACGACAAGCGATGGCTCGGTCAGGGTGTAACGTTCGGAATTGAACCACATCTCCACGGTTCCTTTCGTGTGCAGAAAGCAAAACATGCCTTCCACACTATTGCGCACAAGTTCGAGTTCACGAAAATGACGGCTGAGGTCGGGGTCAAGACGGAACAAGAGACAAGCGTCGTCGATATGGCTGTAATCGGCTGATATGTTTGCGAGTCCTTGGATACTTTTGGATAATTGCGAGTCCATTTGATATGATTTATGCGCCAAAATTACAAAAAAACGTGCTCATATTGCCATGCCAACGACATTTCGACCATTTTTTGCGCCAAATAGACATCCTCAACAATACAGACAGCAGCCGAACACTGTGAATAGTCAAAAAAAATACGTACATTTGCATGTTTAACGGGTATTGAACAATATCTTAGAAAAAAAACCAAACCCGCCTTATTCATGGAGAAAAAGAAAAGTTCCCGTTTCGGGCAGCTGATGAAATATATAATTCCGCTGATAATCAGCATAGGTCTGTGCTACCTGCTGTTCACCGGAATCGACTTCAAGGAGATGATTCACATCATCCGCACCCAATGCGACTTCCGCTGGATAGCCGCAGGCCTCGTACTGGCCGTGTTCTCGCACATCATAAGGGCATTCCGCTGGGGCATACAGCTCAAGGCCCTCGGAATCAACGCCCCGGCACATGCCCTGATATACAGTATATTCGGCACCTATGCCGTAAACCTCGTCTTCCCGCGCCTTGGCGAGGTATGGCGCACGGGCTACATATCGCAGCGTCAGCAGGCGCCTTTCACGACTGTCTTCGGCTCTATGGTCGCCGACCGCCTGGCCGACACGCTCACTGTGCTGCTGCTTGCCCTGAGCGCTTTTCTGATTTCGTCGAAGGCCATTCTGAGCTATCTGCACCAGAACGGCGAGAGCCTTGCCGCGATAGCGCGCCTGCTTGAGTCGCCGTGGCTGTGGGGCGCGTCAGTGGCCGCGATAGCCGCCGTGTGGATTTTCATGGCGCGCAAGACCGACAACCCCAGGATTGTCAAGATACAGACGGCTGTCCGCGAACTGTGGCAGGGCTTCGCCGTAATCGTCAAAATGCCCCACAAAGGACGCTGGCTGCTTCTGACAGTGGCTCTCTGGGGCTGCTATTTCCTTCAGAACTACCTGGCCTTCTACGCCTTTCCCTTCACGACCGAAATCGTGGAGCAACACGGCGTGCAGGCCGCACTGGTCACATGGGTTCTCTCGTCGATATCGATGGGCGTGCCCTCCAACGGCGGCATAGGTCCCTGGCAGTGGGCCACAATCTTCGGTCTGAGCATCTACGGCCTCGGCACGATGGAAGGCAGCGCCTTTGCCAACCTTGTGCTCGGCGCAAACACCCTCCTCATCATCGGGCTTGGCATTTTCACATTCATAGCCATCGCCCTCGACAAAAAGAGAATCAAATCATAAAAAAACAGATATTTTAAACGAATATGGCAAAAGTTGTTATCATCGGCTGCGGAGGCGTGGGCACGGTTGTGGCCCACAAGTGCGCGCAGCATCCCGAGGTTTTCTCTGAAATCGTCATCGCCTCGCGTACCCGCTCGAAATGCGACGCCGTTGCAAAGGCTATCGGCAAGCCCAATGTCAGCACCGACAGCGTCGATGCCGACCATGTAGACCAGATTGTGGCTCTGCTCGAGCGCCACAAACCCGAACTGGTAATCAACGTGGCTCTGCCATATCAGGACCTCACCATCATGGAGGCATGCCTGCAGTGCGGAGTAAACTACCTCGACACAGCCAACTACGAGCCCAAGGACGTTGCTCACTTCGAGTATTCCTGGCAGTGGGCCTACCGCGAGCGCTTCGAGCAGGCCGGCCTCACCGCTATCCTCGGCTGCGGTTTCGACCCCGGTGTGAGCGGCGTTTTCACAGCCTATGCGGCCAAGCACTGGTTCAGCGAAATGGAGACCCTCGACATCGTAGACTGCAACGCCGGCGACCACGGCAAGGCTTTCGCCACCAACTTCAACCCCGAAATCAACATTCGCGAAATCACTCAGAACGGACGCTACTGGGAAGAAGGCAAGTGGGTGGTAACCAAGCCCCTCGAGTTCCACAAGACCCTCAGCTATCCCAACATCGGCCCGCGCGAGAGCTATCTGCTCTACCACGAAGAGCTCGAGAGCCTCGTGCAGAACTTCCCCACCATCAAGCGCGCCCGCTTCTGGATGACATTCGGACAGGAATACCTCACACACCTCCGTGTGATTCAGAACATCGGCATGGCACGCATCGACGAAGTGGAATACAACGGCACCAAAATCGTGCCTCTGCAGTTCCTCAAGGCTGTGCTGCCTAATCCGCAGGACCTCGGCGAGAACTATCACGGCGAAACCTCCATCGGCTGCCGCATTTCGGGCAAGAGCAAGGAAGGCAAGCCGATGACATACTACATCTACAACAACTGCTCGCACGAAGCCGCCTACAAGGAAACTGGCATGCAGGCCGTGAGCTACACCACAGGCGTTCCTGCCATGGTCGGCGCCATGATGTTCCTCACTGGAAAATGGAATCTCAAGGGCGTGCGCAACGTCGAGGAATTCGACCCGGATCCCTTCCTGGCCGCCCTCGCCGAAAACGGTCTGCCCTGGCACGAAGTAGTGGACGGCGACCTCGAACTTTAAGCTAATAAGCCGATAGGCTGTTAGGCATTTAAGCTGACGGGCTGACAGGCTGACAAGCTAATGAGCCCGTCAGCACAACAGCCCGTCAGCTTGTCAGCCTAACTGCCTAACCGCCCAACTGCAATGCTATCAGCGACAATCATTACACGCAACGAGGAGCGCAACATCGAACGCTGCCTCAACTCGCTCATCGGCGTTGCCGACGAAATCGTGGTGGTCGATTCGCACTCGACCGACAATACGGCCGAAATCTGCCGCCGCTACGGCTGCAAGGTCACCGAGCGCGATTTTGCCGGCTATGGCTCGCAGCGACAGTATGCCGCCGGTCTGGCGAGCGCTCCCTATGTGCTTTCCATCGATGCCGACGAAGTGCTTTCCGACGAACTTCGCCGCAGCATAATAGCCCTTAAGGCCGAAGGATTCCGCCACCGCATGTACTGCTTCCGGGTGGTGAGCTATGTCTGCGGCCGTCCGGTAGCGCACAGCGGCATGCACCCCTCTGTCGAGACACGCCTTTTCGACAAGCGCTATGCCTCGTGGGACCTTCTCGACGTAGGCGAACGCCTGACATATGCCGGAAGCATAAGCCCGCAGCTGCTGCAGGGCGACATGCTGCACTTCCGCTGCACCGAAATCGGCGAGCTGCACTTCAAGGAACTGCGCCATGCCGAACTACGCGGACGCCTCATGGCGGCAGCAGGCATCGACGCTCCGGCACCCTTCCGCTGGCTACGCGCCGCATGCGCCTTCCTGAAATGCCATCTGCGCGACGGCGCCATTCTCGACGGCGCCACAGGCAACGACATTGCCAAAACCCGCTTCATAGCCACCATGCACGCCTACCGCACCTCGCGCAAACTCCTTAAAAACTGAATTAGGAGATTAGGAAGTTGGGAGGTTAAGAGGTTATGAAAGTATGAGATTATGAAATTAGGAATCCATTCGAATTCCCAACCGCATAATCTCCTATCCTCCCTAACCTCTTAACCTCCCAACTTCCTAATCTCCTAACCTCCTAACCTCCCAATCTCCCAACTTCCTAATCTCCTAACCTCCCAATCTCCCAATCTCCCAACTTCCTAAAAGAATGAACATCGTCCATCTGGTATCGAACAAAGCATGGGGAGGGGGCGAGCGATATGTGCTCGACCTCTGCCGCCGGTGCACGGCCGAAGGGCACAGCGTGGCCGTTGTCACGCGCCGCTGCGAAGCCGTCGACAAGCCTTTCGAAGCCGCCGGATTCACGCCCGGCCATCTGCCTCTGCGCGGCGCCATCGACTTTCTAAGCCCAATGACCCTGGCCCGAGTGCTCAACCGCATGGACGCACCCATAGTGCTGCACGCGCATAATTTCAAGGATGCTTACACGGCCGTGCGCGCCCGCCGTCTCATGAAAGAGCCCGGGAAAGTGCGCGTAGTAGTGACCCGTCACCTCGTGAAGTCCGCAAAAAACAGCAGCATGGAGCGCGACCTCTACCGTCAGCTCGACGACATCATCTTCGTGTCGGAAGCTGCCCGGAAAGAATTTATCGCAGGCCGACCGGGCTGCGACGAGGCCAAGCTTCATGTGGTCCACAACTCAATAATGCCGCCGGAGCCTGCCACCAAGCCCTCATCCGACATGGTGAATGTGCTCTACATAGGCCGCATATCGCCCGAAAAAGGCGTCGACATTCTCATCGAAGCCATGGCCAAACTCACCGATATGCCCGTGCGGCTTACCGTCGGGGGCGTCGGAACGGCAAAGACAGTGCTGCCCCTGATGGAAAAATGCCGCAGGCTCGGCATTGACGACCGCGTGGAGTGGCCCGGACATATCGACGACATCTACACAGCCGTTTCGGCCGCAGACATAGGCGTGCTGCCCACGAGGGTGCCCGAATCGTTCGGTCTGGCCGTGCTCGAGTTCATGAGCCAGGGCGTGCCTCCGATATCCTCCAAGGCCGGCGGCCCGACAGAAATCATAACCGACGGCACCGACGGCCTTTTAGTGCGCCCCGGCGACCCCGATTCGCTTGCCGCCGCCATACGCCTCCTGGCCGCCGACAGCAGCCTGCGCGCAAAAATGGGCCAAGCTGCCAGAGAAACATTCGAAAACAGATTCGGCTACGACCGCTTTTACAATGAAATAATGGCCATATATGAAGGTGCTCACCGACATAAACAATAGCATTGCCGGCGCCGAAGCCATAGCCTCACGGCTGGCCGAACATGGGCTCGACAGCTCCGACCGGGTGATTTACCGCGGCCGCAATGTCATCGCCCTGACAGACGGCGCAGAGCCGCTCTGCATAAAATCGTTCGGCGTTCCGGGTGCTGTCAAAGGCCTCATCTACGGAAACATGCGCCGTCCCAAGGCCATGCGCGCCTTCGCGAATGCCACGCGCCTTCGCGACCTCGGCTTCGACACTCCCGAGCCCGTTGCCTCCGTGTGCCTGCTGAGCGCCGGACGCCTCGGCCGCTCCTACTATGTATGCCGCTATCTCGAGGGCTGGAACGACCTCCGCGGCGCCGAAAAACGGCCCGATTTCGCCAATCTGGCCCGCTCGCTGGCCGCATACATGAACCGCCTGCATGCCGCCGGCGTTTTCATGAAAGATTTCACCCAGGGCAACATTCTGTTCCGCCCCGACGGCAAGGGTGACTACAGCTTCTCTCTCATCGACATCAACCGCATGGAGTTCGACGTGCACGACCGCCGCCGGCTCATGGCCAACTTCGGCGCCGTGCTCGACACCGCCGAAGGTCTGGCAGTCCTCGCCCGCGAATATGCCGCCCTTCAGCCCGACCCCGAGACCACGGAAAGCGAGGCTATCGAGATATACCGTCAGCGACAGAAAAAACTCTGGCGCAAACGCCACATCAAAGAATTTATAAGAGGTAAGAAATGAACGAACGACCCAAAATATCGGCCATCGTACACACATATAACGCCGAGAAGCACCTCGACCGCTGCCTGAAGGCGCTCGAGGTCTTCGACGAAATCCTTGTCATCGACATGGAGAGCACCGACCGCACCGTCGAGATTGCCAAGGCCCACGGCGCCCGTGTCATCGTCAAGGAGCGCGGCGAGCACCGTCTGCCCGAGGCATACCGCGATTTCGGCCTCAAGGCCGCAAAATACGACTGGGTAATCGTGGCCGACGCCGACGAAATTGTGCCCCGTGCCCTCGCCGACTATCTTTACGCCGAAATAGAGCGCGACCCCTCGCCCCGCGCAATCATGATACCTATCAAGAACTATTTCATGGGCCGCTGGATGCATGCTTATTACCCCGACTACATACTCCGCTTTTTCAACCGAGTAGGCGCCACATGGCCCTACGAAATCCACTCGCGCCCCACCCACCGGGGTCCGAAGGTCTATATCCCGGCCAAGCGCACCGAGCTGGCGTACATACACCTGGCCAACGAGAGTGTCGGCCAGACCTTCACCAAGATGAACGCCTATACCGACCGCGAGAAAACACGCCGCAGCAAGCGCTATCGCACCCTCAAGCTCTTCTACGAGCCGCAATTCCGCTTTTTCAAGAGCTATATACTCAAGGGCGGCATACGCGACGGCCTGCCCGGGTTTATCCATGCCGTGCACGACGCCATATACCGTTTCTCAATCCTCGCCAAAATCGAGGAAGACCGCCAGAAGGCCCGCCCCGACAAAGACATAGACCGCGATTCGTCTAACTGTTGAAATCGGATAGACCTTAGTTACAAGTTAGAAGTTAGTAGTTGGAAGTTGATTCCGACTGACTCCCAACTCCTAATTTCCCAACCTCCTAACCACCTAACCGCCTAACAGCCCAACAGCCCACAATGATACGGATTTTCTGCAAGAATGTCGACCGATATATCGAAATCGAAGGAGGCTCCACCCTGCTCGATTTCGCTTCCAGCCTCGAAAGCGAGCTTGGATTCCGCCCCATATGCGCGCGAGTCAACAACAAGACCGAGGCGCTGGCCTATAAAGTGTACACGCCCAAGCTTGTAGAGTTCCAGAGCCACACCGAAGGTTCAGGGCCGCGCGTCTACACCCGCTCACTCTGCATGCTGCTCTACCGAGCTGTAGCGGCCATGCTGCCGGGCACACGGCTGACCATCGAGCATTCCATTGCACACGGCTACTACTGCCGCCTGCAGGGCATCGACGAGGTATCCGACGAAATCGTATCGTCGCTCAAAAGCGAAATGCGGCGTCTGGTGGCGCTCGACCTCCCCTTCGAGCATTCCGAAAGCCTCACCTCCGACGCTGTCGGGATATTCGAACGCGAAGGCCTCGAAAGCACCGCCCTGCTGCTGCGCACGGCGCGCCCGCTCTACACCACCTATTACACTCTCGACGGCCTCAGCGACAGCTACTACGGCGCCCTGGCGCCATCTACCGGCTATGTGCCCGTGTTCGACCTCCACCGCTACAAGCAGGGCTTCCTCCTGATGCCATTCGACCCCGCCAACCCCGCGAAAGCCGCACGTCCTATCCGCCAGGAGAAGATGTATGGCGCATTCACCGAGTATCTGCGCTTCAACCGCATTGTAGGCGTCAGCACCGTAGGCGAGCTCAACACCTATGTCAACAGCCGCCGCGCCGCCGACCTCATAAACGTGTCGGAAGCGCTCCACGAGAAGGCTCTCGCCCATATCAGCGACGACATAACGCGCCGCTACCGCGACGGCGGCGCACGCATTGTGCTCATTGCCGGGCCTTCGTCGTCGGGCAAGACAACTACCACCAAACGCCTCGCTATCCAGCTGATGACAAATCTGCTGAAGCCACAGATGATTTCGCTCGACAACTACTTTGTCAACCGCGAATGCACACCCCGCGACGCCGACGGCGAATACGACTACGAATCGCTCTACGCCCTCGACCTCGAGCAGTTCAACAACGATTTCAACCGCATTCTCGCCGGCGAGGAAGTAGAACTGCCCACCTACAATTTCGAGCTTGGCCGCCGCCAGTACAAAGGCGACCGAATCAAGCTCGAAGAAGGCTCCATTCTGCTCATCGAGGGCATACACGGCCTCAATCCGGAGCTGACCGCAAACATACCCGAGGCGATGAAATACCGTGTCTACGTGTCGGCCCTCACCACCCTCTCGCTCGACGAGCACAACTGGGTTCCCACGACCGACAACCGCCTGCTGCGCCGCATTATCCGCGACCATAAATACCGCGGCACATCGGCCGAAGAGACCATACGCCGCTGGCCGAGCGTGCGCCGCGGCGAAGAAAAGTGGATTTTCCCCTATCAGGAGAATGCCGACGCAATGTTCAACTCATCGCTGCTCTTTGAGCTCGGCGTAATCAAGGACTATGCCGAAGCCGTGCTACGCGGCGTGCCCTCCGACGTGCCCGAATATGCCGAAGCCTACCGCCTGCGCAAATTCCTGAGCTACTTCGTGCCCATCAACCAGGCCCTGATACCCTCGACGAGCCTTCTGCGCGAATTTCTGGGCGGCAGTTCCTTCAAATACTGATTTTTCGAGATGAGGATTATCGCTATCCTGCTGATACTACTGACTTTCGGCCTGCACGCCGCCGAGACGCCCGACAGCGCGCTGGCCGCAAAGGCCGACCGCGCCTTCGTCAACGGCGAATGGTCGGGCGCAAGCGCGCTCTACATGCTCCTGTCCGACAAAAATCCGTCGGCGCCGCTGCCCTACGCCCGTATCATCATAGCCCAGGAAATGCGCTCCGACAGCACCGGCAGCTCAGCGACAATGGAGCGGGCCCTGGCTCACTCCGTGCCTCTCGACGCCGTGCTCGAGCCGGCCCGCACAGAGGCCTTCACCCTACGACGGCCCGAGATATACGAAAACTTCCTGCTGCGCCTGCAGCGCACCCTGCCCTACCTCAGCCGTCCGATAGACATAAGGCTGCTGCGCTACTACACCCTGCGGCGCGACCCGGCCCGAATGACCGACTACAGCCACAAAATGCTCGCCGGCAACCCGGCCGACACCGACGCCCTCGCCACACTCGCCGAAGCAGCCTTGATGACGGGCGACATCGCCGCCGCGACAGCCTACTGGGAGAAAATTCTCGAAATTTCGCCCGACAACTACGATGTTCTGGCCGCTCTCGCCACAACCCTCGCCTCCTCCGACCGCGAGCGCGCCGTCCGATATGCGCGCCGCGCCCTTGCAATACGCCCCAACAATGCGCTCGAGCGCATATGCGGCGGTCTATAAAAACATTTCTTGGCTATTATGGCCCGTTATCGACAAAAAATTGTAACTTTGCCGAAATTTTACAATCAGTAAACCAATAAACAATAATTATATTTAAATACATCTAAACATTTCCATCAACACTTACTAAAAACTGCAACACTCCGTTTTTTTACGAAAGGAAAATGGAGTAAGTTTTTGTAAAAAGCAATCAGTGACATGAACATTAAAGACATCAATGTCGCGTTCGCACAACCCGAGCACACCAAATATGCCGAGCAGATCGTCACCATGATCTACGAATCGGCCCTTCAGCGTGGCACGGGCATAGCGCGCCGTTCACCAGAGTATATTGCAGCCAAAATCACCGGCGGCAAGAGCGTGGTAGCGATGCATGGCGAGCGCCTCGTAGGCTTCAGCTACATAGAGTGCTGGAGTCATGGCGACTTTGTGGCAACGTCCGGACTGATTGTCGACCCCGAATACCGCCATCTTGGCCTTGCCGGCGCCATCAAGGCGAAAACTTTCGAGCTGGCTCGACTACGCTTTCCGTTTGCCAAGCTATTTTCCATCACCACCTCGCTTCCGGTGATGAAAATAAACTCGCACATGGGCTACCGACCCGTAACCTTTTCCGAACTCACCGACGACGATGAATTCTGGAAAGGATGTGAAGGATGCCGCAACTACGACATTCTCCAGCGAAACAACCGACGAATGTGCCTGTGCACAGGCATGCTCTACGACCCCGAGCATCCTGTCGAACCAAACGACCGACCCAATCCTTACCTCATGAAAATGAAGGGTTCGGTAAAAAAACTGCTTCACCTCAAATAAGTGAATCCGGCACATATCTCACACCAAAAACATCTGCACAACTATTCCTAAAGACAAATGGAAACGAAAAAGAAAAAGGTTGTCCTGGCCTTCAGCGGAGGCCTCGACACCAGCTTCGCCGTGAAGTATCTCAGCGAAGACCTCGGATATGAAGTCCACACCGCAATAGCCAATACCGGCGGTTTCAGCGACGAAGAACTTGCCGTAATCGCCGACAAGGCCCGCCTCCTCGGCGCCGCCAGCCACGCCACTCTCGACGTCACCCAGGATTACTACGACCGCAGCATACGCTACATGATAGCCGGAAATGTGCTCCGCAACGGCACATATCCTATCTCCGTAAGCTCCGAGCGTATCTTCCAGGCTATGGCAATCATAGACTACGCCAAAAAGATTGGCGCCGACGCCGTTGCTCACGGCTCGACAGGCGCGGGCAACGACCAGGTGCGATTCGACCTCACATTCCAGATTCTCGCCCCGGGAATGGAGATTATCACTCCGACACGCGACATGACCCTTACACGTGAGCACGAAATCGACTATCTGAAGAACCACGGCTACGAAGCCGACTTCAAAAAGATGGAATATTCCATCAACAAAGGCCTCTGGGGCACATCTGTAGGCGGCAAGGAAACCCTACACTCCGAGCAGACACTTCCCGAAGAGGCATACCCGAGCCAGATTGTGGCCGAAGGCCCCGAAAAGCTCACCATCACTTTTGAGAAAGGCGAGCCTGTGGCTGTAAACGGCGAAACTTTCGCCAATAAAGTAGACGCCATCCGCCGTATCGAAGAAATCGGCTCGCGCTACGGCATAGGCCGCGACATGCACATCGGCGACACAATCATCGGCATCAAGGGCCGCGTAGGCTTCGAGGCCGCCGGACCGATTCTCATCATCGCCGCCCACAAGATGCTCGAAAAGCACACCCTCACCAAGTGGCAGCAGTACTGGAAAGACCAGGTAAGCACATGGTATGGCATGTTCCTGCACGAAGCGCAGTATCTCGAACCCGTAATGCGCGACATCGAGGCCATGCTTGAGTCGAGCCAGGAAAATGTGTCGGGTACAGTAGAGATAACCCTGCATCCGCGCACATACACTCTCGTGGGCGTCACCACCGACGGCGACCTCATGAAGACCGACTTCGGCGAATACGGCGAAGTCAACAAGGGCTGGAGCGCCGACGACGTCAGAGGCTTCACCCGCATTCTGGCAAACCCGCTTAAGATATATTACAGCCACCACCCCTACGGGGAAGACGGGCACAAGAGCTAAGCCGTATGGAACATATCCGTATCGGTATAATAGGAGGCGCCGGATATACCGCCGGCGAGCTCCTAAGGCTGCTTATTAACCATCCGGCAGCAGAAATTGCATGGATACACTCGTCGAGCAATGCGGGAAAACCGATAAGCGAGGTCCACGAAGGCCTCCTCGGCGAAACCGACCTTGTTTTCTCGGATTCCTACAATCTTGAAGAAATCGACCTCCTTTTTCTGTGCTCGGCTCACGGCCAGAGCACCGTTTTCTGGAGCGAAAACGAACGCCCGGCACATCTGAAGGTGATAGACCTCGCGCAGGACTACCGCGACGAGAGCGACGGCTATGTCTACGGCCTGCCCGAACTTCAGACCGAGGCCATAGCCGGGAGCGCCTCCGTGGCAAATCCCGGCTGCTTCGCCACGGCCATACAGCTGGCGCTTCTGCCGCTGGCCAAGGCCGGCATGCTCCCCGACAATCTGGCCGCCGTAAACATCACCGGCATAACAGGCTCCACGGGAGCGGGCGTGAAGCCCGGCGCCACCACACACTTCAGCTGGCGCACCGACAATCTGTCGGTCTACAAGCCTTTCGACCACCAGCATCTGGCCGAAATCGTCCGCTCGCTACGCAAGCTGCAGCCCTCGGCCGAGGGCAAGCCTGTGTTTATCCCCGTGCGCGGCAACTTTGCCAGAGGCATTTTCGTGACGGCGACCATACCCGTGGCGACATCGCAGAAAAATGCCGAGGCGCTCTACAGCGATTTCTACGCCAATGCGCCCTTTACGGTATTCAGCCGCAAAGCGATCGACATGAAGCAGGTCGTAAACACCAACAAGGCGGCCGTATCGCTCACTTACAGCGAAAACGGCGTCCTGCTCGTCACCGTCGCAATCGACAATCTTCTCAAAGGCGCCAGCGGCCAGGCCGTCCAGAACATGAACATCATATTCGGCCTCGACCCGCGCACCGGCCTGCGTCTTAAACCCTCAGCGTTCTGACCATGCAATTATTCGACGTTTATTCATTATACCCCATCGAACCGGTGCGGGCCTGCGGCTCGTATGTCTACACAGCCGACGGCACCGAATATCTCGACCTCTACGGCGGCCATGCCGTAATATCCATAGGCCACGCACACCCGCATTATGTCGAGGCCATAGCCGGGCAGGCGGCGCGGCTGGGCTTCTACTCCAACTCTGTAGAAAATTCGCTCCAGCAGCGTTTCGCCGACCTCCTGGGCGAACTCAGCGGCTATGACGACTACAGCCTCTTCCTGTGCAACTCAGGCGCCGAGGCAAACGAAAACGCCATCAAGCTGGCCTCTTTCGCCAACGGACGCCGCAAGCTTCTGGCGGTAGGCAAGGCTTTTCACGGCCGCACCTCGGGCGCTGTCGCTGCAACCGACAACCCCGCAATCCAGTCGCCCTTCAACCGCACCGACGCGGTAGATTTCGTTGACCTCAACGATATCGAGGCCGCACGCGAGGCCCTCGAGACCCGACAGTACTGCGCCATGATTGTAGAGGGCATACAGGGTGTCGCCGGCATACGCATGCCCGACGATGACTATCTGCGCGCCCTGCGCAGCCTCACCGAAGAGACCGGCACCGTCCTTATCCTCGACGAAATCCAGAGCGGCTACGGCCGCACGGGCAGATTCTTCGCCCATCAGTATGCCGGCATACGCCCCGAGATCATAACCTGCGCCAAAGGCATTGCCAACGGCTTCCCCATGGGGGCGGTGCTGATATCGCCGGCCTTCGAGGCCCGCAAAGGCATGCTCGGCACCACCTTCGGCGGCAACCACCTCGCATGTGCGGCCGCCATAGCCGTGCTCGAGGTGATGCGCGACGAAAACCTCGTCGAGAACGCCGCCGCCACAGGCAGCTATCTCCTGTCGCAGCTGCAAGCCGTCGAAGGAGCGCACAATGTGCGCGGCCGCGGCCTGATGATAGGCTTCGACGTCGAGCAGCCGGCATCCGAATTCCGCCGCGCCCTGCTCTTCGACCACCACATATTCACCGGCGGCGCGGGTCCGAACACCGTCCGCCTTCTTCCGGCCCTCGGCCTGACCGCAGAGCAGGCCGACCATTTTCTTTCTCACCTCAGAAAAATGTTTGACAATGAATAAGTTTACCAACGTATCGGATATCGGCGACCTGCGCCAGGCTGTCGCCGAGGCCCTCGAGATAAAACGCAACCGTTTCGCCCACACCGACCTGGGCCGAAACCGCACTCTGCTCATGATTTTCTTCAACTCCAGCCTGCGCACGCGTCTGAGCACTCAGAAGGCGGCCATGAACCTGGGTATGAATGTGATGGTTCTCGACGTGAACCAGGGCGCCTGGAAGCTCGAGACCGAGCGCGGGGTCGTGATGGACGGCGACAAGGCCGAACATCTGCTCGAAGCAATACCCGTGATGGGAAGCTACTGCGACATCATCGGCGTCCGTTCGTTCGCCTCGCTCAAAGACAAGGCCGAAGACTACAGCGAGATGGTGCTCGAGCAGTTTATACGCCACTCGGGACGCCCCGTATTCAGCATGGAAGCCGCCACCGGACACCCCCTGCAGAGCTTCGCCGACCTCATCACCATAGAAGAGCACAAGAAGACCGAGCGGCCCAAAGTGGTGCTCACCTGGGCGCCTCACCCCAAAGCGCTGCCGCAGGCCGTGCCCAACTCTTTCGTGGAATGGATGGTAGCCGCCGGATACGACGTAACCGTGACACACCCCAAGGGTTATGAGCTCGACGAACGCTTCACCCGCGGTGCGAAAATAGACTATGACCAGAACCATGCCCTCGAAGGCGCCGACTTCGTCTATGCCAAAAACTGGTCGGCCTTCGCCGACCCGGACTATGGCCGGATTCTGTCTACAGACCGCAGCTGGACCATCGACTCGGCCAAGATGAAGCTCACCAACAATGCCTTCTTCATGCACTGTCTGCCTGTGCGCCGCAATATGATTGTCACCGACGATGTCATCGAGTCGCCCGCCAGCCTCGTCATTCCCGAAGCGGCAAACCGTGAGATTTCGGCCCAGACTGTAATCAAACGCATGCTCGAGACGCTATGAAGACCGATTCAGGCACACACATCAATGTCATCAAGGTCGGCGGGAACGTAATCGACAATCCCGCCGCCCTCGATGCGCTGATTCACGACCTGGCCCGCATGGAAGGGCCCCGGATACTTGTGCACGGCGGCGGAAAGGAGGCTACACGCCTCAGCGCCCGCCTCGACATTCCCACCACGATGATAGAGGGCAGGCGCGTCACCGACGCCGCTACCATCGACGTCGTCACCATGGTCTACGCCGGGCTGATAAACAAGCGCATAGTGGCGCGCCTCCAGGCCGCAGGCACCAACGCCATCGGCATGTGCGGCGCCGACGGGAACATGATTCCGGCCCGCCGCCGGCCGCCCGAGCCTATCGACTACGGCTTTGTCGGCGACATCGACCCTATGGCCGTCAACGACAGCCTGATAGCCTCCCTGCTCGACGACGGCGTCATGCCCGTTTTCTGCGCCATCTGCCACGACGGCGAAGGAAACCTTCTCAACTGCAATGCCGACTCCGTGGCCTCGGCCGTAGCCATTGTGGCCTCCCGCATAGGCCCCGTAGACCTCACATTCTGCTTCGAGATGCCCGGTGTGATGGCCGATACCGACAATCCCGACTCGCTCATACCGTCGATTACGCCCTCGCTTTACGAAAGCCTGAAAAAAGACGGCATTGTCAGCAAAGGCATGATACCCAAGATTGACAACGCCTTCTCAGCTATCCGCCAGGGTGTGGCGAGCGTGAGGATATGCCGTAGCGATTCGATTCTCGGCAGTGTCGGAACCGTAATAAGCGCCTGAGGCCATGAACCGCACCGACGAAGCAGTCGACCTTCTCAAAGGTCTGATTGCAATCCCCTCCCCGTCGAGGGCTGAAGACGGCACCGCCGCCCTCATCTACGACTGGCTGCATGAGCGAGGAGCCGATGTGCGCCGTTTCCACAACAACGTATGGGCCGTGGCGCCCGGCTTTGACCCCGAACGCCCCACTCTGATGCTCAACAGCCATCACGACACCGTAAAGCCCTCGCCGCAATACACGCGCGACCCCTACAAGCCAGACATTGAAGACGGACGTCTCTACGGTCTCGGCAGCAACGACGCCGGCGCCTCGGCCGTGTGCCTCCTCTCGGCCTTTCTCGCTCTGAGCGGCGAGGAACTTCCGTTCAACCTCATTGTGGCCATAACTGCGGCCGAGGAAGTGATGGGAGAGCTTGGCATGCGCGCGTTTCTGCCCGAAATCAAAAGACTCGGCATCGGCCCCGACATGGTAATCGTGGGCGAGCCGACAGGCTTCCGGCCCGCTGTGGCCGAGCGCGGTCTGGTGGTGCTCGACGGCCTCACACGCGGTGTAGCCGGCCATGCCGCCCGCAACGAAGGCATCAATGCCCTCTACCGCGCCATCGAAGACATCGAGACATTGCGCTCCTTCCGATTTCCGGCCGAATCGGCGCTGTTGGGTCCGGTGAAAATCAATGTGACACAGATTGAGGCCGGCAGCCAGCACAATGTGGTGCCCGCAGAGTGCCGTTTTGTGGTAGACGTGCGCACCACCGACGCCTACACCAACGCCGAGACGGCCCGGATACTGCAGGAAGCCGTGCGCTGGTCGGAGCTCACGCCCCGCTCCACCCGCGTGCAGGCCTCGGTCATAGATGAAAGTCACCCGCTGGTAAAAGCGGCCGCCGGCATGGGCCTGGCACCCTTCGTAAGCCCCACGACGAGCGACATGGCGCTCATGCACGACCTTCCGTCGATGAAAATCGGCCCCGGGCAGTCGGCAAGGTCGCACACGGCCGACGAATACGTGCTCATCGACGAAATAGCAGAAGCGATAGAAAAATACCCCCTCCTTATACGCAACATAGAATGGAAACAAAACTTTGGAGCAAGGGCTTCGAGCCCGACAAAATGATAGAACAGTTCACCGTCGGCCGCGACCGCGAGCTCGACCTCCGGCTTGCGCGCTACGATGTGGAGGGCTCGATGGCTCATATAAAAATGCTTGAAAGCATAGGTCTGCTGGGCCCGGAGGAACTGCCAGTGCTGCTCGAAGGCCTCGGCGAGATTGCCGCCGTGATAGAGCGCGGCGAGTTCGAGATAGAGCCTGAGATTGAAGACGTGCACTCACAGATAGAGCTCATGCTCACCCGCCGCCTCGGCGACCTCGGCAAGAAGATACACTCGGGCCGCTCGCGCAACGACCAGGTGCTGGTAGACCTCAAACTCTTCATGCGCGACGAGCTGAAACGCCTTGCCGCCGCCGTCGACAAGCTTTTCGGCCGCCTTCAGGCTCTATCGGAAGAGCACAAGGAAAAACTCATGCCCGGCTACACGCATCTGCAGGTTGCCATGCCGTCGTCGTTCGGGCTATGGTTCGGCGCATATGCCGAAGCGTTTACCGACGACATGCAGCTGCTTGCCGCCGCCTACCGCATTACCAATCAGAATCCTCTGGGCTCTGCGGCCGGCTACGGAAGCAGCTTCCCTCTCGACAGAATGATGACAACGCGGCTGCTCGGCTTCGACGCGCCTCACTATAATGTGGTGGCCGCGCAGATGAGCCGCGGAAAGACCGAACGCGCCGTAGCGGCGGCAATAGCGGCGATAGCCTCCACGCTGGGCCACCTGGCGATGGACGTGTGCATGTGGATGTGCCAGAATTTCGGCTTCGTAAGCTTCCCCGACGAACTTACGACCGGCTCGAGCATAATGCCTCATAAAAAGAATCCCGACGTGTTCGAGATAATGCGCGGCAAATGCAACCGCCTGCAGTCGGTGCCGAACGAGCTGGCGCTCCTCACCGCCAATCTGCCCCTTGGCTACAACCGCGACCTGCAGCTGATGAAAGACATACTCTTCCCGGCTATCGACGAGATGGCCGACTGTCTGGAAATGGCCGATTTCATGCTCGCCCACATAATTGTGAAAGACAATATCACCGACGATGGCCGCTACGACTACCTCTTTACCGTCGAGGAAGTCAACCGGCTTGTCCTTTCGGGCGTGCCTTTCCGCGAAGCCTACAGAAAAGTAGGCGAAGAAGTGCAGAACGGCACCTACAGACCTGTCCGAGAGGTGCACCACACTCATCTCGGCAGCGCAGGCAATCTTGCCACCGCCGAAATTGCCGGAAAAATGGCGGCGGTGATGAAAATCTTCGGATAATTTTTGCCGTTTATAGGATTATATTTAACTTTGGGGCATATTTCGCGAATATGCCCCAAAGTCAGTTTATGAAGTATCAACATCTTAGACAACCGACACCACAGGGGCTCAAATAGTATTTTATGCTAAAACTCTTAAAATATGGGCTCGTGATGTCTCTGTCGCTTGCATCGCTCGTAGCCAAAGCCGAATCTTTGCCGGAAATCATGGACATGGTGCACAACAATCCCGGCGAAGCACCATTCGAAACCAAATATAATTCGCCCGAATTTCTGAAAAGCGCCGGATTCAGCGGCACCGTGACACACTGGCACATAAACTGCGCCATAGACTACGCGGGCTTCGACAGCCGCCTGACCCCTGCAGGCAGCGACGAACGCCGCTGGATAGACGCAAAAGCCGCCCGGATAGACTCCATGCTTGCCCGTTATGAGGCGGCGGAAGTGCCAGTCTACCCCTTCACCGACTTCCTCGTCTTTCCGGCCTCGGTATGGGAGCTCTACGGCGACTCAATCCGCGGAGCGGGCTCTGTGGCAGGCACAGGCGGAAGCAACGAACGCGCCCGCAAGCCCGACATCAGCCGCGAGACTACCCGCCGCCTGCTATGCTATCAGATAGACCGCATTTTCGAGCGCTTCCCGGCCCTCGGAGGCATTACCCTGCGCTTTGGCGAGACATATCTGCACGACACTCCCTTCCATATGGGCGGCAGTCCTATACGCGGTGGCAAAGACGCCGTCGCCGACCACATAGACCTCATCAGCCTGCTCCGCGAGGAAGTGTGCGTGAAACGCGGCAAGAAGCTATTCTACCGCACATGGGATTTCGGATATAACTTCCACAACAACCCCGACTTCTATCTGAGCGTGACCGACGCCGTAGAGCCGCACCCGCTGCTCTTTTTCTCCATCAAATACCAGCAGAACGACTATCACCGCATGACACCCTTCAACCCGGCCCTGGGCCGCGGGCGGCACCAGCAGGTGGTCGAGTCGCAGTCGCGCATGGAGGCCTACGGCAAAGGCGCCCACCCCTACTACACGGCAAAAGGCGTAATCGACGGCTGGCCGGAGACGGCGCTCGACATAGAATTCGGCACCCACCGCTTCACCGGCCGCGACAATGCGCCCGATGCGCCGCGCGGACTGCGCGACGTCGCAGGCACGGGGCTGCTCAAGGGCGTCATGACATGGTCGCACGGCGGAGGCTGGCAGGGTCCGTACATAAACCATGAGATATGGACCGACCTCAACACCTTCGTTGTGGCGCGCTGGGCGGCCGACACCTCGCGCTCCGAAGAAGACATATTCCGCGAGTTCTGCGACAGCATATCGCTCCATGGCTACAATGCCTACCTCTTCCGCCAGATTGCGCTGATGAGCGTCGAGGCCGTGCGCAAAGGCCACTGCAACAGCTACACCCACAACGACGTATGGTGGACGCGCGACGAATTTTTCAGCGCCTCGGCCAACGGCCACGTCATAGATGCCATACTTGCGGCCAATGCCGCCGGCAAAGTGCTGGCCGAGAAAGACGAAGCCGCACACATGTGGGCAGCCATCGAGGCAATGTCGCGCCAGATAGACTGCGACGACCCGGCGCTGAAGGAGGCCATAGACGTGTCGTGCACCTACGGGCGCATAAAATATCATCTGATACGCGAAATGTGGCGCCTGATGATCTACAGCCACCTCTACGCCGGCGGCGACACATCTCTTCAGCCCGAAATACGCCGCTCGATAGCCGCCTACGACGCCCTCTGGGCCGAATGGCGTTCGCTCAAAGAGGCGAGCCCGCTCTGCGCCACCATCTACACCGACATGTCCTTCCGCAACGAACGCAAAGGCAGCATGGGCGAATTTGTAGACTCTCTGCGGAGTATATGACGAATTTTTCGTATCTTTGCGAGTTAAAGCAAGATAATGATTATGAATCCACTCGAACTCAGCGAACAGGAAGCCATACGCCGCAACAGTCTGGCCGAACTGCGCCGCCTCGGCATTGAGCCATATCCCGCGGCAGAATTCACCGTCACAGGCCACAGCGACGAGATAAAAGAGAATTTCGAAGACGAAGCACCCCGCCGCGAGATAGCGGTCGCCGGCCGTATCATGAGCCGCCGTATCATGGGCAAGGCCTCGTTCATAGAGCTGCAGGACGCTTTCGGCCGCATTCAGGTATATATATCGCGCGACGAAATCTGCCCCGGCGAGGACAAGGAACTTTATAACACCGTATTCAAGAAACTCCTCGACATAGGCGACTTCGTCGGAATCCGCGGCTACGTGTTCCGCACCCAGACCGGCGAAATCTCCGTTCACGCCCAGGAGCTCATAGTACTCAGCAAGAGCCTGCGTCCCCTTCCTATCGTGAAGGTGAAGGACGGCGTGACCTACGACGCCTTCGACGACCCCGAACTCCGCTACCGCCGCCGCTATGTCGACCTGGTGGTAAACGACGCCGTGAAGCAGATATTCCTCAAGCGCACCAAGGTCTACACCTCCATGCGCGAATACTTCAACGCCGCAGGCTACATCGAGGTCGAGACTCCTATCCTCCAGAGCATTCCCGGCGGTGCGTCGGCTCGTCCGTTCATCACTCACCACAACGCTCTCGACATTCCCCTCTACCTCCGAATCGCCGATGAGCTCTATCTGAAGCGCCTCATCGTGGGCGGATTCGACGGTGTCTATGAGTTCTCCAAGAACTTCCGCAACGAGGGCATGGACCGTACCCACAACCCCGAGTTCACCTGCATGGAAATCTATGTGGCCTACAAGGACTACAACTGGATGATGAGCTTCACCGAGCGTATGCTCGAGAAAATCTGCCTCGACGTCAACGGCACAACCGAAGTCAAGGTCGGCGACAACGTCATCAGCTTCAAGGCTCCGTTCCCCCGCGTGACCATGGCCCAGGCCATCAAGGACCACACCGGCGTCGACATCACCGGCATGGACGAGGAACAGCTCCGCAAGACAGCCCGCGAACTCGGCATTGAGGTCGACGACACCATGGGCAAAGGCAAGCTCATCGACGAGATTTTCGGCGAAAAATGCGAAGGCCTCTACATTCAGCCCACCTTCATCACCGACTACCCCATCGAAATGTCGCCGCTCACCAAGCGCCACCGCGACAACCCCGAACTCACCGAACGTTTCGAGCTGATGGTGAACGGCAAAGAGCTTGCAAACGCTTACTCTGAGCTCAACGACCCCATCGACCAGTACGAACGCTTCGTAGAGCAGATGCGACTCGGCGAGAAGGGCGACGACGAGGCCATGATTATCGACGCCGACTTTATCCGCGCCCTCGAATACGGCATGCCCCCCACATCGGGCATGGGCATAGGCATGGACCGCCTCGTAATGCTCATGACTGGCCAGACCGCAATCCAGGAAGTGCTCCTCTTCCCGCAGATGCGCCCCGAGAAAGTAGAGAAGCGCGACAGCGCCGAAGCTTTCGCAGCCGTAGGCGTTCCCGAAGAATGGGTGCCCGTAATCCAGAAGGCCGGCATTCTCACCGTTGCCGCCCTCGCCCAGGCCAACCCCGCCAAAGCCCACCAGGACTTCTGCGGTCTCAACAAGAAGCACAAGCTCGGCCTGAAGAATCCCTCGCCCGACACCGTGGCCGAATGGGTAGCCGCAGCGAACGCATAACACGCCGCAGACCTTACAATGTAATAACAGCAAGATAAAGGTTCCGTAATATCACAGAACCTTTATCTTGACTCTTTTATCAAGAGGGTGTTTCAATAATATCTGTTAAAATGGACAACATCTCTTTTCCGGGCAAGATAGCCGTGATGGGCGGCGGAAGCTGGGCCACGGCCCTGGCAAAACTGCTGCTGAAGAACCGCGCCGAGATAATGTGGTATATGCGGCGCGACGACCGCATAGCCGAATTCCGCCAGCTCGGCCACAATCCGGCCTACCTCACCGACGCCCATTTCGACGTGGACCGTATCGCCTTCTCGAGCGACATCAACAAGGTATGCGCCGAAGCCGACACCCTGCTCATGGTAATGCCTTCGCCCTATTTCAGCGAGCATATCGACAAGATTACCGCCGATATAAGCGGCAAGACGGTGGTATCGGCCATCAAGGGCATGGTGCCGCAGACCAACGAACTCATAACCGACTTCATGGTGCGCCGCTTCGGCGTAGACAGCAACAAAATGCTCGTGATAGGCGGCCCATGCCATGCCGAAGAGGTGGCCCTCGACCGTCCGTCGTATCTCACCGTCGGCTGCCGAAATACCGGGACCGCCGAGGCTTTCGCCTCGTGCCTGCGCAGCAGCCGCACACACGCCATATGCTCGGCCGATGTAGACGGCATTGAATATGCCTCCGTGCTGAAAAACATATATGCCATCGCCGCAGGAATAGTGCACGGCACCAAGACGGGCGATAATTTCTCGGCCATTCTCGTGTCGAACGCCATACGCGAGATGGAGCGTTTCCTCGAGGCGGCATGCCCGGCTCCGCGCAACATATGCGACTCCGTCTATCTGGGCGACCTCCTCGTGACGGCATACTCGCGCTTCTCGCGAAACCATAACTTCGGCTCCATGATAGGCTGCGGATACTCCGTGCGCAACGCCCGTATGGAAATGAACCAGACCGCCGAAGGCTACTACGGCACACGCTGCATTCACGAAATAAACGAGCGTTTCGGCGTGGATATGCCTATACTCGACAATGTTTACAATATCCTCTACCGGGGCATGCCCGTACAGGCGGCGCTGCATGCCATGGCTCAAACATTCGACTGATGAAGAAACTATTAGGGCTTAATCCCGAACAACTCGGCGAAGTGGCTGCCTCTGTGGGGCTGAGACCTTTCGCGGCCAAGCAGATGGCAGCATGGCTCTATCAGAAAAGAGTGGCCGACATCGACTCCATGACCGACCTCCCCAAAAAAGCCCGCGAAGAGCTTAAAAAGACATATACCGTAGGCCGCGAGGCACCCAAGATGGAGGCCAGAAGCACCGACGGCACAGCCAAATACCTCTTCGAAGGCGTCGGAGGACGCGACATCGAGGCAGTATATATCCCCGACCGCGAGCGTGCCACACTATGCGTGTCGAGCCAGGCCGGTTGCCGCATGGGCTGCAAGTTCTGCATGACGGGCCAGGGCGGTTTCCAGGGCAATCTCGACACAGGCGCCATAATCAACCAGATTCTCTCAATACCGGACAGCGACAAGCTCACCAACATCGTCTTCATGGGCATGGGCGAGCCGACCGACAATCTCGAGGCCGTCCTCGGCGCCATCGACATTCTCACCGCGAAATGGGGTATGGCATGGAGCCCGCGCCGTATCACCGTATCGACCATCGGCAACACCAAGGGGCTCCGCACGCTCCTGGACCGCACCCAGGTGCACATAGCGCTGAGCGTCCACACTCCATTCGCGGGCGAACGCGAGCGCATAATGCCCGTCGAGAAGGCTTTCCCTCTCCGCGAGATAATGCCGCTGCTCAAAGCCCACGACTTCGCCCACCAGCGCCGTCTGTCGATGGAATACACAATGTTCGCCGGCCTCAACGACGACGACAAGCACGCCGACGCCCTGGCGCGCCTGCTGCGCGGTTCTGACGCCCGCGTGAATCTGATACGCTTCCACCGCACACCCGGCTTCGAAGGGCGCCCCAGCGACACCGCCACCATGGAGGCTTTCCGCGACCGCCTCAACGCGGCCGGAATCACCGCTACCATACGCGCAAGCCGCGGCGAAGACATCATGGCCGCATGCGGCATGCTTGCCGGCAAAGCCAAGGCGGGCGATTAGGCGGTTGGGCTGATGGGCTATCAGGCTGACAGGCTGACGGGCTGCTGGGCGGTTAAGCTGACTCTTTCAAATTTTTAAACTCCTCAAAGACCTTAAACTCTTTAACAACTTCACAAACCCGACTTCAAATGAGCAACAAGATAAAGGTGGGTATCACCCACGGCGACACCAACGGCATAGGCTACGAGGTAATCCTCAAGACTCTCGAGGACAACCGCATAGCCGATTTGTGCACCGTTGTGGTCTACGGCTCGGCAAAGGCGGCCTCCTTCTACCGCAAGGCCATGGAGCTGCCTCAGGTACAGTTTACCCGCATAGACAGTGCCGCCGACGCCCGCGACGGCGTATTCAACATCGTCAACGTGGTCGGCGAAGACCTCAAAATCGAGCCCGGCACGGCATCTCCGGCTGCGGGGGCAGCCGCTCTGGCAGCCCTCGAGACGGCTGTGGCCGACCTCCGCAACGGCGACATCGACGTGCTCGTGACCGCTCCTATCGACAAGCATTCGATACAGAGCGACGAGTTCAAGTTCCCGGGCCACACAGAGTATCTGCAGACTGCGCTTGCGGGCGAGGACAATGCCGAAGCTAAGGCGCTGATGGTGCTGTGCACCGACTATCTGCGCGTAGCGCTCGCAACCTCCCACATGCCTATAGCAGAAGTACCCGGAGCCCTCACAAAAGAGCTGATTACAGACAAAATCAAGGACTTCGACATGTCGCTGCGCCGCGATTTCGGCATACAGAACCCGCGCATAGCCGTTCTGTCGCTCAATCCTCACTCGGGCGAACACGGCCTCCTGGGCAAGGAAGAGGAAGAAACCATAATACCGGCCATAGCCGAGGCTCAGGCCGAGAGAATACTTGCTTTCGGCCCCTATGCCTCCGACGGATTCTTCGGCAGCGAGAGCTACCGCGCCTTCGACGGCGTCCTGGCAATGTACCACGACCAGGGCCTCGCTCCATTCAAGACATTGGCAATGGATCAGGGCGTGAATTTCACCGCCGGACTGCCATTCGTGCGCACCTCGCCCGACCACGGCACCGGCTACGACATCGCCGGCAAGGGCGAAGCCTCGGCCGAGTCCATGCGCAGCGCAATCTACATGGCCCTCGACATTTACCGCAACCGTGGCCGCCACGCCGAAGCCTACCGCCGCCCCCTGCGCCGGCAGAGCCCCGAAAAAGAGCGCAAGGAAGCCCCCGGCAAGCCCAAGGAAAACGTATAAGTAAGAGTATATAGATATTTATATTATGACAGCAGCGGACAGGCTCAGGCTTGTCCGCTGCTGTTTTATGGCCACGAAAGGCCGCTATTCGAAGGAGGCGTCGCGCTTCTTGTTGGACTGGCGGTAGTCCTTGGGCGTCATGCCGAAGCGCTTGTCGAACTCCTTATAGAAGTGCGAGCGGTTCGAGAAACCGGTGCGGTATATGATTTCCTGCACGGTAAACGATGTTGTGAGCAGCAGCTTGGCCGCGTATGTGATTCGGTGGTTCTTGATGAAATCGTTTGGCGTAGGCTGGTTGAGCTCCTTGAACTTGCGGTATAGATTGCGGAGGCTCATCTGGAGTCCGGCGGCGAGCTGGTCGGGCGAGAGGTCGTCGTCGATGTGGTTGTCGATATATTCGACCACACGGCCGAGGAAGTCCTTGTCGTCGCGGTCGAGAAGGTGTCCGTCGGTATATTCATATGCGCTGGCCGACGAGTTGTAGTACTCGCGGAGAGTATTGCGGCTCTCGAGCAGACGCGCCACAACAGCACGCAGATATTTGACGCTGAAGGGCTTGCCGATAAACACGTCGGCACCCGACACGATACCCTCCACTTTTTCCTCGTTGCTTGTCTTTGCCGAGAGGATAATCAGAGGCAGGTGCATGGTATGCCGGTTTGCCTTTATCTGGCGTGCGAAGGTGAGGCCATCGGTACCAGGCATCATCACATCGGTGATAATGACATCGGGCGTCTCTTTCTTGAGCAGGTCGAGGCCTTCCTGAGCCGATTTGGCGGTGCGCACCCTATAGTCGGAGAGGCTGTCGCTGAGCAGCGACAGAATTTCGACATTATCGTCGATGACAAGCACCGTGCTCTTGCTCTTGTCGACCTCCACGGGCGCCGTTTCCTGCTCTGCCGAGGCCTCCTGGCGCTGTTGCTCATCGCCGGAGGCCGGAGTCAAAGCCTTGTCGTCGTGAATGGCGTGCGTCTCTTCTTTTACATCGGTCTCGAGCATGGGCAGAGTGACGATAAAGCGCGCGTAGCTGCCGACCTCGCTCTCGATGGCGATGTGGCCGTGGAGCATCTTGACCATGCTGTGGCAGATTGCCATGCCGAGGCCGTTGCGGGTGGATAGGCCCTTGACAGCATTTTCCTCCACATTGTCGAGCACGCTGTAGCGGTTGAATATGCGCTCGCGGTCTTTCTCGGCTATACCCTTGCCGGTATTATATACCGACACAAGGAGTCTCTCGCCCTCGACGCGGACCTCGACCTTGATGCCGCCTCCGACGGGCGTATATTTGAATGCGTTGGATATTAGATTGTTGAGAATCTTGCGGAGCGAGCTGAAATCGGTGTTCCAGGTCACGGCGCGCTGAATATCGGCATTGAAATCGATGTTGTTGCGCTCGGCAAGGTCCGAGAAAGTGGCTACGGTCTCGTCGCAGAGGTCGCTGATGTTCACCGGCCGAATCTTGAGAATCTTGTGGCCGGTCTCTATGCGTCTGAAGTCGATAAGCTCCTGAATGAGGGTGTTGAGGCGCTCCACGTTTGTGCGCACCAGGCCGATATATTTCTTGATGTAGTCGTCGGTGCCTTCATACGACATTATGCGCTCGCAGGGGCCGTAGATAAGCGTCAGCGGGGTGCAGAACTCATGCGTGATGTTGGTGAAGAATCGGAGTTTTTCTTCGTAGACTTCCTCGCGGTGCTGGTGCTCGATGATAGACAGCTCTTCGGCACGCTTGCGGCGCTGACGCCATATATAGAAGAATACAAGGCCGCCGACTGTGGCGAGCAGCAGGAGGATATATGCTGCCTTGGCATAATCGGTGAGATACCACGGCGCCCTGATGTTTATCTCAAGCCGGTAAGGCTCGCCCTCGATGCCTGTGATACGGTTGACGTATTTCACACGAAGATTATACTTGCCGTAGCTCATTTCGTTGAACGAAATCGTACCGTTCGAGCCGTTGTTAATCCATTCGCGACCGTCGAGAGTGTAGAGATAATTATAATCGAGCGGATTGAGGAAATCGGGGATAGCGAATGTGACGGCGAAATGGTTCTGTTCGGGAGCGAGACTGAGTTTCGTGCAGTTGTTTTCGGTCTTGAGATATCCGGTCGGATTTACATTTTCGCCCGATATAGCCAGTCTCTGGAGCGAAATCAACGGGCGATAGGGCTGCGGGGCCGTGAAGCCCGGCGTTTTGGAAACTGTGACAAGACCGTCGATACCGCCGAAGATGAGCATGGAGCCGGTGTTGAAGGCTGCTCCGTCGCTGAATTCGGTGACATTCACGCCGTCCTGACGTGCGAACACCTGTGTTTTCTCCGACTGGGGGTCGAAGCGGTAAAGACCGTTGTTGGTCGAAATCCAGAGTTTACCCTCGCTGTCGCTGAGCATGTCGTGGATTGTATTGTTGATGAATCCGTTTTCAAGACCGAAGAACAGACGCTCGCCGCTGTCTGCGACCTTGAGCAGACCGTGGCCGGTGCCGAGCCATTTGGCGGCGTCCTCGTTGATTACAGAAAAGACATCGAGAACCGATTTTGTATCGTAATTGCCGGCAAGGGGCACATGTACCAGCGAGTCGCCCTCGATTACGAAAGCGCCCAGACCGCGGTTGGCGAACAGCAGCTTGCCCTGGGTGTCGGCGGCCATGTCGAAGAAGAAATTCGATGTGCGGTTGCCGCCGTCGACCTCATAGACCTTCACAACATCGATATGCGGGCTCGTGGGGGCTCCCGAAATGCGGCAGCGCACCACACCGTTGCCTACGGTAGAAAGCCACAGCGTCGAATCATTCTCCTCGTATATGCCGTGAATGAATTTCAGCGCGGGGTCGGCCTCGCACGACACCAGCTTATTGTCCTTATAGCTGTAATAGTTCACACCGGCATCTGTCGCCACCCACAGCACAGGGCGCGAGCTGCCAGCGAAGGCGAAGACCGAGTTGTTGTCGAGCGCACTGTTGGAGCTTGTGTAAAGCTCCATCTGGCCAGGCTCTGTCATGTTGCCGCTGAAGCCTCCCATACGCAGAATGCCCCCGCCTTTGGTGCCAATCCAGAGGTTATGGCTGTCGTCGAGATACAGGGCGCGGATAGGGTGGTTTATTTTTTTGTCGAAGAAGGAGAAATCATACGAACGTATCATATACGGACTGTCGTAGCACGCATATAGCCCCTGGCAGTCGGAGCCAATCCATACGACGGGCTGTGTCGACGATTTTTCGAGGCAGAACACACCCGCTTTAATGCCTATGTCGGCCAGACGGTAGGTGCCGATCTGGGTTTTGCGGGCGCGTATCACACCGTTCGATTCGAACGACACGTAAATATCGCCACGGGAATCGCGTATAAGGTCGGAAACGACGCCACGGCGCTCTATCTGGGCCTTAAGACTGAAAAGATTGGTCACAGTGCCGTCGAAGGCCACGTGCCGGAGCATGCCGTCGGTACCGACAGCGAGAGCGCCGTCAATATCGTTGTGCGCCACCGCCACACCCTCGGGAGAGATAACCCTACGTCCGGCAAGGGCCGGTGAGTCGCCCTCGAGCTCCAGATTATAAGCCACAACGCCGTCAGGGCCGAAAAATATGAGGCTATCGCTATCTTTCTCCATAAACACGGCCGAATCGTACGACACGCTGTCGGCCTTTATCTCTATGAAATCGTCGGTAGACGAAACCGGAAGATAATGGAGGCGGCTGTCGGTGCCGAGAACATATATATTGCCCTCGCGGTCGAGACACATGCGTTCCTGGCCGTTAAACTGCGGATACGACGCCAGAGCCTGTGTGGTGGTATTGAAGCGGTCGAGACCGTGATTGGTCCGTATCCACATGTCGGCACCGGGCGCCGACATTATGCTTTCAATAAGATTTCCCGACAGCGACACTCCGGGGTACTGCACCGAAAACGGCACCGTAGTGGAGCCGTCGGTGATATTTATACCATCGAGCGTACCGAGCCACAGGAACCCGTCGGAGTCCTGCGCCATGGCAAGAACGGCACTGCTTGAAAGGCCTTCGGAATTTGATGTCTGCCTTATGTTGTATGCGGCGGCGCGAATGCCTAAAAGGGCACATACAATCAAAAAAACATATCTTAAATTATCTAATTGCTTCATATGCGGCACAGATTCAAGTTTGCTTTGCAAATTTAGCAATTAAAAGTCGTTTTTACACTTGACGTGTATGTTAAAGTGCCACACCTGGCTGGCTATTTGTATTCATTTGCGCCAAATTTGTATCAATTGTGTTTGTGTACAATTGTGGCGCACAGCTGCTACATAGCTTTGGACCACATGCACTATCTTTGCAATATCAAAAATGGATTAAGGTATATGGTATTAATACTTGCCGGAGAGGCAAGTCAATCGCAAGATTGGTTATTTATGATTTTGGATAAGGATTGTTTTTAGGATTCCAATCTCGCTAAGGTAAAAAAGCCGTTTCTGACGCACAGCAGAAACGGCTTTTTGTATCCTCTGCCAGATGCACAAAATCCAGGGTTTGGCGTCGGATAACCGAAAAGATGGTTTTATTTCAAAAATTTACGGTCACTACAATCATTCTCCAGCACGCGCATCTGATGAATGGCTATTTGATTCAGTTTCACAAGCCGCTCGGTCTGCGTCATACCCTGCTCAATAAAAACAGCATTGATGTTTTCCATATTAGACAGACAGATAAGCTCATTGACAGTAGCATAATCGCGTATATTGCCTTTCAGATCAGGGTTAGCCTCCCTCCATTGCTTTGCCGTCACACCGAACATAGCTACATTCAGCACATCGGCTTCATTAGCATAGATTATGCTCGCCTGAGCCGAAGTAATCTCTGCAGGAATAAGATTCTGCTTTATCGCATCGGTATGTATGCGGTAATTTATTTTCGACAGTTCACGCTTCGCCGACCATCCCAGCTGCTGTTGTTCCTCTGTTTTAAGCCGTTGAAACTCTTTTACTATGTAAATCTTGAACTCAGGACTTATCCACATCGCAAACTCAAAGGCGATGTCCTTGTGAGCGTATGTGCCGCCATATCTACCAGCCTTTGCCTGAACACTAATCGCATTTGTCCTCGCCACAAATTCCTTGACACTTATCTTGAAACTATTGAGACCGGACTGATTTTTAATTATGGCGAATTCGCCATAATTAAAATCGGGATTATATACTTTCTCCCAAATACCGATATATTCAAGCGTATTGCGGTTGCGCAGCCAATCGGTTATGAAAAAATCCCCGTCTTTGGCACGCAACATATCCGTCAGGCAGATATAGTCTTCCCCATTTACTTTTATGATATTGACTTCGTTATTCTGTACGGTGATTTTTGTCATAATAATATTTATTAATCAGGCACTTTTAGATATTGCAAAGTTACACATTTTAGAATCCGGAGCAACGCTGTCTGTTTAAAATTCTTGTCTATTGGTAATCAATATCATCGACTGGGAGTATCAGCGTCCTCAACAGAACAGGCGCCATGCGGAGAGGTCCGCGTGGCGCCTGTTGTCAGTGGTTGATTAATTGTCAGGAAATGCTGTTGAGGAGGTCTACCTTGCCTTCGTTGACGAGCTTGAGGATAAGCTCTCCGAAGAGGGTGTTCTGCCAGGCAAACCACTCGCGGGTGAACTTGTTTGCGTCGTGCACGTTGAACGATTCGTGAATGAAGCCAGTCTCGGCGTCGGTGGCGAGGAGCATGGCAATGCAGTCGCGGATTTCGTTGTCGTCCTGCGAGGTGAAGGCCTTCATCATGATACTCATGGGCCATGCCATGTCGTAGCCGATGTGGGGGCCGCCAATACCTTCGCCGGCGGGGCCGCGGAAGAAGTAGGGATTGCGTTCGCTCCACACGAAACGGCGTGTGTTCTGATAGATGGGGTCGTTGACATCTACATCGCCAAGGTATGCCATTGCCAGAAGGCTGGGCACGTTGGCGTCGTCCATGAGGTGCGAGTTGCCAAAGCCGTCTACCTCGAAAGCGTAGATCTGGCCGAAATCAGGATGGTTGTAGACGGCATGCTTCTTGAGGGCAGCCTCAACCTCGTCGGCAAGAGCGGTGCAGCGTCCGGCAAGAGCGGTGTCCTTATTGACGGCGCCGAGGATTTCGGCGGCCTTGCGGAGGCTCGACACGGCCATGAAGTTCGACGGCACAAGATACTGGAATGTTGTGGCGTCGTCGGAGGGACGGAAGGCCGATACGATGAGGCCGCAGCCGCTCACGGGCGAGCCGTAGCCGTCGTTTATCAGAGTATCGGATGCCTTGGGCGTATTGCGCTGGAAACGGTATGAGCCCAGCGAATCCTTGCGCTGCTGGTCGACGAATGTTGCGAGGACGGCATTGATGGCCTTGAGCCAGTTGGCACCGAAGACGCTGTCGTCGCCAGTCACCTTCCAGTACTCATAGGCGAGACGGATAGGATAGCAGAGCGAGTCGATTTCATATTTGCGTTCGTGAAGCTCGGGCTTCATGTCGGTATAGTCGCTCTGCCATTCGCCGCCTACGGGGCCGTCGTTGAAGGCATTTGCATAGGGGTCGATGATAATGCACTTGAACTGACGGTTGATGACGCCTGCAAGCATGTTTTTGAGCTCATTGTCTTTGTTGGCGAGCTGCACGTAGGGCCACACCTGGGCACCGGAGTCGCGCAGCCACATGGCGTGGATATCGCCTGTGTAGACAAAGGTGTCGTGCGAGCCGTCGTCGGCAATGCGGTAGTGGACGGTGGTGTCGAGCGTGTTGGGGAAGCAGTTCTCGAACATCCAGGCAAGCTTGGGGTTCTTGAGCATTTTCTTGACACGCTTGATTTCCTTTTCCACAGCCTTAGACTTGAACAGACGCGCCGACTCGGCAGGGCGGTTTGTCACGGCGTAGCGCTTGGCGGCCGAAACGGCGCTTACGGCCGTATTATCGCTGGCGCATACGTTGGTTCCGGCGGCATGGAGCGATGTGCAGCACATGAGCATTCCTGCCGAAATCAATATAGAAAGTCCTTTCATTAATTAGTTCATTAATAGTTTGAATTATGGCAGCCGAAGCTGCCATAATGGCTGAACAATAGCTATTTTATTTATTGAGACTGTTGCAGAGAGCCTTGTTGGCCTTACGGAGACGGTCTTCGTCGACCTTGATGACCTTGCGGTCGTAGGTCATGAGGCCGTTGACTTCGTTCTCAACGTCGGTGGTCTGGGTGTAGACAGCTCCGGTGTAGCCTGCGGGCACGAGCTCGAGAAGGGTGTTGATGTAGTCCACGTACTGGTCGGTCACTTCCTTGGGCGAGTTGAACTGAGTGTAGCCCCAGTTGCGGTCGGGCGACCAGATGTGGTCTTTGATTACCAGGCCGATGCCGCCGTATTCGCCGAGCACGTTGGCACGTTCGCCGTCGAAGAGAAGCATCTTGGGACCGGGATAGTGGTGTATGTCGAGCATGTCGCCGGTGTGGTAGTGGTTACCGCCGCTGGCGGGGTTCACGAGGCGGCTGGGGTCGTAGGCCTTGGTCCATTCCACGATTTCGGGACCCTTGAAGTGACCCCATGCTTCGTTGAAGGGAACCCATACCACAACAGAGGGATAGTTGTAGAGAGCGTCCATGATTTCTTTCCACTCGCGGCGGAAGTTGGCCTCGCTTTCGGCGGAGCGCTTGCGCTCGGTGCCGTCGAAGTATTTGTGCATCTGCCATTCAGGGGTGCCGTCGCCGTTGGGCATGTCCTGCCATACGAGGATACCCTTGCGGTCGCAGTAGGTGTACCATGTGGCGGGTTCCACTTTCACGTGCTTGCGAATCATGTTGTAGCCCCAGTCTTTGGTCTTGTCGATGTCATAGATCATGGCCTCGTAGGTGGGAGCGGTGTAGAGACCGTCGGGCCACCAGCCCTGGTCGAGAGGACCGAAGTGGAACACGTCCTTGTTGTTGAGCTGCAGGCGCACGATGCCTTTTTCGTCGCGCGCGGTCGATACCTTACGCATGGCGGTGTAGCTCTTCACCTTGTCGACGGGCTTGCCGGCCGAGTAGAGGGTCACCTCGAGGTCGTAGAGGTTGGGGGTGTCGGGAGTCCAGAGTTTGGCGTCGGCGGGCATGGCGATTTCCACGGGGTGGCCGGCAAGGCTCTTGCCGGTGGCCACGGTCTTGCCGTTCTCGCTCACCTTCACCTCGGCTACGAGCTGAGCGTCGGCAGTAGCGGGAGTTACGTCCACAGTAAGTTTATGTGTGTCGATATTGGGCACGGTCTTGAGAGCGGCGATGTGGTTGGCGGGCGATACGGGTTCGAGCCATACGGTCTGCCAGATGCCGGTGACGGGGGTGTACCAGATACCATGGGGATTGTTCACCTGCTTGCCACGGGGCTGATAGCCGGCGTCGGTGGGGTCGGTTACGCGCACGGTGAGTTTGTTCTCGCCCTTTGCCTTGAGCGCGGGGGTTACGTTGAGGCTGAAGGGAGTGTAGCCGCCCTTGTGCGAGCCTACCTTCACGTCGTTCACCCATACGTCGCATGCCCAGTCGACGGCGTCGAAGTTGAGCATCACGTCCTTGCCCTTCCATGCGGCGGGCACGGTGAATGTGCGGTTATACCAGAGGGCTTCGTTGTTTTTCACGTTCTTGCCCACGCCCGAGAGGCTCGACTCTACTGCGTAGGGCACCAGAATCTCACCCTGCCACTGAGCGGGCTCGGCATCGGCCTGCGGCACGATGGCATACTGCCAGAGACCGTTGAGGTTTTCCCATGCGGTGCGCTCCATGATGGGGCGGGGGTATACGTTCCAGGGTTTTTCAGGATTCACATCTGCAGCCCAGGAGGTGGAGATGTGGTCGCCGGCGGGAGTCCACGCACCGGCGGCGAAGGGAGCAAGTGCTGCCGCCATCGCCAGAATAGATACATATACTTTTTTCATTGCAGAAGATTTGATAATTTTCATGGTTTGAAAGATTCCGGAGCAAGGCCCCCGGTTTCCAAGTGCAAATATACCCGCATATCATGAATTTATTTGTGTCCGATGCTGTCAAATCGGTGATTAGACGTGTATATACATATTTATATACTATTTTGGCGCAATTGATAACATTTTTCCGGGCTGCCCGGACGCCCACGGACACATATCCTTTTCGGCAAAATACAAAATAATAGTCTTTTGGCAGTGCGAATGACACCGCTACAGAACTCTTTGAGTATCTTTGCAAAAACCAATCCTGACACTATGAAAAAAATCTATCTGAGCTCTGCTCTGGCCGCCGCGGCCGCTCTCTCGGGCTGCACAAGCGACGGTGCCGGCAATCTGAGATGCGAATATCTCGTCGACCCGGTCGGCATCGACGAGCAGTCGCCCCGCTTCACATGGACAGTAGACCGCGGCAACCAGCCCTATGTGGTGGAAGTTGCCGAATCGCCCGAAGACCTGGAAGCCAAGCGCCTCATATGGCAGTCGGCCGAGATTCCGGCCAACACTCTGACGGCGGTATATGCAGGAGCTCCCCTCGAGAGCCATCACCGCTACGCATGGCGCGTGGTGAGCGGCGACAAGAAATCGCCCACAGCCACTTTCGAGACCGCAAAAATGAACCCCGCCGACTGGCAGGCCGTATGGATCAGCGATACGCTCGACATGGAACACGAGCCCGCCCCGATGTTCCGCAAGGATTTCTCGCTTGAGACGGTTCCTGCCGCTGCCCGCGCCTACATATCGGCCGCCGGATACTACGAGCTGTGGATCAACGGCAAGCGCGTAGGCGACAGCCACATGGACCCCGGATACACCCACTACGACAAGCGCAATCTATATGCAACCTACGACGTGACCGACCTCCTCGCCGAGGGCGACAACACCGTGGCCGCAGTACTCGGCAACGGCTTCGCCAACTGCCAGAGCAAGGCCGTGTGGGATTTCGAGCGCGCACGCTGGCGCCGCCGCCCGGCCATGATTTTCGAGCTCCGCTCCCCGGGTGCCGAAGAGGCGATAGTAGTGTCCGACAGCACATGGCGCACTGCCACAGGCCCTTATACATATAACAATATATACAGCGGCGACCGCTACGACGCCCGCCTCGAACCGCAGGGCTGGCGCTCGGCAGGTTTCGACGACTCGGAGTGGACCGCGGCAGCAGCCGTAGAGGCCCCCTCTCCCCTCCTGAAGGCCCAGGCCATGCCGGCCATACGCCCCGTAGAGGTAATCAAGCCCGAACTGATAGCCAATTTCGGCGACACGGCATATGTATTCGACATGGGCAAGAACATTGCCGGCGTATCGTCGCTCGAAGTTGCCGGCGAACGCGGCACTCACTTCAAGATGGCGCACGGCGAAATGCTCAAGGACGACGGACGTCTCCAGCAGGGCAACATCGACGTCTACTACTGCCCGCAGAAGCCCGGCGAGCAGTTCCAGACCGACGAATTCATACTCGCAGGCACCGGCGAAGCAGAAAGTTTCCGCCCCGGATTCACCTACCACGGCTTCCGCTATGTAGAGGTGACCGCCGACCGCCCCGTCGAGCTCACCGCCGACAATGTGAAAGGCTATTTCATGCACACCGACGTGCAGCCCGCAGGCTCTTTCGCCTCCTCCGAGCCCCTGCTCGGCAAAATCTACGACGCCACAATGCTCAGCTACCTCGGAAATCTCCACAGCATACCCACCGACTGCCCCCAGCGCGAGAAAAACGGCTGGACAGCCGACGCTCACGTAGCTATCGACCTCGCCCTGCAGAACTACGACGGCATTACACTCTACGAGAAGTGGATGAACGACTTCGCCGACAATCAGCGCGACAACGGCAACATTGCCGGCATCATTCCTTCCTGCGGCTGGGGCTACGGCAACTGGCCCGGCCCGGTATGGGATGCAGCCCTGTTCATAATTCCCGAAGCTCTCTATGATTACTACGGCGACAGCCGCGCCATCGAGCGAATGTATCCTACGATGGAGAAATACTTCGAATGGGCCCGCGCCAACGAAAAACCCAACGGTCTCTTCACCGACGGTATCGGCGACTGGCTCAGCTCCTCGGCCCAGACTCCGACCGACTACACATCGAGCGTATATTACTATCTCGACAACGTGAAAATGGCCCGCTTCGCCGACATTCTCGGCAAGGACGCCGCTCCCTACCGCGCCAAGGCCGAGGCGCTGCGCGACACCATCAACGCACGCTGGTTCAACGAAGCCGAAGCCACCTACGCCAACGGCACACAGGCCGCGCTCGGCGTTGCCCTCTACTCCGGCATAGTGCCCGAAGGCAAGGAGGCTGCAGTGGCCGAATCGCTCCACAAGGCCGTCGAAGCCAACGATTACTTCCTCGACTACGGCCTCCTCGGCAGCAAGACCGTACCCGCAATGCTCACTCGCTACGGCTACGTGGACGACGCCTACCGCATGGCCACAAAGACCGACGCGCCCTCGTGGGGCTACTGGCTCGAAAAGATGGGCTACACCACCCTGCCCGAGACATGGACGCTCAGCCCCGAATTCCACGACGCCTCGCTCAACCATGTCTTCATGGGCGATATCTGCTCGTGGATGCGCCGCGATCTCGCCGGCATAAACCACGACCCCGCCAAGCCCGGTTTCGCGAACGTAATCATACGTCCCCACTACCCCGCCGGCCTCGCTTCGGCCGAAGCCACCTACAAATCCGTACGCGGCAACATCAGCTCATCGTGGAAGCGCGACGGCGACAATATCCGCCTGACCGTCACCGTGCCCGGCGCCACAACTGCCACCGTCTACGCCCCCGAGCCTGTCGAAGTGGGCGAAGGCACACATACTTTCAAATTTAAAGTTTAAGAGCTTGTTCAATATAATTAAAACGGTCGGAATTTTTTGATTCCGGCCGTTTTTTCTATTTTTGCAAAAAACTTAAAACATCTAATATCTTATGAAACAGACCTTATTTCTTGTATCACTACTCATCGGTCTATCGGCCAACGCCGTAGACTACAACATCTCGGCCAATATCAACGACATGGATGGCGAGAAATTCTACATGACCGACTATTTCCGCGATAACGCCGTAATCGACTCGGCCACAGTCGCCGACGGACGTCTTCACTTCAGCGGCAGCTACGGCCGAGGGGCTTTCGTGCGCGTTGAGTGCGGCAGCACTTTCAGCAACTGCGTACTCGAAGAAGCTCCCGTGGTTCTCGACTTCGACAGCCACTATCCTATGTCGGGTGGCGAAATAAACACAAAGCTACAGAAACACGAAAAGGAGCGCAAAGCCCAATATCTCTTTTTAGACAGTTGCGCAAAAGCTCTCAGAGAAAAATACCCGGACCCCGAACAGTTCCAGACCGAATACAAGAAATTCTACGACAGTGCTTTCGGCAATGAAAAGGCACACAGCATAGCCATGACAAAGGAAAACGCCGGCAACGGCTTCGGCGAGTGTCTGCTCATGGAAAACAGATGGTATATCGAGCCCGAGGAATGGCCCGCATTCTTCGCATCTCTGCCGACCTATCTGACAGAGCTACCAGTGGCTCAGAAATTCAACCGTCAGAAAGCAAGTGCGCTCGCCACATCTACGGGCCATAAATTCGTAGACCTCGAAGCCCGTAATCCCGACGGTAGCCCTGCAAAGCTATCCGATTATCTCGGCAAAGGCAAGTATGTGCTCGTCGACTTCTGGGCCAGCTGGTGCGGCCCCTGCCGCCAGGAAGCCCGCGAAACCCTCAAGCCTCTTTACGAACGCTATAAAGACGATGACCGTTTCACAATTCTGGGCGTTGCTACATGGGATAAGGATGCCAACACACTCGAAACCATAGAAAAAGAAGGCTACTTATGGCCACAGCTCATCGGAGCGGGCATGGAGCCTATGGAAAAATACGGCTTCGACGGCATACCGATGATTATGCTCTTCGGACCCGACGGCACGATACTGGCCCGCGACATACGCGGCGGGGCCATATACACCGCTGTAGCCCGTGCTCTGACAGGTCGATGAACCTTTGCCGTGAGGCTGCGTTATAGCGTATGAGTAGATACTGAAAATACACTATGACTATGAAACGGACTTTTTGTTATCTGGCCGCGGCCGCAGCTCTGATCGCCTTGGGCGCATGCACCGACACCCGGAAGCCCACAACTCCCCTCACCTCCGACAGGAGCACCGACAAGGTATATACCGGCGTTCTGCCCGGAGCTGATGTCGACGGCATACGCTATACCGTGCTCCTCGACTTCGACGACGACGCCACAGAGGGCGACTACGACATCGTTCAGACCTATTTCACCACCGACTCGGCAGGCACCGTGCAGGACCTTGCCTCCTTCGCCGGCGAAGGCGACTTCACCGTCGGCACAGGCGCCAACGGACAGAAATACCTGAAACTCTCGGGCGACGGCTCCGGCGAGGTCTACTTCCTCGTAGACACCGACTCCACCATCACCATGGTCGACGCCAGCCTCACTCCCTCGCCAACCCCGGGCATGAACTACACCCTCAAATCCACCCGCTAACCCAATCTCTGAATACAACAAAGGCGCCTCGCTCAGCACGGGGCGCCTTTGTCTGTATATGCGGCAGGAAATTTATTTCTTGCGCTTGAGCGTCTTGTCGATGACGGCTTTGACGATGGGCTCCATCACTTCGTAGCCGGCGTGGGTGGGGTGCACGCCGTCGTTGCTGTAGGCGGGGTTCATGGTGCCGTCGGGGCCGGCCACCATAGCGCTGTAGTAGTCCACATAGGGTATCTTGTTGGCGTCGGCATAGTCCTTTATGAGTTTGTTGATGGTTTTCACGCGCTCGGGGGCATCCTTGATTGCAGGATTCCAGCCGAAAGTCGTGGCGGGAAGCGTAGAGGCGATTATCACCTTTATTCCGTTGGCTTTGGCGAGCTCAACCATAGACATGACATTGCCGAGGGTGATTTCGGGGTTGAAGGCGTGTGTATTTTCGGCGCAGTCGTTGGTGCCGGCATTGATAACCACCACCTCGGGCTTGAGATTGATTACGTCCTCGCGGAAACGGAGCAGGAACTGATAGGAAGTCTGTCCGCTGATTCCGCGGCCGACATAGTTGTTGGCCTTGAAGAAATCGGGGCGCATGTCGGCCCAGTGGTCGGTGATGGAATTACCCATGAACACCACACGGTGCTCGCCCTTGACGGGAGCGGGCAGCTCCTTGTTTGCCTGTGCGTAGCGGCCATGCTGAGCCCAATCGCGGTTCTGGGCGGAGAGTTGTACGGCTGAGAACAGCATGGCAGCCACAACAGCTATTTTGAAAAAGTCAGTTTTCATTGTTCTGGGTTAGTGGTGAGAGGTTATGGGTTAGTGGTGAGGGGTTAGTGGTTAGTGATTAGTGGGTG